>LADZ01000069.1 GCA_000961845.1 Flavobacteriales bacterium BRH_c54
TGCCAAGAGTCCGTAAATGGCAATCATGTATGTTTCCATATGTCGTTTTTTAGTCTATTATTTTTTCATTTCAGTCGAGCGTTGGCAAAAAAGCAATGTGTGCGTAGCACTCTTTGCTTGTGCGTTCGGCTTTTTTCGCATGAAGCACAACTTGTTTATATATGTAACTTTATTACATATACCTAACAGATTTTAGTTGTATATATGTAGTTTTTGGTTACATATATCTTTTTTTTGTAAATATACATTTTTTTATAAATCATCAAAAGGGCTTTTAATATTTTGTAAGTTTTTGGTACTAACATAAGTGTAAATTTCTGTTGTTCTGCTGCTATTATGTCCTAATAGTTCTTGTATGTATCTCAAATCAGTTCCATTTTCAAGCAAGTGAGTAGCAAAGCTATGGCGTAACCAGTGTAAGGTTGCCGGTTTTTTTATGTTCGCTTTTCTTAAAGCTTGCTTTAAAACACTTTGTAAGCTTTCTGCAGAATATTTATTTCCTTTGAATTGCCCTTCAAAAAGCCAAGTACTAGGTTGGTACTCTTTGTAGTATGCTCGTAACAAATTAATCAGTTTATCGCTTATGGGGGCAATGCGATCTTTTTTGCCTTTGCTTTGCCTAATTATTAATAGTTTTCTTTTAGAATCTACATCATTAGGTCGTAAGTTTAATAACTCGCTTCTGCGTAACCCACAGGCATAAATTAAACTGAGCATAGCCTTGTGTTTTATATTGCTTGGAGCATCTAAAATACTTTTTATTTCTTCTTTAGATAATACATTAGGTAGTTTTCGCTCTCTTTTAGGTCGGTGTATTAAGTCTAGATCTAATGCTTTATGCTCAATTTTTTTATAGAATAACTTTATAGCATTTACTATTTGGTTTTGGTAAGAAGCAGAATAGTTATTTTTTAAGATGTAGTTATTGTTAAAACTTATAATATCTTCATTAGTAATATCCTCCACTTGTTTATCATTAAAATACCTTAAAAAACTATCTAACGCATCTATGTATGTTTTTACTGTATTAGCCGCATACCTTCTACTTAACAACCATTCTTTAAACTGAAAAATTTTTTTCTTTGCGTTTGTATTTAACGTTGGCAAAGTACTTTTTTCCACTTTCGGTTCATTCGTTTTCTTATTAGATGCATTCGTGTTAGCAAAAACGGCTGAAGTATCTATAAAAGCTATTCCTTTAAAAACCTGAAAAAGTTCTTTTAGGTTAGTTTTATGGTTGGCTATGTACCAACAATTATTGGTTTTACTCCATTTAGCATCAGGAAATGTTTTTACCAGTTTAGTAAGTTGTTCGTCAATTGGGTAATATAAACCCAAACAATTTTGTTTATTGTGAAATAGTGGTTTTATGCTAATTTTTTTCATATATAGTTATGAATTAAATTTTTACAAATTTACAACATTAAAAAATTAACTTATTAAATCGCTAATCTTCATTTTTTTCGTCATTTCGGCAACATTTCTCAGCTCTCACCAAATTTTTAAACAACACAAAATCAAATATATAATCACTTTTTTAATTTTTTAGGAAACATTTTTCACACTTTTCGTTTCCAATGTTAAAAATGTTTCTAATTTTGTCCACATTATGAGTAAAACAGAAAAACATATTGAACTATTGGTTAATTGTGCCCAACTTTTTATGAAGTACGGCATTAAGAGTTTAACCATGAACGACATTGCCACCCATTTAGGAATTTCTAAAAAAACGCTTTACCTGTATGTAACGGATAAAAAAGATTTAGTGAATCAAACCGTACAAATACAAGTAGATAATGAAGAGTGTATTTTAGAAGAAACCATTAGTCATGATGGAAATGCCATTGATGAGTTGCTTAGAATTAACCAAAAAGTAAGTGAAAAGTTACACAACATTCAACCGGGAGTAATGTACGATTTGCAAAAATTTTATCCTGAAGCTTGGAAAATATTTCAAAATCATAAATGTAATTATATTCCAACCATAGTAGAAGCCAATATCGAAAAAGGAGTAAAAGAAGGCTTGTTCAGAGAAAATGTAAATCCTAAAATCATCTCAAAATTTTACATTACCATGGTAGATAAAATATTTGATGTGGAACTTTTTCCTCCTATGGAATTTAACTATAAAACTTTGCATTTAGAAATGGCTCGTTACCATATTAGAGGTATTGCCAGCAGAAAAGGAATAGAATATTTAAAACAAAAATTAACACAAACCAACCAAGAATTTTAAGCGATATGAACAATTATAAAATAATATTAACTGTTGTGTTGTTGGGAATGTTGTTTTCAGCAGCCGCTCAAGAATCAAAAAGCTTTTCGTTAAAAGAGGCTCAAGATTATGCTATTGAGCATAATTACCAAAACCAAAATGCTATTAAGGACATTGAAATTGCCAAAAAGAAAGTTTGGGAAACTACTGCAATAGGATTGCCTCAAGTAAATGCTGAAGGACAAATCCAACGTTTTATTGATATTCCTACACAAGTAGCACCAGCAAATGCTTTTAATCCGATGGCTCCTGAAGGCGAGTTAGCTACTTTTCAGTTTGGATTAAATTACAATAATTCTGTTGGTATTACTGCTTCTCAATTAATTTTTGATGGCTCTTATATTGTTGGCTTGCAAGCTGCAAAAACCTATAAAGAGTTGTCTATTAATAGTCAGGTAAAAACTGAAATAGAATTAAGAGACGCTGTTGCTCAAGCATATTACACAGTGTTAGCTACTCAAAAAAATGTGATGGTGTTATCACAATCTTTAGCAACTTCTGAAAAAATGTTGGAGGAAACAAAAGCCTTATACAAAGAAGGATTGACTGAAGAACAAAATGTAGATCAGTTAGAACTGAATGTAAATGCTTTGAAAACTTCTTTAGGAATAGCTGAAGGACAAAGAGATTTTGCTATAAAATTACTTAACCTTCAGTTGGGCTTAGAGATTAATACACAGTTGGTTTTAACCGATGAGTTTGATAGTATGATAGCTACCAATCAAAATAGTGCGTTGGACAAAGAGTTTAAAATTGAAAATCATATTGATTATGAATTAATTGTAACCAACATGAAGCTTTCGCAATTGAACTTGAGAAAAGAAAAATATACTTTCTTGCCAACAGTATCAGCATTTTTTAGTCACCAACAACAAAATTTTGGTAATGAATTAGATGTTTTTAGTAGCGATGCCAGATGGTTTCCGGCAACTATTGTTGGGATAAATTTAAAATTGCCTATTCTAACCAGTGGAGCAAGATTATCTAAAGTTTCTCAAGCAAAAATTGAGTTGGAAAAAATGGAAAATTCTGCCAAAGAAATAGAACAAAACTTAAAATATCAATCTGAATTAGCAGCATCTAATTTTGATACAGCAAAAGAAACTTTTGACAACCAAAAGGATAACTTGGCGTTAGCTCAAAAAATTTATGATAAAACAGTAAAAAAATATGAAGCAGGAATTGCATCGAGTTTAGAGTTAACACAAGCTCAAAATCAAATGCTTAGTGCAGAGGGAAATTATGTAAAGGCAGTGTTAGATTTACTTAATGCTCGTTCTGCTTTAGAAAAATCTTATGGTCAAAAATAAAATCAATTAAACCTAACATATCAATCAATAAAATACTTATAAAATGAAAAAAATATTAATCATCATCAGCGTTGCAGCAACTTTAATTTCTTGTGGAGGAAAAGAAAAAACGGTTGACGAAATTGTTGCAGGAAACAACCTTGAAGAAATAAACGCTAAGAAAAACGAGTTGACAGCTAAGCAAAATGCTATTTTAGATGAGATAGAAAAATTAGATATTGCTATTGCTAATTTAGATTCTTCGTTGTCAATTCCGGTAATTACAACCATAGAAGCTAAAGCCACTAGTTTTAAGCATTATGTTCAAATTCAAGGAAATGTTCAAACCAAAGAAAACATTGTTATTTACCCTGAATATGCTGGTGTTTTAACCAAAGTGTTGGTAAAAGAAGGTCAGTTTGTAAACAAAGGCGAAATGTTGGCTAAAATTGATGATGGCGGTTTAAACCAACAATTATCTCAAATGGAAACACAATTGGCGTTGGCAAAAACCACTTTTGAGCGTCAGGAAAGATTATGGAAAGATAAAATTGGATCAGAAATACAGTTTTTACAAGCTAAAACTAATTATGAGGCACAGCAAAAAGCAGTAAACCAAATGAAAGAGCAGTTAGCAAAAACTACTATTACCGCTCCTTTTAGCGGTGTAATTGATGATGTAATGTCGGAACAAGGTCAGGTAGTTTCTCCGGGAATGAATCAGTTGTTTAGAATTATTAACCTTAAGGATATGTTTATTGAAGCAGAAATTCCTGAAAACTACATTACCAATATTAGAACAGGTTCTCAGGTAAACGTTTACTTCCCTGTGTTAAACGACACGGTTACTTCAACTATCAGACAAGTAAGCAATTACATTAATCCTAATAACAGAACGTTTAAAATTGAGATAGCAATAACCAATGAAAACAAAATGATTAAACCTAACATGACAGCCTTATTGAGCATTAATAATTATGTAAATGATAGTGCTTTGGTATTGCCTCAATCAATTATTTCTGAAAATGCTGAAGGTGAAAAATATGTTTATGCAGTGAAGAAAGGAAAGAAAAACAGAAATTATGCAGAAAAGAGAGTAATTAAGATAGGAAAAACACAAAATGGTGTTGCTGAGATTACTGAAGGAATTGCTAACGGAGATATAATTATTGAAGAAGGAGCAAGAATAGTTAAAGAAGATGACCAAGTTTTAATTAAAAAAATGTAATTAGACAATTATTACTGCATTTAAAAAAATAACCTAAAACGGTAAAAGAAAATGGCTAAAAATAAAAAACTAAAAGAGTTTAAAATATCATCTTGGGCGATAGATAATAAGATGACTATTTATCTCATGATATTTTTAATATTAATTACAGGGATATCTGCTTATTATTCGATGCCTCGAGAAAGCTTTCCGGAAGTTAAAGAAACTAAAATTTATATTAGTTCAGTTTTTCCGGGAAATACCTCCGAGGATATGGAAAAACTCATTACCGACCCCCTTGAAGAAGAGTTGCAGAACTTGAGTGGTGTTACAAAAATTACTTCAACTTCTCAAGAAGATTATTCTATTATTATTGTTGAGTTTGAAGAGAGTTTTAGCATTCCTGAAGCGAAATCTAAGGTTAAGGATAAAGTTGACTTAAAAAAAGCAGGAGCAGATTGGCCAACTTTTAATGGAGCTAAAGTTGAACCTAATGTGTTTGATTTAAATATTGCTGAAGAATTTGCTATTATCAACGTTAATATTTCAGGAGATTATCCGGTTCAAAAGTTGAAGGAATATGCTGAATATTTAGAGAAGAAAATAGAGTTATTGCCTGAAATTAAACAAGTAGATATTCGTGGAGCTCAAGAAAAAGAAATTGAAGTAGCTGTTGATGTATATAAAATGACAGCTTCAAAAGTGAGTTTTGATGATATTATTAACACCATTGCAGGAGGAAATACTACTGTTTCTGCCGGTAATTTGGTAATGAATGAGCAACGAAGAACCATTAGAGTTATTGGAGAAATTGAGGATGCAGCAGAGTTAGAAAACTTTGTGGTTAAAAACGAAAATGGGCCAATTTATCTTAAAGATATTGCTTCTATTGCTTTTCAGGAAAAGGAAAAAACTACCTATGCCAGAGAGTTTTCTAAACCAGTAGTAATGCTTGATGTTAAGAAACTTTCTGGAAAAAACATGGTGGAAGCTGTTGAAAAAATTAAAGAGATACTTGAAGAAGCTAAAAGTGATTATTTACCTAAAGATTTAAATGTTACTACTTCAAACGATCAATCTACAAAGACCATTAACCAAGTTGATGAGTTGGTAAATAACATCATTTTCGGAATATTGTTAGTGGTTGGTGTGTTAATGTTCTTTTTAGGATTTAGAAATGCTTTGTTTGTTGGTTTTGCTATTCCTATGTCTATGTTTTTATCCTTTACTTTACTTAACATGATAGGCTATACCATGAATACGATGGTGCTTTTTGCTTTGGTTATGGGATTAGGAATGTTGGTAGATAATGGAATTGTGGTGGTAGAAAATGTACTTCGACTTATGCAGAAAGAAAATATGAGTAGAATAGCTGCCGCTAAACAAGGTATAGGAGAAATTGCTACACCTATTATTATTTCAACACTAACTTCAGTAGCAGCTTTTGTTCCACTGGGTTTTTGGCCAGGAATTATGGGTAACTTCATGAAAATATTTCCTATTACCCTTTCTGTAGTTCTTGGATCTTCATTATTTGTAGCTATTTTTATCAACTCAATGCTTACGGCAGACTTTATGAAAACCGAAGAAAAAGAAATGAGTAAAAAATTCTTAATAAAATTAAGTGTTATTTTATTCTTTTTTGGAGTGCTTAGTTTATTTATAGGTGGAGGTTTTAGAGGCATAGGAACCTTATTGGTTTTTGCTTCCATTATACTTTGGGTTTATAAATATTTTTTAGTAAAAGCTGCAGATTATTTTCAGGAAACTATCTTGGTTGTTCTTGAAATTAGGTATCAAAAATTTTTATCTTTTGCGTTGAGTGGTAAAAAGCCTTATGTATTTCTTTTCGGAACATTTGGGTTATTAATTCTTTCATTTATTGTATTTGCTATTGCACAACCAAAAGTGGAGTTTTTCCCTGATAATGAGCCTAACCAAGTGTTTGTTTATTTAGAGTATCCCGAAGGAACAGCTATTGAAAAAACCAATAAATTAACTAAAGAAATAGAAGCTAAAGTTTTTAAAGTAGTAGATAATTATAAAGATGAGACAGGTTATAATTATATGGTAGAGTCTGCTGTTTCTCAAGTAGGTGAAGGTGCTGGAAATCCTCAAACTGATGGCGGTTCTAATGCAGAAATGCCTCATAAAGGAAAAATCACGGTTTCACTTAGAGAATCTAAACTTAGAAGAGGTAAAAATAGTAAAGACTTTATGGAAGAAGTGAGAGAAGCTGTTGGCATCTACCCAGGAGTAAATATTTCTGTAGAAAAAGAAGCAGCTGGACCTCCTGCTGGGTATCCTATTAATATAGAAATTAGAGGGAAAGATTATAATGATCTTATTCTTACAGCTAAAGGATTAAGAGATGCTATTAATAAATTAAATATTCCGGGTATTGAAGGATTAAAAATTGATGTCAACAAAAGTAAACCTGTTACTGAAATAATTGTTGATAGAAAAAAAGCCGGAGAATTAGGTGTTTCTGTTGGACAAGTAGGTAATCAATTGCGTAGATCGCTTTATGGTGAAAAAGCAAGTGTTTATAAAACGGGAGGTGAAGAGTATGATGTTGCTGTTAGGTTTGATGAAGCATATAAACACAACACAAATGCGTTGTATAATCAACGAATTGTGTTTAGAGACCCGTCAAATGGACAAATTAAGGATATTCCAGTTTCTACGTTAATTACTACTAATAACACGTCTTCTTATACTGCTATTAAGCACAGAGATTTAAACCGTGTGGTTACTTTGTATTCTTCTGTTAAAACAGGATATAATGCTACGGAAATTGTTCAGACCATTAAAACTAGACTATCTAATTTTGAAACACCTAAAAACACCACTATTGATTTTACCGGGCAAATGGAAGAACAAGAAAAAAATATGGCATTTTTAACAACTGCTTTATTTTCAGGGTTGGGGTTAATTATTTTTTTATTGGTATTACAGTTTAATTCATTTTCAAAACCATTAATTGTGTTAATGACCATCTTTTTGAGTTTTATTGGGGTACTTTTTGGCTTGGTTATTTTTAACATGACCTTTGTAATTATGATGACCATGGTGGGAATTATTTCTCTTGCCGGAATTGTGGTGAACAACGGAGTGGTGCTACTCGATTATACCGAGCTTCTGGTAGAAAGGAAGAAAAAAGAACTGGGATTAGTTAAAAAAGATAAATTGGCCTTGCCTGAATTGTTTAATGTTATTGTAGAAGGCGGAACAGCTCGTTTACGTCCGGTATTGCTAACAGCTATTACTACTGTTTTTGGATTAATTCCGTTGGCAATAGGATTAAACATAGATTTCTTCTCATTAATAACTGAGTTTGATGCTAAAATTTATATTGGTGGAGATAACGTAATCTTTTGGGGTCCATTAGCATGGACAGTAATTTTTGGGTTAACCTTTGCCACTTTTTTAACGTTAGTTATTGTTCCTGTAACCTATTTTATTGTAGAGAAGTTTAAAATACGTGTTAGCAGGTGGAGGGCATAAAATAATTTTTTAACTAAAAATCAAAAAGTTATGAGTCAACAAAAAATAGTATCTCAGCAACAAAAAGAGGAATTATTAAAAACCTTACAAACGCGTTTTGAAAAAAATTTAAATCGCCACAAAGACCTTGAATGGAAGAAAATACAAGAAAAGTTGGAAGCTAATTCTGAAAAACTATGGTCACTAAACGAAATGGAAGAAACAGGAGGAGAACCGGATGTAATTAAATACGATAAAACTACTGACGAATATGTTTTTTATGATTGTTCCGCAGAAAGCCCCAAAGGTCGCAGGAGTGTTTGTTACGACCCTGAATCATTGGAATCTAGAAAACAACATAAACCTAAACATAGTGCTATTGGCATGGCAGCAGAAATGGGTATTGAATTATTAACTGAAGAGCAATATCATGAGTTGCAACAATTAGGAAAATTCGATACAAAAACATCTAGCTGGATTGCAACACCTGCAGATGTTAGAGCACTCGGAGGAGCCATTTTTGGTGATTGGCGTTACGGAAAAACCTTCATTTATCACAACGGAGCAGAATCTTATTATGCTGCAAGAGGGTTTCGTGGTTCGTTAAGGGTTTAGTTTTGTTCATCTAACTAAATTTACAGAAAGATTTTTTAAAAATATTTGCGAAACCGAAAAGTTGCACATATATTTGCAACCAAATAGTTTCATAAATAAAATATCAGATAAATTGAGAAGAGATGTATTTCAAGCCATTGCCGATCCAACAAGAAGAGCAATTTTAGTACTTATTGCTGCACAAGCTATGACGCCTAACGCTCTTGCGGAGCATTTTGATTCATCACGACAGGCAGTATCTAAACATTTAAGAATACTAACTGAATGTGAGTTGGTAAAACAGGAATATCAAGGAAGAGAAATATATTATCAGCTTGAAATTGATAAAATGAAAGAAATTGATAAATGGTTGGAACAATTTAGAGAGATTTGGGAAAATCGCTTTAATCAATTGGACAACTTATTATTAACCATTAAAAAATAGGAAAAATGAAAAGTAACTTACAATTTGATTTCCTCGTAGACAAGGAAAATAATACGCTGACAATTAAACGTGAATTTGCGGCTAACCGACAATTGATATGGGATTGCTACACTAAAAGTGAATTGCTTGAACAATGGTTTGCTCCCAAACCTTTTACTACTAAAACCAAGTCAATGGATTTTAGAGAAGGAGGGCATTGGTTGTATGCAATGATTGACCCAGAAGGTAATGAATATTGGGGGCGTATGGATTATATAAAAATTCGGCCAATTGATAGCTATACTGGGTTAGATGGATTTTGTAATGCGGACGGAACATTAAATTTAGATTTGCCTCGTGCCCCTTGGGATGTTACATTTACTGATAAGGATAAAAACACTGTTGTGGAAATAATTATAACTTATAATTCCCTTACAGATTTGGAAACTGTTATTCAGATGGGAATGAAAGAAGGATTTACAATTTCACTGGAAAACTTGGACGAATTATTATTAACCTTAAAATAAATAGAGATGAAAAATAAAATCATGTTTGTAATCTGTCTGTTATTTGGATTAATGTTCATTAATGCAGGACTTAATAAATTTTTTAACTATATGCCGGTACCTGAAGACATGCCGGAATCTATGATGAAAGTGTTTGAAGCTTTTATGACAATTGGTTGGCTGATGCCACTTGTTGCGGTTGCGGAAATAGTGGGGGGGGTACTTTTTATTATTCCACGGGTTAGAGCATTAGGAGCTATCGTTATTTTTCCGATAATGGTGGGCATAATATTGACACACATTTATCAAGCACCTTCAGGATTACCAATGGCGTTGGTATTGTTAGCAATAAACCTTTGGGTTATTTTTGAGAACAGAGATAAATATCTTGCTTTAATCAAGAAATAAGAGCTTTACGATTTTTGTTTTATAAAACCATAAACTATGGATAGGTATAAGGAAACTTTTGAAACGTGGAATAAAATAGCTTCAATATATCAAGATAAGTTTATGAATATGAATTTATACAATGAAACGTATGATGTTGTTTGTGATGCAATTACCCAACCCAAAGCCAAAATTTTAGAAATAGGTTGTGGATCAGGTAATATAACTAACTACCTACTATCAAAAAGACCGGATTTTGAAATTTTAGGAACAGATGTAGCTCCTAATATGATAGAACTTGCAAAAAAGAATAATCCTAAAGCAAGTTTTACGATTATGGATTGTAGGCAGATTGATCAGCTAAAAACAACATACAATGGAATAGTTGGTGGTTTTTGTCTGCCTTATTTGTCAGATTTAGATGCTGCTAAGCTAGTTACTGATTGTTCTAATTTATTAAGTGAAAACGGCCTGATTTATTTAAGTTTTGTTGAAGGTAATCCAGATAAATCAGATTATCAAGTTAGCAGTAGTGGAGATAGAGTATATTTTCATTTCTATCAATTAGATAGCATAAAAAAGCTATTTACAGATAATAATTTTGTAGCAATAAAAGTATTTTATGTAGAATACAAAAAATCAGAAACGGAAAAAGATATACATACTATATTGATAGCGAAGAAAACCTCTATAACCTAAAATTGGTTGGTTGTTAAAAAGGAGTTTATATAGGATTTTTTATACCATGTATTAATTTACAAGCACCTTATTGTATTTATTTTTATACTCTATAGGACTTAATCCGGTTATTTTTTTAAAAGTAGCTCTAAAGGCTTTAGTATCAGAATAACCTACATCAAACATGATTTCATTAACGGTTTTAACACCCAATTCCAATTGTTTTTTAGCAGCTTCAACTCTTATTCGTTGGGTGTATTCCAATATGGTGTTGGCAGTTGCTTTTTTAAACCTACGCTCAAAGGTTCTTCTTCCTATTCCCAATAAATCACACAAATCATCAACAATAATTTTATCCATGTAATTTTTTTCAATAAATGTCTGAGCTGTTTTTACATCAGTATCAGCATGGTTTTTTTGAGCTTTAAAAATAATAAATGGCGATTGAGAAGTTCTTCCCGCATCTATCTGAAATATTTTAGAACAATAAATAGCCGCTTCTCTATCTACCATTTTCTCTATTACATAAAGAATTAAATTCGCTGAAGAAAAAGCTCCTCCTCCTGTATAAATACCATCTTCATCTGTCATTATTTTATCTGAGAGCAAGTTTACTTTAGGAAAAAGTTGTTTAAAAGGTTCACTGGCACGCCAATGGGTTACACAATCTCTACCATTTAACAATCCGGTACTTGCCAATAAAAAAGCACCTAAACATAAACTTACTATTTGAGCTCCTGCTTGGTGTTGTGCATTTATCCAAGGATAGAATTCATGGTTTAATTGTAATGCTTCAGCAATATTATTCTGAATAGGAGGAATAATAACAATATCAGTAGTGTTAATTTCGTGCAGTAGTTTGTCTGCTTTTATAGCATACTGACCATTGTTAACGTGTATTTCAGGGAGAATGCCTACTATCTCAATATTAAATATAGGTGACTTTCCTTGTGTTTTTAAAAACTCATTGGTTTCCAATAATCCTTGTCGGGCATTTTCAAGTCCGGCAAGATTTACATAATGTGGTAATAATACAGAAACATGTTTCATATCAGCAAAAATAAAAAAAGATTTGTCGCAAACTACCTTTTCATTGTCCTATTTACACCTCTTATTTTTAAAATAAAGCCTTTACATTTGTAGTGTTAATATTAATTATTCATTTATAACACTCTTATATTATGAAAACTACAGACAAAACCACCATAAAAATAGAAGCTTTGGTTAAAGCTCCTATAGAAAAAGTTTGGAGATGCTGGACTGACCCAAATCATATAATAAAATGGAATAATGCATCGGACGATTGGCAGACACCCTTCGCTGAAAATGATTTACGTGTAGGAGGAAAGTTATTGTTCCGTATGGAAGCTAAAGATAAAAGTGCAGGGTTTGATTTTGAAGGAACTTACGATGAAGTTATTGAAAATCAAAAAATCGTTTATACCATTGCTGATGGCAGAAAAGTAAGCGTTACGTTTACTGAAAAGGATAATGAAATAATGGTAACGGAAACTTTTGAAGCAGAAAATACCAATCCGATTGAAATGCAGCGAGACGGCTGGCAAGCTATTTTAAATAATTTTAAAAAGCATGTTGAAAATACAGTATCAGCTATGAATAGTTTACATTTTGAAATTACCATTAACGCTCCTGTTGAAAAAGTATATAAACTCATGATTAGTAAACCAACTTATGGGGAATGGACAAAAGAATTTAACCCTACATCTCGCTTTGAAGGTTCGTGGGAAAAGGGTTCAAAAATTCTTTTTATAGGATCAGATGAAAAAGGAAATGTTGGAGGAATGGTAAGTAAAATTAAAGAAAATATCCCTAACAAATTTATTTCTATAGAGCATGTAGGCTTACTTCATGGCGATAAAGAAATAACAAGTGGACCGGAAATAGAAGGTTGGTCAGGAGCATTAGAAAATTATACTTTTACAAGTGAAAACGGAAAAACAATACTTGCTGTTGATACGGATAGCAATGAAGAATATAAGGCTTATTTTGAAGAAACATGGCCTAAAGCATTAAATAAACTTAAATCAATTTGTGAACAATAAAAAAACTTAAACATTATGGCAACAGTAAACGCATATTTAAACTTTCCGGGAAATACGGAAGCAGCTTTTAATTTTTATAAAACCGTTTTTGGTGGTGAGTTTGACGGAAAAATACACCGTTTCAGCGATATCCCACCATCTGATGATATGCCTCCTATACCCGAAGCAGATAAAAATTTAGTAATGCATGTTTGTCTTCCTATTCTTGGCGGATCAATGCTTATGGGAAGTGATGCTCCAGAATCTATGGGTTTTAATGTAACTTTTGGTAATAATGTATATATTAACTTACAACCTGATACCAGAGAGGAAACCAAGCGTTTGTTTAAAGCGCTTTCTGAAGGAGGTGTTGTTGAGCAAGAGTTAATGGATATGTTTTGGGGCTCTTATTATGGAAGTTGTAAAGATAAATTTGGAGTGCAATGGATGTTTAATTGCGATGAAAAAGTATAACATTATGAAAAATAAAATAGCTACTTGTCTTTGGTTTGATGGAAAAGCAAAAGAAGCAGCGACATTTTATTGTTCGGTTTTTAAAGATGCGAACATTACTGCTGAAAACCCTCTAGTAACTGCTTTTGAAGCCTCAGGATATCAATTTATCTGTTTAAATGGTGGGCCTGATTTTAAATTCAATCCATCTATTTCATTTTATATAGTGTTTGAAGATGAAAACGAAATAGATGAGGTATGGAAAAAACTTAGTTTAGGAGGAAATGTTTTAATGCCACTTAATAAATATGATTGGAGTGAAAAATATGGTTGGGTGCAAGATAAATTTGGGGTAACCTGGCAGTTATCTTTTGGTAAACTGTCAGATGTTGGTCAAGTATTTACACCATCTTTAATGTTTGTTGGGGATCAATATGGAAAAGCAAAAGATGCGATTAATCATTATACTGCCATTTTTAAAAATAGTGTGGTTGATGGTATTTTGCCTTATGGAAAAGATGAGGCTCCAGATGTAGAAGGTGCAGTAAAACACGCTCAATTTAGTTTAAATGGTAATAAATTTATGGTGATGGAAAGTAATCACCCACATAATTTTTCATTTAATGAAGCCATTTCGTTAGTTGTTAAATGTGATAATCAATCAGAAATAGATTATTTCTGGGAAAAATTAACGGAAGGTGGTAAAGAAAGCAATTGTGGTTGGTTAAAAGATAAATTTGGTGTTTCATGGCAAATTGTACCCACAGTATTAGAAGAGCTAATGAGTAATCCGGAAAAATCTGAACGAGTAACTCAGGCTTTTTTGAAAATGAAAAAATTTGATATTGAAAAATTAAAACAAGCGTAACATAATAACCAATTGACTTTATCTATTGAAATATTTAAGACCAATATTCAGCAACATAAGGATGCTGAACGAATAGCTCAGAAATTACAATCATTTTTTCCTGATGCAGCAATTACTTTCGATTTAGAAGATTGTGATCGTATTTTAAGGATAATGACTCCAAATAATGATCTTAATAAAGTTCCTGAATTGGTTAAACAAAACGGGTTTGAATGTGAAGTATTACTATAAACGAATCAGTCGTTATTAGATTGATAATACTATTGATTAAATAATTAAATTAAATGGGAGCAGCAAAAGCAACATTAAGAGTTTGTAAAAAAGGGCATCAATATTATAAGAGTAGCGATTGTCCAACTTGCCCAATTTGTGAGAAAGAGAAAAAACCCTCCGAAGGCTTTCTCTCACTACTTGCTTCTCCCGCAAGAAAAGCATTGTTAAATTATCTTGAAATAGATACACTAGAAAAATTAGCTACTTATACAGAGAAAGAAATACTAAAGCTTCACGGAATGGGAAAAGCCAGTATACCAATATTAAGGAAGGCACTAGAAGAAAAAGGACTAACATTTAAAAAAGAGTAAAGAAAAACAAACCGCTAAGAAAAGTTAGCCCAAGTAGCTTAAAAAAGTATTATTTTTATCTCCTCAAAAATTCTTATGAACAGTTGGAAATTATTTAAAGAAGCCCTTTTAGGTAAAGAGCAAGACTTTACCAAAATCAATATTAAAACCGGTATTTTTCTTTTATCGGTTCCTATGATTTTGGAAATGGTTATGGAATCTCTTTTTGCTGTGGTAGATATCTTTTTTGTGGGCAAATTAGGAGATAATGCGGTGGCTACAGTAGGTTTAACAGAAGCAGTAGTTATTATTGTTTATTCTGTTGGTGTAGGTATTAGCATGGCTGCAACAGCAATGGTAGCAAGAAGGTTTGGTGAAAAAAACTTTAAGGCTGCAGGCAGTGCGGCTTTTCAATTATTGATATTTGGGGGTGGTATTTCTATCATAATTGCTGTGTTGGGCTTTCTGTTTGCCGAAAATATTTTGCAATTAATGGGAGCCAGTGACGAAGTAATTGCTATCGGGGTTCCCTATACACGGATTATTTTTGCAGGGAATTTAGCTATTATGCTGTTGTTTTTGATTAATGGAGCTTTTCGTGGTGCAGGGCAAGCACATTTGGCAATGCGAACATTATGGATATCTAACGGCATTAATATTTTTCTTGATCCATTACTTATTTTTGGTATAGGTAGTTTTGAAGGCTTTGGATTGGAAGGAGCTGCATGGGCAACCACCACAGGAAGAAGCATAGGAGTAATTTATCAACTATATCATTTACTAAATGGAAAACATCGCCTAGTTATTCTTAAAGAAAATATCAAACTAAAGTGGAAGACAATGAAGCGTATCATAGAAATTTCTATGGGTGGAATGGGACAATTTCTTATTGATTCAGTTGCGTGGATTGTATTAACGCGAATTATTGCAGAATTTGGAAGTGCTTCTGTTGCCGGGTTTACCATTGCATTCAGAATTTTGGTTTTTAGTTTAATGCCTGCTTGGGGATTATCAGCTGCAGCTTCTACATTAGTTGGTCAAAATTTAGGAGCTAAAAAAGTAAAACGGGCGGTTGTTTCAGTTTGGCTAACTGCCCGGTACAACGTAATATTTCTTTCGGTCATTACCATCATTTATTTGTTTTTTGGGAATGTGCTGGCAAGTTGGTTTACACTTAGCGAAGAAGTAAGTACTATTGCGGGTACAGGCTTAAGAGTTATTGCTTTAGGGTATGTGTTTTTTGCAGTGGGAATGGTAATGATTCAAGCATTTAATGGAGCAGGAGACACTAAAACACCTATGTATATTAATATAGGAGTATTCTTACTACTTGAAATTCCAATGGCCTATATCTTAGCTATTCCCATGCAAATGGAAGTGTTAGGTGTTTTTATTACTATTGCATTTTGTCATTCACTTCACGCACTTATTGCCATTTGGTTTTTCCGCAAAGGAAAATGGAAAAAAATTGAAGTGTAATTCTCAGAGATAAATTTATTCTTGTTGAAAATCAATTATTTAAATAATTGACGTTAAAATTTATTACCTAAAACTTAAATACATAAGAAATTTATGTATTTTTGTCCTATGTATTCAAAAGAAATAATAAAAGGCACATTAAAACCCATTATCCTTAAATTGTTAGAACAAGAAGGAAGAATGTATGGGTATGAAATTACCAGTAAGGTAAAAGTATTAACGCAAGGTAAAATTCAAATTACTGAAGGAGCTTTATATCCGCTGCTACATAAATTAGAAGCAGAAGGAATAGTAATTACCGAACAGGAGAATATTGGTAAAAGAATAAGAAAATACTATTTACTAACTCCCGAAGGTAAAAATTTAGCAACCGCAGCAATTGATGAGTTTTTAGATTTTATGATTACCACTAAATCTATTTTAGACCCAACAGCTAATATTAGTTATGGCAACGCTAAGTGAACAACAAATAGACAAAATTTTTGATTTGATTGTAGATAATGGCGTAAGCTATGAATCGCTTCAAGTTGATTTGTTAGACCATGTCTGTTGCATGGTAGAACAAAAAATGGATGAAGGCAAATCTTTTGGCGATTCATTAAAATTAGCCTTGCAAGAATTTGGTTATAAACACTTTTCAGAAATACAAGAAGCAACTATCTATTTATTAACCTTAAAACAAAGAAAAATGAAAAAAACAACAGGAATTATCGGAATTATTTCATCACTTTTAGTTATTGGTGGTGTATTTTTAAAAATTAATCACATGCCTGGAGCAGGAATAACATTGGTGATTGGCTTAGTGCTAATAGGCATAATAGTTTTCCCCTTAATGGCTACATTAGACATTAATAATGCTAGTGGAAAAATGAAAAAAGTAACCGCCTCAATAGGTTATTTGGCAGCAATTTTATTAAGTATAGCCACACTTTTTAAAATTATGCATTGGCCGGGAGCTACAATTACATATTATTCAGGATTAATTTTATTGGTATTTGTGTTTATCCCTTTATTTACCATTAAAAACTATAAAACAGCCGAGAATAAAATCATGGCAATAGCTAAATCAACACTTATTTTAGCAGGGGTAGTTATTTTTTGGGGATTAATGCCTACAGGCGATGTTTCTCATCTTGAGAAAACACATAAATCTTACCATCAACATGTAAGTAAATAACTTAAAATTTTTCATAGTTTTATTTTGAGAAACGAACTGTTTTATACGGTTCGTTTTTTTATTTATATACAATAATTTGGCATATACATTTTAGTTAATTTTGTGCATGTATTTTTTTACAATACAATGCAAAAATTAACTCAACATATACTGTTTACCCTACTCATAACAGTTTATTGTTTTTCGGTTAGTTGGTATGGACAAGGTGCGAGTTACGAAAAAATAACCTATCAAATTACGGACGCTAATAAAGCTGATTTAAATGCTGCTCATTTTAAAGTTGATCTTTATACTAGTCCTGCTTCTCAGAATTCTACTATAAACTTAAGCTCTTTAGCGTCTTTTTATAAAGAAGTCTTTTCGGAAGATGAGTTTGCTGAGCTAACTAATAATCAAATTCAGAACGATAAGTATTATAGTTATCTTAGGTTTTCTTATTCTTTTGTTACACTATTTAGTGTAGCCGATATCATCTTTCCTTTTCATTGTTTCTGGTAAACATCCATTTTTTTGTTGCAACGCAACTAATTTAATTTCAGCATATTGATGTTTTTTCAATGTGCAATTATTCAATATTTAAATTTTAAAAAAATGGATTTAGGAGTCGCTTTAGTAGGAGCTTTAGTTATTGTTGCCTGCATATTGCCTTTTATTATAATGTATAAAACAAAAAAATACAAAGAAGAACAATTATTAGAAGAATTAAAAAATACAGCTAGTGAAAAAGGATTTTTGCTGACCAACTACGAAGTCAGCGGAGATTTAGCTATAGGAATAGATAAAACTAGTAATGTTTTTTGTTTTTGTAAAAATGTTAGAGATAATAAGTCGCAAGAATTTATTCGTTTAAATGAGGTAAAAAAATGTAGTTTAATCAACCTCAAAAATTCAACCGGTAGTCAGTCTATTATCGACAAACTAGCGTTGTCTTTTGAATTTAAAACTAAAACCAACCCAAGTATTTCTGTTGTGTTTTACGATTCAGAACAACAATTACAGTTGAGTAAAGAGCTGCAATTAATTGAAAAATGGTATAGTATCATTAATCAAAAAATTAAAGCGTAATTAGTTAAGTATTTTTATTTTGAGAAGCGGACTGTTTTATACAGTTCGCTTTTTTTATTTTTGTCTGTAACTTTTAGAGATGCTCGAGCGTCCTACTTAAAAATAACAAAACCTTGCTTTGACAATAAGCCAATTTAATAAGTGTGTTGATGATTATTCCGATAATCTTTATCGCTTTGTGTTGAAAAACATTAAGGATGAAGAAAAGGCGAAAGATATTATTCAAGATACCTTTGAAAAGTTTTGGCATAAAAAAGATGATGTTCAGCCGGGGAAAGAAAAATCATATCTATTTACTATTGCCTACCATGCTTTTATAGATCAGACCAGAAAAGACAAAAAAATGGGCAGTTTTAAGGAAGTTAAAGAAGAAGATTTTTTTGAAAATTCTCATTACAGCGATTTGCAAGAAGTATTACATCAAGCTATTAATCAGCTTCCGGAAGACCAAAAAGCAGTGATTATGCTTAGAGATTACGAAGGTTATGCGTATGATGAAATTGCTGAAATTGCAGGGTTGTCAGAATCGCAGGTTAAAGTTTACATTTTTAGAGGAAGAAAGTTTTTACAACAATATTTAGGAAGTATAGAACAAGTTTTATGAGCAACATAAACAGATATAATTACGAAGCCTTTTTGCTCGATTATTTAGAGCAGAACTTATCGCCAAGCATGATGGCTGAGCTGATGGTGTTTTTGGAGCAAAACCCTGATTTAAAAGAGGAGTTTGATGAGCTACAAGCTTTTGAAATACTTGAGCCTACTTCCGTTCGATTTGATAATAAAGCAACGCTAAAAAAAGATGCCTTAGATAATTTAATGATTGCCGAAATAGAAGGAATAAATACTTCTCAGGAAACAAAAACATTAAAACACATTTTAAAAGCAGATAAAACTGCAAAAAATGATTTTACGCTTTTTCAGCAAACGAAATTAAAAGCTAAAAAAGTCATTTTTGAAGATAAAAACGTACTAAAAAAAGAAGCGGTTATTATTCCACTAAGATGGTGGACAAATGCTGCCGCTGCGGTTTTAATTATGGCTTTTTTAATTCAAGGATTAGATGAAGGTTCAACCGTAGATAATCAATTTCAAATGGCAACTTTTAATCCAGTGTCTATCACTAAAGAAGTGTTTACCATAAAAGAAACTACGCACAAACCAACTATATTAACGACTCACCCTATTAAACTAAAATCGAAGAAAGTTGTTGAAGAAAACACAACTACTACCCCTGATGAAAAACTAAATATCACTGAACAATTAGCCGTAAATCATATTACCGAAAAAGACAGTATTGTCATTTTACCAACGGTGCTAAAAAAAGAAGAAAAAGTATTAGCAAATAACATTAAAGAGCAAGCTCCAGTTTTAACCATTGGCGGATTTCTGAAAAAAGAAGCTTCCAAAAAAATTCTTCAGGAGGAAACTACCAGTACAAAACAGTCATTAGAAGTAGTTGTTGCTGATTTAGCTGTAAAAGTTGCCGGTAAAAAAGGCGGAATGAAAAAGAATAAAAATGACGAAGGAGAGGTTAAAGAATATGCTTTAAGTATAGGTAAATTCTCTATTTCAAGAAAAGTTAAAAATTAATTTTTCTGAGCTGTAACAAATAGATTGACTCAAGCGTCACACTTTCAAAACGAATTAATTTTTTGAGATAGCTATCAAAAAAACAATATCAAACAAAACAAGTTAAAAATATAAACAGATGAACAATAGAATTTTAATAGCAGTGCTTAGTATGTTTTTCGTAACAACTGCTTTTGCACAAACAACAGAAAGAACGGTAGAAAGTTTTGATAAAATCAACATTTCCTCTTCCTTAAGTGTAGTATTAATTGAAGCTGAAAACGAAAAGATTGAAATTATTGGGGTTCCTGAACAATACTTGGAAAACCTTATCACCGAAACTAAAAATGGCACTCTAAACATTTATGTAAAAGCTAAAGTAAAAAGTGCCAGCGATATGCAGGTAAAAGTATATTATACTACTTTAAACAACATTGAAGTGAGCGGTGCAGCAGGAGTGAAATCTCAAAATGATATTAATAGCGAAAATTTAGTAATCAACTCTAGTGGAGCAACAGAATTAGATTTTTCTATTAACGCTCAAGATGTTTCTTTAACTACCTCTGGAGCGAGTTCTGTAAAGCTTAAAGGCGTAACAAAAAACTTTACCGTTTCACTTTCGGGAGCTGCCGAACTAAAAGCACAAGATTTTGAAGCTAAAAAGGTAGCGTTAACTACTTCCGGAGCGGCAGCTGTTAAGGTTTTTGCTGTTCAAGAAATATCAGGAGTACTTTCTGGAGTTTCTGAAGTAAAAATTTATGGAAATCCACCTATTAATAACCTTCAAAAATCAGGGTTGGCGGATATTAAAAATGGAAATAATGTTTCTATAACGCTTCCAAATGATACTTTAGGAGAAATCAACACCAAAAGTAAAAACGATACTACCAGAATTAAATGGGGTGGAACAATGGTATTAATTATTGATGATTCGGTTTCCATTAATAGACCTGTTAAAAAAAGACGTAACCATTGGGCTGGAATAGATTTAGGAATAAACGGTTTTGTAAATGCCAGCAATAGCTTAAACCTAAATAATCCTGCCGGATTAGATACGAGTAATCCATCAAAAGTTACTCAATTTATGGAGTTAGATTACGCTAAATCTTGGACAGTAAGCATTAATTTCTATGAACAATTTATAAAACTTTACCAGCATCATGTTGGTTTAGTTACAGGATTAGGAATAGAGTATAATAATTACGAGCTTAAACACAATGTTCAGTTAATTTCTAAAGGAGGAAGTTTTGTGCATGAAAATGTTACTCCGTATAATGAAAACTATACTTGGGGAGTAATTGATACCAGCATTAATTATTCTAAAAATAGGTTTAAAACCTTTTATATTAATGCTCCTTTGTTGTTAGAAATAAATACGGGACAACACAAAAACAAATCCTTTCATTTTGCAGCCGGAGCCATTGTGGGGTATAAATTTACCACTAAAATGAAGTATAAATACAAAGAAGACGGAGATACTCAAAAATATAAAGACAATCAGGATTTTAACACGAACCCTTTTAGAGTGAGTTTAACAACAAGAATTGGATATGGAAGATTGAACCTATTTGCAACGTATGGATTAACTCCATTATTCGAAAAAAATAGAGGTCCTGAATTGCATGCTTTCAGTGTTGGTGTAACTTTACTAGGGTTTTAAGTTAAACAAAAAAACAAAAAAAAATAATTTTTATAAATATTTTGAATATTTAAACAAATATGCGTTACTTTGCCGTCCTTAAAAATTAAAGCCAAAAGAAATGTCTAGAGTTTGTCAAATAACAGGAAAAAGTGTGATTACAGGTAATAATGTTTCTCACTCTAAAAGAAGAACTAAAAGAAAATTTTTACCGAATTTATTCGTTAAGAAATTTTATTTAGAAGAAGAAGATTTGTGGATATCTTTAAAAGTATCTGCTGCGGGTCTAAGAACCATTGATAAAATTGGTATTAGAGCAGCTCTTATAAAAGCACAACAAAAAGGAATTATTTAATTTTATAAAAAATCCTTTATTGATATTAAAAACGTTGTTACTTTAGTAGCAACGTTTTTTTTTGCTAAACTTTAGGCTCAATTGTTGAATATTTTTATATTCCATTTAATTAGACTATTAACTATGAAAATACTTCCTTTTCTTTTTATTCTGATTTCGTTCAATATGCTTGTCGCCCAAGAAATCCCTAATAATATCGATTTGCCAAAACAGCAAGAAGAACAATATGCTTATGATGAAGATTTGCTTCCGGCTGAATTTTTTGCTAAAAATCGTCAAGCACTTAGAAAGCAAATGCCTAATAATTCTGTTGCTATATTTTTTGCCAATCCGGTAAGAAACCGTGCTAATGATGTAGATTTTGAATACCATCAAGACCCTAATTTTTATTATTTAACAGGACTAAGAGAACCTCATGCGGTGCTTATTATATTTAAAGAAGAACAAACTTTTGGCAATGAAGTAACCACCGATGAGATTATTTTTCTTCAAAAAAGAGATAAATCTAATGAAGTATGGACAGGCAAAAGATTAGGCGTAAAAGGAGCAACCGAATTTCTAGAAATAAGAACCGCTTACGAAGGTTCAGATTTTTCAAGCTTTGAAGCCGAATTTGAAACATTCGAGCATATTTTGGCTTTTCCCTTACCACAAGATGTAAGAAATACGAAAGAAACGGACGATTTAGCTTCTCTTATTCAGCAGTTTGAAATGAAAACCAAAACAGCGAGCGACCAAATTGATAATATGAAGCTAGTCACTATCATGTCTTCGTTAAGACAAATAAAATCTGAAAAAGAAATTGCTTTGTTACGTAAAGCCATTGATATTACTTGCGATGCACAAATTGAACTGATGAAAAACTTGAAACCCGGCATGAAAGAATATCAGTCGGAAGCTATTATTGAATATTTTTTTAAGAAAAACGGAGCCGAACATCCCGGATTTCCATCCATTTTAGGAAGTGGCGAAAACTCTTGTGTGTTGCATTATACTACCAACCGAAAAATGTTAGGCGAAAATGATTTATTGGTCAGCGATGTTGGTGCTGAATACAGAGGATATACGGCTGATGTTACTCGAACTATTCCTGCCAAGGGGAAGTTCTCTGAAGAACAAAAAATTATTTATAATACCGTTTTAGCAGCTCAAGAAGCAGCTATTAAAGCCTGTGTGAAAGGTAATAAGTTTTGGGATCCACACAACATTGCTACGGAAATAATCGCGACCAAATTGGTTGAACTAGGTATTATTGAAAAAAAATATCAGGTAAGAAAATACTTTATGCACGGTACTTCACATTATTTAGGGTTAGATGTGCATGATGCTGGTTTGTACGGACCACTTACGCCCGGAAATGTGATTACGGTTGAACCTGGAATTTATATTCCTGAAGGTTCGGATTGCGACCCAAAATGGTGGAACATTGGTGTTAGAATTGAAGATGATATTTTAATTACCGATGGTGAACCGGAAAATCTTTCTGCAAAAGCTCCTCGAAAAATTGAAGAAATTGAAGCGTTAATGCAACAAAAAAGTACGCTTGAATAATCCCTATTTTTCATGCTGACTTGTGCAATAATCTGTAATTTTGTTCCAAAATAACTTTCCAAAAATTGTCTGTAGTTAGCGATATAAAACACCCTATAAAACAAGAACTCGAAGAGTTTGAACCAAGGTTTAGGGCGTTTATGAAAAGTCGTGTTTCGCTCCTCGATAGGATAATGAACTACATCATAAAAAGAAAAGGCAAGCAAATGCGTCCGATGTTTGTTTTTCTTTCTGCAAAAGCATTTGGTGAAACAACAGAATCTACTTACAGAGCAGCTTCTATGATAGAGTTGTTACATACAGCAACTCTAGTTCATGATGATGTGGTGGATGATGCAGACAAAAGAAGAGGTTTTTTTTCCATCAACGCCCTTTGGAAAAATAAAATAGCTGTTTTGGTGGGCGATTATTTGCTTTCTAAAGGATTGTTGTTAGCAGTGGAGTATGATGAGTTTGAATTGTTGCGTATCATGTCAAATTCTGTAAGAGAGATGAGTGAAGGCGAGTTGCTGCAAATAGAAAAAGCCCGAAAATTAGATATTACCGAAGAGGTGTATTACGACATTATCCGACAAAAAACAGCTACACTTATAGCTTCTTGTTGTGCTTCTGGAGCTAATTCTGTTGGTGCCGATAAAGCAACCATTGAAAAAATGCGTTTGTTTGGCGAATATACCGGTATTGCTTTTCAGATTAAAGATGATTTGTTTGACTATGGTGGAAGTTCCGAAGAAATTGGCAAGCCAACAGGAATAGATATTAAAGAAAAGAAAATGACACTTCCGCTTATTTATACCTTGGGAGTGGCTTCAGAAAAAGATAAAAAGTTTATTATTTCTACGGTTAAACATAATAATGAAAACAGAAAAAAAGTAAAAGAAGTAATTGATTTGGTAATACAGTATGGTGGAATAACCTACACTCAAAAAGCCATGCACGATTACAAAAATAAAGCCTTAGCCATTTTAGATGAGTTGGAACAAAACGAAGCGGTGGATGGTTTAAGACAATTGGTTACTTACGTTACCGAACGTAAAAAATGACGCAATTTTTCAGCATGTTTTTTGGCAGAATTCTCTAATCCGGTTTTTGATTCTCCCGGCACATAAACCTCTCCAAAAGAGACAATTTCGGCTAAATAATCCATTTTACAATAGTTTGCCAACCCTTGAAGCGGGAAGAATATTTTTTCTAATTTCTCTGCCGGATAAATGTCTTCATTACTACCAATAGTGCAAGAAACCACTATTTTTTTGCCTTCTAATTGGTAATTTCCTTTACCAAAAGCAAAACCATAAGTAAACACTTCATCTATCCATAATTTGAGAATTGGCGGCACATTATACCAATACAGCGGGTATTGAAAAACGATTACATCTGCCTCTACCAACTTTTTTTGTTCTTCAGCTACATTGATGTTGTAAGTTGGATAAAGAGCAGTTAAATCTCGTATTTCTAAATTATTTTCAGTAGCCAATTCTTCAGCTATCAGTTTATTTCTAATGGACTTTTGTAAGTGCGGATGTGCTAGTATGAGTAAGGTTTTTGTCATATTTTTATTTAACTACAAAAACACAAAGGTATTAATTTCTATTTTACCATAGAGGTACATTGGTTGGAGTAATTAGTTAGGTAATTGAGAAATTATTCTATATCAATTAACTCCTTTAATTCAATATCTAACGCTATTGCTATTCTTCTTAAAACTAAAATAGTTGGGTTTTGTTCTGATTTTATGATTCGTCTTATTGTTCTAGTGTCAACTTCACACGCAACAGCAAAATCGCTTTGGTTTTTATACTTTTTAATATAAAGTTCTTCTATTCTCTTTCCTAGATTATGTAAAAATTTATCATTAGACAACATGACATAAATGTCCGATGCAATTTAAATAATGTTTAGGCGTATATGTCCGAATTGTATTTTTTTATTATGTTTGCAATAAATTACTGATTATAAGACTAAGAAAAGGTTTTGATAATTAATAACTTAAGTTAAAAAAATTACTATATTTGAAAATTAATTTCGTGAATAAAGTTTGTAATTATTATATTCTTTATTTAATATTCATTTAAATTGACTACTATGAAACATTTTTTTTCATTGACTTTAATGATGTTTTTATCAAGCTTAATCCTAATTTCATTAAGTTGTAATTCTGAATCCAAACATAACAATGATAGTCCTGCGTCATACCAAAATACTAAAATGAGTTTAGAGGAAAAAGAAAAGAGAAATCCAACAACTTTTCTAACAATTAAAGGAACTTACAAGAAAAACCTTCTTGGTGAATGGGTAATAGAAGGAACTATTTCCAATACAGCAAAAATTGCAACTTTTAAAGATGTAATACTCGAAATTAGTTTTTATAGTAAAACAGAAACACATTTAGGGACAAAAAAAGAAGCGATTTATGAATATTTTCCAGCTGGAAAGACAAAAAATTTTAAAATAAAAAATTATGGTTATAAAGGAACAAATTCAATAGGGTTAGCAATTATTGATGCTGTTACCGCAAATTAATAACTATGAGAATATATAGTTTAATAATACTAATGGTAATTAGTTCTTGCTCAACAAACAAAATAGCATTAAAAACAGGAATTGAAGAGATTAATTTTGGAAATGGGGGTGGATTTACTGGTAAAGTAAAAACTTATAAACTAACCGCTGACTGTAAACTTTTTGAAAAAGAAACGGAACTTAAAAAAGTTGAATCAAAAAAGACTTTGAAGCTTTTTAACCAAGCTAAGGAATTGAAAGACCTGAAATTTAATGAACCTGAAAATATCTATTCTTTCATTGAAATTAAAACAAAAGAAAAAATTAACAGAATTGTTTGGGCTTATAACTCAACAACAGTTGACAAAAAAGTAATTGAACTTTATAATGAACTATTAACAACCACTAAATAAATTGGAAATGGGAAATAGATACTTTAAAACAATAGTAATAGTTGTAGCATTATTTATTGTTTCACTTTCATTTGGACAGCAAAAACAACAGCCTGTCCCAAACTTTGTAAATCCATTTCAAAGTAAAAGCTCAAATGTTAAAAGCACTATTATTGTTCCAACTAACAATAACACTACAATAAGTATTCAGCAACCAAAGCCGAAAATTGAAATTATAAATGGGTCGTTTTCAGTAAATCTTGAAAAAGAGAAATTGACAAAAGAAAATTCTATTAACCAATTACGAGATTGGTTTGATTTATCTGAAAATCATACTTTTCAACAAGTATCTGAAAGAATTGATGAATTGGGTATTATTCATACTAATTTTCAACAATTTTATAAAGGATTTTTAGTTGAAGGACAGTTGATAATGCTTCATTCAAAAAATGGCAATATAACCTCAATTAATGGACAAGTTGCTCAATTTGAGAATATCGAAACAATTCAAACTGTAAATAACGAACAAGCGTTATCAACTGCTAAAAATTATTTGAAGGTAATGGAATTAATAAATAATTATCCTGTTGAAACAATAATTGTAATAGTTCCAAGTGAAACAGAAACAGCTACAAAGCTTGCTAAAAAAGTAAGAATTGATTCTTATAACCCTTTTGTTATGTGCTACATTTATATTGATACGCAAACAGGAAGTGTATTAAATAAAATCAATTTGATTGCACACGCTGATGTTGCTGGCACTGGACAAACAATGTATAGCGGTAGTCAATCTATTACTTGCGACAACTATACAGCAGGAGGCTATCGTTTAAGAGAAAATGGAAGAAAAATTGAAACTTACAATGCCACCAACGCAACGAATTTAACAACAAGTGGGTTTACTGGTTCAACAGATTTTACAAGTAATTCAACAACATTTACAGGAGTGTCAATGCTCCAATCTTTTACAATTGCAGCTGTGGCTCAGAATTGGTGGTATGCGGCTTTTGTTGACCAATTACCTGATCTCTACATAAAAGTAAAAGATGGTTCTAACCAAACCGTTTACACTTCAAATTATTACAGTGACCAAAACCCTATATTAACATTCAATAATCTAAATATTTATTTAAACAATCCTCCATACACGATTGAAGTTTGGGATTATGATGCAGGAAGTAGTGATGATTTTGGTGGAACTTATTCTGTTTCAACAAGTGTAGGAACTCAAAACTGGTCAGGAAGTGGTAATAGCGGGAATTATGTAATTACAAATTCAGGACACCCTGCCGTTGATGTACATTGGGGAATGGAAAAAACCTACGATTTTTATATGAGTGTATTTAATCGTAATAGTTATGATGGAAATGGAAGTATAATAAAACAATACTTAAACTCTCCATTGACACAACCAAATCAAAATGGAGACCCTAACAATGCTTTTGCAATGAATTCTCCATATAATATGATGGTTTATGGAATGGGGGACGGTCAATTAATGAATCCAGTTGTTGGTCTTGACGTTGAAGGGCACGAATTTACTCATATGGTAATTAACAATAACGGTAATGGTGGGTTAACCTATCAAGGGGAATCTGGTGCATTAAATGAATCTTTTGCAGACATTTTTGGTGTATGTGTTGAGTTTTATTCAGGGATTAACCCTGACTGGCTAATCGGAGAAGATGTTCTTGTATCAGCTAATAACCTTCGTTCAATGTCGAATCCGAACACAGGTTTACAGCCACAACCAGATACTTATAATGGTCAATATTGGGCTAATCCAACTAATTTGCAAGTTGACCATGGAGGTGTCCATATAAATAGTGGTGTTCAGAATTTTTGGTTTTACTTGCTTTGTCAAGGTGGCTCAGGTACAAATGATTTAGGAAATCCATATTCGGTAACAGGTATTGGAATAAATCAAGCAAGACAAATTGCTTACAGAAATCTTGTAACTTATCTTGGGTCTAATGCAACTTATATGGATGCTTATAATGGCTCATTGCAAGCAGCACAAGACTTATATGGAAACCCTTCAACACAATACACAGCAGTAAGACAAGCATGGTATGCTGTAGGAATTGGGAATGACCCAAATAATTTTTGTAGTGGAACGACAAACTTAACTGCACCAAGCGGAACAATTACTGACGGTAGTGGTACTGCTAATTATAATAATAATGCTAATTGCAAATGGGTCATAGCTCCACCTGGGGCGACACAAATATCTATTAACTTTACTTATTTTGATACAGAAAACAACTATGATACGGTGTTTGTTTATGATGGTCCAGATGATACTTACCCAGTTTTAGCAAACTGGTGGGGAAATACATTGCCACCAACAATAACTACTTCAAGCGGTATTGGTGCTATGACTGTTAAATTTACATCAGATGCTTCTGTTACTGCTGGTGGTTGGTCTGCAAATTATCAAGCATATGGTACTACTCCAAGTTGTGATGGAGGTACAATTTTATCTAATCCAACAGGTTCTTTTAGTGATGGTTCATTAAGCAATAATTATGGAAACAACCAATTATGTTATTGGTTTATTGAACCTCCATGTGCTACCTCTGTTACTTTATCATTTTCTCAATTTAATACCGAAGCAAATTATGATGGAATAGTTATTTATGATGATTGGACTGGAACAAATCAATTAGCAACTTATTCAGGAAGCACTTTACCAAGTTCAGTAACCTCAAATACTGGTAGAATGTTAGTAGTTTTTGTTTCTGATTATTCATACTCACTGCAGGGCTTTACTGCTAACTATACATCTACAGGTTCCGCTCATTGTTCAACTATTACCAATTTTAATACATCTGATAATGTAGCATTTTCAGACGGTAGTGGCACTAATAATTATTGCAATAATTTAGATTGTAGATGGTTAATACAACCACCACAAGCTACATCGGTAACTTTAAATTTCACTTCGTTTGATATTGAAGAAGCTTCTTCTGATGGTTTAACTATTTATGATGCAGTTGAAATATATGATGGTAGCACAACTTCAGCAAATTTGCTTGGTCGATTTACAGGAAACAATTTGCCACCATCAATTACTTCTTCAGGCGGAAATATGTTAGTCCGATTAATATCAGATTTAGATGTTACAAAACAAGGTTTTTCTGCTTATTACACTTCTACTCAAAATCAATATTGCTCAGGGACAGTTACTACTTTAACAGCACAAAGTGGTTCTTTTTCAGATGGTAGTGGCGCTAATAATTATGCTAACAATACAAATTGCTCTTGGTTAATTCAACCTCCAAGTGCAAATGCAATTACTTTATCATTTCCAACATTCAGCACAGAATTAAACTATGACGGAGTAATTGTTTATGATGGTGCAAATAATACAGCACCTGTTTTAGGGCAGTTTTCAGGAACTTCAATTCCTAATCCTGTAACCTCTTCAGGTGGTAGTATGTATGTCGAGTTTTTATGCGACCCTGCTGTTAGAGGTCAAGGATGGACAGCTAACTACACTTCAACTATTACTAACATAAATGAAGCACTCTTTAAAGCTAATTTTAATCTTTATCCAAATCCAACGGATGGTGTTTTCACTATAAATTCAGGGTTTGAAAGTTCTGCAACACTTGAAATTATGGATATAATTGGAAATCAAATATTAATGACATTCAAAATTAATTATGGAACTAACCACATTGATGCTTCTAAATTAAGCAAAGGAATCTATTTGGTTAAATTCAAACTTGGAAACGATTATCACATAGAAAGATTAATTATCAACTAAAGATATTTAGATTCTTCACTTCATTTTACACGAAAACAAGTTTTCTGTAAAATATTGTTCAGAATGACAATGTAGGTTAAATCGTAACTACCTAATACTTCTAAGTAATCCCTTACTTTCTAATTCATCCACTCGTTTCTCCACCGCTTCGTCTTTTTCTAACGGTGGTGCATGATGAGGTTTTATTCGAGCATCAATAATTAATGGACCTTCACAGCCCCAATGTTTGTTGTTGATAAATTCATTTACTCCGTAAATATCATTTGCTGGATTGCTTCTGGTAAAAGTTACCCATAAAAAGTTGTTGAGGCTTGCCGCAACAAAATCAATATCATCTACTAACAGAATTAGCATAACGCCTTCGGTATTCAATGCTTGAAGTTGGAGGTTTAAGGTTTCGAGTTCTTTTTTAGCATTTTCATAAGTTGTAAAAGCATCCCCATTCATGGCAATTACACCGGGCATTACTAATTTTCCATTATCAATCGGACAATTATCAATTAGTTTACGTTTTGCTTCACCAACTGCTGCCATCACTACTTTAGAACCTCTATTAATGGCATTTCCACTATAATCGAGTGTGTCTATAGTGGTATTGGTCTGAAAATGCAGATCTCTCTTCCAATCTACTCTTTCCAAAAAGTGGATGAAATAGTTCTCGATATCATTACACGAAATTGTAGGATTGTCTTCTTTATTGGTAATGAATACATATTTCGCCAATGAAAGTTGTCCGAAACCTAAAATATGGTTGGCAATGGTTAAAAGTTCTTGTGGTTGTTTTAATGTGGTGTAGGGCGTATATCGTTCGCTTCCTACAGCTAACAGTAAGGGATGGACTCCTGCTGCATCAACAGCATTTACTTCGTGTAAACCGGGAATTTCTTCAGGAATGGCACTTCCGCTTAGCTCATGAATTAACGCTCCAAATTGAGAATCCTCTTGTGGTGGACGACCAACAACGGTAAATGGCCAAATTGCATTTTTTTTATGATACACTTTATGGACTTTCATCACAGGAAAATCATGGGTTAGACTGTAGTATCCTAAATGGTCACCAAAAGGACCTTCAGTTTTGGTTGCATTAGGGTAAATTTCTCCCGTAATTACAAAATCGGCATCCGTACTTAAGCAATAACCTTCTTGGTAAGTATATCTAAACCTTCTACCTGATAATGCTCCAGCAAAGGTTAATTCAGATAATCCTTCCGGTAAAGGCATTACTGCTGCTAAGGTATGTGCAGGATTTCCTCCAATAAAAATACTGACTTTCAATGGTTTTCCTAAACGGTTGGCTTTTGCCTGATGTACCCCAATTCCTCTGTGAATTTGATAATGCAAGCCTATTTCTTTATTTAATTCATACTCATTGCCATTCAATTGCACACGGTACATCCCTAAATTGCTGTTCATTACTCCTGGTTTTTCAATATCTTCGGAATAAACTTGAGGTAAAGTAATAAAAGCACCTCCGTCATTTTTCCAACATTTAATTAGAGGCAATTTATCTATGGTAGTTTCTAAAAAGTCATGACTACTTACTTTTTTGGGTAATGAGTTTAATGCAAACCATCCTAACGACAAATGTTTAAATGGCGATTTTATGGCTTTTATGGGATTGTTTTTTAGTTCAATTAACTGTTGGACATTATCAAAGGTATTTCTAAAAATAAACTTGCTACGTTCCATTGTTCCAAACAAATTAGATACTGCCTGAAACTCACAACCTTTAATGTTTTCAAATAAAATTGCTGGACCACCTTTTTCAAAAACACGCAAATGAATAGCTGCCATTTCTAGCTCACCACTCACTTCTTCCTTAATGCGAACTAAGTGTCCGTGCTGCTCTAAGTCTTTTATTAAATCGGATGTGCTTTTGTAAATCATAACTTCCCAAAATTAAGATTTAAGGGGATATGTTTTGAGGGAAATACTATGAAAGAAATAGAAACTAAAAATATTCTTCTTTCAAAAAGTCTTCAAAAGGCGTTAGGTTGGCCATTGCTTGAAGTTGTAGGTAAGTTTTATGAAAATCTTTTTCTGTTTGTTGCTTATTTAGTTCTTTAACCCTGTATCTGTCGTAGTTTTTTAGGGCTAAGTGTTGCTGTGGAGTTAACTCTTTATCGTTAAACTCCATTTCTTTTAGGTCGTTTATGCTAACAATGCCACTAAGTGTATTTTTATCTTTTGATGGCTGGTTATTTTTTGGAAACATAAGCAGTTTTATGCAAAAATATTAAAATTAATTAAAGAAGTTGTTTAAAGCCACCTCTATAAATTAAAAAACGTTTCTTTTTTTACACTACTTCGTTATTTTCTCTAACCATAACCTACGGCTATGCTTCTCAAAAATGCCTCGTATTGCAAAAAAACAATTCATTTTCATTATTATATTTTGACTTTAAACAACTTCAAATGATATACTATCAGCATCTTGAATAGCTGGAAATTTTTCACGATAATGCTTCATCTCATCATAATTTAAGGTAATGGTTTCAATGTTTTCTTGATGTGCTTGGGTGGTACTCAGTTTTTCTCCTTTAGGATGAATGATAGCAGAACCGCCTGAATAAGGAATGCTATTACCATCTTCACCAATTCTATTTACACCAACAACATAACATTGGTTTTCTATAGCACGAGCTTCTAATAATTTTTCCCAATGTGAAACTCTAGGTTTAGGCCAGTTGGCAACATAAATTAAACAATCGAAAACTGGCTCATTCGTTTTTTTATCGAAATAAATGTTTCTACTCCACGCAGGAAACCTCAAATCGTAGCAAACCAAAGGACAAATTTTCCAACCTTTAAATTCAACTATTAACCTTGTTTTACCGGGAGAAAAATAATTATTTTCTCCTGCCATTCGGAATAAATGACGTTTGTCGTAATGGCTAATTTCTCCATCAGGGAAAACCCATAACAAACGGTTGTAATAACTACCATTTTCTTGAATAATTAAACTACCTGTAAGTGCTATTTGGTGTTGTTTGGCTTGCTCTTGCATCCAACGCACTGTTTCTCCATCCATTTTTTCGGCAAATTCTTCTGAGTGCATGGTAAATCCAGTAGTAAACATTTCTGGAAGCACAATAACATCTGCTTGTTGCTTTTTAGCTTCAGCTATTTTTTGGGTAAACATAGCTAAATTTTTGGGTCTATTTTCCCAAAACAAAGGTGTTTGTATAATGCTTATGTTAAGGTTATTCATCTTTCTTCCACATAAAATAAATCGTCAAATGGCGAATTTATTGGTGCTCCCAAATTTACGGGTGTTGACCAAGAGTTTGTTTTATCATCCCAAGAACTTTTAAACACATCGTACCCACCCATGCTTCCATGAGCTGTAGAACTAAAATATATTGTTTTGCCATCTTCACTTAAAAAGGGATAATCTTCGTCTCTTGAAGTATTAATGGTTTCTCCAATATTTATAGGTGTTGTCCACGTGTTATTAGGTAATTTTTTCATTAAATAAATATCTTTTCCGTGGTCTTTATTATCTCCATAACTTGCATAGTAAATCATGGTTTTGTTTTCATTGAGGTACATAATGGGTTTAAAACCTTCTTTTTTATCAATATCTGAAAGCATATCATCGGGAGCTATCAACAATTTTGCATTGGTTTTAACTGAGCCATAAATGGTGTGAAAGTTATCCGTTTTTACACTTTTCTTTTCAAGCACTTCAACCGGTTTGGGGTTATTTACTATGTTTTTCCCAAATTTGCTCAATACAATTTCATTCTCAATATCTCTTTCTGCTAACTCATTTTCCGGAGCTAAAGATTTATATTTTTCATAGGCAACAACAGCTCTTTCAAATCGGTAGGCTAAGTGGTTGGTTTTTCCTAACATATAAAATACATCGTAAGGGATAGCCTTATTTGTTGCAGCAAGTTCTAAATAGTTTAAAATTTTCTCATACTCTTTCGAAATATAAAAAAGACTTTTTCCGTACATATAAGCTTGTTTTTCTGATAAATCAATTAGTGGAGCTACTTTCTCAAAAGCTTGAGCAGCTTTTAAATACTGTTTATTAGTGTAAAACTGTTGAGCATCTTTTATCAATTGTTTTTGTTCTGCCGAAAGCACCTTTATTTTATTGTCTGGTTTATGTTGGGATTGCTTATTTTCCGGCAAATCAAAATCTTTTTTAGTGAGTTGATAAGTAGGTGCATTTTCTGCTTCTTCTTGAGTGAAAAAATTATCTACATTTAGTATTTCAAATCTGCCTTCTTTTTTTAAGCGGATATTTTGCCTCAACGGAAAAGACTCCTTTTGAAAAGGAATAGTTACAAAAGCAGTATGTTCTCTATAATTAAAGTTGGTAGTAATATTAAATTCATATTTTACTCCTGGAATTAAAGCCATCAGGTAATTTCCGTTATTACTATTGGTATTGTAAATTCCCGCTATTTCTTGATTATTGGTGTTGTAAACTGTAATGGTCGCTTCAAAATCAGGAATAGAATCTTGTGTCATAAAATGACCTTTAATAATAGTAAGGGTTAAAGGCGGTTTGGGCATTTTTATTTTATATAATTCATGGTTTTCGGTAACATTTCTTCTGTTAGAAATAAAGTAAGCTTCTTCACCATTTTCAGCAGGGACAAACATAAAATCATCGTAAGGAGAATTGATAGGATAGCCCATATTAACAGGTTTCCCCCAAGGCTCGGTAATTTCGTTTCTGGTAGATTTAAAAATATCTAAACCTCCCATAGTATTATGTCCTTCAGAAGCGAAATAAAGTGTTTTTCCATCAGGAGTTACATAAGCATAACCTTCGTTATATGGGGTGTTAATATGTTCTCCTAAAGTTTTTGGGATGCTCCATTTATCTCCACCAATTAAAAAGTTTACAAATAAGTCTTTGCCATTACTTTCTGTTAAACCATAACTTGTTTGTATCATTTCATTTTGAACAGTTTTAAACATCCAAAGTTGTTCTTTCTTTTTTTCGTCAATAGGCGAAATAAAAAAAGTTGTTTTTTCCAGTAAATTGTCTTTATTAATTTCTTCGGGAAAAATTTTATTTAGTTTGGAAATGTTGGCAGTTGTTTTGGAAATGATTTCCATATCATACTGCTCTTGTACTATAATTTTCCCATTATTACAAAACTCCAACAACCTATCTATATTAAGTGTTTGAAGTTCTTTGGGACTAGCTTTTTCTTTAAATTTTATAAATTCAATTTCTGCTCTGGCAAAATCTGCCCAAGAATGATAAATTACCCCTAAATAATGATGAACATCATAAGGAATATTATTACCATTTAATGCTCGTTGTAGAAAAGGAAGTGCTTTAAGTTTATTATGTTCCAAATGAAAAGTACTAACGCCCATTTTATAATTGATTAAAGCATCATTTAAATCATAAGCCAATAACTCACGATAAAGTTGTTCGGCTGTTTTGTAATCTTTCTTTTGGAACGCCTTTTCAGCTAATTCCGGTTTTTTATTTTCTAACTCAGCTTGTTTTTTAAGTACTTCATCAATATTTTCAAACTGAAGTTCTTTAATTTCTCTTCTACCTGGTTCTTCTGCATCAAAAACGGCAGATTCATAAAGTTCTATGCGTTCTTTTTTATCAAGATTTTCATCATAAACAGTTAGTAAAAACAGGGTAGGTTCTTTTTCTTCTATTATCCAAGTGTTTAAAGTGTGTTTTATAGGTTCTTCGTCTATTTCTAAGGTAATTTTTTGTTTAGAAATTTCATCAATAATATTGGTACTGGCATAGGCAGGAATTTCAACAGTTTTCTTAATTGGAGCATAGCCATAAGTGTTAATTACAAATTCGTATTTTACATTTGGAATAAGAATTACCAAATAATTTCCGGTTGTAGGATTGGTTTTATAAACACCAACTAGTTCATCTGTAGAGATATTGTAAACAGAAATTTCTGCTTTTCTCATGTGAGGATAACCTTTTACTTCAAAGTTTCCTTTAATAATTGTTGATGAAATGCCACTTTGGTTGGTACGAGCTTTATACATACTAAAAGCACCATCATCAGCATCTCTGTTAGAAATGAAATAATAAATTTGTTGATTGCTTTTAGTGGTATCTGTTGGGACAGTAGCACTAATATTAGTTGTTACTCCAAGGTAAAAAGTAATGAATAAACTTATTTTAAAAACTAATTGCATTTCCGAATTTTAGAAACCGAAAAGTAATAATAATTAGCTAGTTACAAAAAGCTTACGTTTAAGAGTTTTAAACAATTTTGTTCATTATTTCAGCAGCTTTTTCAAGGGTGTTTTCACTTTTAGCAAAACAAAAACGCAAGATTTTTTCATCTACAGGTTGGTTATAAAAAACGGAGACAGGTATAGCTGCTAACTTATGTTCAACCGTTAGCCTTACTGCAAAGTCGGTATCTTTTTCATCAGAAATATTTTTGTAGCTTAGTAACTGAAAATAAGTGCCTTTTGAAGGTAAAATTTCAAATTTAGAATTTCGTATTACGGAAGTAAAGAAATCTCTTTTTTGTTGATAAAAAGCACTTAAGGATAAGTAATTACTTTCATTTTTAAGGTATTCTGCCAAGGCATACTGAGCAGGAGTATTTACCGAGAAAACAACATATTGATGTACTTTTCTAAATTCGCTCATTAATGTTTCGGGAGCAATGCAGTAACCCATTTTCCAACCGGTATTGTGAAAAGTTTTTCCGAAAGAAGAAACGATAAAAGAACGCTCTGCTAACTTTGGGAACATAGATGCACTATAGTGTTTATTTTCATCAAAAATAATGTGTTCATATACTTCATCACTCAAAACAATAATATCGGTATTGGCGATAAGTTTTTCTAACGCTAAAAAATCATCTTTAGAAAACACCGTTGCTGTTGGGTTATGAGGTGTATTAATAATAATCATTTTTGTTTTAGGATTGATTAATTTCCTAACATGGGTCCAATCTATTTTATAGTCGGGAGCGTGCATTTGAACAATTACCGATTTTCCTCCATTGAGTTCTATGGCTGGTTCATAACAATCGTAAGCGGGAGTAAAAATAATTACTTCATCATCTTCATGAACAACAGCGGTAATAGCTGTGTAAATGGCTTGTGTTGCTCCAGCTGTTACGGTAATTTCTGTTTCAGGGTGATAAATAGCTCCATAAAGCTGTTCTGTTTTTGCGGCAATTTGCTCTCTTAATTCCATTAAGCCTGGCATAGGAGCATATTGGTTATGACCATTTTTCATGGCTGTTCTTACCAAATCATGTAACACTTCATCGCTACCAAAATCAGGGAAACCTTGAGATAAATTGATAGCATTATGCTCTTGAGCTAACCTGCTCATTACAGTAAAAATAGTAGTGCCAACCTTTGGCAATTTTGATTTTATTAGTCCTGGATATTCGGGCATAAATTCAGTTTTTTAAAAAGTTACGATTTTTGCTTTTTTTTAAAATGGTTATTCTTTTTGTGATGAAATGGTTTTTTAGCAGTTACCTTATATTCCGGTCCAGCTTCAAAACCTTCTGGTAGCGGTAATTTTTTCACTTCTTTATCAATAAGTTTTTCAATTTTAGAGAAATTATAAACATCATCGGCATTAATAAAAGTAATAGCTAACCCTGTTCCGTTGTCGCCTCTGGCAGTTCGTCCAATTCTGTGCACATAATCTTCTGCATCCGAAGGAATATCGTAATTCAACACAATATCAATTCCTTTAATATCTATCCCTCTAGAGAGGATATCTGTGGCAACTAAAATATGTACTTTTTTGTTTTTAAAATCTAATAATACTTGTTCTCTTTCTTGTTGTGTTAAGTCAGAATGAATGGCTTTTGCAGGCAAATTTTCTTTTACCAACGTTTTGGTAATTTCTTTAACCGAAACTTTACGAGATGAAAAAATGATGATATGTTCATTCATTTTACCACTGAGCAAGTGTTTTATTAAATTAATTTTTTGATGATTATGAACCAAATAAGCCACTTGCATAATGCCTTCGTTGGGTTTAGCAATAGCTATACTTAAAGTTACAGGGTTTTTTAATAGTTGATTGGATAATTGTCTGATTTTTGGCGGCATGGTAGCCGAAAAAAGTAAATTCTGTCGATTTGGAGGTAATTTTTTAGCAATACCTGTAATGTCTTCATTAAAACCCATATCTAACATTCTATCTGCTTCATCCAAAATAAAATGTTTAATACCCGAAGTATCGAAATAGCCCATGTTGAGGTGAGAGATAATTCTCCCTGGAGTACAAATTACAATGTCGGCACCAGTAATGAGGGCTTTTTTTTCAGCATCAAAAGTTTTTCCATCTCCACCACCATAAATAGCAATAGATGTAGCATTGGTAAAGTAGCTAAAACCTTCAATTTGTTGGTCTATTTGCATTGCTAACTCTCTTGTAGGAACAATTACCAAGGTAGAAACCTTTCCTGAAGAACCATTTTTAGCAATACTATTTAATATTGGCAAAACAAAAGCGGCTGTTTTTCCTGTTCCTGTTTGGGCACAAGCAATCATGTCTTTATTTTCCATAATGGCAGGAATAGCTTGTTGTTGAATAGGAGTTGGTTTATCAAAGCCCATAGCTTCAAGAGCTTGGCTTACGGAGTCTTCAAAATTAAAATCGGAAAATGTCATGTAGTGTTATAAATAATTAATTACCAAAGGTAATCAATTTAATTGAGTACAAAAAAGGATTTTATCTACTCTGTTTGAGTAATAAAATTAACATTGTAATAAAGTAGGCATAATTTACTATAGATGTTTTGTAGAGTAGTTTTGCAGAAAAAACATGGAAATATTTTTATTTGCTTTTGCTGCATTATTCTCTGTAATTAATCCTTTAGGAACAGTACCGGTATTTGTAGGGTTAACCCAAGATGAATCCTTAGCTGAAAGAGCTAAAACTTCGTTGCTAACATCAATAAACGTTGTGGTTATTTTACTCATAGCATTCTTTGTAGGAAATTACATTTTAAAGTTTTTTAATATTAGCTTAAACTCGCTCCGAATTGCAGGAGGGTTAATTATAACGTCTTCTGGTTTTGCTTTGCTTACGGGTAGTTTTGTAAAACATAAAGGGTTAAAAAACAAACGAGTTCAAAAGGATTTAGATAAGAGAGAACGTTTTTCTCTTACTCCGTTAGCCATTCCTATGTTGGCAGGTCCGGGTTCTATTTCTTTATTGATATCCTACAGAGAACTACACGAAAGTATGTTAAACATAATAGCCATTATTGCTGCTGTTTTTGCGGTAGGATTAGCTACTTACCTTATTTTAAGAAGCTCTTTTTTAATTGTAAAATTTATGGGGGCTTCGGGAATAAATGCTATATCAAGAATAATAGGCTTTATTGTAATTGCTATTGGAATAGAGTATATAAGTGTTGCTGTTGTTAGTATTGTTAGGGGAGTGTTGGGGTGATTATTAAACAAGATTTAACATAGTAAAGAAAAGTTTTTTTAATAATTAAATTAATATACTTTTGCCGCAAACTAAAAAAAATTAAAAATCATGAAATCTCTATTATTTATTACTGCTTTTTTTATCGGAATAACTTTTTCTAATGCTCAAAACCCTGGAAACTCATTACATTTTGACGGTGTTAATGATTATGTTTCGGCACCTCTTCCTACAGTTTTCTCAAATATTAATACCAGTAATATTACTATTGAAACATGGATAAAACCTCAAAGTTCGGTTTTTTCTAGAGTTGTTTTTGCTCAATTAAATGCTTCTAATTTTATTTCTGTTTCTACTGGTGGTTCAAATCAAATTTATTTTTACATCAACAATACAGTAAGTGCAGCAACTAATGCAAGTTTACCACTAAACCAATGGACACATGTAGCTTGTACATGGAATGGTACAACACAACAAACGGAAGTGTATTTTAATGGAATGCTTCAAACAACTGTATCAGGAGGTTCTTCATCTATAGGAAATGATAATATTATGACTATTGGAAGCAGAACTAATGGAGCTCAATATTTTAATGGAGAATTAGATGAATTAAGAATTTGGGATGTAAAACGTTCTGTTTGTGATATTAATAGTTCTATGAATTCAGAGTTTACTCAGGCTCAACCAAACTTAGTAGCGTATTATAATTTCAATCAAGGAGTAGCGGGAGGTAATAATTCAGCTGTTACTTCTTTACTAGATTTCACTACTAATTATAATGGAACATTAAATAATTTTATGCTTGGAGGAACAACTTCAAACTGGTTAAATTCAGGTGCAGTTATTAATCAAGTAAATCAAAATAATGGAACTATTAATTCTATTGATACTCGTGCTGAATGTGGTTCATTATTATGGATTGACGGAAACACCTACAGTTCTAATAATAACACCGCTATACACACTTTAGTTGGAGGAAGTGTTAATGGTTGTGATTCTATAGTAACATTAAACTTAACTATAAATAATAACTCTAATGGAACTGATATTGTTAGTGCTTGTGATAGTTATACGTGGATTGATAATGTAACTTATACATCAAGTAATAATACAGCAACACATACCTTAACAGGAGCAAATGTTAATGGTTGCGACTCAATAGTAACACTTAATTTAACTATAAATAATAGTTCTGCTGGAACTGATATTGTTAGTGCTTGTAATAGTTATACATGGATTGATAACGTAACCTATACATCAAGCAATAATACCGCTACGCATACCTTAACTGGAGCAAATGTTAATGGTTGTGATTCTGTAGTAACACTTAACTTAACTATAAATAATAACACAAATGGAATTGATGTTATTAGTGCTTGTAATAGTTATACATGGATTGATAATGTAACTTATACATCAAGTAATAATACAGCAACACATACCTTAACAGGAGCAAATGTTAATGGTTGCGACTCAATAGTAACACTTAATTTAACTATAAATAATAGTTCTGCTGGAACTGATATTGTTAGTGCTTGTAATAGTTATACATGGATTGATAACGTAACCTATACATCAAGCAATAATACCGCTACGCATACCTTAACTGGAGCAAATGTTAATGGTTGTGATTCTGTAGTAACACTTAACTTAACTATAAATAATAACACAAATGGAATTGATGTTATTAGTGCTTGTAATAGTTATACATGGATTGATAATGTAAC
>LADZ01000022.1 GCA_000961845.1 Flavobacteriales bacterium BRH_c54
TCTGCTAATAAACCCTCAATTTCTGTCAGTTTTGTTTTAGGATATTGTTCATCAGGTTTAACTCCTAATGCCTCATTGTATTTCCCCTTAGCTGCATCATATTCTTTTGCCGCTAATGCTTTATCAGCCGCTGCAATTGCTGCATTATACTTTTCTTGTTTAGCTTTTTCTTCTGCCTCTTTTTTAGCAATTTCTGCTAATACCGCTTCAATTTCTTTTAATTTTGTTTTAGGATAGGCTTCAAAATCTTTAAGTGCTGCAGCTTTCTGAAAATCTATTTTTGCTTTTTCATAATCTTTATTAATCATATAAGCATCTCCGGAGGTAATTAAATCATTATATTCTTTATCGGTTTTTTCTTTATTCTTAATAATATCGTCAATCTCTTTAATTTTATTTTGCGGATAAGCTTCATTAGGTTTGTAGCTAATTGCAGCATTATACTCCATTTTAGCTTTTTCCCAGTTTCTTTCTTTAAAAGCAGCATCGGCACGTTCTATTGCTGTTGTATATCTAGCATTTGCTTCATTTGCTGCGGCTAATTCATCGGCTATTAATCCTAATTGAAATTGAGGATATGTTTCACTCGGTAATAACTTAGCGGCCTGTTCGTATAACGGCTTTGCTTCTACATATTTTTTAGCATTAAAAAGTTTATCTGCGGAAGCTATTACTGTAGCATATTCTTTCTCTTTTGCTTTTCTGGCAGCTTCTTGTTCTTTACGTTTCTGCTCATGATCTTTTTTAAGTTGCTCTAATTCTTTTTGTATCGATTTAGTATAATTCGGATCGTAATCCATATATCCATAAGCAGGATCAAAAGCTACTTTTGCGATTGGTTTATCTAAAATAGAAACATCTAGCCCCTCAACCTCTTCAAAAAGATTCATTTCCATAGGAAATTCGAAGCCATACTTAGCATCTTCTGGCGGTACATTTTTAGTAGAAAACTCTATTTTTTTTCCTGTAAATCCCGGTTTAGAAAACTCGACTAAATAAACAGCATCTGGCGGTAATTCCAATACAAATTCTCCATTTGCAGGAGTATTAATTGTCTTCCAAACTGCTCCATTACGTTTAATAGTAATGGTTACTCCTTCAAATCTTTTCTTCGTATCTTCATTTTTCACTGTCCCCTTAACATCTAACTTCCACTGAGCTTTTAATTCAGGAGAATACATCAGCATTGAAATCATCAATACCAACAATGAGATTATATGTTTATTTCTAATCAACATAAAGATAACTTACAAATATCGTAATTCCATATTAAAAACGAAAATAAGTTTAATAAAGTGTTAAACATTCATTTACATCTTATTAACGATATTTAGATGCAAAAACTGTGAAAGTTGAATAACTAATTTAGAAAGATTGTGCAATTACTAGGAAATCAGCTGCTTTAAGTGATGCACCACCAATTAAACCTCCATCAATATCGGGATTGGCAAAAAGTTCTTTTGCGTTGGATGCATTACAACTTCCTCCGTAAAGAATAGAACAGTTTTGAGCCACTGCTTCATTATAAAATTCTTTTAATACCTTACGAATAAATGCGTGCATTTCTTGAGCTTGTTCTGCTGTAGCAGTAACACCTGTACCTATTGCCCAAACAGGCTCATAAGCTATTACTACATTTTTAATTTCATTTTCATTCAAATGAAAAAGTCCTTCTTTTAGTTGTTGCTCAACCACATTAAAATGATTGTTTTCCTCTCTTTCTGAAAGCAATTCTCCACAACAAAAAATAGGAGATAAATCAGCAGCTAATGCTCTATTTATTTTTTCTGCAATAATTGCATTGGTTTCGTAATAATAAGTTCTTCTTTCAGAATGACCAACAATAACATAATTTGCTCCACAAGATTTTATCATTTGTGCAGCTATTTCCCCTGTATATGCTCCTGATTCATGTTCAGAACAGTTTTGAGCTCCTAAAGCTATAGCAGAATTTCCTAATTGTTCTTTAAATAAAGGAATGTATAAAGCAGGAGGATTAATAATTAAAGTAACATCGGAAACATCTTTTTCTACTAATTGAATATCTTGTAGCAATTGTTTGGCTTCATCTAATTGCAAATTCATTTTCCAATTTCCGGCAACTATTTTTTTTCGCATTTCTTCAATTGTATTGGTAAAATAATAATCAATTTACTTAACTCTAACTCTTGGGTCGAGCATTCCGTAAACAATATCTACAATAATATTTATAATCACAAAAATTGTTGATGTAAGTAAAACTCCTCCCATTACTATTGGTAAATCGTATTTTGTAAGTGCATCATACAACACCCAACCTAACCCTTTCCAGGCAAATATCATTTCTACAAAAAGTGCTCCTGCCAATAAGCTGGCAAACATTCCTGAAACAGCCGTAACAACTGGATTTAAAGCATTTTTTAACGCATGTTTTATTACTACTACCATTTTAGATAATCCCTTGGCTCTTGCTGTTCTTATATAATCTTGCGACATTACATCAAGCATAGAGCTTCTAGTAAGTTGCAAGATGGCTGAAATTGGTCGAATACCTAATGTAAATGCAGGTAAAACAAGGTTACTTAATTTCAAAATCTCTCCATTACCCAAATCATCATACTCAAATAAACTTCCTGTCATATTAAACAAGTTTATGCCTGTAGCTTGCGGCAAGGCAAAACCTATTAACCAAGAAATAATAATAGCTGAATAAAAGGAAGGGATAGACATTCCCAACACCGATAAAAATAATAAGGTTTTATCTACCCAAGTATCTTTCATTAAAGAAGTTATAATTCCGAACAATACTCCAAAAAAAGAAGCAAATAATATCGCAGCTATTGCTAACACAGCGGTCTCCGGAAGATAATCGAGTAATATTTCCGAAACTTGCCGCTTAGTTTGATAAGACCGCCTCAGATAAGGTGTTTTTGCTACTAAAACGTTGTTTTCTCCAAAAGTAAAAAGTGTAGAGTAGGAATATTTATTATCATCTAAATACAAATAATGTTCTTCGTCTGTACTATGAACAGAAATAGGTGACAAATCATTCAGATACATTACAAACTGCGTTGAAAGTGTTTGATCTAGTCCTAAATCTTTTTGGATAACTCTTAGCGATTCTTCATCTGCTCTTTGTCCCATAAGCATACGAGCAGGATCGCCCGGCAATACGTTAAAAAGCAAAAACACTACTGTAATAACTCCCGCTAATACTAATAGTCCGTACAATATTCTTTTAGTGATAAACCGTGACACTATCCGTTATTTTGTTAATATTTGATTTTTAACATCTTCATAATTTGGCAAATCGTTGGCATGCCATTTTGCCAATACCTTCCCTTGTTGCAACAACACTATTCCAGGATTTGCTCTAACAATTGTTTTCAATGTAATGGCATCACAAGAATAAAAATCATAATTTACTTGATGTTTACCTTTAAAAACCTCCACATTATCATTTGATGAAGCTGTTAATCCGATAAAATAATGTCCTTCTTTAAAACATTGGTCGGCAAATGTATTAATTTTTTTGATTGCTTGTTCATCCGTTTTTTTAATATCATAAGCTATCATCATAAATAAATACCCCGGATCATTCATGTAATCCTGTGTATAGTCGTATTCATCTGCTCCAATTATTGTAAAGTCTGTAATAGCTGCTTTATCTCCAATAGAAATAAGTTTAGTGGTTCTGTCAGAAAACTCATAGTTTTCATCATCCCAAGGATAATTAACTTCTGTAAATTCCTCAACTTTTCCGGTAGTTTTATTTTTATAATAAAAAATATTTTCGAAAACATCCGGCTTAGCTCCTTCAGGCAATTTCATTTGCTCAGGAATACTTTTTCCTATTGCATAAGGTCTGTAATCTTTTACAGGAAGGTGATTGTAAGTATAGTTAATAAAGATTAGGGTAATAAGCGTTACCAAGCCAATAATTATCCATTGGTTTACTTCTTTTTTGAAGAACTTTTTAATAGCATAATATGCTCCAAAACCAATTAGTGTAAATAAAACTGGAAAGTACCACCCGAATACCCATGAAAGTAAAATAACACCAACTATTCCTCCGGATAAAAGAATAATATCATCTTGCATGGTATTCAGCTTAATTTTATTTCTATAAAAGAATATTGGAATAAGGAGAACTATCAATGCGAAATCTTTAAAAAATGATTCCCAAGGTGTTAAACTTCTACCTAAAGAACCTTTCATAGCATCTCCAAAACAACCGCAATCGGTAACACATTGAACAGGCATTTCTTCTTTATAAACTACAATTTCACTGGTCTCTTCTACTACAACAATTTTACTATCTGCTTCAGCTCTTTCTATCATTCTAGCATGTTCCGGAGAATTTACTTGTACTTCAGTTAAATTAGTATAGGTTGCAGAAGTATCGCAAGTAGCGGTATGTAAGGTTAAGAAAAAGAACATAATGGTTAGTGCCAATAAGGAATAAAGTGTTAACTTAATTTTAGTAGCAAAAAGCAACATAAAACCAAGAATTACTTCGGCAGCACACATAATAATAGCTATTCCCAAAGCATATTCCATTAAAAATTCTAATGAAAAAGTATCCCAACCGAACCAATCTCTAATTCTGTAAGCTAATGCTCCGTTTTCAAAATATTCTTCTAGTTTATAGCTAAATCCTAAGGTATCATTAGCTTTTATTAATCCGGAAACAATAAATAAAGCTCCAACTAAAATACGACAAATATTCACCAATAATTTCATCTGTTTACTTTTTTATTTGTTCTTAAACTCTAGTTTAATTAAAGCAAAAACTGCATAATTAATCATATCGAAATAGTTAGCATCTATTCCTTCAGAAATTAATGTTTTGCCTTTGTTATCTTCTATTTGTTTGGTTCTTAGCAGTTTCATCAAAATTAAATCTGTTAATGAACTAATTCTCATATCTCTCCAAGCCTCACCATAATCGTGATTTTTGTTTTGCATCAATTCTTTTGCTTCTAAAAAATATTTTGAATACAATTTTACTGCTTCTTCTTCGGGTAATTCGGTGTTTTCATTGTAGCCTAATTCTAGCTGAACTAATGCCATAATGCAATAATTTACTATTCCGATGTATTCAGATTTTACATCTTCCTTAATTTTACTTTCACCAACTTCTTCAAGCGTTCTGATTCTTTTTGCTTTAATAAAAATTTGATCGGTTAATGAACTTGTTCGTAAAATTCGCCAAGCACTGCCATAGTCTTTCATTTTTTTCGTAAATATGTCAGAGCAAATTTTTATTATCACATCGTATTGTTTATCGGTTTTATTCATATTAACTTATACACTTTATTTTCATGAAAAAAGAAAAACGGAAAGATACATTATTTTTAAAAAATACACTTATAAATTGCAAAGGTAATTTATTAAATTTAGACGAACCATGCATAATGGGCATATTAAATGTAACTCCTGACTCATTTTTTGATGGTGGCAGCTATCTATCGGAGGAAGAAATTGTTACACAAGTAAAAAAACACTTAGATGAAGGTGCTGCCATTATTGATGTTGGCGGATATTCTACCAAACCGGGAGCCGCTTTTGTTAGTGAAGAAGAGGAGTTGAACAGGGTGTTGCCTATCGTTAAGTTAATTCATCAGGAATTTCCTGAGTGCATTATTTCTATTGATACCTTTAGGAGTAAAATTGCCGAAAAAGCTATTGAAAACGGAGCAAGTATTATCAACGATATTTCTGCGGGAAGCATGGATAAGCAGCTTTTCGATTGTGTTGCCAGTTTAAATGTTCCTTACATTTTAATGCACATGCAGGGCACTCCTGAAAATATGCAAAAAGCTCCCTCCTACAAAAATGTTACGCAAGAAGTAATGTATTTCTTGTCTGAAAAAGTAGATATCCTCACTAAAAAAGGAGTAAATGACATTATTATGGACCCCGGATTTGGTTTTGGCAAAACAGTAGAACACAATTACGAGCTAATGCATCATTTAGCCGATTTCAACATTTTTGAATTGCCCATTTTAGTTGGTGTTTCCCGAAAATCTATGATTAACAAAGTTATTAAAACTACTCCTAAAGAAGCCTTGAATGGAACTACTGTACTAAACACCATTGCTTTAATGAAAGGAGCAAACATCCTTAGGGTACATGATGTAAAAGCCGCCAAAGAAGCTATTTTGATTACGGAACAGATAAAGATGAGTAATTAAGAATCTTTTAAATTATTCTACGCAAATGCTTGAAACAGAGAATTGGTTATACTTAAAGGAGGTAAGGGTTTTAATTCATTTTACACCTTGTTGTGCATAGTTTATTAATTCTTTCCATTGTTGTGTAGTCTTCTCAATACTTAGGTATCCATCTTGGTATGATGTTTTGGTTTCCTTCCTTTTCCAGAATTGTAGAGGGATAGTAGCAGTTGTTCCGAGATTTATTGACTTCCCATTATCCAATTCAATTTCCACTTTAGTCTTAAAAATTCTAGAACCTTTAAAGTATTCAGTGATTTTCTTTCTTTTAGTCAGCAATAAGAAAAATGTGTCTACAGCATCTTCCATTGAATCAAAGTCAAAATCATAATGTATATGATTCATTCCGAAACCGATAGTTAATTCTTTATCATCACTTGAAATCCAGAACCCAGTGTCTCCAAGAGCAAGGTGACTTCCTTCATCATATTCAATAATATCCTTCTGAAATTCTTCTTTCAAGAAAGTACTCATTTTTTCAAACAGGTATTGATTAAATTTCATAGTTCAATTATCCACACTAAATTCTTACCTCCAAATGTAATAATATCTATTTAAATTGTAATGTTTTAGCTTATTATTAGTGCTTTAGGTCTTTAACAATCCTGTACAAAAGGACGTTCTACATTAATTTTTGGGCTAATATAAGGAATATTTAAATTTAAGCCTCTAAGGATAAACAATACCCCTATAATGATAATTAAAATTGGAAAGAATTTTCTGATTTTATTTCTGATAGCAACACTTACCACGCTTGCTAACTGCGTAGCTAAAAAAATTAATGGAAGTGTTCCTAAACCAAAAGCAGCCATAAACCATACGCTTTTATAAACATCGCCTAAGGCAATGGCAGAACCTATGGCGGTGTAGACCAATCCGCAAGGTAAAAAACCATTTAAAAAGCCTATAAACCACAAGTTGTGAAGTGATGAAGATTTTAATAAAGCTCCTAATTTTTGCTTCACAAAAGCTATTTGTTGATAGACAAAACTTGTTGGTGATAAATTATTCAACCATTTGGAAGGAATTAACACTCCTAAGATTAAAATACTTCCGATTAAAATAGATAAAAATTGTTGGGAAGATGCAGTTTTAATGCCCTGACCAAAAAAGCCAAATACAAAACCTAACATACTATAGGTTACTATTCTGCCAAAATTATAAGTTAAAGCCCCTACAATTCTATACCCTACACTGCTATTTTTTAAGGGTAATGCAAAAGCTATTGGTCCGCACATGCCAATACAGTGCAAACTACCCAAAAATCCTAAAACAAAACCTACGATTAAAATTTCCATTGACGGAGTTTTTTACAATTCTACTGTAAGCTCACTGTAATAAGCATTCCCGGCATTTTGCCATTCTATTCTGAGCTTATACATGCCTGTTGAGAACAAGTCTAAAGGATAAACTAATGTCTTACTTTCTGATGTGAAATCAACTGATTGATCTAAATTTGCATCTGAAGGTTTAAAGAAATTAATATTGCCTTTTATCTCTCCTTCTACTTCGCTTGGAAAAATCAATTGCAATTTATCATTTTCAATTTTATAGCTAACTTGTTCTTCAAAATGACTTTTCGTAAGTGCTTCTTTATCTTTCAATCCTTGAAAAGCTAATTCTTTTTCGTAATAATCTTCTGTAACTAAATCTACATTTTGTTGACTTGCTTTAAAAACCATAGCACTCATAGACGCTACAAATAGTGTTATGAAAATTACGATGCCTGTTCCCCAATTAAATTTCATTATTTAGTAGTGTTAGGTCCTAAAAAAGAGGTTTCATTTTCATGAATAAGCTCTCCTCTATTGTAAATACCAATTTTAATAGTGGTAGATTTTTCTTTCAAATCCTCTTTTAAGATATTTACAAAAAATGCTTGTTGGTTGCTTTTTCCTTTTTCAAGTCTTAAAGTATCCATTCCAACCATTTTTATTTCACCATCCATGTTTTCAAGTTCAAAGGTAAGCTTTAAATCTTTATTGGATTTATTTACCACTTTAACATTATATAAGTTACTGATAAAGCCATTTTCTTGTTCTTGATACAACATTCCCGGAGTTCTTAAAATACTAGCCTCCATACTTCCTCTCAAGGTAAACAAATAAATAATAAATCCAACAAGAATAATTAACACGGCTGTATATGCCTTGGCTCTTGTAGTAAAAAATTGTCTTTTATTTTCGGCAATTGCATTTTCGGAATCAATTCTAATTAAGCCTTTTTCAAGTCCAACATTTTCCATCATGTAATCGCAAGCATCTATACATGCTGTACAATTAATACATTCTAATTGCGTACCATTTCTAATGTCAATTCCTGTGGGACAAACATCTACACATTGATGACAATCTATACAATCTCCTTTATTTTCTGATGCTCTGTCTTCATTTTTCTTGAATTTAGCTCTTTTTTCTCCACGAATATAATCGTAAGCTACTACCAAAGAATTCCTATCGAGCATAACACCTTGTAACCTACCGTAAGGACAAACTATCAAACAAACCTGCTCTCTAAACCATGCAAATACAAAGAAAAATACCCAGCTAAAAACTAGTATGGAAATAAAGCCTACAAGATGTTCCTGAATAGGAGATGTTTGAATTCTTACCAACTCATCTGAACCAATAATATACGCCAAAAAAGTATGGGCTATAATTACTGATATTAAATAAAACAAGCTATATTTAAAAACTCTTTTAACTATTTTTTGAGTGTTCCAAGCTTGTTTTTTTAATTGAATTTGTTGTTTATAATCGCCATCTATCCAATACTCAATTTTTCTAAAAACCATTTCCATAAAAATGGTTTGCGGACAAATCCACCCACAAAAAACCCTACCATAAACAGCAGTAAACAGCACGATAAAAATAACCATGGTTATCATTATCAAAGCAAAGAGAAAAAAATCCTGCGGCCAAAAAACCTGACCAAATAACACAAACTTACGCTCAATAATATTGAACATTAAAAGCGGCTCACCATCAATTTTTATCCACGGATTAGCAAATAATATAATTAACAGTAAGTAACTTAAATAAGTTCTGTAGTTGGTAAACTTACCTTTAGGCTTTTTTGGAAAAAGCCATTTCCTTTTCCCCTCATCATCAACTGTTGTAATTCTGTTTCTGAATGAAGCATTATCGTTTGATGTATTTGCTTCCATTTTACTTAAAATTTATTGGTATTAATTCACTTTTTCGCCCTGAGGCTCTTTTCCACCCTCTACATTTTTACCTGCAAACTCGTTCAAAATATAACTAGCAACATTTTGCATTTGTTCTGGGTTTAATTGTGCTTCCCAAGGAATCATACCTTTTTCAGGAACACCATATTTAACCACTTTAAAAACTTCATTAATACTGTTTCCGTGTATCCAATAATCATCGGTAAAATTTGGTCCTACTCCACCACCACCATTTACGGCATGACAAGCAACACAGTTTTTTTCATAAATAGCTTTACCATCTGCTAATTTATCAGCATCTGTAACTAATACAACTGTATTTTCATCTACAGCAGCACCATGTTCTTTTTGGTAAGCTTCAATTTTTTCTGCAGCTACAGCATATTCTGCTTTTAACTCATCTTGCTGCTTAAATTTTCCCATTCCAAAAAACATAATAACGTATATTATTGAAAAAATTATTGTTCCATAGAACATGTACAGCCACCATGGCGGAAGTGCGTTATCTAATTCAATTATACCATCATATTCATGGTCTGTAACGTTACTATCCAAACCTTCAATTATTTCTGATTTTTCGATTTTATTTTCCATGATTCCTTAGTTATAAGCGTTATTTTTTTATATTATCATCTTCTAGTGGTAACTTTTCCATATAATCTACATATTGTTTTTTGGTAGTTATTACCCAAACTAACAATCCGATAAAAAAGAGGAAAAAGATAACCAGTGAAATAATTGGAAAGATTTCTATCCCTCCAATTGTTTCCATATTATGTTTTATAAATTTTAGCATAGCTTTATTTTTTTCTGAATTATTTTTCTACGTCTGCTCCTAACCTTTGTAAGTAAGCAATAAGAGCAATAATTTCTTTATTAGCATCCGCTTTCTCAATTCCCTCAGTTTTTAGTTGCTCTGCTATTTCATTGGCTTGTTTTTTCAAATCTTCAATAGCTTGTTGGTCATAACCTTCCGCATAAGGAACTCCCAGCGTTTGCATTGCTCTAATTTTTGCAGGCGTACTTTCTATGTCTATGTCTTTTTCTAACATCCAAGGATAAGAAGGCATAATAGAACCTGGCGACATACTTGTTGGGTTTTCCATGTGGTTATAATGCCAAGAGTGAGATTTTCTTAACTTTTTAGAACCTTCTCTAGCCAAATCCGGCCCTGTTCTTTTCGAACCCCACTGGAACGGATGGTCATAAACAAATTCACCAGATTTTGAATAATCCCCATATCTTTCCACCTCATGTCTGAATGGTCGAATCATTTGTGAGTGACAATTATAACATCCTTCTTTCACATAAATATCTCTACCTTGTAATTCAAGAGGTGTATATGGTTTTACTGCCTCAATGGTTGGCACATTAGATTTTACCAAGAAGGTAGGCACCATTTCTACAGCTCCTCCAATTAATATTACAATTAATGAAAATATTAACAATTTAACTGGCTTTCTTTCAATAACTCTATGCCAGTGTTCTCCTTTATGAGGAGCATAAACAGGTTCTAAAGCAGGAGCTTCGGCAGCTTCATTATTTACAAACTGACCTTGTTTTACAGTTTTAATGATGTTATAAATCATCAATAATACTCCAACTAAATACAATGTTCCTCCAATACTTCTAGTCATATACATAGGAACAATCTCTGTAACTGTTTCTAAGAAGTTAGGATATTTTAAATATCCATCAGTAGTAAACTCTTGCCACATTAAATATTGTGTAAATCCTGCAAAGTATAATGGCACAGCATAAACTAATATCCCTATAGTTCCTACCCAAAAGTGAACTCCGGCCAATTTTTCAGAATATAATTTAGTATTAAACATTCTAGGAATAAGCCAATACAACATCCCAAAAGTTAGGAATCCGTTCCAACCCAACGCTCCAATATGAACGTGTCCAACCGTCCAATCTGTATAATGACTAATCGCATTTACACTTTTTAACGATAACATTGGACCTTCAAAAGTTGCCATACCATAAGCAGTAACTGCAACCACAAAGAATTTCAATACAGCACTATCTCTAACTTTATCCCAAGCACCACGAAGTGTTAATAATCCATTAATCATACCTCCCCAAGATGGAGCAATAAGCATTACCGAAAACACCACACCTAACGTTTGAGCCCACTCCGGTAGAGACGTATATAATAAATGGTGAGGTCCGGCCCAAATATATAGGAATATTAACGCCCAAAAGTGAATAATAGATAGTTTATAAGAGTAAACCGGTCGTTGTGCTGCTTTTGGCAGAAAATAATACATTAATCCTAAATAAGGCGTTGTTAAAAAGAAAGCAACAGCATTATGTCCGTACCACCATTGTACTAACGCATCTTGAACACCTGCATACCATGAGTAACTTTTCATAAAGCTTACAGGCAATTCAAAGGAATTTACAAGGTGCAAAACTGCCACAGTCACAAAAGTGGCTATGTAAAACCAAATGGCAACATACAAATGTCTTTCTCTTCTTTGTAATATAGTTGCAAACATGTTCCATCCAAAAACTACCCAAATTAAAGTAATAGCTATATCTATTGGCCATTCTAATTCAGCATATTCCTTTCCGGTTGTAAACCCTGCTAATAAGGTTATTGCTGCGGAGACAATAATTAACTGCCATCCCCAGAAATTGATTAAACTTAATGTATCACTCCACATCCTAGTCTTAAGCAACCTTTGTAAAGAGTAATAAACCCCGGTAAAAATTCCATTACCCACAAATGCAAAAATTACTGCATTGGTATGCAAAGGTCTGGTTCTACCAAAGGTGGTAAACTCATAATTAAAATTTAATGCCGGAATATACATTTGAAGTGCTACAAGCAATCCAACTAACATTCCTACTACGCCCCAAAAAATAGTTGCATAAGCGAATAGTTTTACGATCTTATTGTCATAAAAAAACTTTTCTGTTTGCTGTGTCATAATTTATAAAGTTTATTTTGATTGATTTTTTGTTTCTTTTATCTCATCATCAAAAAGCATTCGCATTGATGGTGTATAATCATCTTCGTATTGCCCATCTTTTACAGACCAAACAAATGCTACCAGAAAACTGATAGCTACCGCTAAACTTACAATGATTAATATAAATAGTACGCTCATAATTTTCGGTAAAAGTATTACGAGTAAACTTAAAAAAACATGACTTTTGTCAAATTAACTAATGTCTTTTGGTGTTTCATTTTATGTTTCAAATCAATCTACTTTCATCAACTTAGCAGAAAGGTTGGTTGCAACAGTTACAAAAACCACCACTGTAATTGAGCTCAAAGGCATTAAAATAGCTGCTAACACAGGAGACATTAAGCCTTGTACTGCAAAACTTAATCCCACAATATTGTATAAAAACGAAATAATAAAACTTGCAATAACTATATTGATACTCGTTTTGGCATACTTAAAAAACAAAGGTAATTTCTCAAAAACTTCAGCATCTAAAATGGCATCACATGCCGGAGAAAATGTATTTATATCTTCAGAAATAGAAATACCTACATTGCTTTGTTTTAAAGCCCCGGCATCATTTAATCCATCACCAATCATAGCTACTTTTTCATTTTGCTGTTGTAGTTCTTTAATGTACCTAAGTTTTTGCTCGGGAGTTTGATTAAATAAAAAAGTATTTTCTTTAGAAAAATACACCAACAACCTTTGCTGTTCACTATCATTATCTCCCGATACTAAATGGAGCTTAAAATATTGTTGCAACTGATTGATTACTTTTTTTAGGTTTTTTCTGTACGCATTTTCTAACTGAAACCTTCCTAATAATTTATTGTCAATTTTTACATAAACTACAGATGTTGTTGCAGCATCTTCTTTTGTAGTTTCAACAAAATTGGCAGAACCTATTTTCACCTTTTTTCCATTTACTGTTGCAACAATTCCTTTACCCAACACTTCTTCAAAATCTTTTGTTTCTATTATTTGGTAATTTTCTAATGTTGAAAAAACTAATTTACTAAGTGGATGTGATGATTGTCTTAATAACGAAGCTACCGCATTTAATTCATCGTTATTCATTTGCTCTCCAATATAAGAAATAGAGGAATTTGCTGCCTGCGTAAGTGTTCCTGTTTTATCAAAAACTATCGTGCTAATTTTTGCTAGTTGTTCTATAACAGATGCATTTTTAAGATACAATTTATTTCTACCGAAAATTCTCAACACATTTCCAAAAGTAAATGGTGCGGATAAAGCCAACGCACAAGGGCAGGCAATAATTAAAACCGATGTAAAAGCATGTATAGCAATTTTCTTATCAATATTCCACCAATAAAACAAGCTGCCCAAGGCTATTACAATAATTATTAAGGTAAAATACTTACTAATGACATTAGTTATTCCTGCAAACTGATCCTGATTTTGTTTGGTAAAAGCTTCATCATTCCACAATTGAGTTAAGTAAGAATTAGAAATTTCTTTCAGTACTTTTAATTGTATGGCTTCTCCTTTTTGTTTTCCTCCGGCATAAATTTTTGTACCCACTTTAATCTCCACTGGTAAGGATTCACCTGTAACAAAACTATTATCAATTTTTGCTTCACCTGCTGTCAATTGTGCATCTACTGGAATAATCTCATTATTTCTTATTAAAATAACATCGCCTTTTTTAAGTTCAGAAACAGCAATACTCACTTCCTCTCCACTTTCTTTAATAATGGTTGAAGATATTGGAAAATAAGATTTATAATCCCGCTCAAAAGATAGTACTGCATAGGTTTTTTGCTGAAAGACTTTTCCCAACAACATAAAAAAAATCAATCCTGCCAACGAATCTAAATATCCCGCTCCTTGGTGAGTTACAATTTCATAAACACTTCTGAAAAACAGCGCTATTACTCCCAACACAATGGGAATATCTATGTTAATGGTTTTATGTTTTATAGCTACCCATGCCGATTTTAAATAATCTGATGCACTATACACCAACACAGGGAAGGAAAGTAAAATATTGATGTATCCAAAGAATTTGGCAAAAGAAAGTTCTTTTATGTCGTCTAGTCCAAAATATTCGGGCAAACTCAGCATCATAATATTACCAAAAGCAAATCCGGCAATACCTAGCTTATACACTAAACTTCTGTCTATTTTATACTTTTTATCTTTTGATGTATCTGAGAAATTAATTTCAGGCTCGTAACCTATTGAAGCCAGTAATTCCACCAATTGCCTTAACGAAAGTTGATGATAATTGAAAGACAGTTTAAGTTCTTTTTTTAGAAAGTTAATTCTCGATGAAAATACATGTGGATTTAGTTTGTATAAATTCTCTAACAACCAAACACAAGAACTACAATGAACTTGTGGTAAATAGAAAGTAACCAACATTCTTTCCTCATCTTTAAAATCAATTAATTTTTCTACTATTTCTTGATTTTCGAGGTACTCGTGTTTTTTAGAAACATTTTTTGGCGGAGAAATTCCAGGTGTTTTTTCTAAATCATAATAATTACATAAATCATTCTGATTAAGAATTTCATAAACAGATTTACACCCTACGCAACAAAAAGACTTACTATCGAAAACCAATGTTTCTTCCAAACAATCTTCACCACAATGGTAACAAGTCGTTTTTTGCTTTGTATACGTTTTTTCTGCTTGCATATAAATGCAAAATTCAGTGGTTTTAATTTATAAAACCATGAATTTTGTCATTTTATTTTTGAGGGAAACACTGCTTAAATTATTTATTCATTAAGCGAATGGTTCCATTATGATGATATGCTTTTCCACTTACATCATAAGTTACCACTTTCCATAAGTAAATATCGTTTGGAAGTTGTTCTCCTGAGTTGTTTAGCTTACCATTCCATGGTTTAGATTTATCAGTAGTTTCATAAATTAACTTGCCGCTTTTATCGGTAATAATCATTTTGAAATTTACATCCCAACCTAATAATGCTTTAGGAATAAATGTTTGATTTTCTTCAATAGAACTATTAGGAATAAATCCTGATGGAGCTAACAAATCCATATCTAAGGTAATTTCCACAGATTTAGTAAACTCCACATAACAACCTGATTGGTGAGTAAGCATTAGTGTTACATCATAAGTTCCTTTGTCTTCAAAAACAAAACTTGGTGTTACTTCTGTAGATGTTCTTCCATCATTCGTTTTCCACAAATAAGCGCTAATGTTTTGGTTTTCTGTTTTAAGCGTTGTGGCGGGATAAGAAAATTTATTTTTATCGTGAGCTAATGCCTCTTCTGTATAAGTAAAATCTTTAGTTGGTGTTGGAAGAATGGTTACACTTCCTACATCTTCAACTGTTTTTTGTTTGGTTTCATTGTTTACAACAGTTAATGTTACCTCATAATTTCCTGCTTTATCATATACATGATGTGGTTGTGCATTATTTGATGTTGTTCCATCACCAAAATCCCATAAATAAGATGGGTTATAAGCATTAACTTTTGATTTGAATACTACTTGCTGACCTAAACATACTGTTGAGCTCAACACTTCCGCCTGTACATTTAAATCTGCAACAGTGTTGTTATTGTTTTCAGGCGTTTTATTATCAACTATTTCTTTTTGTTTAATATCTTCAACCAACAAAGGTGTTTTTTCTTCCGATAATTGCTCTGTTATTTTTTCATCAATAACTTGAGTTTGGTTAGCATGATTTTCCTGAATATTATTTTCGTTGTTGGTAGTATTAATAGTTGTATTATTTGTATTGGAAGTTTCTTCCTTAATTAAAGGAGCTTGTTCGTTAGTATTAACTTCTGTTGAATAATTTTCTATACTATTTTTATCATCCATATTATTATTGGAGATAAAGTAAGCAGAAACAGCTACCACAGCAACAACTGAAGCTGCAATAGCAATATTTTTAATGTATTGAACATTTTTTAACGAATTTAATTTAGCATCCATCTCATTCCAATGGGCTTCATTAAAAGGAACTTCGTGTTGTTCAATTTTGTCTTTTATTAATTTTTCGAATTTATCCATGTTTTTGGGCATTCTTTTTTTCTAATATTTGTCTTAAGTTTCTTTTTGCTTTGGCTAAGTTAGATTTAGATGTTCCTTCATTTATTTCTAGTTCGTCTGCAATTTCTTTGTGGGAGTAACCTTCTAGCACATACAAGTTAAAAACTGTTCTGTAAACAGGGGTTAATTCTTGAATGGCTTCCATAATTACTTCTACTCCAAAATTGCTGTAAATACTTTCTGCACTTTCTGAATAATTAGCATCTAAAATGTAATTATCTTCATCTTCTACAAAATATACGCCTTTGTTTTTTCTATAACAATCTATGGCAGTATTTACAATTATCCTTCTTACCCAACCTTCTAAAGAACCTTTAAAATTATAACTTTTAAGATGTTGAAAAACCTTAACAAATCCATCTTGCAACACATCTTTGGCTTCATCTGTATTATTGGCATAACGATAACAAACACTCATCATTTTCCCATAGTACATCTTATACAGCTCTTTTTGAGCTTGCCTGTTGCCTTTAACACATTCGTTAACAAGACGTTCTAATTTATCTTGATCTTCTCGATCCATTTAATTTTATCTTAAGACGTTATTATGTTGGTTCGGTTGCCTTGTGGCGAAAATATCAATAAATTTTGAAATTATAAACAACACAACCATTTCAAATAATTTGAAATGGTTGTGTTTAATATTTAGGTAAAATTAATTTAGGTAAGGTGTTTAGAATTTGTAATTCAACCCTACTCCTAATATTTCTTTAAATTGAACTCGTGGTCCGGCTCCATCTAAAACACCATCGTTATTTCTATCAACAGCAATATCAATATCATGATCATAAATTAACTGAGTAGATACAGTTGCTGAGATGAATTTATTTACTTTAAGTGAGAGTAATAATTCCCAATTTACATCAATATGTGCTGGTTCTTCGGTATAATTAGAAAAAGCATCGAAACGGGTTTCTAAGTTAATGTTTTCCATTATTTCTTTTTTATACATCACTCTTATATACCCCCCGTATTCAGCTCTAAGCATTTTACCATTTTTAATTTTATTTCCTAAAAGATCAAATTCTGCTGGGTCAACACCAAAAGCACCGGCATCTGCTAAGGTTTTATCATTTACTATAGTCATTCTTGCAGTAAAAGGAGATATAAAAGCCGTAAAATTATCATGCGGCTTATAGTCCATACCGATAGCCGCTAATGCATAAGCAGGAGCTAAAAAAGTAGATATTTCTGTTGAATCGTCAGGATAGTTATAACCTGCTGCAAATTGCGTTTTAAAATTAACCAAAGCAGCGTAGTACCATCTTTCGGTTGCTTTATATCCGTATTTCGACATAAAATCTATTCTGTCATCTGTTTTTCTCACTCCACCTTCATCTCCTTGCTTTAACATACCGTAAGCTAGGTTAAGTGTATTGTCCCAAGATGAACGACCTTTTTTGTAGTTAGCAAAAGTGCTAAGCAACCCATTTACAGCTACAGAGTTTTCACCACCGGCAGCCCAATTGGTAAAACTAGCTTGTGTTAAGTTAACTCCAAGTACACCGCCTGCTTTCCAACCATCTAAACTATCTGATTCTTGAGCTTTTATTATTTTTTCTGCTTCGGTTAATTCTTCATCAACAACTTGGGCAGTTATTCCCGTACTTACAAGCAACATCATGGCTGCATAAATGATTTTTTTCATTATGTATTTTCTAATTTATTTTTGAATTATTTGAATTATTTATTATTATGAACATGAACATCCATTTGTGGGAATGGAATATTTAATCCTTCCTCATTAAATGTATTATACACTTTTTCATTCATATCGAAAAAAACTGTCCAATAATCAGGAGCTTTTACCCAGACTCTTACAACAAAATTAACTGAACTATCTGCCAAAGCAGAAACCGCTATAAACGGATCAGGGTCTTTTAAAATCAACTCATTTTCATCAATCAGTTTTTGTAATACTTCTTTTGCTTTTTCTGTACTATCTCCATAAGCTATTCCGAAAGTCCAATCTACTCTTCTTAATGGCTCTGTTGAGTAATTGGTTAATGAACCTGTTGATAATCCACCATTAGGAATAATTATGGTTTTATTATCTGGCGTTGTTAATATGGTATTAAATATTTGAATCCCCTTTACAGTTCCGCTATAGCCCTGTGCATCTATAAAATCTCCCACTTTAAATGGTTTAAAGATTAATAAAATCACACCCCCTGCAAAGTTTTGTAGTGTTCCAGACAATGCCAAACCAACTGCCAAACCAGCTGCTCCTAAAATGGCTATAAAAGAAGTCATTTCAATCTCTAACATGCTCATCACACTAATAACCAATAGTGTTTTTAACATTACACTTACTATACTTGAGAAGAAAGGCTTTAATGAAGGATCTATTTTTCTGTTCTCTAGAAAGTTTTTAAATGATTTGTTTAATCCTTTAATAATAAAAAGTCCAACTATTAATACTGCTAATGCTCCTAATAATTTAGGTCCATAAGTCATTATTAATTCTGCGGCTAAATCGTAATACTTTGTAACATCAATGTTTTCCATGATTTAATCTAATTTTTTAATTAGATGCAAAATTAAAGAATTCAGGAGTTTTTGTTAAATTATTTTAAGGTAAACTTGGTTTTACCTATATCAACACCATCAGCATAAACTTCTACATTATACTCCCCAACAGGAAATTCATCTATCTTAACCCAGTCAATGGTTACTTGCATGTCTTCATTTTTGTAATCGATTTCTTTTTTAGAAGAGTATAATCCTCTTACTCCATTAAAATCAAATTTATTAGAATCGTCTGTTTTTTCAGATAAAACTCTTCCATCAGGAGTAAGGATTCTAACATAAATCCATTTTTTACCGGGTTTAGTAATGGTATTTTTCTGTACCGTAAATGATGTTCTGATTTTATCTACCTTTTTAGCTCTGTCCATTTCTTTTCCGGTATTATCATTTTTTACTTTTACACCGTAAGATTTCAATCCTAAAGTTTTCAAATGAGAAGCAACAGTAACCAGTGTATTTAAATCTTCATTCTTCTCAGTCAATTCTTGGGCTTTCTTCTGTTCGTTAGACAATTGATTTTTAACTGTTTTATTCTCATCTGTCAGTTTATTATTCAATTGGTTTAACGAATCTATTTGCACCACATAGCCTTTCATTATTTTGCGAAGAGTTTCAGTTTCTTTTTTCAATTGATAAATAGTCCAATCTTTACCTTTAGCCTTTTTTATCAATTCTTCAATTTTTGCTTTTTCGGCAGCTAGTTCGGCACTCAATTCTTGATTATCTGTTTCTAAATCTTCATATTTTTTAAGCATTTCTTCCAATTCAGCTTGCACCTGATCTCTTTCAGTAGAAACTTCTGTATAAGCAACTTCTCCTTTGTCAATTGCTTTTTTCAATTCCAGATTTTGCCAAATAAGATAACCACAAAAGCCCAATAACAAAATGATAATAACCATCATAAATTTATTATTCTTATTTCCAGTTGGCTTATCTTGAACAACCGCTTTATTTGTTTCTTTCGATTCCATAACACTTATTTTATTAAAAAAATATATCTCAAAATTATACTATAATATTGTTTTGTTAATAGTTATTAGCTAAAGTTATGCAGATATTTTTGTGTAAAACAACGATGTAAAAAAAGCTTCCAAGAAATATTTCCTGAAAGCTTTTCTATGGTATATAGCTTTATAATTACGTAATTATCTTAAAGCTAATTGGCATAACATATATTACTTTAACTGCTCGTCCATTTTGTTTTCCTGGCAACCAATTCGGCATGGATTTAATCACTCTAATCGCTTCAGCATCCAAAGCTTCATTGACGCCTTTTTTTATTTTCACATCTGTAATTTCGCCTTTTTTGCCCACCACAAATTCCACATACACTTTTCCTTCAACTCCTATTTGTTTTTCCCTTTTAGGGTATTTAATATTGTTAGATAAATATTCATACAATGCTTTATTTCCTCCAACAAAGCCAGGCATTTCTTCAGCAAAATTTAATGGTGCTGACTCAACTTCAACAGGCTCAACAGGCACCCATTTTTCATCAAACTTTGGTACTTCATAAGGTGTTTCTTTTTCAGTAGGTTTTTCTATTGCTGTATTGTTATCTACAATTATAAACTTATTAGGGTCTGGTTTGAAGGTTTTTTCCACTTTTACTTCTGGTTTTATAGTTTCTAATGTAATTATTGGAGGAAGAATTTCCCCATTATCATCAACTACAACTTTACCTTTTAATTCTTTCACAGAATAATAAGTCGTCCATTCAAATGCAAAGAACGTAAGCGAACAACTGATTAATAGTCCTAATTGAAAATAAACAAATCTCATTCGTTCATTTTTCTTGGTGGTTTTTTGAAAATGGTTCATGACTTTATGGTTTTGGTTAGACATTTATAATAACTTAAAAATTATATAGTTTAGTACATAGATGCATAAAATTTATTATTTTCACAATTATTTTTAACTAAAAAAAGAACATGAAACTTCCTTCTATTCAATACCTTCAGGAAAAAGCTGTAACTGCCTTAAAAAGATTTCCGCTAAGCATAGTCTCAGCAACTATTGGAGTAGTTTGTGCTATTTATTTGATAGAGCATGAGCATTATCAAGGCAATTTGTTTCCGATTATCAATCTAATGCTTTGTGCTGCTTTAGGTATTCCTTTATTTTTTTGTGTTACTGTTTTTAGTGAAAAGCTAAATTTTTCTTTCAAAATAAAAACTTTACTCAGCTTAATAGCCACCTTAATTTTAGTGGGTATTTATTTTAGCTTACCTAATTCTGATGAATCTTTTAATACCACCCTTCCTTATATAAGATACGCTATTTACAACATTACTATTCATTTATTAGTTGCCTTTGCACCTTTTATTCTTAAAAAAGAAATTAATGGTTTTTGGCAATACAACAAAGTGCTATTTATTAGGTTTTTAACTTCTGTATTATATTCCGGATTTTTATACGTTGGAATTGTATTGGCGTTGGTTTCCTTAAATTTATTGTTTGATGTAAAAATTCGTGATCAGTTTTATTTTGAGTTTTGGGTAATCATTGCAGGTTTGTTTAACACTTGGTTTTTTACTGCCGGAATGCCAAAATCTTTAACCAATTTAGATAATAACTATGAATACCCCGCAGGATTAAAGATTTTTTCTCAGTACATATTACTACCATTATTAATGCTATACTTACTAATTTTATATGGTTATGGTATTAAAATATTTGCAGTTTGGGACTGGCCAAAAGGAATTGTTTCTTACTTGATAGTTTGCGTAGCTATATTAGGAATTCTAAACTTCTTGTTGATTTATCCTTATTCCAAACAAAAAGAAAACAAATGGATTGCCTCTTTCTCTAGGGCATACTATTTTATTTTACTTCCCTTAATCATTATGTTATTCATTGCTATTAACATGCGAATTGGAGATTATGGCATTACCATAAATCGATATATTATTTTATTATTGGGGTGTTGGCTTACACTGGTGGCTATCTACTTTGCCATTGGTAAAACCAATATTAAATTTATTCCCATTTCACTTTTCACAGCTATATTAATAACATCTTTTGGTCCTTGGGGAATGTTTTCTGTAAGCGAAAACAGCCAAGTAAACAGACTAAAAACCATTTTAGAAACACACCAATTATTAGAAAATAATAACATTACAAAAGAACAAGCTATAGATAGCATTTCTTACAACTATAATCATGAATTTAAAGCCCAAAACGAACTACTACTACCCGACTCAATTAAAAACGATATAAAATCTATTTTAGATTATTTAAACGACCATCATGGGCTAACCAAAATAAAACCTTGGTTTAATAATAATTATGATACTGAAATTGCAAGTTTTAATCAAGACAAAAGAAAATGGGAAAGAGTAAATGAAGCTAAAGTGTATATGAATGCTTTAGGGTTAGAGTATACCCATCATTACACGAATAATAATCAAACTTATTTTTCTTTTTCAGCAGAAAATATGCATGACAAAGTGTTGGATATTTCCGGCTTTGATTATCAAGTTAAATTAAACAGCAACTACAACAATCTAGAAAGTTTAAAAACTTTCCAAATAAACAACAAGGAATATGAAATAAAAATACAAACCAGCGAACACATGTTGCTTTTACTTAAAAACAAACAGCTTAAAAGTACCTTGAACTATAGTGGAATCGTTAAAAATTTAATGGATAAGTACAAAAATTCGAACAACACCTATAATCTTCCTATAGATGAAATGACAATAATATCTGAAACAAAAGAAATTAAATTAAAGTTTATTTTTGATAACATTAATATAGAAACTCCCGACAACACCTTAAAAACAAGCTATCTGAGCGGAACTCTATTACTTAAAATAAATGAAGAAACACCTTTAAACACGAAAGAATTAGAATAAAAACTTCATTAAAAATAAAAAAGTGATTAGTTACTTAAAAAAAATGAAATCGATTGAAAAAAAATTCCTAAGTTTGCAGTCCAATTTTTAAAAGGTATATAAAATGGCAAAGAAAGGAAATAGAATTCAAGTAATCATGGAATGCACAGAGCACAAAAATAGTGGTATGCCTGGAACTTCAAGATACATTACTACAAAAAACAAAAAAAATACTCCTGATAGAGTTGAATTAAAAAAATACAACCCTATCTTGAAGAAAGTTACCGTACATAAAGAAATTAAATAATTAGGAATTTTCATAAAAAAGAAAATTTCAAATAAACCAAATAGTTATGGCAAAGAAAACCGTTGGAACAGTACAAAAAGAAGGTGGAAAGAACTACACTAAAGTTATTAAAATGGTTAAGTCTCCAAAATCAGGAGCTTATGCTTTTAAGGAAGAAATCGTTACAAAAGATAAAGTAGAAGATTTTTTCAAAAAATAAATAACATCTTTTTTCTTAAAAAAACACTTTATTTAGCTTCTTTCTTGTAGTCAAGGGAGAAGCTTTTTTTATTTCCAATCATTCAAACCTATCAGGATTATCAAAACTTTAATCCTAATTTTAACCACTCAAATACAAACACTAATAAATAGCATAAATGTCGTTTTTCAAAATATTTTCAAAAGAAAAGAAAGAGGTGCTTGACGAAGGTTTAACCAAAACCAAAGAAAACTTTTTTTCAAAATTATCTAAAGCTGTTGCCGGAAAATCTAAAGTTGATAGTGAAATATTAGACAACCTTGAAGAAATTCTAGTAACCTCTGATGTTGGTGTAAACACTACCCTAAAAATTATTGAAAAAATTGAAGATAGGGTCGCTAGAGATAAATACTTAGGAACTGACGAACTTAACAAAATACTACGAGAGGAAATCACCGCCCTTTTAGAAGAAAATAATACTGAAAATTATACCGATTTTACTATACCTCAACAAGATGAACCTTATGTAATTATGGTAGTTGGTGTTAATGGTGTTGGAAAAACTACCACCATAGGAAAACTGGCTCACCAACTTAAAAAAACTGGTAAAAAAGTAATGCTGGGGGCCTCAGATACTTTTAGAGCAGCGGCTGTTGATCAACTTAAAATTTGGGCTCAACGAGTAGATGTTCCTATTGTAGAACAAGGAATGAATGCTGACCCTGCTTCTGTAGCTTTTGACACCCTACAGTCTGCAAAAGCGAAGGGAATGGATGTCGTAATTATTGATACTGCAGGAAGGTTACATAACAAAATCAACTTGATGAATGAACTTTCAAAAATAAAAAATGTAATGAAGAAAGTTATTCCTAATGCTCCTCACGAGATTTTATTGGTGTTAGATGGTTCTACTGGTCAAAACGCTTACGAACAGGCCAAACAATTTTCTTTAGCTACAGAAATTAATGCCTTAGCCATTACTAAACTTGATGGAACTGCTAAAGGTGGTGTTGTTATTGGTATTTCCGACCAATTTAAAATTCCTGTAAAATACATTGGTGTTGGCGAAGGAATAGAACATCTACAAGTTTTTAATAAAGTTGAATTTGTTGATTCTTTGTTTAAAGAATAATAATCTACACTTAACTTCTATAGCACAATTATTGTTAGCTTTAACCTTCTAAAGTCTAATACCTATTTTAATGCTAAAATTCAGCTACCATCTATTTTTCCCTCTTATTTTACTAATAAACACTTCTGTTTTTACACAAACTTCTGAAGAAAAAATTAATAACTTAACAGAAGAAATAAACCAACTTGACCAACAAAAAGAACAACTTTACCAAAAGTTGGAAACCTATAAACTTACAAAGCTTCGTGAAGATTTATATAAATACGGTTTACCTAAAGCCAACGATAATGAAGAAATTATTCATCATGCTGCTATGAGTTTGGTTTATTCCGAACCACACGAACAAGCCAAATGGGTTGCCCATATTATTTTGCCCGATATTATTAACGGGAAAACAGGTAGGACAAACGATTTTAGAGAAGACTCGTTAGTTAAAACAGGTTCGGCAACCGAGATAGATTATTTTCTTAAAACTAAAAAGGAAGATGGTAATTATGAGTATGATGGATTTGGCTACGACAGAGGACATCTAGCTCCTTCAGCAGATTTTAGATGGAGCAAAAAAGCACTTTCAGAATCATATTTTTATTCTAATATGTCACCACAATTAGCAGAATTTAACAGAGAAAAATGGGGAGAATTGGAAGATATCTTAAGAGGCTACATCTACAACAATCCAACTACACAGCTTTATGTTGTTACCGGTCCATTATTAAACGATACGCTTCCTAAAATTGAAAGGAGCGTTAATAAAGTTAGTATTCCGGCATATTATTACAAAGTGGTAATGGATTTAACTAACCAAAAGGCTATTGGGTTTATAATGCCCAATCAAAAAATTAACTACCCTTTAAACAATTATGCTGTAAGTATTGATGAAGTTGAAACTGCTACAGGCATTGATTTTTTCTACCAAGTAGAAGATGAACAAGAAAATGCATTGGAAAGTCAGAAAAACATCACAGATTGGTTGCCGGAAAAACAAAAAAATGATGTCCAACCACTTTACCAACCCGACTTGCCTAAAGGTGTCTATAATACTATACAAGCCAAAAGATTAATGGGTAGCAATAGAAAAGTTACTATTGCCGGAACAGTTGTTAGCTCCAAAGAAACCCGCAACGGACATTTATTTTTAAACTTAGATATTAATTATCCTAACCATATTTTTACCATTGCTATTTGGAAACAAAATATATTAAACTTTAGTTATAACCCACACGATATGCTTTTACATCAAACCATTTATGTAACCGGAAAAATTGCTGATTTTGACGGAATTCCTACCATGATTTTAGATAATGAAAAGGCCATTGAAATTCAAGCAAAAGAAAAATACAAGTTGGTAATTGGTGATGAAGATTAACATTACCTCTTCTTAATTATTTAAAATTCCTCCAACTATTTTTCAATACATTACCCACAAAAAAAATCCTTAGAAGAAGACTCCTAAGGATTTTAACCATATCTAAACTATTATTATAAGCTTATTTTTTAACCATTTTCTTTTCTCTAATACGAGCAGACTTACCTGTTCTTTCTCTTAGATAGAAAATTCTAGCTCTTCTTACATTACCATGTTTGTTCACTTCTATTTTCTCAATAAATGGAGAAGCAAATGGGAAAACTCTTTCTACACCAATTCCACCAGACATTTTTCTAATAGTAAATGTTTCATTAGCTCCTGAGTTTCTTCTTTGAAGTACTACTCCTTGAAAAAACTGAGTTCTTTCTTTATTACCTTCTTTAATTTTATAATATACAGTAATCGTATCTCCTGATTTGAATTCAGGGTATTGATTTATCTGAGACAAATCATTTTCTACAAATTTAATAGCTTCCATATCTTTTATTTTTTGTCCTAAAAAGGGTTGCAAATTTATACATTAAATATTAGTTCGCAAGTAATATTTTAAAAATAATTTTCACGTTTTTACAATTTGGCAAAAGTCTTTAAAAATCAATAACTTAGATTATTTTCTAGTCTAACTGTTAGTGTGAAAATTACTATTTTATTGATTTTGCTTGCTATAAGAGGCGTGTTTTATCAATACATCCATAGGTACTATTTCTAAGGTTTTTTCGTTGGTAGCTTCTAACACTACTTTTGGAGCCGCATCATTTTCATAAGCCTCTAAAAAACGAGCCGCACATAAACACCATTTATCTCCAGGCTTTAATCCTTTAAAATCCCATTCCGGAACTGGAGTTATTAAATCATTTCCTACATTATAAGAAAAATCTAAAAATTCAGCTGTAACCTCAACGCAAACAGTGTGTACTCCACTATCTGTTTCATCTGTATTACAACACCCGTCTCTAAAAAATCCTGTTAACGGGTTATTACTACAAGCAATTAGTGGCTCTCCGAATATGTTTAGTTGTTGTTCCATTTGTTTAAAATATTTTACATCACTCCTATTAGGAGTTTTTGAGTATCTTTTTTCCACTACATTTACGTTGGATCGAACATACAAACAAATTAATTAAAATTACAATTAAAAAAATATTTTTCCAGCTTTATATATGTTCACCAACTTAATAAAAAAACGCTAAGTTATTCATTTTCATCATTTCTCTTAGCTTCCTCCATTAATTGTTTTTCGTGCATTTTATAATAAGCTCCTTTGGCATTAAGCAACTCATTGTGTGTACCAAACTCTACCATTTTTCCATCTTCCAGCACTACAATTTTATCTGCATTTCTAACTGTTGAAACTCTATGACTCACAATAATAGAAGTTTTATCTTCCATCACTCTTTTTAAGTTGTTTAAAATAGCATCTTCGGTTTCTGTATCTACAGCCGATAAACAATCATCAAAAATTAAAATCTTTGGCGATTTTATAATGGCTCTGGCTATTGAAATACGTTGTTTTTGTCCACCTGACAAAGTTACTCCTCTTTCTCCCACTCTTGTTTTAAATCCTTTATCAAATTCTTTTATACTAGCATAAATAACAGCATCTTTGGCTGCTTGCTCTATTATCTTTTTTTCAGGTAATCTGTTTTTATAGCCAAAAGCTATATTATTTTCAATAGTATCAGAAAATAAAAACACATCTTGAGGCACGTACCCCACATTTTCTCTAAAATGATTTAAATTGATTTCTTTAATGTTTTTATTATCTATCAAAATTGCTCCTTCGTTTAAGTCATAATTTCTTAATAAAAGGTTTACTACCGTAGATTTTCCTGAACCTGTCCTCCCAACAATCGCTAATGTTTCTCCTTGTTTTACTTTAAAAGAAATGTTTTTCAATGCATTTATTCCTGATTCGGGATAGGTAAACGAAACGTTATTAAATTCAATATCACCTTTAACTTCTTCTATTTTATCTGTGGGATTTTTAATTTTGGATTTCGTGTTTAAGAATTCATTTATTCTCTCCTGAGATGCTGATGCTCTTTGAATAATTGAAGAAACCCAACCTATTGCTGTTACCGGCCAGGTTAGCATATTAATATAAATTACAAACTCCAAAATATTTCCCTTGGTAATGTTTCCTGCAATGTATTCTTGTCCGCCAATGTAAATGGTAAAAATGGTACTTAAACCAATTAACAACAACATTGTTGGAGCAAAATAAGCGTTAGTTCTTACCAAATTCATAGAAAGACTTCGATAATTTTCATTTTGTTTATTCAGCTCTTTGTTAAAATAATCTTCTTTTACAAAAGATTTAATAATTCTAATTCCAGAATAAGTTTCTTGCGTAAGCGTTGTAATATCTGATAATTTGGCTTGTACTTTTGAACTTTGCTGATTGATTACATTGCTAACATAATAAATAATGATAGATAAAATTGGCAAAGGAATAAGTGAATACATGGTAAGTTTTACACTAATGGAAAACATAATAGGTACAACAATTACAAACAATACAATCAAATTTAAACTGTACATAATTCCCGGTCCCAAATACATTCTTACTTTGGTAACATCTTCACTAATACGGTTCATAATATCACCTGTATTATTAGACTTATAAAAAGAAGCATCTAAATCTTGATAATGGTTATACACCTCATTTTTTAAATCATATTCTACCAAACGAGACATGATAATAATGGTTTGACGCATAAAAAAAGTAAAAGCACCTTTTATTATTGCCGCAATAAACACAATAGCTCCATAAATTAAAACTACTTTGGTAAGCGGAACTCCATCCATATATTCCGTTAAAAAAGATGTATCTGTAATTTCAATTCCTTTAAGTTTTGCCTCAACTAAATCTAACGCCTCTCTAATAAGTTGAGCAGGATAAACCGCAAAAATATTCGACAGCACAATAAACACAAACCCAAATAGCAATCTGTATTTATATTTAAACAAATATTTATTAAGGTATTTAAGCGACTTCATTCAAAAAAAATTAACCATTATAAATTGAAGAAAAAAAGCTGTATTAACAAGAAAACACTAATTTTGGAACCTGATAATATCCTTCTTTTATTAATTACAAAATTAGGGATTAATATTAGAAACTAAACACGAAACAAACTCATTAAATAATAAAATAAAAGACATGACAGCAGTTAAAGAACAAGCATTTGCTGAAAATCCGGTTATTAGCCACATGACTACTACCGACCATGAACAGTTAGTTTTTTGCCAAGATAATGCAACAGGCTTAAAAGCTATTATTGCCATTCATAACACCACTTTGGGTCCGGCTTTAGGCGGAACAAGAATGTGGATGTACAATAACGAAGCTGAAGCTATCAATGATGTACTGAGACTCTCAAGAGGAATGTCTTACAAAAATAGCTTGGCAGGTTTGAACCTTGGTGGTGGAAAAGCTGTTATCATTGGTGATTCAAGAACTCAAAAAAATGAAGCTTTATTCAGAAGGTTTGGAAAGTTTGTAAATTCACTTGGTGGCAAATATATTACTGCCGAAGATGTTGGTATTTCTCCTCAAGATATGACTTGGGTAAATATGGAAACGAATCATGTTGCCGGGTTACCCGGAAAAAGTGGAGATCCTTCTCCTGTTACTGCTTACGGTGTTTATGTAGGTATGAAAGCCGCTGCTAAAGCTCAATTTGGTAGCGACTCATTAGCAGGTAAAAAAATTGCTGTGCAAGGTGTTGGTCATGTTGGACAATATTTAGTAGAACACTTAACCAAAGAAGGTGCTAACGTTTTTATCTCTGATATTCATGAAACTACTTTAAAAAATATTGCTCAAAAATTTGGTTCACAAGTAGTAGGTTTAGACGAAATTTATGATTTAGACATGGACATTTATGCTCCTTGTGCATTAGGAGCAACTATAAATGATGATACTTTATCTCGTTTAAAATGTAGCATAATTGCCGGTGCAGCCAATAACCAATTAAAAGAAGAAAGAAAACATGGCGAAGCAGTAATGCAAAAAGGTATGATTTACACTCCTGATTTTATGTTGAATGCAGGTGGTGTTATTAATTGTTATGCTGAAGTAAAAGAACTTTCTCCAGAATGGGCAATGGCTAAAGCAGAAGATATTTATAATACTACAGCAACTATAATTAAACGTTCTCAAGATGAGAACATTCCAACTTATGCTATTGCTAATAAAATGGCAGAAGAACGTATTGAAGCGATAGGTAAAATAAAACTTTCGTTTTAAAATAATTCAATTTCATCACTCACCTCCTTCAAACGAGAAGGAGGTGTTTTTTTTTTAATCTTGACTTTAAACTTGATAAATGATTAGCAGAAGGTATTTACGAATAAAAACATTTCAAGCACTTTATGCTTACTTCCACTCGGGGAGCGACAATCAACAAAAAATAGAAAAAGACCTCTTTCATAGTTTTGAAAGAATGCACGATTTGTATCTTTTATTCCTAACTATTGGTGATGAACTTATTCATTATTCTAAGCTTAAAAACGAAGAAGCCAAACAAAAAAGATTGCCTTCAGCCGAGGATTTGAATCCTAACACAAAATTTATAGACAATGCTGTTTTTAAAATTCTAAGTGAAAACACTAAACTAAAAACAGCAATAAACAATAAAAAACTGTTGTGGAGTAACGATCAGGAGTTATTAGTAAAACTAATGAACTTTATGAGAAAACACCCTGTTTATGAGGAATACATGTCCACCAAAAACAGCAGTTTTGAAGAAGATAAGAAATTTGCCGTAGCCATTTTCAAAAAAATTATTGCCGAAAACGATTTTTTCATTTCTGAAATAAGCGAAAAAAGTATTTATTGGGGCTACGATGAAATAGACTTTGTGTTGAGTATGGTAATTAAAACCATCAAAAAAATTGATGCAAAAGGAGATAATTCAGCTATTATAATGCCTGTTTACAGTGATGAAGAAGATGATATTGAATTTGTAAAAACGCTTTTTAGGGAAACCATAAAAAATGAAGCTGAAAATGCTCAACTAATTGCCAATAAAACCAAAAATTGGGAAATTGAAAGAATTGCCATGGTAGATATTTTATTGATGAAAATGGCATTAACAGAATTAACTGCCTTCAAATCTATTCCGGTAAAAGTTACCTTAAACGAATACATCGATTTATCTAAAGGTTATAGTACTCCTAAAAGTAAAATTTTCGTTAATGGAATTCTTGACAAACTAATTGACGATCTCACTACAAGCGGTGAAATAAAGAAAACCGGCAGAGGACTAATGTAGGTTTGGCGTTTCAAGTTTAAATCAAACAATAAAAAAGCTGCTCAGATTACTCCGAGCAGCTTTTAAAACAATTAACTAAAATTTAAAAACTTATTATAAAATAGCATCTAATTTAGCTGCTAATGTCTGTTTTGGCACTGCACCAACTTGTTTATCTACTACCTCACCATTTTTCATAAATAAAATAGTTGGGATATTTCTAATTCCAAACTTAGCAGCTACTTCAGGGTTGTTATCTACATCAACTTTACCAATTACTGCTTTACCTTCGTAATCGTTAGCTAATTCTTCAACAATTGGCCCTACCATTCTACATGGTCCACACCATTCTGCCCAAAAATCTACTAATACTGCTTTGTCTGATTTTAAAACTTTTTCTTCAAAGTTTGCGTCTGTTAATTCTAATGCCATAATATTATCTTTTTAAATTATTTTCCTGATTTCTTCTGTCCAAAATTACAATTAATAAATCAATTTACTTTGTAACAAATATTACAATTCTTTGATTTTTATACTTTTTTAACTTTCCGAAATTTTATACTTAATCTGATATAAATTTTCTAATTTTTCTAAAAATTCATTAGATACTTCTACCTTCTTAGTCCTAGAGTTCATGTTTACCACTCCATGTTCGTCATCTTGCACCATTAACCTAAAAGGCACGTTGCCTTGATGTTGCTCTATAATCGTTTCTATCTCTTCAAACAAATCTGTAGTTAATGTTTTGTTGGTTAACGAAATAATTACTCTTTTGGTTCTTTTCTCTCTTACCTCAGAAAGCAGTTGAATGCTAGCAATCTTAAACTCAACATCATTATCTTCTTTTGCCCATTGTCTGGGCTGAATTTTTCCTTTAATAAACAAATATTGTCCTTCTAAGAAATAAGGTTTATGTTTTACATATTCTTCTCCAAAAACAAAGAAATCATGCGAACCTTCATAATCTTCCACTTTAAGAATACCGAAAGGTTTTCCGTTTTTAGTCATTCTCTCTTCTGCTCCTGTACAAATACCAGCAATGGCTAATTCTTTCCCTTTATTTTCTAGCGTATTTTTAACATCACTTAAATTCCCTCTACAAAAGCTTTGCATTTCTAACTTAAAATCATCTAACGGATGTCCGGAAATAAAAATCCCCACCACTTCTTTTTCAGCATTTAGCTTTTTTAGTGTACTCCATTCTTCGCAATGTGGCAATTGAGGTTCGTCAACTTCTTCTTCAACCTCCACCATATCAAACATAGATACTTGAGCAGAGTTAGCATTATCCTGAAATTTATTACCAAATTTTATAGCCATTTCTAAAAAAGTACCTTTATTATCGTACTCAGCAAAATATTGAGCTCTGTGCGTATTAGGAAACGAATCGAAAGCTCCTGCCAATGCTAAACTTTCTAAGGTTTTTTTATTGGCTGATCTTAAATCTATTCTTTTTGTTAAATCAAAAATGGAAGAATAAGCACCATTCTTTTTTCTTTCTTCAATAATACATTCTACGGCTCTTTCTCCTACGCCTTTTATAGCTCCTAATCCAAAACGTATTTCTCCATTAGCATTTACCGTAAATTTATATACCGATTCATTTACATCAGGACCAAGCACCTTAATTTTCATGCGTTTACACTCATCCATAAAAAAAGTAACCTGATCAATATTGTTCATGTTGTTACTTAACACAGATGCCATGTACTCTGCAGGATAATGAGCTTTTAAATAAGCTGTTTGAAATGCTATCCAAGCATAACAAGTAGAGTGAGATTTATTAAATGCGTAGGCTGCAAAGGCTTCCCAATCTTTCCAAATTTTTTCTAGTTTATCTTCCGGATGGCCTTTTTCTTTAGCTTGCTCAATAAATTGGGGCTTCATTTTATCCAGCACCGCAATTTGCTTTTTACCCATCGCTTTTCTAAGCATATCGGCTTCACCTTTGGTAAAATCAGCTAATTTTTGAGAAAGTAACATTACCTGCTCCTGATAAACTGTAATTCCATAAGTTTCTTTTAAGTATTCCTCCATTTCAGGAAGATCATAAATCACTTCTTCCTCCCCATGTTTCCTCTTCACAAAAGAAGGAATATACTCTATCGGTCCTGGACGATAAAGTGCATTCATCGCAATTAAATCTGCAAAAACAGTAGGTTTTAAATCCTTAAGATACTTTTGCATACCGTCCGACTCATACTGAAATATACCATTGGTAGCTCCTTTCTGAAAAAGTTCATAGGTTTTTTCATCTTCAATATCAAATTGCTCGGGGTCTAACTCAATACCATGTTTATCTTTAATGATTTTACATGCGTCTTTAATTAACGTTAAGGTTTTTAGTCCTAAAAAGTCCATTTTTAATAAGCCCGCATCTTCTGCTACCGAGTTATCGAATTGCGTACATGCCATTTCCGAATCTTTGGCTATGGCAATAGGTACAAAGTTGGTAATGTCATCAGGAGTAATAATTACTCCACAAGCATGTATCCCTGTGTTTCTTAATGCTCCTTCAACAATTTTAGCCTGATGTATGGTTTTTGATGCAGCAGGATTACTTTCTGAATAACTCAAAAACTGCTTCATTCGTTCTGCTTCATCGCTGCGAAGTACTTTTTTTATTTCCTCTTCATTTTCTTTTAAAAACCTATCTATACTCCACTTTCCGGGAATAACTTTTGGTAATAATTTGGCTAATAAATTAGCTTCTGAAAGCGGCAAATCAAATACTCTAGCGGTATCTCTAATAGCAGATTTCGCTGCCATTTTACCATAGGTTATAATTTGTGCTACCTGACTTTTACCATATTTCTTAATTACATAATCCATTACCAACTGCCTGCCTTCATCATCAAAATCAATATCAATATCGGGCATAGAAATACGGTCAGGATTTAAAAAACGCTCAAAAAGCAAATCGTACTTTATAGGGTCTATATTGGTAATTTTTGTACAATATGCTACCACCGAACCTGCAGCAGAACCTCTGCCCGGACCGACAGAAACTCCCATTCTACGAGCTTCTCTAATAAAATCTTCTACAATTAGAAAATATCCGGGATATCCTGTATTTTTAATAACCCCTAACTCAAAATCTATTCTTTCTCTAAGCTCTTCTGTAATTTCTCCGTAGCGTTCTTTTGCTCCTTCGTAAGTAATATGGCGGAGATAAGCATTTTCTCCAATTTTTAAAGTTGGATCTTCTTCATCCTTAGGGTCTTTAAATTCCTCAGGAATATCAAATTTAGGAAGCAATACATCACGTTCCAGTTTAAAAGGTTCTATTTTTTCAGCTACCTCAACCGTATTTAAAATAGCTTCAGGCATATCTGCAAAAAGCTGCTTCATCTCGTCTTTCGACTTAAAATAATACTCATCATTGGGGAAACCAAACCTGAACTCTCTGCCTTTTGCCCCTATATATTTTTTTGGCTGAGAAACTTTACTTCCACCACCAATACACAACAACACATCTTGCGAAACTGCATCTATTTTATCTAAATAATAGGTATTGTTGGTAGCAATCTGTTTTACATCGTATTTCTTAGCAAATTCTAGCAATACCTTGTTTACTGCCTCTTCTTCTTGTACACCATGACGATTAATTTCTACATAAAAATCATCACCAAAATTGGTTTTCCACCAAACAAAAGCTTCTTCGGCTTGTTTTGTCCCTTCAAAAAGTATTTTATTGGGAACTTCTCCCCAAATTCCTCCTGTTAAAACAATAAGATTATCCTTATATTCTAATAAAATTTCTCTATCAATCCTAGGAACATAATAAAATCCTTCGGTATTGGCATAAGATGCCAACTTTACCAAATTATGATAACCTTTTTCATTTTTCGCAATTAAAACGGTTTGAAATCCATTATCTTTTAAATCTTTATTCTTCCTGTTTACACAAAGGTTAAACTCACAACCAACAATAGGTTTTATACCTTCTTTATGGGCTTCTCTAACAAAGTGAAAGGTTGCCATCATGTTGCCATGGTCTGTTAAAGCAACAGCACTCATTCCTAATTCTTTGGCTTTCTTTACCAATCCGGCAACTTTTGTGGTAGATTGAAGAATAGAAAACTCGGAATGATTATGCAGATGCACAAAATCCAAGGCTTCCAACTCCGAAGATATAGGAGTGGTTGTTTTTAAAACATCTTCAGCCGAAGTATCCGTAGTTTTTTTAGCAAAATTGGCTTCGGCTAACTTAGGGACTTCGTAAACAATTTCCTGATTGGTTATTTCTTTGGGATGAATTACCCTAAGCTTAAGTAATTCAAAGAAACAACGAGCTGTCGCATCTACATCATAAGCTGCATCATGGGCATCTCCAAAGTCTTTATTAAAAAGTTTAATATGTAAATCCGTTAGCCTCGGATATTTATACCCTCCACCTCTCCCTCCGGGAATAGCACAAAAATCCACACTGGATTTCATGGTATCGAGCGACTTTTTAGCTGCTAAATTATTAGCTATGGAAAGCCTGTAAAATTCTGCTCCAACAATGTTAACATCAAACTCAATGTTATGACCTACGTTGTAGGTGGTTTGTTGCACATCTTTTTGAAATTCTTCCAGTACAAATTGCAAATCCTCACCATCTGCCAAAGCTCTTTCTGTGGTAATACCATGTACATTGGCTACGGCAATAGGGATATCAAAACCAACGGGTTTGATAATGTAATTTTTGGCTGTAATTAATTTACCTGTATCATCGTGCAATTGCCAAGCTAGCTGCACCATTCTGGGCCAGTTGTCCGAATCGGAAACGGGTGCATTATAGTCGCGGGGTAAGCCTGTAGTTTCTGTATCGAATATTAAAAACATAACAACTGATGTTAAAAAAGTGAGAGGATAAAGTTACTAAAAGAGAATGCTTTTTTTAAACGCTAAAAAAAATTAAAACGAACAATTTTTTAACAAGGGAACTGCTTTCTTGTTAGAAGAATAAAGTATCTTATTTTCAAAATTTACGAACGCATTACAAATGCATTCGAGAATAGAGTAGAGAATTTAGGCTTAGTTTTAAATTGATGACCACCAGCGTTCCGCTGGCCGTAGCAAAGCGGCTTTCCGCTTCTATCGCTTATGCAATTAGTATCCAATAAGAACAATTCCTTTTAAAGGAAGTTGAAGTCTTCCACTTATATAAAGTGTTTCTAAAAATTGAAAAATTGATTTGAAGTCATCTGTATTATGATAGTGATTTCTTACGGCTATGACTAAGTATTCTACATTTGGCATCATACAAGCTTGAAAAATATCTTTCAAAAATTGATTATTTCGATAACCTCTTCCTGCTTCAACTTCAATCACAATTTTTCCATCTATACTAACTGCATCGGCATCAAAGAACTTATCTATGCGATTATTTATGCTGAACAAAACGGGGACTTTTATTTTATCAATACTTGCTTTGCTTTTTTCAACTTTAAAATTCAATTCTTCCAAATCATCGGCAATAATTCGCAAAACTCCATCGCTACTCAAATTATTTTCAGGCGATTTTATTTCTTCATAATGCTTTTCAAAACAAGAAATTACTGATCTTATTTCGTCTGTTATTCCGAATGAACGAGGGAAAAGTTGATATACTAATTGATATTCCATAATATTATGCAGCTAATTTATAATTTGTTGTGAAGTTTATTGCGTTAGGGATTGTAATGGAAATCCTTTTTGTTCGTTCCTCACAAAAAGATTGAAACGAAAAGCCCGACCCGATAGGGAAACACCCAAATTCTTCAAAAATTCTTGCCAGACTTCTAAATGATTTTTTTCGTAGAGTTCTCTAAGTTCTTCATTTAATTCACTCGCAAAAACACACTTGTGTCCCAAGTCTGCTAAGGCAAGATGAAAACCACCAAGCCCTGCGAATAAATCTATAAATTTCAATTTTTTCATTAATATAAATATTATACTGATTTAATTATTATGAACAAATAATCTCTAAAATAATAAAAATTGTCTATGCATTGGCTAAAAAAGGACTCTTTTGGTTTTACGAAGCATTGGGTCGGCAATGAAAATTGACTTACCAATTGTCCGTTTGCTGTATTGTTTATATAACTATGCTCACCTGTCAAAATGGGTTGCTTTTTTCTCCTTTTTAGCGTATATCTGTCGTTTTGGTATCTTTTTTCTACAATTTACTCAAATACTTAACTTATACACAGCTATATTTTTATAGTGGTAGTCACTATAAATTTCCTCCAAATCTACAAAAAATAGCTTATAAACCAAACACCTATTTTTGATGCTTTTTTTACTGTATTGTTCTTAATCAAGAAAAGTTCAATTAAACAGATTCCCAATAATTTTTCCGTTGCACTCCAAAATTTCGGGAATGACGGTAAAGATTATGGATAGTAGAATACAATTAACCAATAATTTTTAGCCAATAACAAAAGCAGGTTTTGTGTGTTGGGAAAGGTTAGGGAGCTTTCGTCACCAACTTAAGTCCGATAATGGACATAATAAGTGTAGTGATGAAAAAGAGTCTCCAAAAATCAGTCGGTTCTTTAAAAAATACCATTCCTACTAAAACAGTCCCTACAGCTCCTATACCTGTCCAAAGTGCGTAAGCTGTTCCTATTGGTAAATGCTGAGTAGCTTTTACCAATAGGAACATACTTATAAAAAGACATAGTAGAAAAGCAACAAACCATAAGGTAGCGATTGTACCATCGCTTGTTTTTACTTTTCCTAAGCAAAAAGCAAATGCGACTTCAAACAAACCTGCTATTACAAGCATTAACCAACTCATTTTTTCAATAAGTCTCTAATTTCTGTTAATAACACTTCTTCTTTGGTTGGTGCTGCTGGTGCTGCTGGCTTAGCTTCTTCTTTTTTCTTAGCAGCATTCATTGCTTTTATCACCATAAAAATAGCAAGAGCAATAATTAAAAAATCAAACGTTACTTGAAGAAAATTACCATAGTTTATAGCAATGGCAGGAGTTTCTCCAACAGCTTCTTTCAATACAATTTTTAATGAAGAAAACTTAACCCCTCCTATTAAAATTCCAATAGGTGGCATTATCACATCATTTACAAAAGAGGTTACAATTTTTCCGAAAGCTGCCCCGATAATAATGCCGACAGCCATATCAATTACATTGCCTTTAACAGCAAATGATTTGAATTCATCAATAATTTTCATGTAGTTTTTATTAGTTAATAATGAAGTAAAAATATGATTTTAAAATTATTTGAAAATATAATTAGTTGGAAACTATTATCAAATAAGCATAAATAAAAGGAACAGCTATAAACAAGCCATCAAATCGGTCTAAAATACCACCATGACCCGGAAGTAAGTTTCCTGAATCTTTAACATTTAAGTTTCTTTTGTGCATAGATTCTACTAAATCGCCCAATCCACCGCCAACTACAGTAATTATTGCCAATATCATCCAGTCTTTTAATTCGATATTATGAAAGAACAAGCTGATAACATAAGCTGCAATTAAGGACAATACTCCTCCTCCTATGCTTCCTTCCCACGTTTTTTTAGGTGAAATTCTTTCAAAAAGTTTATGTTTTCCGAAAAATCTTCCTGCTAAATAAGCACCAGTATCGCTCGACCATAGTAATATGAAAAAGCCAATAATGATTTGAAAACTAAACGTTGGTGTAAACTGATCTTCCTGATAAAACCCTAAATGATACAACATAGCAAATGGAAAAGCAACATAAAAAACACCTAATAAAGTATAGGCAATATTTATAAATGCATGATCTTTTTTACGATAAAGCTCTATAATAAAGGTTAAAAAAAACAATGGAATAAGATACAAGGTGTATTTTATTTCCATTATTTGTTGAGCGGCAAAAGCCAACAATACAAAAGAGGTAAGTCCGGTAATAACTCCTTGAAAGTTTTGAGGGTTTACGGTTTTGTTTTTCTTTACTAAGGCATAAAATTCATCAATACCCAACAACACAATAATCATAAACAAAAACAACGTAGAATAAGCTCCAAAATAAATGGCAGTAATTAATACCAATACAAATAAAAATCCGGTTATGGCACGTTGTAACATTTGGCTATAATTCGTTTTTATTAATAATGTTCACTGCTTTTATAGCATCATTAGACTTAACATATAACTCAACTGACGCATTATTAAGGTGCAAGTTCATGGAATCTCTTTTATTAACAACAACTGCATTAATTCCCTCACTGCCTAAAACAGATTTTACAATTTGGGCACTATTGTTATTTGTTGTTGTGTATATCAAAACCCAATCTTTTTGCATCAACTTTTAGCTTTCAGCTGTATCTATGTTATCGTCTTTCTTTTCAGTTTTCGTTTCTTCTGACTGAACAGTTTCAGAAACAACCTCTTCCTGTACTTTTTTCTTAGAACTTTTCTTTTCTTCTTTTAGCTCTTCTTCAAAAGCACTCTTTCCAAATATTACTTCTAAATCATCTCTAAAAATTACTTCTTTTTCTAATAAAATTTCAGCCAATTGAGTCAACTTATCTTTATTCTCTGTAAGAATTTTAATTGTTCTTGCGTAAGATTCTTCAATAAGTTTGCTTACTTCATCATCTATCAACTGAGCTGTTTTCTCAGAATAAGGTTTAGAAAAAGAATAATCTGACTGACCTGTAGAGTCGTAATAACTTATATTTCCTAATTTTTCACTTAAGCCATAAATACTAATCATAGCATAAGCTTGTTTGGTAATTTTTTCTAAATCGCTTAATGCACCTGTAGAAACTTTTCCAAAAATTACTTGCTCGGCAGCTCTACCACCTAAAGCAGCACACATTTCATCTTTTAATTGTTCTGTAGTGGTTATTTGTCTTTCTTCGGGTAAATACCAAGCTGCTCCCAAAGATCTACCTCTAGGAATGATAGTTACTTTTACCAAAGGTGATGCGTATTTTACCAACCAACTTACTGCTGCATGACCAGCTTCATGGTAGGCAATTGTTTTTCTTTCGTGGTCAGAAATAATTTTATTTTTCTTCTCCAATCCACCAACTACTCTGTCTACTGCATCTAAGAAATCTTGCTTACCAATAACCTTCTTTTGTTTTCTTGCAGCAATTAAAGCCGCTTCATTACAAATATTAGCAATATCAGCCCCTGAAAATCCGGGAGTTTGTTTTGCTAAAAAGAACCTATCAACGGTTTCGTCAATTTTTAACGGTTTTAAATGAACTTTAAATATTTCCTCTCTTTCGTGTAACTCCGGCAAATCAACATGAATTTGTCTGTCAAAACGTCCGGGTCTGATTAAAGCTCTATCTAACACATCGGCTCTGTTGGTTGCTGCCAATACAATAACCCCTGTGTTTGTTCCAAAACCATCCATCTCTGTAAGCAATTGATTTAAAGTATTTTCCCTTTCATCATTTGCCCCTTGAGCCATTCCTTTCCCTCTTGAACGACCGATAGCATCTATCTCATCAATAAAAATAATGGAAGGTGCTTTTTCTTTTGCTTGCTTAAACAAATCTCTTACTCTTGAAGCTCCAACACCAACAAACATCTCAACAAAATCAGAACCGGAAAGTGAGAAAAATGGCACTTTAGCTTCTCCTGCTACTGCTCTTGCCAACAAAGTCTTTCCTGTTCCGGGAGGACCAACTAATAAGGCTCCTTTAGGAATTTTTGCTCCTAATTCTGTGTATTTTTCAGGTTTTTTTAGGAAGTCAACAATTTCTTGAACTTCTTCTTTTGCTCCTTCTAGTCCGGCAACATCTTCAAAGGTTACTTTAACACTTTTTTCTTTATCGAATAACTGAGCTTTAGATTTCCCAATGTTGAATATTTGTCCACCGGGACCACCACCACCAGACATTCTTCTCATCAAAAACATCCATATTCCAACAATAATTAAAATCGGTAAAATAAAGCCTATTATGCCTCCTAACCAATCCTCTTCGGTAACGGTTTTGTATTTCAGGCCTTTTTCATCCGACCATTTTTTCAGGTCTTTATCAAAATTATCTAACGAGTTAAACTCGAAAGTATAATGTGGTCCTTTATTGCCGCTGTTAAAATTATTACTTTTTATTTTTTTAGCATGCTCTTCTTTAGATAAAGCTTCTTGAGTAAGGGTAACTCTAGCTACTCCTTTGTTTTTTACTACAACCACCTGTTCAACATCTCCTTGCATCACCATATCTTGAAATTCAGATTCGGTAATTACAGAAGATCCTCCGCTCCAGTTTAATAACTGAAGTGATAAAAGTACTATACCAACAATGGCATAAATCCAATAGAAACTAAACGGTTTTTTATTTGGGTTTTTATTATTTTTTGGAGGCTGGTTTCCTTTTTTATTATTGTTATTTTCCATTCAATACGTTTATTTAAGCTTGTTTTACTTGTGTTATTTCTGCATCTGCCCACAACCCTTCTAGGTTATAAAAATCTCTTTGTTCTTTTTGGAAAATGTGTACTACCACATTGATGTAATCCAATAAAACCCATTCTGCATTTCGATAACCTTCGGTATGCCATGCTCTGTCTTTCAATGTTTTTCTTACTTCTCTTTCTACTGAACTTCCTAATGCAGCCACGTGCGTATTAGATGTTCCTGTACAAATTACAAAATATGCAGTTACTGCATTATCTAATTTTCGCATGTCTATGCTCACTATGTCTTCTCCCTTCACATCTTGCAATCCTTTAATTATAACATCCACAAGGAGTTGCGTATCATCTAACTTTTTTACTTTTGCCATTAATTTTTATAATAAATTTTTAAGTGGCAAAGTTACAGATTTCCTATTGAAGTAATTCAATTTATAAAAAATTGTTAGTTAAGCATTAGCACAAACTATTTAGTTAATTTTGAACATTATGTATAATTGCTTGTTTTTAGGAAGTAAAATTGTTCGATTAGCAGAAGTGGATTCTACCAATGTTTATGCTGCTGCTTTAATTAAAACCAGCCCTAAAATCATTACTGACGGAATGGTTATATATACTGATAATCAAACTAATGGAAAAGGACAAAGAGGGAGTACCTGGGAAACTACTCCTAATAAAAACCTTACTTTTTCCCTTGTACTAAAACCCAACTTACTGGTTAACGAACAGTTTCTATTAAGCAAAATTTGCGCGTTGGGTATTTTAGATTTTTTAACAGATTTAGGCATAAAAAACACCCACATAAAATGGCCGAATGACATTTATGTTGACAATAAAAAAATTGCAGGAATGTTGTTGGAAAACACATTAAAAAATTCAAAAATTGAGTTTTGTGTTGCCGGAATTGGTATAAACATTAACCAAACTGTTTTTAATGAACATTTACAACAAGCCACCTCTTTGCAGCTTATCACCAATAAAAGCTATAACTTAACTAGCATATTAAATCAATTGTTATTTTTTATTGAAAAACGCTATTTACAACTTAAAGCGAGTAAAATCCAACAAATCAATAACAATTACCTCAATCACCTATTAGGCTATAATACCGAAAGAACTTACCTAATTAACAACCAAAAAGTTTTAGGCGTAATTAGCGGTGTTGCTCCCTCCGGAAAGTTACAACTCATTCATGAAAACAACCTACACGAATACGACATGAAAGAGATTGGATTTGTGTTTTAACTCAACTCCAACATTCTGTTTACTGATTTTAGAGCTTTCAGTCGGGTTTCTTCGGGCACAAAAATTTCGGGTTGTAGATGAACTAAACTGGCGTAAATTTTTTCTAATGTGTTTAGCTTCATGTAAGGACATTCGCTGCAAGCACAAGTATTATTAGTTACTGCCGGAGCAGGAATTAATTTTTTATGCGGAACGGCTTGTTTCATTTTATGGATAATTCCAACTTCTGTTGCTACAATAAATTCTGTTGCATCATCTTCTTCAACAAATTTTAACAAGGCAGTTGTAGAGCCAACAAAATTGGCATCGTTCAATACCACTTCCTGACATTCAGGATGAGCAATTAATTTGGCATTAGGATATTTTCCTTGCAACAGTTTCAATTTATCAGCGGAAATTTCAATATGCACCTCACAAGCTCCATCCCACAGTATCATCTCTCTACCTGTCTTTTTTTGCACGTATTTTCCTAAATTAATGTCGGGAGCAAAAATAATCTTAGCATCTTTTGGCAAACTATCTACAATTTTTACAGCATTGGAAGAGGTGCAAATAATATCGCTCAGTGCTTTTATTTCTGCCGAGCAATTGATATAACTAATTACTGTATGATTGGGATATTGTTTTAAAAAGGCTTCAAATTTATCGGTTGGTGCAGAATCTGCCAAGGAGCAACCGGCATTTAAATCCGGAATAATTACTTTTTTGGTTGGATTTAAAATTTTAGCGGTTTCGCCCATAAAATGTACCCCCGCAAAAAGAATTACATCGGCATCGGTTTTGGCTGCTTCTTGTGCCAAACCTAAGCTATCTCCAATGTAATCAGCAATATCCTGAATTTCTTCTTGTTGGTAATAATGAGCGAGAATTACTGCATTTTTCTCTTTTTTCAGCCGAGCAATTTCTTCTACCAAATTTTTCTCTTTCTCTAACTCAGCTGTAACAAAGCCTTGTTTTTCAACTTCTTCTAAAGTGTTCATCTGTTTATATTTATCGTTATTAAATCGGTCAGACGTAACTCCCCTAATAATCATTTTCTTGTATGAGAAAATTTTTACTCATGGTCGTTTCATTTCTTGTTTTTTTTAAATGGTCATAGAAAAAATTCTTGTTGTTGGCTGTTTTCTAATTAAATGTAAATCGAACGCCATACATACATTCCTAACAAATGGTCGAGCTTTTTCGGGCAGTTGCAATCCGTTTTCAGTAAAAACTACCAAGCCGTCACTTTCCATTTCTTTCAATCTATCAATACAAGCTTCCAACTCCGGAAATTGCATTGCTTCATCTTCCCAAGAAGTTTCAAAATGACACATAATATTTAAAATATGTTTTCTGATAACTAAATCTTCTTCCGACAATAAGTGTCCTCTAAAAATTGGAATTATCCCTTTATTTACCGTATCTTGATATTCCTCAACCGTTTTTAGATTTTGAGCAAAACTGTACCACGAATCACTAATAGAGCTCATTCCCAAGCCTATCATTAATTGTGTTTTAGAGGCTGTATAACCCATAAAATTTCGGTGTAGGCTTTTATTCTCCATAGCTTTATGCATACTGTCTGTTGGTAATGCAAAATGATCCATCCCAATTTCTACATAACCCAAATCGCCTAATAACTGTTTACCCGTTTCATACAATACTCTTTTTTCTTCAGCTGTAGGCAAATCGTTTTCATCGTAGCCTCTCTGCCCTACTCCTTTAATCCACGGCACATGGGCATAACTGTAAAAAGCAATTCTGTCGGGCTTTAATATTTTGGTTTTGTTTATGGTATCAATAATTCCCTCTTTGGTTTGGTGTGGCAAGCCAAATACTAAATCGTGGCTAATAGAATTGTAGCCTATTTTACGAGCATTTAGCGTTGCTGCTTCAACTTTTTCGTAAGGTTGGATTCTGTTAATGGTTTTTTGAACTTTTTCATCATAATCTTGCACACCAAAACTGCAACGGGTAAAGCCTAAATTATACAAGGTTTCTAAATGCTCATAAGTAGTATTGTTGGGATGTCCTTCAAAACTAAATTCATATTCTTCGCATTTTTCTGCTCGTTCTAAAATTCCATTTATCAATTTAGCCAAGTTTTCAGGACTAAAAAAAGTAGGTGTTCCCCCACCCAAATGGATTTCTTTAATACGTGGTTTCTCTTGCAACACATCACAATACAATTTCCACTCTTTTAAAACCGTATCAATATAAGGTTCTTCAACACCATGTTGCTTGGTAATTCGTTTGTGACAACCACAAAAAGTACATAATTTTTCGCAAAATGGTAAGTGAATATACAAGCTTATTCCTTCAGTAGCATTAGACTCATCGAAAGCATGTTTCATGGTGCTTATCCAATCGTTGTAAGCGATTCCTTCTTCATTCCAAAAAGGCACTGTAGGATAGCTGGTATATCGTGGTCCGGCAATGTTGTATTTTTGTATTAAGTTATTGTTAATCATAAATTTATTTTTGAGCTAATATTTTTTCGCCCATTTTTTTGGCAAATTCTCTAATTTCTTCAGCTGTAGCTGTATCGCTTGTTGCTCTTTCATAAGTATCACTCATGGTAATCATACTTTGAAAAAAGAAGTGTTTCATTTCATCAATCATCATGTCTTTGGTCCATAAATCTATACGCAAGGTATTGTTTTCTTTAGCATCCCAAAGGCTCATCATTAATGCTTTGCATTCACTGGAAGCATCCTGCACGTCATCTTTAGAGTTCCAAGTAATTTTTTGTGGAACATGATTTTCATCTAAACTTACTTTAATGTTTATTTCAGATTGTTTCATTCTTGTAATTATTAAAAATATTATGGTTTATATTTTGATTTGGTCAGTATTTTTTGATAATCTTCTTCTTGCATCAATTCAGGAACAGTTACTTCCGGATTTTTTTTCATGTAGGCTTTTACAATTTCCCACCCTAAATAATGTCCAATTCTTCCGGGAGAACCTTCCGGAAAACCTTGAGTAAAAGGAGCTTCCCCCATAAACTTAATGATTTGACTGTTTTCTTTAGTATAGAGCAACTCGTTATCCATAAAATAAAACCAAATTTCTTGTTTATTATTTTCGCACCAATCATATTGTTCTTGAGAATAATTAATTTTTTTAGCGTCTTTTTCATTGGGAATAAGTGCATCTAGCATATAAATTATTTTTCCCTGATGTATCATTTCTTCCATTAAATTTGGTTGAGCAACAGGCATTTCAAATTCTGTAGAAATCCATCCCAACAAAACACTCGGCACTAAATATTCTTCAGACATCAACATACTTTTATATTGAGGTAAACCTAACTGAGCATAGGCTTTATAATCGCTTCCTAAAAACATATCTAAGCCAATTCCTAAATAATCTTTTCCTGTGGCAATGGCATAATTAAAGCCCGAAATATAGGTAATAATAGTTGGCACTTTTTCGGTAGGAAAATAATATTTATAATGCTTAAAAGCATTTGTTAATTCTTTTTGATAAGGTGAAAAATCAGCAAATTGTTTTTGTACATCAGCATACACATCTCTAATTCCGGGATCGGTTCTAAAAGCATTTAACTGAAAATTAAAATCGCCTCTTCTGGCATCTCCAATATTAATAATTTGGTTGGTAAAATCATCAAAAAAAGGCTGATAGTTTTGAGCTATCACATCAATTTCATCATTGGTAAGTTTTTCTTCTTTTTGAAACAACTCTTTTTCAAAAGCTTTCACTTCCAATTCCAATTTAACATGTGAGACATCAATATCCAGAGGGTTTTCTGAGCATGATGACAGGCTAAACATAATTAATATTGCAACAAAATAAATGCTAAAAAGACTCCTGTTTTTTATTATTTTATACATGCTGGACTAATCTTATAATATTTGTATAAATTTGTAATTTAATATTAACTTTTAAGCTAAAGAAAATGAAAAAAGCAAAGTTACTTACTTTAATACTATTTCTAGGAATTATTTCCAACCTTTCTGCACAAGAAGGTGAAGACAGAAAGTTTAGATTTGGGTTACATTTCTCACCTAATATTGCTTGGTTAAACCCTTCTTCTGATGGTTATGAAAAAAATGGTTCTTCCCTAGGTTTTTCTTACGGATTGTCTGCTGAATTTTTCTTAGCTAAAAACTATTTATTTTCGACAGGATTAACCCTTAATAAGTTAGGAGGAAACCTTAGCTATTTTGATCATTTTCATGATGCAGATAATAATGTTTATTCATTTACACAAATTGACCAATCTTACAGCCTAAAATACATTGAAATTCCACTTACATTAAAATTAAGAACCAACGAAATAGGCTACATGACATATTATGGAAACTTTGGTGTAAAAACAGGTTTCAACTATAGTTCCAACGGTGATTTTGATTACAAAAATATAAGCGGTGGAATTTCTAAAAGTGATGTAGATATTAAAGACGATATTAAATTTTTTAATGCTTGGTTAGTAATTGGCATTGGTGCAGAATACAGCATTTCCGGAAATACTGCCGTAATGTTTGGTATCACTTTCAATAATGGTTTTATAAATACATTAGATAATAAACTTGTTAATTTAGACGGAAAAGGAGCTCCCATTTACAATACCGATGGAACTCCAAATTACAAGAACAAATCAGCCAACGCTAATCTTAATTACTTTTCTTTAGATTTAGGTATCTATTTTTAATCCCTGAGTATGATTAATTCTGAAAAAACGGTTACTCATATTGTTAATTGGTTGAAACAATATGCAGAAAAAGCACATGCTAAAGGTTTTGTTGTTGGTATTTCAGGAGGAATAGATTCTGCTGTAACTTCTAGCTTAGCAGCACTTACCAAAATGCCTGTTTTATGTTTGGAAATGCCCATTTATCAACATGTAAAACAAGTAAACAGAGGACATAAACATATTGAACAATTAAAATCGAAATTTAATAATGTAACTAATTTACAAACTGATCTCACTCCTATTTTCGATAGTTTTTTAAAAGCTCTTTCTACTAATAAAGACAATGAATCGGAGGCATTAGCTTTAGTAAACCTAAGAGCTAGAATGAGAATGACAGCACTTTATTACCACGCTCAAAAGAATAGTTTTTTAGTAGTGGGTACAGGTAATAAAATTGAAGATTTTGGTGTAGGATTCTATACTAAATATGGTGATGGTGGCGTAGATATTAGTCCCATTGCAGATTTAACAAAAACAGAAGTTTATGCCTTAGGAGAATTTTTAGGTGTAAATAATGACATAATGGTTGCTCCGCCAACTGACGGACTTTGGGGTGATGAAAGAACCGATGAAGAACAAATAGGAGCCACTTACCCGGAATTAGAATGGGCAATGGATTTTGTGAATACTAATTCAACAGAAACTAATCTAACTGACAGACAAAAAGAGGTGTTAGCTATCTACAAAAAACTAAATGCAGCTAACCAACACAAAATGAATCCTATTCCTGTCTGTATAATTCCTGATGAGTTAAAGAATTAATTATTCTTCTTGCTGAGTAATTAACTGCCCTTCTTTTTCTATTCCATTATTTTTTACAATATTATAATGAAACCCTCCTTGATATTGTTTATACTCAACTATTGCAACAGGAAAATCAAAATCTGAATCGTCTATATCATCCGATTTTTTAATTAACTCAATGTCACACTCAAATGGATCTGCATAATAAACACTTGCTAAGGTAGAAAAAACTATCCTCTTTGTAAAATAACCTTCCTTAGACAATTCTATTGTATAATATCTGTTTATCCATAAGTTAAAAGCAAACTTATTGGTAATAAAATCTGAATGAATAAGGGAGTTCTCTTCATATAATTTAATCTCCACATTATTTAATTTTTTACCTTTTTCGTTTACTATGTAACCTTTAAATTCTATCTGACCAAAACCATTTATGGCAATCAGAATAGCAGCTAAAAATGTAATTATTGTTTTCATGTGTATATGTTTTTAAATTATCACTATTTAATTCTTTTGAACTATACAAAATACTGATATTTAAGAACATGAAAAAAGATGTCAATTACGTAAATTAATAAAAAAAAATAACAAATTTTATTACGCAGAACTACGTAAGACAAGCAACAATAAATACGATAAAAATGAGGTTTAAACTTCTACGCTCACGAGAAAACCTTCGTATTTTCTGATGTTGAGCACAATACCGTTTTCAAACATCAGGTATTGTCCTTTAATGCCCACCAACTTTCCTTCGTACTCAGGTACTTTCTCGAAACCTATACTTTTTACTTTTACAGGATAATGTAACACAGGAAAATTCATGTGAACAATTTCACTTTTAGGAAGGAGGTACTCATGATAAGCTTCATCCACCAACATAGCTACTTTATCTCTCTCAGCAATTAAATCAATATTGGGTTGTAAATTTTTAAGCATTTGTTGCCAATTGGTTTTGTCATCCAAATATTGCTTCAAACTAACCTCTATCATTCCTGCTAAATAACGATTAGGTGTTTCTGCTAATTTTATTGCTTGTGAAGCTCCTTGATCTATCCATCTGGTTGGGACTTGTGTATGTCTAGTTACACCTACTTTAATTCCACTTGTAAGTGATAAATAAACAATATGTGGTTGCAATTGTGCAGCTTGTTCATACGCCAAATCTCTATCTTCAATACCTAAATGAGCTTGTGATTTTTCTGGATGAATAATCCAATCAGCAACTTCGGGAGCATCTCTAAAACAAGGGTAACAAAAACCCTGATTAAATGATTTTACCGTTTTTCGTCCACACTTTATGCAGTAAATGGCATTTTCATAAGTCAACTTAATGGTTTGACCTATTAACTCATTAAGATAAACCAACTCCTCTCCCACAGGTAAATGGTATTGTACCTCATCCTGAAGTTGTGTTTGCATTTTTAAAAGTGAACCTGTTTTTTTCATGTGTAAGTATTTAGAAATACTTATAAGTACCTTGATTACTTATAAGTTAGGAGTTAAGTTATTTAGTTTTTTAGTAATAATCTTCAATACACAATCCTCCAACTTCAAACCTTCAATCAACTACGTTTGAATTACCCCAACATTATATCTTTTAGTAATAGGAGCATGGTCGGCAGCTTCTATTCCCATAGAAATCCATTTTCTGGTGTCCTTTGGGTCGATGATGGCATCTGTCCAAAGTCTTGCAGCAGCATAGTAAGGAGAAATTTGTTCATCATACCTGTCTTTAATTTTGTTGTACAATTCTTCTTCTCTCTCTTTGGTAATTTTTTCTTCTCCCTTCGCTTTTAATGAAGCCACTTCAATTTGTAATAAGGTTTTTGCTGCCGAAGCACCACTCATTACCGCCAATTGTGCCGAAGGCCAAGCTACAATTAATCTTGGATCATAGGCTTTTCCACACATAGCATAATTTCCTGCTCCATAAGAATTTCCAATAATCACCGTAAATTTAGGAACAACAGAGTTTGCCTGAGCAGCAACCATTTTAGCTCCATCTTTAATGATTCCGCCATGTTCAGAACGTGAACCTACCATAAAACCGCTTACATCTTGCAAAAACACCAAAGGAATTTTCTTTTGGTTACAATTCATAATAAAACGAGCTGCTTTATCTGCCGAATCGGAATAAATAACACCTCCAAACTGCATTTCTCCTTTCTTAGATTTTACTACCATACGTTGATTAGCAACTATCCCTACTGACCAACCATCAACTCGAGCATAGCCGCAAACAATAGTCTGTCCGTAAGCTTCTTTATATTCTTCAAATTCTGAATTATCTACCAAACGTTTAATAATTTCTTTTACATCATAAGGTTTTTCACGTGTATCAGGTAAAATGCCATAAATTTCTTTTGGATCTAATTTAGGTTGTATTGGTTTCACTCTGTTAAATCCTGCTTTGTCGTAATCACCAATTTTATCCATAATGGTTTTAATCCTGTCTAAACAATCCTGGTCATCCTTACATTTATAATCAGTTACTCCTGAAATTTCGCAATGTGTTGTAGCTCCACCTAAAGTTTCATTGTCAATACTTTCGCCAATCGCTGCTTTCACCAAATAAGAACCTGCCAAAAAGATAGAACCTGTTTTGTCCACTATCATAGCCTCATCGCTCATAATTGGTAAATAAGCTCCTCCGGCAACACAACTGCCCATAATGGCTGCTATTTGTATGATTCCTTCTGACGACATGATGGCATTGTTCCTAAATATTCTACCAAAATGTTCTTTATCGGGAAAAATTTCATCTTGCATGGGCAAGAAAACGCCTGCACTATCTACTAAATAAATAATAGGCAATTTGTTTTCCATAGCAATTTCCTGAAAACGTAGATTTTTTTTAGCAGCTATAGGAAACCAAGCTCCAGCTTTAACTGTAGCATCATTGGCTACCACCAAACATTGTTTTCCGCTAACGTAACCTATCATGCCAACTACTCCACCCGAGGGACAAGCACCTTGTTCTTCGTACATTCCTTCTCCTGCAAAAGCACCAATTTCTATCCTTGCTGATTTATTATCCAATAAATAATCAATTCTTTCTCTGGCGGTAAGCTTACCTTTAGCATGGTGCGATTCAATTTTTTTCTTTCCTCCACCCAAGTACACTTTTTCTAACCTACGATTTAAATCTGATACCGAAAGTCGATTGACATCTTCATTTTTACTGAATTCTAAATCTATCTTTTTTGCCATTTTTTTGTGCTTTTTTATTTAATTCTCAAAAATACTTTTTTAGAAATTTAATTAAAGTGATTTTGGATATATTTTTTATTTAACCACAAAGACACAGAAACGCAACGTTATTTTATTATCTCCATACAAGTCCGTTTCATCTGTGTTCTATACTCCAAAAACAAACTTAGACAACAACATAAACACAGTTGTAACAATGATAACTCCCAACAAATTAAATAAAATTCCTGCACGTATCATTTGTTTTATTTTTACATAGCCCGAACCAAAAATAATGGCTTGGGTGGGCGATGCAACAGGCATCATAAAAGCACAGCTTGCCGAAAGTGTTGCGGGAATCATCAATAAAATGGGTTCTATATCTAATGCTATACTTGCTTGTGCTAAAATAGGTAACACCAAATTGGTAGTTGCTGTATTGGAGGTTACTTCTGTAAGTAAGGTAAGTACTACACAAACTACTACAACCATCACTAGTGGAGAGGAAAAAGTCATTTGTGCAAAAAGGTTTCCTACAACATCCGATAAACCTGATGATGAAAAGCCACCTGCAATGGCAAAACCTCCACCAAAAAGTAACAAAACACCCCATGGTAAACTATGTACATGACTCCATTTTAACAACATTTCTCCTTGTCTTTGTTTTGAAGGAATTAGAAACAATAAAGTGGCAGCAGCAATTGCTATGGTAGCATCTGTAGCCATTTCCAATCCAAAAACAGTACGCCAACCTTGTATGGTAATGGTTTCCGACAAGCGTAAATCTGAACCTGTAATCCACAAAACAGCAGCCATAAAAAACACTAACCCTGAAAAAGCTTCATCTCTAGTAATTTTTCCTAGTCCATCTAACTGACTTTTTACTACATCATTGCTTTTCAACAGATTGTCTTTGGGCATTCTGTATATTACTTTGGTTAATAATAACCAACCTGTAATGATAAAAGTAATGGCAATAGGTAATCCCATCATCATCCATTGTGTGAATCCAATAGCTGCTTTATCAGGGAAAATAGTTTGGTACATTTCTATAAAAATCATATTGGGCATGGTACCAATAACGGTTGCCATTCCGCCAATATCGGCTGCATAAGCAATACACAGCATTAACGCAACAGCAAATCGACTAATCAGTTTTTTGTTGTCGTTGGTAATGCCTATTTTTAATTCTTCAATAATGGATATGCCTATGGGCATCATTACCATTACTGTAGCAGTGTTAGATATCCACATACTTAAAAAAGCAGTGGTAACCATAAAGCCTAAAATAAGATGAGCAGGTTTGCTGCCTATAACACTAACAATTCTCAATGCTAATCGCTGATGCAAGTTAGATTGCTGAATACCTTGAGCTAACATTAACCCTCCGAGAAATAGAAAAATAATTTCTTTACCATAAAATACGGCAGTGTCTTTGGCATCTAAAATACCAAAAAGCGGAAATAAAAACATAGGAAACAAAGAAGTTACGGCTATGGGTAAGACTTCAAAAATCCAACAGACAGCCATAAGAATAACGATTGCTGCCATAATGGGTGCTTTAGGATTAGCTGCAGAAGGCACCAACCAATAACCCACAACAGCCAATACTATTGCCAGTAAAAAGTACATCCATTTTTTTAAAACCGATTTCACTTAATTGATTTAGTAACAGATGTCCAAAAATAGTATAAAAAACTCAACTTAAAAGTTTTAGCCTAACTGAACTTAAAAGATTTCTCTAGCAACATTTTACTAAGTTTCGTTCGAAATGACAACTGCTCCTTACAACTTCAAATTAATTTGGCTATCCCTTTTAGTAAGTTTAAATTTAGGTTCATCCATGTGTTTTAATTCGGAGGTAAGTAGTTTGTTATTCAGCTGAATAAACTCTTTCATCACAAACTTTTTAAGTTGTTTTTTGTTCTTTAACAAATCTTTCAACTCAAAATCTGTATCGTCTCTGTTAACAATAATCAGGTTAAACAAATCTTCCACCAACGCAATTTCAATAGATTCTTTAAGTATGGGATTATACTTTTGAATTAGGGCTTTTATTTTTTCTTTTTCACCTAGAGTCATAGTACATTTATTTAACCAAATAAGGCATCTTGCATCGTATATATTCCTTTCTTATTATGAATAAATTCAGCCGCTATTACTGCCCCTTGAGCAAAACCTTCTCTGTTGTGAGCAGTATGTTTTATTTCAATATCATCTATGGCAGAGGAATACGTTACTTGATGGGTTCCGGGCACATTTTCAATTCTGTGAGCTTCAATAAACAACTCACTTTTATCTGCTGATGGTTGTATTCCCCACTTTGTTTTGGCATCCAAATTAGTAATAATACCTTCTGCCAACGTAATTGCCGTACCACTAGGAATATCCAATTTTTGAGTATGATGCACTTCGTCCATTTTTACTTCATAATCAGGGTGATTATTCATCAACTTTGCTAACTGCTCATTTAGTTTAAAAAATAAATTAACGCCCACACTGCAATTGGTGGCATATAATAATGTTCCTTGATTTTCATCACATTTTTGTTTTACTACATCAAATTGATGATACCAACCTGTCGTTCCAACCACAATAGGCACATTGTTTTCTAAACAAGTAGAAATAGACTTTACTGCATTCTCGGGAGTAGTAAACTCAATAGCTACATCAACATCTTTTAAATTTTCTGGGTTTAAATCTGCTGCATTATCCACCGTAATTTTTAAGGTTACCTGATGTCCTCTTTCCAAAGCAATTCTTTCAATTACTTGTCCCATTTTGCCGTAGCCTATTATTGCGATGTTCATGTTTGATGTTTAAAATTTGATGTTCAAATCTATGAATTTATTTTTAATCGCTCTACTATTTTATGTTTACATTTAACTCTCTCGCAAAGACGCAAGGAAGCAAAAAATAGTTAATGGTTAAACGCTAAACATCAAACTTCAAATCTTAAACCTTGAACCTAAAAACCGTATTTTCTTACTCAAAACCATTGTTACCAATAGATATTGTATAATTTTGAAGCATGAACAAACTGAAGTTGCTTTTTAACTATCTCGGCTTTCTCTTAAAATCTAAGAATGAGCATGGTATTCAGTCTCCATTTGTTTTTGAGCTTTACACTCAGATTATTAAAGATGATCAAAAATATTATTGTTTTGATGATATTGAATCTATAAGAGCTATGCTTTTGCTGAGTAAACAAAAAATTAACGTAACTGATTTGGGAGCGGGTTCAAAAGTTCATTCATCAACAGAAAGAAGAATTGCCAACATCACTAAATTTTCTTCTAAGCCTGCAAAATACGGACAGTTATTATTTCGGTTAGCCAATAGGTTTAAACCATCATCTATTATAGAAATAGGCACATCGGTTGGAATTAGTACGATGTATTTAGCTGCTCACAACTCAAAATGTACAGTACACACCATTGAGGGTTGTCCTAACATCACTAAAATTGCGAAAATAAATTTTAAGAAAATAGGCTACAATAACATAAAAATTTACAATGATAGTTTTGAAAATGCGTTACCAACTATCGTTTCTCAACATAAAACGTTAGATTTTGTCTATTTCGATGGAAACCACACAAAAGCTGCTACGCTCTCCTATTTTAATATGTGCGTAGAAAAGACTTCTGTTAAAAGTGTTTTTATTTTCGATGATATTTATTGGTCGGATGAAATGAAAGCTGCTTGGGAAGAAATAAAAAAAGATCCTAAAGTTACTACCACCATTGATGTATTTGCTTTTGGGATTGTGTTATTCAACACCGATTTGAGTAAGGAAAATTTTGTATTGAGGTATTAATTCTTAAAAAGAAACATTTTCTTTTTCTCCTAAAAACTTAGGTTTGGTGTTAAGAATATATACATCTATTACCGCAAGTGTTTTAGCCAAATACTCTCTCAATTGAGTTTTAAAAGCATATTTTTCAGGTGGATTTTGGGCAGCATAGGCAATTGCATTAATATTAAACTTATTGGCGATAAACAAAGCTCTTTCTACATGGAAACGCTGAGAGATAATGACAAAATTATTTTGCCCGAAAACTTCTTTACACCTAACCACAGAATCTAAGGTTCTGAAACCTGCAAAATCTAACGTAATTGCACTATCAGGAATACCTAATTTCACTAGGGCTTTAAACATTTGTCGGGGCTCATTGTATTCTAACAAACTATTATCACCACTTACAATAATGTGTTTTATTTTTTTATTGTGATAAAGTGCTGCAGCAGCTTCAATGCGGTATTTAAAGAATAAATTTGTTCTTCCTTTAATGGTGTATTCACTTGTACCAAGTAATAAAGCAACAGGATAATCCTCAGGAAAATCTTCTATCTGATTATAAATAGCAGCTTTTGTAGAATTAATAATTACGATATTGCTAAAGGTTACTAACAACACCAAAGCAACAACACTTATAATAAAAAACCCTACAACCTTCCTTCTTGTAATTCGCATTAAAATTTAATTTAACAGACATAAAAAATTCCCATAAAATTATGGGAATTTTTATACTATTTGATGTTAATTGAACTATTTATTATTCAAATACTTCGTCACCTAATTTAGTGTTTATTTCAACTGCTGTTACCGTCATGTCCAAAGTTTGTGGACCAAAAACTTGTTTGGTTTTATGAGCAAACATAATTCCGTTTACTTCTTTATAATCAGATAGCTCTGTAACAACCGTAATTGGTTCAGGCATTTTATCATTTTCTTGAACAGACATCGATTTTACTTTTAAACCTGAAGCTACATTAAACCATTCTGTTTCTGTTTCACCATTTGGTTTAGTTTGAACCATTTTATAAGCATCTTCACCATTAATTGGTTCAACTCCTAACAATTCATAAGTAATTCCATGGTCGGTATATTTAGCATCTAAGAACATTACCGAACTAAATTTTAAATCTTCCAAGTCATCTCCGGTAATATCTTCATTACCTTGCATACCAGAAGATTTTCCTGTAGTTCCATTAAAAGTCTGCTTTTGAATTACCATTGTTCCCATAGTAATTGCATTGGCAAACTTATTTGGTGCTTTTTGGTAACGAGTAACATTGATAGACTGTCCTTGTATAGAAGCATCCATTCTTACAGTAATATCTTTAATTTTCTTTAATTTTTTGTCTAACGCTTTACCTTTAGCAACGCCATATTTTGCTTCTATGTATTTATTCATAACTGTTTCAGCAGTTACTCCTTCCGGTGCAGGTTTTAATGCTTCAACATAATCATTTCCATAAATATCATAATAGCTAATTTTTTGGTCAGCATCAAACTCTGTAAGTTTATCCGCAATTTTTTTATTTCCAACTACTAAAATAATAGCATTGTTTGGAGTAATATATTTCTCAGCCATTTCTTTCACATCATCAACAGTTACCGCTGCAATTTGCTCCATGTAAGTAGCGTAATAATCTGCAGGTAATTTATATTTTTCAGTTTCTATGGCAAAACGAGCAATGGTTTGTGGATCTTGTAAGGTGTAAGCAAAAATTCCTGATGCGTAATTTTTCATTCCTTGTAATTCATCAGCAGTAACTTTTTCATCAGCTATTCTATTTAACTCTACCATAAACTGAGTTAAAGCACTATCGGTAACATCATTTCTCACTTTAGCATTAGCATTAAAATAACCTACTAATTCATCTGCACTTAGTGTAGAGTAAGCTCCATAAGTGTAACCGTGTTTCTCTCTTAAGTTCATGAATAATCTTGCTGTAGCACTTCCTCCTAAAATAGAATTAAGAATTCTTGTTTTAACAACATCCGGATTACTTTTCTTAAGGTTTACAGGATAAGTAATATTAATTACCGACTGAGAAGCTCCTTCTTTATGCACAAAAGCTACTTCTGTTTGTTTTGGTGCAGCAGGCATTTTGTATTTGTTTACAGGCACATCCGCTTTTTCCCAAGCAGCAAAATACTTTTCAATTAATGGTTGAATTTCTTTAACACTCACATCTCCAACAACTGCTAAGTAAGAAACATTTGGTCTGAAATACGTTTTGTAATAATTTTTACAAGCTTCTAAAGTAACATTTTCAACTGTTTCTTCAGTAGTAATTTCTCCATAAGGATGTTTTTTACCATAAATCAATACTGATCTAACATTTGCTGCAATAGCATCCGGATCATCTTTAGATGATGCAATTCCTGAAATGGTTTGCTTTTTTAGTTTATCTAATTCTTCTTGTTTAAAGTCTGAATTTAGCACCACATCAGAAAGAATTTCTAAAATTTTAGCTTGATGTTTTTTTAGTGATGAAGCATAAACACCATTTGCAGAAGTGCTTAATGTAGCACCAATAAAATCGATTTCTTCATCTAATTGTTGCTTAGTTCTGTTGGTTGTACCTCTTTCTAACAACTGTCCGGTAATATCTACATAACCTTTCATATCGCCTTCTAAAACAGGATCAACATCTAAGCTTAATGAAAAAGCTACTTTAGGCAATTTATGATTTTCAACCACAAATACTTTTAATCCGTTTGGTAAAGTAAATGTTGCCGGTTGGCTTAAATTAATTTTTGGTGCAGGAGCAGGAGCAGGCACTTTGCTTCTGTCTAGTTTCTGTGCAAAAGCACCTGTAATCATTGTTAATGATAAAATATATATGCTTAATTTTTTCATGTCTATCTTTTTAATTGTTTTGATTAGTTAATGATTTTAGCTATTAATTATTTTTCTTTAGGTAAATAATGTAAAACCACTCTATTATCTTTTCTGAAATATTTGTTAGCTACACGTTTTAAATCTTCACGTGTTACTTTCATGTATCTGTCAATTTCTGTATTGATTAAGTTGGCATCGCCATAATATACATGATAGTTAGCTAAATTTTCAGCAATTCCTTCCACTTTTGCATTTTTAGAAACCATATCGCTTTCAATTTGGTTTTTCATTTTTTGGAATTCTTCTTCAGAAATTAATTCATTCTGCACTTTTTCAACTTCTTTGTCAATAGCCACTTCTAAATCATTTATTGCAACGCCCATATTGGCTATTCCAAACATTAATGATAATCCCGGATCTTCTGTTGGAAAAGGAAATGCACCTACAAATAAGGCTTTTTGTTGCTCATCAACTATACTTTTTTGCAATCTAGAACTATTTCCTTGAGAAAGAATTTGAGCCAACATTTCTACTGCATAAGCATCTGGTGTTCCTTGAGCAGGTGTATGGTAGCCCATCATTACTGCCGGTAACTGAACATTATCATAAACAGTATCTCTAATTTCTTTCTTTTTTTCAGGCTCAACAATTGTTGGTCTTTCAATTTTCTTTGTTCCTTTAGGAATTTCAGAAAAATACTTGTTTATCCATTGCTTTGCTTGTTTAATATCAAAATCTCCCGCAATAGATAAAGTAGCATTATTTGGCACATACCACGTTTTGTAAAAATCTCTAAACTCTTCAATTTTTGCTTGATTTAAATGCTCTAATGAACCTATTGGCACCCATTGGTAAGGATGTTCTTCAAAAGCTCTTCCAAACATTTCCATTAAAAAAGAACCGTAAGGTCTGTTTTCAAAAGATTGTCTGTACTCTTCTTTTACTACTTCTCTTTGCGTTTCCACACCTGTTTCATCAATTTTAGCGTGCAACATTCTTTCCGCTTCCATCCATAAGCCCAATTCTAATTGGTTAGAAGGCAATATTTCAAAATAAAAAGTTCTATCAAAAGAAGTATTAGCATTTAAAATACCTCCGTTAGAACTTACCATTTTCATATATTCTCCTCTGCCAATATTTTCAGAACCTTCAAACAATAAATGTTCGAAAAAGTGAGCAAAACCTGTTCTGTTAGGATCTTCATTTTTAGAGCCTACATGATATAAAACAGTAACTGCAACAATTGGTGTTGATTTGTCTTGATGTAAAATCACATTTAAGCCATTATCTAGCTTAAATTGCTCAAATTTAATTTTGTTTGCCTGAGCATTAGCTCCTGTAAATACAGCTAAACACAGGGCTGTTGATATTAAAATTTTCTTCATAGTATAGTTGTTATTCATTAATATTTGAAATCTATTCAGCGAAAATAAGAATTATTCCTACTTCATTTATCACAAAATACATCAATGGTTAAATTTTATTATAAGTGGTTTAGAAGTTTAGTTTAATAGATTAAAAGTTTATGAGTTTAGTTTACCTATTGTTTAATTTCAAACTTCAGTCTTCTCACTTATGATTATCAGTCTCTAATTTTATTTTAGCTTACTATAATACTTGCAAAAATGAGTAATCTCGCATTTATCGCATTTAGGTTTACGTGCAACACAAATGTATCTTCCGTGCAGAATTAACCAATGGTGAGCAATGGGAATAACTTCTTCAGGCAAATATTTAACCAATTGTTTTTCAGCAGCCAATGGTGTTTTAGCATTGGTAGTTAACCCCAGCCTTTCGGCAACTCTAAACACATGTGTATCTACCGCCATAGCCGGCTTACTATAAATAACACTGGCAATAACATTAGCTGTTTTCCTACCTACTCCGGGCATTTTTTGTAATTCATCTATTTCTGACGGAACAACATTGTTAAAATCATTTACCAACATATTCGCCATCCCTACAATGTGTTTCGCTTTATTATTTGGATAACTTACACTTCTTATATACTCAAAAACTTCTTCCACATCGGCAATAGCCAACTCATTGGCATTAGGAAAACGCTCAAACAAATCTTTTGTAACCATGTTCACTCGCTTGTCAGTGCATTGTGCCGAGAGTATTACCGCTACTAATAATTCATAAGGATTACTATAATTCAACTCCGTTTCGGCAATAGGCTGATGTTTACTAAAGTAGTCTATAAAATGTTGGTAGCGTTCTTTTATTGTCATGGAAACAAAATTAGTTTATTCCATACATTTATTCCTAAAAAATAGATTGAATCTAATAAATTGAGTTATTTTTGAGCCTCATTTTAACCATTATGCACGATAGACACACAAATAGAGAACGATATTTTAACGAACAAGTTTTTACCACTACCAACTATGTTATTCCTTATTTAAAAGGCTTAATGGATATTACTCCCGAAACTACTGTTGCTGAAATTGGTTGTGGCGAAGGTGGTAACTTACTTCCTTTTTTAGACTTAGGCTGTAAAATTATTGGTATCGACCTTGCTGTTAACAAAATAGAAAATGCTAAAAAGTTTTTTGATAATCATCCTAATAAACAACTTGCTACTTTTATTGCCGAAGATATTTACAAGGTAAATCCTGCCGATTATCCCCAGTTTGATTTGATTATTATGAGAGATACTATTGAGCATATTCCTAATCAGGAAGTGTTTTTAGAGAACCTCAAACAATTTTTATCTCCCAAAGGAATAGTATTTTTTGCATTTCCTCCTTGGCGTATGCCTTTTGGCGGACATCAACAAATTTGCAGAAGCCGCTACCTTAGTAAATTGCCTTATTTCCATTTACTACCCAATTTTTTGTATGTTGGCATGCTTAAAATGTTTGGTGAAAACCAACAAACGATAAATTCCCTGCTAGAAATTAAAGATACCGGAATTTCTATCAGTAGATTTGAGAGAATTGTAAAAAATTGTAATTATAAAATTGAGAAAAAAACTTACTACATGGTTAATCCTAACTATGAAATTAAATTTAAGCTAAAAACCAGAATACTACCGGGAATAATGAATATTCCTCACTTCAGAGATTTTTTTACTACTGCCATGTATTGTGTGATTTCTAAAAACTAAGTTTAGTTTTATGGAATTTCGCTTTTAATTGCATCAACTTTGATGTAAAATTGCATTTATGAAGCTATTTATCCGAATTTTCATTTTCATTATTTTGCTACCAACAGCTACCATGTATGCCCAAGAGCAAGTAAAAGTTAATGGAAAAATTCTTGATAAAACCACTCAACAAGCCATAGAGAATGTACACGTTAAGGTACATCATCAAAACATTATAAGTCGTACCAACAACAAAGGCGAGTTTGAAATTCGCTTTCAACATCAGCAATTTACTACCTTGGTTATTTCTCATACTTCTTACAATACCCACTACGAAGTAATTATCAATAATACCGATAGTATTTACCTCAACATTACTTTAGAACAAAAAGTAGTGGCTTTAAATCCTGTTGAAATTACCAGTAGCAACGAACCTATTCCTGTTTTTAAAAGTGTAGAAATAAATATTTTAGATTACGAATTTCATCAAGATAAATTTGTTTTTATTGCTTATGAAAAAAATCCTGATAAAGACAGCAAACTGTATTTGGTAGATGAAAATGAAGAAATTTTAGCTTCACATTTTATTCCTTGCACTCCAAAAGAACTTTACACCGATTACCTCGGGAACATTAACCTTATTTGTAATGATGCCATTTATCGCATAGAAATTATTGGCTACAACTTCACGCTTTATAAATTACCCTTGGAAGATTTTTACCAAATGATTAAACCCATTGTTGACAGCACCGGAAATTCTCTTATTTTCTCTGATTTTATGCGCGATTTTCCCAAGTTTAAATACTATGCTTACAACACACAAGATACTTCTATAAGTGTGATAAAAGAGGTTGTTCATCATGATATGGAATGGCAATACTTATATGAATACCATGATTTGAATAATGCCCAACGACAATTTGCCAAACGTATGGCAAAGCGTTATAAAAATTACGACAAACACGATATTGCCGCCATGATGACCGGATTTTCTCGCAACTTTTTATACGACCCTGTTTATGCTCCTTTATTTGTGAGTAATGATACCTTACTCATTTTCGACCATTACGATAATTTTATTTGGAAATATACACAAGACACCTTGCTAACAGATAGCATCATTATTGATTACCACCAAGAAAAAAGCAATGGGAAATGGAAAAAACAATTGTTAATGGACGAGCTTAACGGAACAGTTTATGCCTTATTTATAAAGCAAGGATATTACCTTTTGAAACACATTAACACCAACACGGGCAAAGTAGCCGATACTTTTCAGTTACAGCACCAATTTGTATCTAAAATAAAAATTAAAGATGGTTTTGTTTACTACACCTACAAACCACAACAAACCCTACAAAAGAAGTTTTTATTTAAAGAAAAATTGTAGTGCGTTATTTTTCAATGGGTTTTAATGTATTTTTTATATATTTGGGGAAAAATAAGTATGATATTTTTCATACATATACAACAACATGTTGATAGGTATGTATGTAAAAAACATACATATATACAAGTTATGAGCAAGCTTAAATAGAGAGACATGAAGAAAAAAACAATAGATTATTTCATGTTTATTAAAATCAGTAATGACAAGTTTATTGATTCATTGCAGCAAAAGGGTCATATTTATTGTAATTCAATTAAATATTTCAGGACTATTGAAGATAATGGTATTAGAGGAGATAAAAATGAAGGCAAAGCCTATTTAAAGCAGGTTAAGGATTTTGAAATATCGCTTGAAGGTAAAGTCATAGCAAAAGCGGAAAAAGCCCAAATATATTTTGATCATCCAGAAGACATTGGAAATTTATTTTGCTTGTATGGAGTTCAGTCATCTCTAGTAAATCTTACTAAAAAGTCACTTCAAAAAATTAAAATTGAAAACCAATCAAAAAAATTTGGCCAGAGTGCTTTATTAATTCATAATCCTGAAGAATTTATAAATCGAATTTCAAAAGAACTTAAAAGACTTTCCAAAGAATTCAATTTCTCTCTTGTACATTATTTTGATCCGGAAACATATGAGGGAGAATTAAGCCCATTTTACAAATCGAACAAATACGAGTATCAGAATGAAGTTCGCTTTTGGATCCCACAAAATGAAGAAAGGACATTTGAATTTTACATTGGAGATATTTCTGATATTAGCCACAAAATACCAATTGGTGATTTAGATAAAATTGAAGTAGAAGTAATAAAGCCAGCTCATAACAGCGGCTCATAGTGCATGCCGCAGGTAGTGCTTGTTTAGAAAGATATTCGTAAATTAGAAGATAGTGCAAATAAAGGAAAATATTAGTAAAAATGCGGCACGCACCATAGCCGCAGGACGTTAGTACTCATTAAGAAAAAATGACAGATAAAGAGGAGTACATAAAGACTAAAGTTGAAATTCTAAGAAATGAATTGAAAAAGTTTATTATTTTCTTCGAACAAGGGCTTGATTATGATAAAATGGTATATGAATACTGGAATGCTAAAGACGTTTTAGGACACATTACTTTTTGGCACGAGAGTTTTGCAAGGAATATTTCGGATTTAGGCAAGAATATTAAACCAAGTCCCTTAAAAGGAAAACTGTCAGAAGTTAACAAGCAAAGTGTTGAAACAACAAAAAACGAGTCAGTAGAAAACCTGATTAAACGATTGAAAGAAGCACAGAACACAATCGAAGAATATGTTTTTCTTGATAAGGTAAATCTGATTCCCTACAAAAAGGGTTCACGAGATTATTCAAAATTAGAGCATTTGGAAGTTGTATCAAATCACATTCACAAACACCTAAAAGATATTTCAAAAAAATATAGCACAACCTAAAAACCTTCCTTCTCGAGCGAATTTGTAATGCGTTCGTTTACTAATATTGGTTTTTAAATAATTAAATATATTTCTGTTACCTAAATCAAAAGATCTTTCGGCTGCATTTTTCTATCCGCCTCCGGCAGATGAAAAATTTTGCTCAAGATGACATTCTAGATAAAAAAGCACTTTTAAAAAAATTGTAAAAACATAAGGTATAGTCTTTTTCTTTGTATATTTGTTTCCTTTAAACTACAATATATGGTACTTCTCGACTTTTCTAGTTGGTGGGCAGGAAAAGCTTCTTTCGAACAAGTTTATTGGCTTATAGCTATCCCATCTTCTTTAGCCTTACTTGTTACACTTGTTATGACTTTTTTGGGTGGAGATTTTGAAGATGGAGGTGTAGATGAAGATATTTCAGGAGATGACGGGGCTGGTTTTCAATTTTTCACCTTAAAAAATTTAATCGGTTTCTTTACCTTTTTTGCATGGTCAGGGTTGGCGTGTATAAAAGGAAATATATCTGTTCCTATCACAATTATGATTTCCACCTTTTGTGGTTTGGTTATGATGACGTTGATGGCAGGCATCTTTTACTTTATGTCTAAACTTACAGATGATGGCACGCTTAAAATGACGAACGCTATTAATAGAATCGGAGAAATCTATTTACCTGTTATGGCAAATAGAGGAAATATTGGAAAAATTCAGATTAATATTCAAGACAGTGTAAGAACACTGCAAGCCATGACAGATGATGACGAAGATTTACCGTTTGGTTCTGTAGTTACAGTTACAGAAGTTATCAATGGAAATATATTATTAGTTACAAAATTTAAAAAATAAGTATGGGACAATTTGCCATTATAGGACTATCCTCAGGAGTTTTATTCCTATTCATCTTAATTTATTCAATGTTCAGAAGGTACAAACGTTGTCCTTCAGATAGAATATTAGTAGTTTATGGTAAAGTAGGCGCAGGTAGTGATGGCTCACGTTCTGCAAAATGTATTCATGGTGGTGCCGCATTTATTTGGCCCATTATTCAAGATTATGAGTTCTTAGACTTAACTCCACTTTCAATTGATATTGATTTAAAAGGTGCGCTAAGTAAGCAAAACATTAGAGTAGATGTTCCATCACGTTTTACAGTGGGTATTTCTACCGAACCAGGTGTTATGACCAATGCTGCAGAACGGTTATTAGGCTTACAGCAACAACAAATTTATGATTTAGCTAAAGATATCATTTTTGGACAGTTACGTTTGGTAGTGGCAACCATGGATATTGAAGAAATCAATAATAACAGAGATAAATTTTTATCCAATGTAACCGCAAATGTTGAAGCAGAACTTCAAAAAATTGGTTTAAAACTGATTAATGTTAACGTTACTGATATTAAAGATGAATCAGGTTATATTGAAGCATTAGGAAAAGAAGCTGCCGCAAAAGCCATCAACGATGCTAAGAAAAGTGTAGCAGAAAAAAACAGAGATGGTGCTATTGGTGAAGCAAATGCTTATCAAGACCAAAGAGTGCAAGTAGCCAATGCTGATGCTAAAGCTGTAGAAGGAGAAAACATAGCCAAAATTCAGATTGCTAACTCTGAATCATTAAGAAGAGAAAGAGAAGCAGAAGCATTAAAATTAGCAACTGCCGCAGAAAAAGTACAAGCCGCAAAAGCATTAGAAGAAGCTTATGCAGCAGAACAGCAAGCAGAAAATGCCAGAGCAGCAAAAGAAAAATCAAGTCAACAAGCTGATATCATTGTTTCAGTGGAAATTGAAAAACGTAAAATAGAAATCCAGGCAGAAGCTGAAGCCGAAAATATTAGAAGAGTTGCTAAAGGTAAAGCAGATGGTGTTTTATATGAAAAAGAAGCTGAAGCGAAAGGTATTTATGAAGTATTAACCAAACAAGCTGAAGGTTTAAATCAAATTGTAAAAGCTGCTGGTAATGATGTAAATGGTGCTGCATTATTAATTATTGCCGATAAACTTCAAGATCTTGTTAAACTACAATCGGAAGCAATTAAGAACATTAAGATTGATAAAATTACGGTTTGGGATGGTGGCAATGGCGGCAAAGATGGTAAAACCTCTACAGCAAATTTCTTATCAGGCCTTTATCAATCGGTACCTCCATTAGATGAAGTCTTTAAAATGACAGGAATGGAATTGCCTAATTACTTAAAAGGAGAAAAGAAAGACGACAAACAATCTAATACAGACAAAAGCAACAAAGCTGAATAACTGTAAATGGTTGAAACCATTTTATAGTTTAACTATTTTTCAACTTTCTTCATTTTTCTATCCTGAGCGTGTCATATATAAGATCGGAAAAAATTCGTCCTTTTTTGAATCTTTGATAAGAAACTTACAAAGACGAGGCTTTCGATATTTTTGATTTTAAAGAGTTTACTAAAGTAAATGACTGAATCAAAAATGAGAATAACGAAGTATTTGGGAGTTTTCTTGCAAAGACTATACAAAATCCCTAACTTTTTGCGTTTCTTTGCAGTTAAACGCTACCAAGAAGTTTCATGAAGCAACCATCAATAAATCAAAAAGATATACATCAGTTATTTGATGATTTTAATCAACTTAATGTATTAATCATTGGAGATGTAATGATAGATGCCTATTATTTTGGCAAAGTTGATCGCATTTCTCCTGAAGCTCCTGTGCCTATTGTGGCAGTGGAGAAAAGAGAAAATCGCTTGGGAGGTGCTGCCAATGTAGCTCTTAATGTGCAAGCATTGGGAGGCAATCCTATTTTGTGTTCCGCCATAGGCAACGATGAGGATGGTGCTGCTTTTGAACATCTGCTTACCTCTTCGCAACTTACTGCTAAAGGACTACTTAAACTCGATAATAGAGTAACCACCGTTAAAACTAGAGTAATTGGCAATAACCACCAATTGTTACGAGTGGATTCTGAAACAGAAACACCACTCAATAATCAAGAAAGCAATGCACTTTTTGATGTTATAAAAAACATCATTACCACCGAAAAAGTAGATGTAGTTATTTTTGAAGATTATGACAAAGGTGTCATCACACCTACGCTCATAGAAAAAGTAGTAGAGCTATGCAATGACAAAAACATCCCGACCACAGTAGATCCGAAAAAGAAAAACTTTTTAGCCTATAAAAATGTTACCTTATTTAAACCTAACCTTAAAGAACTAAGAGAAGGATTAAATTTAGACATTAAAACTTCAGACATCAACAGCATCATCAACGCATTAAAATTATTACACGAAGAACTTCATCCTGCTGCTACTTTAATTACACTGTCTGAACATGGTATGTTAATTTTCAATACTTCTTCTCACCAACATATTCCTGCTCATATTAGAAATATAGCAGATGTTTCGGGTGCCGGAGATACCGTAATTAGTGTAGCTTCATTATGTTTAGCCTTAAAACAACCTAATGACGTTATTGCTCAAATTGCCAACCTTGCCGGAGGATTAGTTTGCGAAAAAGTTGGTGTTGTGCCCATCAATAAAAACATTTTATTAAAAGAAACTTTAAACCACTTAGCTGAATGACCGTTATTCCTTACAAAGAAAAACAAGAAACCAAAAAAGAGCAGGTGGCTACCATGTTCAACAATATCTCGCATAAATATGATTTTTTAAATCATTTTTTGTCGCTGGGTATTGATATTCTTTGGAGAAAAAAAGCTGTGAGAATGTTGGCTCCTCATCAGCCTAAAAAAATATTGGATATTGCTACAGGAACTGCCGATTTTGCTATTGAAGCGTTAAAATTAAATCCTGAGGAAATTATTGGAATAGACATTTCTGAAGGAATGTTAAATGTAGGCAAAGAAAAAATTAAGAAAAAAGGTGTTGACAATATCATCAGCTTAGAACTTGGCGATTCTGAAAACTTACGATTTGAGACTGCTTATTTTGATGCTTATACCGTTGCTTTTGGTGTAAGAAATTTTGAGAATTTAGAAAAAGGCTTGACAGAAATGTTACGTGTATTAAAACCAAATGGTACAGGAATAATTTTAGAGTTTTCTAAACCAAGAAAATTTCCGATAAAACAACTGTATAATTTTTACTTCAATAAAATCCTTCCGGGAATAGGAAAAATGGTTTCTAAAGATACTGCTGCTTACACCTATTTACCTGAGTCGGTGTATGCTTTTCCTGATGGTGAGGATTTTGTACAACTACTCACAAAAATAGGGTATAAAAATGCAAAAGCAACCACCCTTTTATTTGGAATAGCAACAATTTACAAAGCAAGCAAATAATTTTAATTAGATTCCGTTATGTTTACCCAATAACAAAAAAGAAACGAGTGAAATCTATAAAAATCATATTAATTCTACTTTTCACCCTTTGTTTTGTTGATGCTGATGCACAGACATACAACAAAAGAGAGCATACCAAAAACTTACCTAAGTTTGAGAAACGCTTTATGCACTTTGGTTTTTTATTAGGCTATAACATTGCCAATTTTGTGGTTAAAAGAGACCAAATAGACTTAACCACCAACGATTCTCTAATGATTTTAGAACCGAAAACCGCACCGGGTTTTAACTTAGGAATTATTTCAGAATTGCACATGGGCGATTATTTCGGTTTGAGGTTTACGCCCAACTTAGCTTTCTCCTCCAGAAGTTTAATTTACACTTTTGAAACCATGAAAGGGGTAGAAACTTATCAAAAAGACATTGAATCTACCTTAATTAATTTCCCCTTAAACATTAAATACAAATCTGCCCGACTAAATAACTTTAGTGCTTACATTATTGGCGGTGCTGCTTATACCTTAGATTTAGCTTCTAATGCCGATGCCGATAATTTTTCTACCAAACTAAGTGATATTATTGTAAAACTAAAACGAGATGATATTGTAGGACAAATAGGTTTTGGAACAGACTTTTACTTGCAGTATTTTAAGTTTGGAATAGAACTAAAAATGTCGTACGGATTGTTTAACCTATTAGAAGATGATGGCACCGCACTTTCCACTCCTATTGGTCAATTACGTTCTAAAATGTTTTTGCTTTCTTTTACTTTTGAAGGATAAAAAAAACTGCATTTCAGATTTTAATCTTCCATGCAGTTCTTAATTACGGTGTAAACTTTCACATTAAAAACCACCGCTTTTTTTTTTATAGATTAATAATTATTTTATTACTGTCTCCACCATTTTTAAGGCTTTTAACTCTTCCAATTCTTTAGAGGTAATACCTTCAATATCGTTGCAATCTAGACATGTTAACCCTTGCTCTAACATCACCCATTTTCTACCAACCATTTTCTTATCATAGGTATTAGTAAAGTTGTCTATATCATAAATTAGCTCTTTGGTAGATTTATCTAAATAAATACTTTGATAAAGTGGTAAGTACACCGTAATTTCTACTTGCTGACCTCTAATCTTATGTTCTTTATTGGTAGCTAAATAATCAGGAAAAAATAGTATCGAATCATTAAGCTGATGAACATAGTTAATCGCTTTAGCTTTGTTCAGTGCATCTTTCGGGCTTTTTCCGTGGGAAGAAAAATTAGTGGTTATCATCATGCTGTCGTTTTTACTTCTTTCAACAGATAGTTCCACAAATCGTTGATACATCATATCTCCTTCAATAGAAATACTGGTAAATTTATCTTCTAAAACACCTTGTCCCGGCATTTCTGTAATGTTGGTTTTAATTACATAAGTGTTAAAATCAGGCGAAATAATTTCTGTTTTTTCAAACTCTTCTTCGGCAGACATTTCTACAGCTAACCTCGTTCCTACCATAAAAGCTAAAATAGTTCCTACCACCAACAACCCTACAAAAGTCAACCCAACACTATAGTGAGATCTAACCTTAAACAACATTCTGATAGACAGAAAAATTAAGCCTATTACAGGCACGCCAATTAATAAAAATACAGCTATAGATGCCAAATAAAATTGATCTTGATTTACAAAAATCAAATTAAAAAAATCTTGTGATGCCATGGAATAAACGCCATCATTAGAAATTGAAAATATTGCTGTAGAACCAAAAAGTAATGCTAATAAAACTACCAACATAAAAGTTCCTACAAACAAGAAAGCAATCCCTAACACTTTCCCGAAAATATTGAAAACAGCTGTAAAGAAACTGGCAATTGCCATTACAATATTCTCTAATACTGTTCCTGCTTTTGATGAAAACTTGTTAGTATCAACATTTTGTAGTTTCTCACCCACTTTTTGAGCTTCAGATTCAAAAGCTTTACCAATATTTTTAATATTGATAGGTTCTCCACGCATTTTTAATTTTTCAGCAGTGGTTTTAGCTTCAGGCATTACTATCCATAAAATAATGTAAGTTAGAATACCAAAACCCATAAAAAATGCAGCAACAAAAAACAGTCGGACCCAAACAGTATCTAAGCCAATGTAGGCACCTAATCCGGAAGCTACACCTCCTAAAACTCTATCATCAGGGTCTCTAAAAAGTTTTTTATCCTCTCTTTTTCTGTGCGTTTTTTGAGTAGGAATTTCTTCCTCTTCATCTGTTAAATACTGCTCAGGTTCTCCCATAATAACAATTACTTTATTTACATCTGCCATTACAATTACCTGGTTTTTATCATTTTGAGCTTCAGCAAAAATTTCTGCCACTCTAGCTTCTATATCAAGCATGATTTCTTCACGCTCTTCAGAATTATTGAAATAGCTTTTAATGGTATTTAAATAGACTTTAAGTGCTTCATAAGCATCCACTTCTATATGAAAAACTATTCCACTTATGTTTATTGTTAATGTTTGGTTCATGATTGTCGTTTTGAAAGTTTGTTTTTATTTTTTAGTTGGTTTTCTGGTAATTTCTACAGCAGCTACAAGGTCGTCCCAAGTTGTTGCTAATTCTTCTAAGAATTTTTTACCTTTATCAGTAAGTTGATAATACTTTCTGGGTGGTCCTGATGTAGATTCCTCCCAACGATAAGAAAGCAAATCGGCATTTTTTAATCGAGTTAAAAGCGGGTAAAGTGTTCCTTCTACTACTATTAACTTTCCTTGTTTTAGTTGCTCAATTATCTCTGACGGATAGGCTTCTCCGTTGTTGAGAATAGAAAGAATGCAATATTCCAGCACTCCCTTTCTCATCTGAGCCTGTGTATTTTCTATGTTCATATTAAACTATTTTAATTTTTATATTAATGTGGTAAACAATACCTTTTTCAAGTACACAAATGTCTTCTCCCAATAATTCCAACTGTTGTTTTACATAAGCTGTAACTTCTTTTTTGTTTCCCGAAATGTTTAATACTTCAATTTGGTGGTTGGCATTTATTTTAAATTCTACTTTTACCACTCCGCTGTTAGATTGCTTTTTTAAACTTTCCGGCAATTTTAAATTATTTTCTAATTTATCTTCTAACAAACAACTGTTATCGTCATTCTCAATGGTGGTAGCATTTGCTTTAGTAGTTATTAAAATACTACTCATTAAAAACATGGCTACCATTATTACTTTTTTCATTTTATCTTTTTTTTAAATGTTATACAAATTAATTTACATTGCAAAGATATATACAAAAACTAATACTATGCAATACAAAGTAGTATAAAAAATTACAACAAACTGATTATCAATAAGTATAATTTTAAATTATTTTTTTGAGGGGTGAAAAAAGAGTGTTTTTTGCTTGACTTTTATTCTCTTTAGGTGGTAAATTTTGTCCGAAATCGTGTGTTTTTGGATGAAAAATCAACTTTTTAACTCCTAAGTAATTTAAGTACTACTTAACTAATACTTGTACTTATCTTTCCAATTTTCTTTAAGGAAATTCCTGATGCTACTTTCTTTAGCATTATTACCTGGTTCGTAAAACTTGGTGTTTTTAATATCATCGGGCAGGTACTCTTGTTGAGCAAAATTGCCTTCATAGTTATGTGAATACATGTAGTTTTTCCCGTAGCCTACTTCTTTCATTAATTTTGTTGGAGCGTTTCTTATATGTAGCGGAACAGACAAATTTCCTGTTTTTTGAACCAATGCTTGGGCTTCATTTATGGCCATATAAGAAGCGTTGCTTTTTGGTGAAGTTGCTAAATAAATAGCTGTCTGCGATAAAATAATTCTAGATTCGGGCATGCCAATAACATTTACTGCCTGAAAACAATTGTTGGCAATTACTAAAGCTGTAGGATTTGCATTTCCAATATCTTCAGAGGATAAAATCAATAACCTTCTCGCAATAAATTTAGGGTCTTCGCCTCCTTCTAACATTCTAGCAAGCCAATAAACAGCTGCATTGGGATCACTACCTCTAATAGATTTAATAAAGGCAGATATAATATCGTAATGTTGATCGCCCGTTTTATCGTAACGCACTAAATTTTGCTGAATAATTTCCATTACCAAATCATTGGTAATAGGCGTTTTATCATCAGGCAAACTGTTTACTACAATTTCAAGGGTATTGAGTAATTTTCTGGCATCTCCTCCCGATAATTGCAACAGCGTTTCGTATTCTTTAATATTTATCTTTCTTTTTTTGAGGTATTCATCTTGAGTAAGAGCAATATCTATTAACTCTAACAAATCTTCCTTGGTTTGTTCTTTTAAAATATAAACTTGGCAACGCGATAAAAGAGCTGAAATTACCTCAAAAGATGGATTTTCTGTTGTTGCTCCTATAAGTGTAATAATGCCTTTTTCTACTGCTCCCAACAAAGAATCTTGCTGCGACTTGCTAAATCTGTGAATCTCATCAATAAACAATATCGGATGATTCGTACCAAAAAACTGTTGCGATTTAGCTTTATCTATTACCTCTCTTACCGCTGCTACACCTGAATTAACTGCACTAAGGGTATAAAAAGGTCGTTTTGCATATTGAGCAATAATGTTAGCTAATGTTGTTTTTCCTACTCCCGGTGGTCCCCAAAAAATCATGGAAGGAATAGTTCCCATCTCTATCAGCTTACGCAAAGTACTTCCTTCGGCAACAAGGTGCTTTTGTCCCACATAATTCTCAAAAGAATTGGGTCTAAGTCGTTCTGCTAATGGAATAGATGGTTGCAACATGTTCTCTTTAACTTTTTACAATTCAATACTTACCGGACAATGGTCTGAACCATCAACTTCCATGTGTATGGCAGCCGATTTCACTTTTGGTAAAAAGGCTTTACTAACCAAAAAATAATCTATCCTCCAGCCTACATTCTTAAAACGAGCACCTCCCCTATAACTCCACCAGCTGTACATATCTTTTTTTTCAGGGTAAAAGTATCTGAAAGTATCTACCAATCCGGCATTTACAAAGTTACTCATACCATCAATCTCTTGTTGCGTATAACCAGCACTTTTGTTGTAATTAGCAGCAGGCCTAGCTAAATCTATGGCTTTATGAGCCACATTAAAATCTCCACAAACAATTACAGGTTTTTTGCTTTCTAATTCTTTCAAAAAGTTAAGAAAATGAGCATCCCAATTTTGTCTGTCGTCTAATCTCGATAAATCTGTTTTAGAATTGGGAACATACACCGTAACTAAATAAAAATCATCAAACTCGGCAGTAGTAACCCGCCCTTCTTTATCGTGTTCTGTTTGGTTAATATCAAAAAATACGTTTATAGGTTCTTTTTTAGTCAAAATAGCTGTTCCCGAATATCCTTTTTTTTCAGCAGAATTAGAATAAATATGATAACCTTTTAATTCCGCTAAAGCCTCTTGTACTTGGTCATCTTGAGCTTTAGTTTCTTGCAAACACAACACATTTGGCTGATATTCATCAATAAATTCAAAAAAATTCTTCTTAACGATGGCCCTAATACCATTTACATTCCAAGAAATAAGTTTCATTTTAATAATTAGTTTGTGAAGTTAATTCTATTATTTTTGTTGTTCAAAATTATTCAATTTAAACCTTAAAACCATGAACGCACACGAAATTGATTATAAAATATTTGGCGATGACATGCAATGTGTAGAAATAGAACTAGATCCTCAGGAAACAGTTATTGCCGAAGCCGGAAGTTTAATGTATATGGATTCCAACATTAAAATGGAAACTATTTTTGGTGATGGCAGCAGTCAAAACCAAGGAATAATGAGTAAGTTATTTTCGGCAGGAAAAAGAGTATTAACAGGCGAAAGTTTGTTTATGACTACCTATACCAATCAGGGAATTGATAAAAGACATGCTACTTTTGCTGCTCCTTATCCGGGAAAAATTGTTCCTATCGATTTAAGAGCTTATAACGGTAAAATTATATGTCAGAAAGATGCTTTTCTGTGTGCAGCCAAAGGAGTAGCTGTTGGCATTGAATTTCAGAAAAAATTAGGTACCGGATTTTTTGGTGGTGAAGGTTTTATTATGCAAAAATTAGAAGGTGACGGATGGGCATTTATGCATGCCGGAGGAACTATTATAGAAAGAGACTTACAACCCGGTGAAGTACTTAATGTGGATACTGGTTGTATTGTAGGGTTTACCCAAACTATAAATTACGACATTAAATTTGTTGGTGGCATTAAAAACACCTTATTTGGTGGCGAAGGTTTCTTCTTCGCTCAACTTTCCGGTCCAGGTAAAGTATGGATTCAGTCCTTACCGTTTAGCCGTTTAGCCGACAGAGTATTAGCTTCAGCTCCAAGTTATGGTGGAAACCAAAAAGGTGAAGGTAGTATTTTAGGTGGTTTAGGAAGAATGTTAGATGGTGATAGTAGATTTTAGATTAAGTAGTTATCAGGCGCGGTAAGAAAATCCTTTAATTCTAAGGTTATTAATCCAATATATTTTCACCATAAAAAGATAAAATTGAGCAAATTGTTATTATTTTGATTAAAAAAACTATTTTTGCAACCCTATAAAAAACAAGAAAACAAAATGGCAAAAAAGAAAGACGAAAATTCGGAAGTAATTGTTGATGTTCAAGAGGTTTACAGTAAAACCGAAAACTTTGTAGAAAATAATAAAATGCCTATTACCGTTGCATTAGCTGCAATCATATTGGTAATTGCAGCTTTTGCTTTTTACTATAAAGTTTACCTTCCACCAATAGAATCTGAAGCACAAGAAAATATGTTTTGGGCTGAACAACAGTTCGAAAGAGATTCTTTAAACTTAGCTATTAATGGCGATGGTGGAACAAACATGGGATTTATTGAAATCGTTGAAACTTACAGCGGTACAAAATCTGCCAACTTAGCTCACTATTACTTAGGTATTGCTTACAGAAATATGGGCATGTTTGAAGATGCTATTTATGAATTAAAAGAATTTAGCTCTGATGATGTAATTATTAGTGCTGTTGCTTTAGGTGCTATTGGCGATTCATACATGGAATTAAATGATATTGAAAATGCAGTAGACTATTACGAAAAAGCAGCTGCTAAAAACAGTAATAAACTTACTTCTCCTATTTATTTATTTAAAGCAGGTATAGCTTACGAAACCTTAGGCGACTATGCTAATGCGGTAAAGAAATACAAAGAGATTAAAAAAGATTTTGCTGAATCTGCTGAAGCCAGAGATGTAGAAAAATACATCGCTAGAGCTGAAACGATGAGTGCGAAATAAGCAGTTTAATTCCCTAAAAACGTAACAACATTATGGCAACTGTTAACAAAAACTTATCAGATTATGATGTTGCATCCATTCCTGATGGTGCTAGCATGAGAATAGCTATTGTTGTTGCTGAATGGAATGAACAAATTACCCAAGGCTTATTAAATGGAGCATACAAAACGCTTTTAAAGCATAATGTTGCTAAAGAAAATATTATTATTCAATATGTTCCGGGAAGTTTTGAATTGCCATTAGGAGCTCAAACACTATTAGAAAAAACTACCTTAGATGCTGTAATTTGCTTAGGAAGCGTTATTCAGGGAGAAACCAAACATTTCGACTTTGTTTGTAATGCTACTGCCTTAGGAATTAAAGATGTGGCTCTGAAATATAACAAACCTGTTATTTTTGGAGTACTTACCGATAACACCATGCAACAAGCCATAGATCGCTCTGGTGGAAAACATGGTAATAAAGGCGATGAAGCTGCCATAACTGCTTTAAAAATGGTAGCTTTCCAAAAAGCCTAAATTTATTCCATGAACTATCCTTCGGTAATCCTCAAAAAAGACAAAGAAAAATCTATTGAAAGAAAACATCCTTGGGTATTTTCAGGAGCTATTCAAAAAATTGTTGTGGATACTACTCCACCCGAACCACTTACTGATGGTCAGTTGGTAAATATTTTTGATGAAAATAATAACTTCCTGGCTACAGGACATTTTCAAGATGGAACCATTGCTGTTAGGATAATTAGTTTTACCCAAGAACCTATTGATGATGATTTTTGGTTTAAACGATTAACCAATGCTTTTGAACTTAGAAAAGCAATGGGATTAACCGAAAATCCATCTACCAATATTTACCGATTAATTCATGCTGAAGGCGACCAACTGCCCGGATTAATCATAGATTTTTACAATGGTACCGCAGTTATTCAATCTCATTCAGCTGGAATGCACTTTGCCAAACCACAAATTATTGCCGCTTTACAAAAAATTTATGGTAAAAAGTTACTAGCCATTTACGATAAAAGTGCTGAAACGCTTGAAAAACAAACTGACCTGAAAATTGAAAATGGATATTTGTATCAAGCTGAAAATCCTGAATTAATTGGAACAGAATACGATTGCAACTATCATTTAGATTGGGTTGAAGGACAAAAAACAGGTTTTTTTATTGACCAAAGAGAGAATAGAAAATTGTTGGGCGAATTAGCTAAAGACAAGTTGGTGTTGAATACTTTTTGCTATTCAGGAGGTTTTTCTGTTGCTGCATTAAAAAATGGAGCTAAGGCAGTTCATTCTGTTGATAGTTCTAAAAAAGCAATTGAATTAACCGATAAAAACATTGAGCTAAATCAACTTACTAACCATCAATCTTTTGTTTCTGATACGCTTACTTTCTTAAAAGAAAATAAAGAAATTTATGATATCATTGTGTTGGATCCTCCTGCTTATGCCAAACACAGAAAATCGATGCACAAAGCTGTTCAGGGTTATAAAAGACTAAATGAAATGGCTTTAAAAAACATGAAATCCGGTGGATTATTATTCACTTTTTCTTGCTCTCAGGTCATTAACAGAAAGTTATTTTACGATACTATTATGGCAGCAGCCATTAGCTCACAAAGAAATGTTAGGGTATTGTATCATTTATCTCAGCCTGCCGACCATCCGGTAAACATTTTCCATCCCGAAGGTGAATATTTAAAAGGGTTGGTATTGTGGGTGGAGTAAAAGCCCCCTAAATCCCCCGAAGGGGGACTTTTCCATCACACAAGCCCATCAGGACTGTCATTCTGAACAAAAATTTTCATTCCGAAGTATGAGGAATAGAAAAATAAAGTGAATAATCTTATTTTTTATTGACTTCTACATTCAATTAAAATCACAATTGCTAAGCAACAAGATATCTATAGACACATCCCACATTCATGTTATTTTCTTAAATTTACATTCCTAAAACAAACTGAATGTTTAGCAAAAGACTATACCTTTTACCCTTACTATTCTTATGGCTATTAAGCTTTAGTGCTTTTAGTCAAAAAAATAACCAATTAAATAATACCCTTATTTTTAAGGTTAAAGAACAGTACAGAAATATTTGTTTTAATAATAAAATCAATCACCCACAATTTGCCAACATCAGCACTCAACTAGGAACAACTAATCTTCAAAAAATATTTCCAAAAAAAAGCAAAGAAGACCATCCCAATTTTATTGACTTATCACTGATTTACCAACTTACTTTTAATGCTCAGTTAGTAGATGTTGAAACTGCTATACAGCGAATCGCAGCCTCTAAAATAATGGAGTATGTGGAACCTTATTACTTACCCGAATTGACTTTTACTCCTAATGACACGCTACTTTCTCAACAATATTATCTTAATTTAATTGACGCTTTTAATGCGTGGAACATCAATCAAGGAGATACTTCAATAACCATTGGCATTACAGATACAGGTTGGGAACCGGCACATCCAGATTTAATTTCAAAAATTAAAATTAATTATGCTGATCCTATTAATGGCATTGATGATGATAATGATGGTTACATAGACAACTACTACGGTTGGGATTTGGGAATGAACGACAATAATGCTCTTTTTGAATCTACCTCCCACGGAGTAGCGGTAACAGGAATTGCTGCTGCTGCCACTAACAACACTACCGGAATTGCAGGAGTAGGCTTCAACACTACATTTTTGCCTGTAAAAATTTCTAATGCTGCGGGATTTTTAACGCACGCTTATCAAGGAGTCGTTTATGCCGCAGATCACGGTTGTTTTATCATTAATTGCTCTTGGGGAAGCTATGAAAACAGTCGCTTTCAGGAAGATATTATTAAATATGCTCAAATAAACCAGAGCTGTTTGGTGGTTGCTGCAGCAGGAAATGATAATTTAGAAACACCTTTTTATCCTGCAAGTTATGATGGTGTCCTCAATGTTGCTGCTACCGACCAAAGTGACATTAGAAAAAACAACTCCAATTATGGTTACCATATTGATATTGCCGCTCCGGGAGAAATAATTTTCACCACCGTTGGCAACAACTACGGTACTAACAGCGGAACTTCTATGGCTGCCCCTATAGTTGCTGCTGCTGCTGCAATTGTAAAAAATGAATTTCCTACCTATACCGCCCAACAAGTAGCTGCCCAACTAAAAGCTACTACAGATGATATCAGTACACAAAATCCATCTTACATCAATAAACTTGGTACAGGCAGATTAAATCTTTTTGATGCTTTAAACAACACAACAGCACAATTTGCAGATATTACCAACAAAAACATCTCCGACAATAACAATAACTTGTTTAAGAATGGTGATACACTTCGGATTATTACTGAACTTACCAACTTTTTAAATCCTATTAACGGCATTAATATAACACTCAGTTCTTCCTCACCTTTTGTAAATATTATTAATAATATAAGCAGTTTTCCCAATTTAAACATGCTCGATACTGCCAGCAATTACGCCCAACCATTTACAGTAGAAATCCTTTCGGGAGCTAACCTCAACGAAAATATTTTATTTCAGGCAACTATAAGCAACGGCACTTTTTCTTACAACCATTATTTTAACCTGCTTATCAACCCCGATTATATACATTTAGAGGAAAACCTTATTAGTACCACCATTACCAGCAAGGGCAAAATTGGATTTAATGATAATAACAACAATGTTGGTAGGGGCTTTATATATAAAGGCAAACAATTGCTCTACGAAGCAGGTTTTATGATTACTGATGGCTCTACAAGAGTTTCAGACCCTATTAGAGGAGCAAGTGGTTTCGACCAAGATTTTGGAAGTATTTTTAATGTAGCTTACCATCCACCTTATGTTTCTGCTTTAGATTTAGTTGGTTTTATGGACGATTTGCAATCGCCAAACCCTTTACAAGTTAGTATTAAACAACTTTCTTATGCGTACCCAACTTCTCCAAACGACCATTTTGTAATTGTAGTTTACGAAATTGAAAACCAAAGTGGGGTAACACTTAACAATGTATATGCAGGAATTTTTGCCGATTGGGATATTCTCCAACCAAGTTTAAACAAAGCAAGCACAGACCTCAGCAGAAAATTAGGCTATGTTTATGCTCTTGATAATGATTCTTTGTATGCAGGAATTAAACTCTTAACCACTGACAATCTGGTAGCACACGCAATAGATGTAAACGGAAGTGGTAGCAGTATGAACATTAATGATGGCTTCACTACTTCAGAAAAACATACTACCCTTAGCACTAATAATTTATTGGCAGGTGGTTTTAATGGTGATGATGTAGCTCATGTTATTAGTGCTGATAACTTTTCGATTACTCCGGGTGGTAAACATATAGTGGCTTTTGCTTTGTTAGCAGGAGATAGCTTGTTACATCTTCAACAAAATGCCGATGCTGCTCAAACACAATTTAATACTGATGCACTTACCGTAAACGAACTGAACAATACTGCTGATTTGGCTATTTATCCAAATCCGGCTAAAGAAGAACTTACAATAGTTGGTTTATCTCTAAATGAAAAAAATACTTTTTTTATTACCGATATCAGCGGAAAAGTACTAATTGAAAAAACCGATAACTTCACTAATCGTATTGCTATTAAATCGCTTCCAGCGGGAATTTATTTTTTAACTATTCGTACAGCAAATCACCAGCAAGTGCTGAAGTTTGTAAAAAACTAACTATAGATGGACAGAAAAGAACATTGGCAAAAGATTTATACTTCTAAGCAATTAGATGAAGTAAGCTGGTATCAGCCAACTCCCGAAACTTCTTTAGAACAAATTACCAAACATGTTAAGGATAAAAATGCTGCCATTATTGATGTTGGTGGTGGCGATAGCTTTTTAGTAGATAATTTATTAACGTTGGGTTACACCAATATTACGGTATTAGATATTTCTGAAGCAGCGATAAAAAGAGCAAAAGAAAGATTAGCCGAGAAAGCCAATAAGGTAAAATGGATTGTTGAAGATGTTACACTTTTTAATCCCACAGAAAAGTACGATTATTGGCACGACAGAGCTGTTTTTCATTTTTTAACTGATAAAAAAGATGTAAAAAACTACCTTAATTTGGTAAACAATATAGTAAACAAAAATGGCAAAATGACTATTGCTACTTTTTCTGAAAATGGTCCTAAAAAATGTAGCGGTATTGAAATTCAGCAATACTCTAAAGAAAGCCTTACCACTACTTTTAACCAACATTTTAAACTAGTAGAAAGTTTTTATATCGACCACCCTACTCCTTTTGATACTACGCAAAACTTTGTATTCTGTACGTTTGAGTATTGTTAAATCTTTTTTTAATCGCAAAGAAGCTAAGAAGTTTTCGTTCTGAAATTTTAATACCCTATTAGTTCATCTGGTTAACTTTTATTACCTTCACAAAGCAACTAAAATAAAAAAATAAAGTCTTAATGCTATTCTATTAATAAAATTCAAAAAAACAATGCAAAAAATTTTAACCCTACTTTTAGTAATTGTATTAGCAATCAACTTAAATGCTCAAATCAGTATTGATTCCTCAAATGTTGTAACCACTTGTTTAGATTGTGATAGTATAAATTCAAACCCTTTACCCAATCCTTATGGTAGTTTATATATAGAAGTTTCCGGAGGTGTTGCTCCCTATACTTTTTCATTAACAGGTTCACACCCTGCGAATACAACACCCGTAAACAATGTTTCTTCAACAGGAATTACCAGCTATACTCAATTGTGTCAAGATACTTTTCAGTTAACCATAGCCAACTCTAGTGGAGATACCATTTATTATAATTTTTCTACTAATCCACCAACTCCTCCTGTTTTTAACATTGATTCTGTAACGGTAGAAGCAGATTCTACTAATAATCCTGATTCTGGTTTATTAGAGTTGCATGTAACAACCACCGCAGATTCTGTTTTCTATAAAATAGAAGAACAAAACAATTCATTTCCCTTAGGAACATTGGGAGGTTGGCAAGATTCTACCATTTTCGATTCTCTTCCGGGAGGTTATCACTATCGCGTTTTTGTAGATATTTATCCTAAAGTGAATGGCTGTGGAGGGTTAGACACCGGAACAAGTGTAATGCTAATTTATATTCCTTTAGCTTGCGAAAATGATGGTTTTGCTAATATATCTGCTCCTACCGATGTCTGTTCAGGCGATGTTGTTACCTTTTTTGGAATGAATAATCCTGGAAGTGGAACGGGCAATATTGTCGTTAGTGAGTTTTGGGATTTTGGCGATGGTAATTCTCATGTTGGTCCTTCTCCTGTAATGTACACTTATTTTCAACCTAACACTTATATGATAACATATATTGTCACCACTTCTCATGGCTGTACTTTTATGGGATTTTCGCAAATAACTGTACATGATTTTCCTACTTCAAATTTTACACACAACAACAATGGAGCAGGTTTATTCAATTTTTCGGATCAAAGTACTTTCCCTCTATCACCAATAACAACTTGGTTTTGGGATTTTGGTGATAGTAATACTTCTACTTTACAAAATCCAACACATCAATATGCTGCAACAGGAAGTTACAATGTTTGTTTAACTGTTGCAAACAATGGTGGATGTAATGATTCTTATTGTGATTCTGTTTATTATAATTCTACTGTTGGAATTGCTGAGCAAAACTCAACTGCTCTTTTAATTTACCCCAATCCGGTAAATGATTTTATGATGATAGAAAATGGAAACACTCCTATTGATGAAGTAACCATTTATGACATAACCGGTAAAACCATAAAAACCATTACACCAACAACCAATAAATTAAATGTTAGTGAGTTGTCTCGTGGCGTTTATTTGATTAGTGTTCGAACGAACGAGCAAACTACCACTAAAAAATTTATTAAGAATTAAGAAAATAGTACCATCTAATTAGAAAATACGGTTGGATTTTTTATTTGTCCATCAACACCACCAACTCTTTATCTAATGGATGAAGGTGCTGCATTAATGTTGGGATAATATCCATTCCGTAGAAAAGTAATAAAGAGCTCATATTATCGTGTCGCTCTTGCAAACCACTATTTGGAAAAAGTTTGTCTTTTATACTCCTAATTTGGTTTACCGCAACTTCTTCACGTTGTTTTTCTGCCTTTAGCAGACGAGCTTCAATATTATTAATGCCGTTGGTAGCTTTCTGCAATTCTGCATTTACAACTGCTTGCAATGTTTTATCCAGCTGAATAGCTTTGTTTTCAATAGTTTCGTACAATTTAGCAAGTTGCTCTTTTTGTTGCGAAAGTGTTAAATTAATATCGGCATGTTGGGTGACATATTCTTTAATGAGTTCTTCTGTATCTTCAAACAACTGTGGGACTTCCAATCCTAGTTTTTGCATTTTTTTAATGCTTCCTGCATCAATAATCAAAACAGAGTTCCTCAATATTAATGTTGGAAAAAACACATTATTAGCATTAAACATATCTTTTAGTTGAAACCAATAAGCAAGTTCTCCTCCTCCGCCAATGTAAGCCAAATTAGGCAAAATCACTTCTTGATAAAGTGGTCGCATTACTACATTCGGACTAAATTTTTCGGGATGATTATTTAATTCCGCAAGGATTTGTTCTTTGGTAAAACTTAAATTGGTATTCAACACCTTGTATTGTTCACCCTCAACAACAATGCGTTCTCGTAGGTTGTTGTCCAAATAAAACAAATTAATTTCTCGCGGTGTTACCTGACTTTTATATCCTAAATCAGTTAATTGCTGAGTAGTTTCTTCTATAAATTGGTGATTCTTTTGCGCTACTAATTCTTGCTCAAAATAAGGAATCATACTTCTTTTTAATTCAGCATCATCGCCATCAATAATTACCAAACCATATTCGCCAAACAAATGGTTGACTAAGGCTTTTGTTGCTTGTGTAAAATTGCTATCAGCAGTATAAAATTGTTTGAACAATTCTAAAATTTTTTCACCACCATTTCTATCACCAAGTAACGCTTCTAATTCTTTAGCCACTCCTGTAGCATTCGTTAAGCTTAGCCTACCTACTGCTCCATCTTCTCCTGCTTCTTTTTGTATGGATAACCTTTCATTAAACAAGTTAAAATGATTGATTTCCTCAAAATCGTGGTCTTCTGTTGCCATCCAATAGACAGGAACAAAATCGTTTTCAGGGTAAGTTGCTTTAAGCGTTTTAGCCAAATTTATTGCCGATATAATTTTATAAAGAAAATATAAAGGACCTGTAAATAAATTGAGTTGATGTCCGGTAGTAATGGTAAAGCAGTTGGAATTTTTTAATTGCTCTATGTTTGTTTTAACAGCATCACTTAATGATAAATCTTTATATTGATGATAAAGTTGTTTAGTAAGCAACTCTCGGTTAATGGTAGTTTGTTTACGTTCAGCAATAGCGTCAGCAAAAGCTTGAAGTGAGCAATTATGATTGATAAAAGAATGTAACTTTTCCTCATTAGCCAAATAATCGTTGATTAACGAAGAAAAAAATGTTGTTTGTGAATAGGGTATTGTTTGTTTGTTCATTTAAATCATTTGTATTATAGTTACCTCTCGCAAAGACGCCAAGACGCTAAAAGTATTTTTATGTAAATCAAAAATTTCTAATTCACACATAAAATCATCCTCACATTAATTAAACCACCTCTCCATACAAATCAAAATCTCCGGCAGAAGTAATTTTAACATTAGCAAAATCTCCTATTCTCACATAATGCTCAGCAGCATCTACCAACACTTCATTATCTACTTCAGGAGAATCAAACTCTGTTCTGCCAACAAAATAACCACCTTCCATTCTATCGAAAAGCACTTTAAATGTTTTTCCTACTTTCTTTTCATTTAAATTAAGTGAAATTTGTTGTTGTACTGCCATTACTTCTTCAGCACGAGCTTCTTTTTCTTCGTCCGTAAGTGTATCTTCATACTGATAAGCATGTGTATCTTCTTCATGAGAATAAGTGAAAACACCCAATCTGTCGAACTGCATTTCTTGTATCCAAGCTTTCATTTCTTCAATATCTTCTCGTGTCTCTCCCGGAAAACCAACAATGAAGGTAGTTCTAATAGTAATATCAGGAATAATAGCTCTGATATCTTTTATTAACTGAGTAGTTTTTTCTCTGGTAGCTCCTCTCCTCATAGCTTTTAACATATTGTTTGAAGCATGTTGTAAAGGAATATCTAAGTAATTACATACTTTCGGATTACTTTTCATGGTTTCAATAATATCCATCGGAAAACCTGTTGGGTAAGCATAGTGTAACCTTATCCATTCAATTCCTTCCACTTCCGACAAAGCATTAAGCAAGTCTGATAATCGTCTTTCTTTATAAATATCCAACCCATAAAAAGTAAGTTCCTGAGCAATTAAAATTAACTCTTTAACGCCTTGTTTGGCTAAATTTTTAGCTTGTTCCACCAATTGTTCTATGGGTACCGATTCGTGTTTTCCTCTCATTAGCGGAATAGCACAGAAAGAACAAGCTCTGTCGCAGCCTTCAGAAATTTTTAAATAGGCGTAATGATTGGGCGTAGTAATAATTCTTTCGCCAATTAACTCGTGTTTGTAATCGGCTTTTAGTGTTTTTAATAATCTTGGCAATTCTTTCGTCCCAAAATAGGCATCTACTTCGGTAATTTCTTTTTCAAGAGAATCTTTATAACGTTCGGAAAGACATCCGGTAACGTATAACTTATCTACAAAACCTTCTTTTTTAGCTTCGGCATATCGTAAAATAGTGTCTATCGATTCTTGTTTGGCATTATCAATAAATCCACAAGTATTGATAATAACAATTTCCGAATCATCTTGCTCTGCTTCATGTTCTACTTCAAAACCATTGGCTTTAAGCTGTGTCATTGCTACTTCCGAGTCGAATAAGTTTTTAGAACATCCTAATGTGATTACATTTACTTTGTTCTTTTTTAGGGTTTTTGTTTTCAAAGAGATTTCAATTAATTTTTTGCAAAGATACAATCCGTTTTTTAGACTTTTGTCCGAAAAACGTTAAATGAGGTTAATGAGTTCGTTTTATCGACAAATCAAATTTTTTTTATTCTTAAGCTTTCGCTTTTATTACTAAATTTGTCTTCTTAAAAAAATAAATTTTTGCATATGGATTTTATTGAAGAACTAAAGTGGCGAGGCATGGTTCACGACATGATGCCGGGAACTGAAGAACAATTTAAGAAAGAAGTAACCTCAGCTTATATTGGGTTTGATCCAACAGCTGATTCGTTGCATATTGGGCATTTAGTTCAGATTATGACTTTAGTTCATTTGCAAAAATCAGGACATAAACCTTTTGCTTTAATTGGTGGAGCTACAGGAATGGTAGGCGATCCTTCAGGTAAGTCTGCAGAAAGAAATTTATTGACTCCTGATGAAGTGCAACAAAATTTAGAAGCCATAAAGGTACAATTGTCAAAATTTTTAGATTTTGATTGTGGGGCAAACTCTGCAGAAATGGTAAACAACTACGATTGGTTTAAAAATATGAATTTTTTAGACTTTATTAGAGATGTAGGTAAACATATTACTATTAATTACATGATGAGTAAAGATTCTGTGAAAACCAGGTTAGAATCGGGCATGTCGTTTACTGAATTTTCTTACCAACTGGTGCAGGGCTATGATTTTTACTGGTTAAACACGAATAAAAATTGCAAAGTACAATTAGGTGGCTCGGATCAATGGGGAAATATTGTTACCGGAACAGAATTGATTAGAAGAATGTCGGGTAACGAAGCTTTTGCTGTAACTACCCCATTAATAAAAAAAGCTGATGGAACTAAGTTTGGAAAAACAGCAGGAGGAAGTGTTTGGTTAGACCCTGAGAAAACTTCGCCTTATGCTTTTTACCAATATTGGATAAATGCTTCTGATGATGATGCTAAAAATTACATTAAAATTTTTACGCTAAAACCAAAAGAGGAAATAGATAACCTTATCAAACAACATGAGGAAGCACCACACTTGCGTATTTTACAAAAAGCGTTGGCTGAAGATATTACCGTTAGAGTCCACTCTCAAGAAGATTATGATGCAGCTGTAAATGCTTCTGAAATTTTATTTAAAACTGGTGATGAAGCGGTTGAGGGATTAAAAAAATTGCCTGAAGATTTATTTAATGCCGTTTTTGAAGGCGTTCCTCAAGCAGAAATTTCTAAAAGCCAATTTAATAGTGGTATTCCTATTATTGAATTATTAGCAGCTCAAACCAACTTTTTAGCTTCTAATGGTGAAGCCAGAAGAGCATTAAAAGAAAATTCTATTAGTGTAAACAAAAGCAAAGTAGATGAAAACACTATTGTTGATACTTCTTTTTTAATCAATAACAACTACTTGCTCTTACAAAGAGGGAAAAAAAATTATTTTGTGGTAAAAGTGGGATAAATTAACAACCCATGAAAAAGACAATAGTCATCTTATCCATTATATTGGTTGTTATCTTGCTTTCATTTGTTTGGTCTGCTTTTTATAATCATACAGATAATACAACAATAGAAGTTCCAAATCAAAATACTTCAAGTGCTTTATCTGCAAATGATACATTAGCAACTACAAAAGATACTATTATTGCTACATCAAGTAGTTTTATTAAAATAGATTTATTGGAGCTTCCTAGTTTAGCAAATGATGAAGTAATTATTGAACATACAGGCTTTCATTTGGTATATAGCGAAACGCACGAACAAGCCAAATGGGTGGCTTATGCATTTACAAAAGCCGAAACGTTAAAAAAAGCGGATAGAACAGACGATTTCAGACCTGATACAAAAGTACTTACTGGTTCAGCAACATCAACCGACTACAAAGGTTCAGGATTTGACAGAGGACATTTAGCTCCGGCTGGAGATTTATCTTGGTCGACAGAGGCCATGAGTTGTTCATTTTTTTATAGCAATATGAGTCCACAAACGCCTAGTTTTAACAGAGGTATTTGGAAAAAATTAGAAGAACAAGTTAGAGATTGGGCTAAACTATACGATACCATTTATGTGGTTACAGGTCCTGTTCTGGAAGATAGTTTGCCTACCATTGGAGAAAACAAGGTGAGCATTCCGAAATATTATTACAAAGTTATTTTGGAGTATAAAAACAATGCTACAAAAGCGATAGGCTTTATTTTGCCTAATAAAAAATCATCCTTTTCATTAAACAATTTTATCGTAAGCATTGATAGTGTTGAGCAAATGACAGGTATCGATTTTTTTTATCAACTCCCTGACAGTATTGAAAATGAAATTGAAAAAGGTGTGTGTAATGCTTGTTGGGGGATGAATTAGAAATAGGAGATTAGGGATTACCTTCTCCTTAAAGGAACTAACAAATGTTCTAAGCCATTTAATCTTATTTCATGCATAGTTTCTAATAAAACGCCTAATTTACCTTTGGGAAATCCTTCTCGTTGAAACCACTCTAAATAAAATGAAGGTAAATCGCAAATGAGTCGTCCTTTGTATTTTCCAAAAGGCATTTTCATTCTAACCAATTCTATAAGTAATTCCGGATTGCCTTCGTTAGTTTGCATTAAATTTACTTAGTTAATGGTTCATCCAACAAATAAAAATCTACAAATTCTCTAACACAACCATCGCCTCCTTTAGTTTGTAAGACTAAATCAACGGTTTCTTTTACTTTTAATACTGCATCGGCAGGACAAGCACTAAAACCAATAGCTCTCATCACTGATAAATCATTAATATCATCACCAATAATGGCTACTTCAGCAAGCGTAATGTTTAGTTTTTCGCACCATTGGTTAAGAATTTCCAGCTTAGGTTCTTGACCAACATAAAGGTGTTTAATATTTAATAATTCGGCACGAGCTTTTACCACCTCCAACTTGTATCCCGATGAAATTATACCCGCTTCAATTCCAACTTTAGGCAACGCCATTATTGCCATTCCATCTTTAGCATTATATTTTTTAAACTGGTCGCCATTTTCTGTAAAAAACATTCCTGCATCAGTCATAACACCGTCTACATCTAAAATCAATAATTTAATATCTTTCATTTTAGACCTGTCAACAAACATTGGTCTGGTAAGCATATTTTCAAAATCTAACTGATTGTTGGTGCAAAACAATTGTAAATTGCCCAAAGACAATTCATTGATGTTGGCAATAGCATATTCAGCACAAAAATCATTCAACGATTTTTTTTCTCGAGCTAAAAATGAGGTGATATTTTGAGTAAGGATTTTCATTATATAATTTTATAGCCAACACTATTAGCTACAGGTTCTATGGCTGATTTTAACGCTGCAAAAGATTCGTGTGTTAATTGCTGTGAAGCATCCGACTTAGCAACAGCAGGATTTGGATGAGCTTCTATCAACAAGCCATCAATTCCCATTGCTACACAAGCTTTAGATAAGCGTTCTACTCCGTATCGGTAACCTAAAGCATGGCTTGGATCTAAAATAATAGGCAGGTTAGTGTATTCTTGTAAATAGGCTACTCCACATAAATCTAAAGTAAAACGTGTTTTTGTTTCAAAAGTACGTATGCCCCTTTCACACAAAATAACGTTTTCATTTCCTCCGGAAAGCATAAACTCTGCTGCCTGAACAAATTCTTGTAATGTTGTTCCAAAACCTCTTTTTAATAAAACAGGCTTACGCGTTTTAGCACAGGCACGCAAAATACCCTGGTCATACATGGCTTTGGCACCAATTTGAATCACATCGCTGTGTTCTATAACTTCATCAACATGCGTGGCATCTCTAACTTCGGTAATAACTGCCAAACCATGTTGCTCACGCATTTTAACTAATAGTTTTAATCCTTCCAATCCCAACCCTTGGAAACTGTAAGGGCTTGTACGAGGTTTGTAGCAACCGCCTCTTAAGGTGGTTAAATTAAGTGACTTTAACAATGCAGCACTTTGTTGAATTTGCTCTTCAGATTCTACCGAACAAGGTCCGCCAATCAATAAGGTGTTTTTAGTGTTTCCACCAATGGTAAGGTTACCAATTTTTACTTCACGAGTTTCATTTCTATAAGCTCTTGATGCAAGTTGCATATCATTTTCAAATACCCAGTGCTTTTCGGTAAAAGAAGTAACTTCACTAGGCACTTCCTTTATAGAAGATGAAGTAATTAATACTTCTCTATCTTGAGAATGAATGTGAAAAGCTTTAATTTTTTCAGCTAACTGACTGGCAGTTGAGGCAGTAATATCTTTATTTAAATGAATTATCATATTTCTCCTTTTATCAAGTTTACAAAAGTAATAATTCCAACAGCATTTCCCTCTGCATTTAGCACAGGAAGATACATTACCGGAAAAGATTGCTCTCTTACTAAATTCAACATGTTATCTACTGTTGCTGTATCTAAAATGGTTACAGGCGTTCTGTTAATCATTTCCTTAGTATCCATCCCTTCAATATTGTCTAAATTCTGCAACAAGGTTCTTCTTAAATCTGCATTGGAAATTATTCCTTCAAATTTTTTATTGTTTTCTACTAAAGTTACTCCTAGCTTTCCGAAAGTTATTTGTTCTAAAATATTTTTAAGATTAAGTTGAGAGAAATCTATCACCGGACATTCTTCGCGAGGGATCATAAAATCCTTTATCTTAAAAAGAGAAACAATTTCTCGCTTAGTTAAATCCATTAATGCTTGTCCGACACTTGCAGCTTTAAACAAAAAACTCCCGGAAACAGAAGTATGCACCCCCATATTTCTTAAAATGAAAGAAACTTCTCCATTTACACCACCATCAACATGCACATTTTTATTAGGGTATTTTTGTTTAAATTTTCTGATTTTTTTAAAGTTGACAGGATCAAAAACACCTCCACTTTGTCCGGGAATAGTTGCCATTATCAGGATGAAATCAAAATCGCTAAACTTATCAAAAGCATCAACATCAGTAGGCGTAATAATAGCTAAGCCTTTTTGTCCTTTAATATCGGCAGGCATTTTAAAATCTACAGGCAACTCTTCGTACTGAAAAGTAACGTATTCTACAGGGTATTTTCTTAATAACCCAAAATACTTTTCGGGGGTTTTGGTAATAATATGTAAGTCTATGGGGAGTTTACACCATGTTCTAATGTCAGCAATATCCTCAAAAACACTTGGATTGTCATTACAATCTACATGCAACAAATCTACCTGATGAGCTTCTAAATCTGCAATGGTTTCTTTTAAAGGTCTTTTATTATCTGAATAGATAGATCCTGATATTTTCATTTAGTTATGTAATGTTGCTTTTACAATGCCAAAACTACTTAATTTTTTGATTTATGTAAAAGCCACGAATACACGAATATTATTTCTTTTTTATTCATGCATTAGTGCTTTTTTTTTAACTTACAAGTCTATAGATACTCCTGTTTTAAAAGTGTAAATAGTTCTGATTATCGGTACTATGGGTTTATGTTCATAAGAAATATCAAAGGAATTAGCAAAGGATATTCTTTTGGCAATCTTTGTATTTAAAATTAAGGAGGCATTTGTTCTATTTCTAAAAGCCGACATATCGCTATCGTAGCCCGTTTGGTAATAGCCTACAAAATTAATATCTACATTTTCATTGGCTGTCCAACGAAAAGAAATATAATTGGAAGATTTTACTAGGGCTATTTCAATAGTTTGATTGGTTTCTGGATGTGTCCAATTTTCATATTCGTACAAGGCTCCAACTCCAATTACCAAACTTAATGATTTACTTTTAAACGTATTCCATCTAATTCCACCTCCGCCTAACAGACGTGGATGTAAACCTCTAAAGTTATCATAAGAATATTGAACAAAGTTTTCGAAGTTAATGGTTTTCTTTCTAAAATAATTTACCCTAAAATGCACAAAACCAAAGTTCAAAAAATCATCATCATTAACTTTTAAATAATCGAATTTTGCCAAGCCCATAAAAGCATGCTTACCCGGATAATACAAGGTATTTACATCTACATTATAACCAAAAAGGTTTACAGGCTCGCTGGCTGCCGAACTTCTGTTATAGATATTCATGCCTGCAGTAATTTTACTTTTAAAGGAAGTTGAAGTGTCTCTTTCCAAACGTAATCGCTCAATATTAAGCACCTGACCATCAACAACCTGAGAAAATGAAAGAATAACTACTAATGAAATTAAAAATTTTGCTTTTACCATGTGGCAAAATTAGGAAAGATAACAGGTAAAGAAAAAGATTAATTCTTAATCAAAATATAAGCATTAAGCGTAGTGGCTACGAGCAACCAAATAAAATAAGGCAACACCAACAAAGTTTTAGCTTTTAAATGAGGAAGATACGCAAAAAAGAAATAGCCCATCAACACCATAAGTAACACAATAATTAATAATCCGAATAAAACTTGATGGTATTTAAAAAAGACTGGATTCCAAGATACATTCAATATCCATTGTATCACAAATAAAGCTATCAGTAGGTTTCGGTTTTCGGTGAGTTGCCATGCGTACACCATGAAAACGGTAAAACAAATCATTATACTTGTCCATGCTGCACCAAAAACCCAACCCGGAGGTGTCCAAGGTGCTTTGTTTAGGTTTTGATACCACTCGGCAGTAACCGCAGCACTTGTAAAGTAACTCCCTAAACCCAATGCAGCAAAATTGATAACTAAAAAGATAATTATTTTTAGCAGCATAATATTAAAAACTTGGAGAACTGATTGTTTTGAATCTTTGAGTTTTACGTTTTGAGAAACTAAAACTACCACCCTCGTATTCAACAGTATAAATCAATTGTTTTTTTACAATTTTGCCAGGAGACAGGTTAATTTTCCAACTAACTTCTCCTTGTTCATCATTATAAATACCTTCTGACAATTGCTCTAAAATAACATTAGTTGTTTTTGTTTGAGATATAGGTACTTGTTCAAAAAACTCAATAACAACATCATGTTGATTGTTGTTTTTTAATTGAAATTCGTAAGCAAAAGTTATTTTTTTCTTTTTGCCAAACGTTACTTCTTTAGCATATTTCTTATTTTCAATTTCTGCTCTTTTAAAATAAATGCTATTGTCTTTACCTACAGAAAGCAACAACGTATCAGAAAAATCGCTAAACTTTAATATAGTTTTACCTACAGAATTTTTATTATACGTAACATTTGCAACACCATCTACTAAACCAAGCGTATCCCATTCAGCAACTTTTGCAACAAGATAAACTTCATTATCTAAGCTAGGATAAGCATAAAATGAATATTCGGCAGGCAATGAAATATTCATGATTGGAAAAGAAAAAACCGTGCTATTAGATTTTATAGCAAACTTTCCTTTCAACGTTCTTAATTTCAAAAATGATGGCACAAAAATATCCTGATAATCAACACCTTCTAATTTAGCTATTTGCTGATTATTTTGCATCAAATTATCTGTTTGTTTAATATTATTTTGATATGTTTGATAATTTAATACCCATGGTTCTTGAGGTTTTGGGAGCTTTGTTGGGTTTTCTAAAGGAAATGCTGATGATAATTGAAGTGTTATGTTTTCCCAGTTTTCACCAGTTTGGCTCATGATTTTTGCAATATATTTTATAGAAATATCTTTACTAGATGAGTTTTCAACTTCAATTTCGTAAAACGGACTCCAACCTATTCCTCCAACAACATATTCAAAAAATAGAGGCTTTGCCAATTGTTGCTCTATTGAGACAAGTACCTTTAATATAGCAGCATCTTCATTATTTAATTTAACACTGTCTAATTTTTTCGCTTCAATTATAGCATTATCAATATTTCTAAGTTCTTTATTTAAACTTAACATTTTATCAGAATAGAAACTTAACATTTTTTCCAATTCATCTACTTCTTTAATAAAGTTAGCTTCAGCATATTTTTGCTCCAATAATTTTATTTGATTAATTACAGCAGTTTTTCTGTCTTCTAATTGAAAAAACTCTTCTTTACTTAATTTTTTAATAAGATTTTTATTCAATATAGTTACCTCTTTATTTTTAATAACAAAAGAATTTAAAACTAATTTAGAAGAGATGTCTTTAAACTCTAATTCGTAGAGTCCTACCCCCATTTTATTATCAGAAACCCTTGACACAAGAGCTCCAGAATGGTAAACTACGACATTTTCTACTTTTGAAAGAATTTCTATATTTTTAGCTGCAAATAAATTGGTTGTAAAAACAATTGCAAATACAAAAACAACAAGTATACAAATTTTACGCATTTAGTTTTTTATTTTTTAATTACCCTAATCACTTCACTGCCAGTTTGGTTCACAAATTTCACAAAATAAATCCCCTGACTTTGTCCATCAAGGTTAATCACTACTTTAGAGGCATTTAAATTACTTTGATAAATGGTTCTTCCCATTAAATCTATTACTTCTACAGAGGCATTTTCTAAACTATTATTACCAACATCTAAGGTAATTTGGTTGTTAGTTGGGTTAGGGTAAACATTAATTTTATCCGAAATGCTTTCTTTATCATCAACACTTATAATTGTTCCCGGATCTCCTTTATAGAAATTAACTCCTCCGGCAACATTCCCTACAATTAAATCAAAAGCGGTATCATTATTTATATCAGCAACATTAACAAAAGACCATCCACCTTGTTTTATGCCTAAATACATAGAATCTATCAAGTTAAAAGTTCCTCCAAGATTTCCATCAATACTATCGTAATAATAAATGTAGCCATTAGTAGCTCCTGCAATTAATTTGTAATCGCCATTATCGTCATAAATAAAAGGAGTACTATTTCCGTTGTATTCATCGTACCTTCTTGTTTTAACATCTCCTAACTGAGAGGTTACCCAACTATAAGAAGGTATAGTTGCTGTTCCAGTATTTTCATAATAAGATACAAAACCTAATCGGTCTCCTATAATTAAATCCAATAATCCATCTCTATTTAAATCTATTAACTGAGGCACTGAATATAACCCTACATCTATTCCTTCATATTCTGCTTTGTTTAGTACAAAGTTGGCCGTATTTCCTGCCCCGGCAATGTTTTCAAAATAATGAATCTTACCATTATCTCCCCCTACAATCATGTCTTTATCACCATCTCCATCAATATCTCCAAAAGTTGGTGCTAACCTCAACATTGGCTGATTGGTAGCAACATTTAAATTGATATTGGCTAAATCAGCATAATTAGAATCAATTAATTGATAAGCCGGATTGCTAGCTGTCCCAATATTTTCGTACAACCACAACGAAGAAATTAATCCTTGATTGGTTTGCAAAGCAGTATAACCTGCATTTCCTATAACAATATCCATTAACCCATCTGCATTATGATCGAAAAATACCGGAAAAGCTCCTGTACCAACTTCTATCATATCTTCTTGTAAGAAAGCTGTTGTTTTAAAATCAAATTCCGGTAGATTAGTTGAACGTTGATTTTCATAATACCAAACACTTTCTAGATTTTCGCAGCCATTAAAACAATTCGGACTAGCCAAAAAATCTTTAACTCCATCATTATTTACATCTAAGTAATACCCGGCAGGAAATAGATATAAATCAACAGGAACAGTATTGGCAGTATTCATAGGAAAAGCTGTATCTACCGCAGTTATATGAGATGAAATAAAGTTGGGAGATGAGTCTGAATTATACAACAACACAAAATTATTGCTAGACACATCTCCTAAAATTAAATCTTTAGATCCATTTGAATCAACATCCATCATCATAACTGAAGAGCCACTATGTTTATTTCCACCAGTAATCCTTTCGGGATTGTTAATGTTAAAACCACAAGAATCATCCAAAACAACACTATTACTTTGAGCTCCCTCACTAAAAAACCCCCAACATTTGTTTCTCAACTCATAATCTAAACTATCGCAATCTCCATATCTTTCCATACTTAAATTTTTATGATATTCCACTTGGGAACCTAAAATACTAAAGGTAATGATATCTAAATCACCATCCCCATCTACATCTTCTATTGCAGGAATATCAATAGATGAAACATATAAATTTACCATACTTGGTGTTGGTGAATCAGGTTGGTAATTAGAATACAAAATATTAGAAGGCGTGCTAGAAGTTTCTATGGCAAATAAAAGTTGGGTAGCAGTAGAAACGTTTCTGTAAACCACAATCCCTCCCGCTCCGGAAGTAAAAATATCCATTTTACCATCACAATTAAAATCTCTAAGCAATGCCCAATCTCTTATATTTTGAGGAAAATATTGTGTAAATTCAGGTGCTAAGTGATAATCTACTTTATTTGGTGTGCCGTGATTTATAAAAGTAGTCATTCTATTAATGCTTCTATCAAAAACAAATAAATCCATAATTCCATCCAAATTCAAATCTATTTCTGAAAACTGTGGAGAATCGAAACCGCCTGCCCAAGCATGATAAAGTGTATCGCTATTATAATTTAAAACAGTAATAGAATCATATCTATTAACAACTAGTTGTGCTTTTGAAGTTAGCGACAACACTAAAAAGATAAAAAGTGCTAAAAAAGTGGTAATTTTTTTCATAATTCGATGTTCATGATGATAAATCTGTTGTTCAAAGACAAAGTTAATCCCATTAGTTTTATTAAAAAATGACTAAACTCATGCTTTCTAACCCCTTTAAACTCCTTGCCAAATTTAAGCTTATTTGGTGAAATAAAAAAAAGTTAAATGAAATGAATTTTATGTTTGTAAAACGTTTTTGAAATTCTATATTTGCAGGCTTATAATTTTTTAACAAAAATACACACGAAAAGAAATGCAAAACAAAGGACTATTAACAACGTTTACCATACTTTTTGCAATAGCGAGTTTATACTCATTATCGCTTACATGGTTTGCCGTAAATGTAGAAAACGATGCGAAAGAATACGCAGAAACGTATCATAATGGAAGTTCAGATGCTGAATTTGCTTATTTAGATTCTATGGCTTCAGAAGAAGTTTATCCGGTAATCGGCTATACTTACGGTGAGCTAAGAGCTAAAATGCTTAACTTAGGGTTGGACTTAAAAGGTGGTATGAATGTAACCTTAGAAGTACAAGTTGATGAAGTAGTTAGAGCACTAGCTTCTTACAGTGATGACCCTGCTTTTAATAATGCTATTAAAAAAGCAAATGAATTACAAGTGCAAAATGGTGGCAACTTTGTTACTTATTTTGAACAAGCTTATAATGAAGTTAACCCTGGAGGAAAATTAATTTCTGTGTTCTACACTAGAGATAATAAAGAAAAATTATCTCCAAATGCCTCCAACCAAGAAGTAATAGAATTTATTAGTGATATTGCTAATGCTGCTATTGAACAATCTTTTGAAGTAATTAGAACAAGAATTGGTTTATTTGGAGCTGCTCAACCTAGCATTCAACGTTTAACAGGTTCAGATAGAATTTTGGTTGAATTACCGGGAGTTAAAAACAAAGAAAGAGTTCGTCAGTTATTACAAGGAACGGCTAAATTAGAATTCTGGACTACTTACCAAAACAATGAATTTTATCCTTTATTAGCTGAAGCCAATTCTACATTAGCTAAATTGCTAAACAAAGATGAAAAAACTGAAGAAGCTAACGATTCAACTAGTACTGAGAAAACCCAAGATACTGCATTGACTGATGTAAAAGCTGAAGAAACTCCTGCTATTGAAACTCCTGCTGAAGAAGAAAATGACTTATTATCTCAATTAGGAGATGATTCAACAAAAACTGATACTTCTTCTAACGATTTATTATCTCAGTTAGATGATGCTACAGGTGAAGATTCATTAGCTTTATTCCAAAAAAGTGTAAAAGAAAATCCGCTGTTTGCTATTATGACTATTCCTACTTACACCAACGAGGAAGGTCAACAAATGTTTGCTGAAGGGCCTGTTGTAGGTATTGTTGCTGTAAAAGATACTGCTAAGGTAAACAGCTATTTAGCTAAACCTGAGATTAAAGAAATTATTAACCCAAGAAAATACAAGTTACTTTGGGCTTACAAACCTTTTGATGATAATCAGCAATTTATTCAGCTTTATGCTATAAAAGTTGAAAACAGAGACGGAAAAGCTGAATTAGAAGGAGATGTTATTGTTGATGCATCACAACAATTCGGAATGTACAATGGTGCTCCTGAAATTGAAATGATTATGAATGGTGATGGTGCTCAGAAATGGAAACACCTTACCGGACAAAATGTTGGTAAAGCTATTGCCATTGTATTAGATGGATTAGTTTACTCTGCTCCTGCACCTTCTGAAGAAATTGCAGGTGGCCGTTCTAGTATTACAGGTAACTTTACTATTGAAGAGGCTAAATTAATTGCTAATATTCTTAAAGCAGGTAAACTTCCTGCTCCGGCAAGAATTGTTGAAGAAGCTGTTGTTGGACCAACATTAGGACAAGAATCTATCAGCAAAGGAATGTTCTCATTCATTATTGCATTAATGATAGTATTGGCTTACATGGTGTTTTATTATTCTAAAGCCGGTGTTGCTTCTGTAATTGCATTGCTTGCTAATATGTTCTTTATTTTTGGAATATTAGCTTCTATGCCGCAATTAATCGCATTAACATTACCGGGTATTGCAGGTATTATATTAACTATTGGTATGTCGGTAGATGCCAACGTACTTATATTTGAGCGTATTCGTGAAGAAATTGCTGCTGGTAAAGGCATGAGATTGGCTGTTTCTGATGGTTATAAATTTGCTTACTCCTCTATTATTGATGCAAACATTACTACCTTATTAACCGGTTTTGTATTATGGTTCTTTGGAACAGGTCCTGTTGAAGGTTTTGCGAAAACCTTAGTAATTGGTATTTTAACATCATTATTTACTGCGATATTTATTACCAGATTAATCTTTGAATACCAATTAAATAAAGGTAAAGTATTAAAATTTGCTACTAATCTTACTGATGGCTTATTCCAAAATACTAACATTCAGTTCTTAAAAAACAGAAAGAAATTTTATATTCTTTCAGGTGTTATTATCTTAATTGGTATTGGCTCTTTAGCTACAAAAGGACTCCAAAAAGGAGTAGATTTCCAAGGAGGAAGAACGTATGTAGTTCGTTTTGAAAATGCTGAAAAAGTAGAAACTCAAACCGTTAGTCAGCAATTAGCAACATTATTTGAATCTGCTCCTGAGGTAAAAACTTTTGGTGATGATAATCAAGTAAAGATTACCACTACGTTTATGATTAATAGCCAGGATGAAAAAGCGGATGACATTGTTGAAGATAAATTATACGAAGGATTGTCTTCAATCTTTGGTAGCGAGGTTACTAAACAGCAATTTATGGACAATTACTTAATGAGCTCTCAAAAAGTTGGACCAACCATTGCCAATGATATGATTCGTTCATCTATTTTGTCTATTGTATTCTCATTAATCATCATTTTCTTATACATTGTATTCAGGTTTAAAAAATGGCAATATGGTGCCGGTGCACTTATCGCTCTTTTCCATGATGTATTAATAGTATTGTCTTTATTCTCTATTTTCTATGGTATTTTACCATTCTCTTTAGAAATAGATCAAGCATTTATTGCAGCTATTCTAACAGTTGTGGGTTACTCTATTAATGATACCGTGGTTGTTTTTGATAGAATTAGAGAATACTTAGGTTCTTACAAGAAAAGAGAAATTAACGATGTTGTAAACAGTGCTATTAACAGTACATTAAGTAGAACAGTTAACACCTCTTTAAGTACCATCTTTGTATTGTTAATGATATTTATTTTTGGTGGTGAAGTGATTAGAGGGTTTACTTTTGCATTACTTATTGGTGTAATTGTAGGTACATACTCTTCTGCTTTTATAGCTTCTCCTATCGTTTATGATTTCATGAACAAACAAAAAGAAAAAGAAAAAAAGAACAAATAATATCTTTTTAATAATCTAAAAGAATAAGCTGCTTATGAAAATGAGCAGCTTATTTTTTTGTAGTTTTGTCTAATAAATTAGCTTTATGTTAGCATTTTTTAATATCGGTGGTGGAGAGCTGGTAATCATTGTGTTGGTTATCGTTATGTTTTTTGGCTCAAAAAAAATACCTGAAATTGCTCGTACCTTGGGCAAAGGAATTAGTGAATTAAAAAATGCTACTTCAGATATTCAGCAAGAAATTAAAAAGTCAGTTCCCTCAGAAGTTAGCAATTTAAAAAACTCTGTAAACGTAGAACATCAGGTAAAAAGCTTTATCAAAAAAGAAATTACCAAACCCATAGAGGATAAAGATGTTAATGACACTTCAGCTCCTGAAGAAGACAACACTCCTACTCCTCCCAACTCAATTTCAAGAAGTTAATTTTTATGGAATACTTATTATTAATTGGCGGATTAGCAGTTTTAATTGGCGGTGGCGAAGTATTGGTTAGAGGTGCTGTTGGTATTGCTGCAAAATTTAAGCTTTCTCCGTTAGTTATAGGTATGACCATTGTTTCTTTTGGAACTTCAGCTCCCGAACTGATTGTAAGCTTAAAAGCTGCTTTAGAAGGTTCACCTGAAATTGCCATAGGGAATGTTGTTGGCTCTAATATTGCCAACATTTCATTAGTATTGGGATTAACAGCCATAATCCTTCCTATTCCGGTCGCTGTAGCTACTCTTAAAAGAGATTGGCCTATAATGATGTTCATTTCTTTACTCTTTTTTGTTTTCATTCTTAACGGAATGCTTGATAATTGGGAAGGATTTATTTTTGTGGGACTTTTATTAAGCTACATCATTTATCAATTAAAATCATCAAAAAAGAGTGATGAAGAAAAAACAGAAGTTATAAAACAGCACATTTTTGTAAGTATTTTATTTATTACCGTAGGAGTAATTGGTTTAGCTTTCGGTGCAGATTGGTTGGTACAAGGTGCTGTTACCATTGCTAAAAATTTTGGTGTTAGCGAACACATTATTG
>LADZ01000068.1 GCA_000961845.1 Flavobacteriales bacterium BRH_c54
GGTAAATTCTACCAGTAGTTACGTTATTAGCTTGCGAGGTGGGTACATTTAAATACCTTTCGTAATGTCCTAAATCTAAGTCAGTTTCAGCACCATCATCTGTAACAAAACACTCTCCGTGTTCATAAGGATTTAATGTTCCTGGGTCTATGTTAATGTAAGGATCTAGCTTTTGAATAGTGGTTGAATAACCTCTAGCTTGTAAAAGTTTAGCCAATGAAGCTGCAATTATTCCCTTTCCCAATGAAGATGCTACTCCTCCTGTTACAAAAATGTATTTAGTTGATGATGCCATTTTAAGGTTTGATACGATAAAAAATTAAAGCGGCAAATTTAATAATCAATATGCAATTTTCAAGTATCTAAGCAGATTAAAAAGCAAACAATTATTTTATTTTATTCACAAAATAAATACCTACTAAAATTATAAAAATACTAACGATTTGAATGAAGTTAATTTCCTCACCATCAATCACTCCCCAAAAAATGGCAAAAATGGGTATGAGGTAAGTAACCGTTGAAGCAAATACTGCCGAAGTATGTTTTATTAGCTGATTGAAAATAATAATGGACAAAGCAGTACCAATTACAGCTAAAATAGCAACATAAGCTAGTGCTTTTAATGCTTCAGGATTGGTAGTAGTGGTTTTGTAGAAATCAGTAAAAAACAAATAAATGAAGCAAGGAATGCCTATGGTTAAAAAAGATAGGGCAGTAATGGCAATGGAATTTATTTCGCCTAAATATTTTTTAATGGTATTAACGCTTAGGGCGTAACACAAAGTAGCAATTACTACTAATAGTGCATAAAATATGGGGGTATTATTAAAATCTACCCCATTAGAAATAATTAAGCCCAAGGCACCTATTAAACCTATAAAAACACCCAAAAATTTACCTTTAACCGCAGGGACTTTAAAAATAACAACTCCTAAAATTAGGGTGAAGAATGGTGTTAATGAGTTGAGCATTCCTGCTAAGGAACTAGTAATTTGCGTTTCTGCTAGGGTGAATAAAAAAGCGGGAATACCACTACCAAAAACGCCTACTACGGCTAAATATTTCCACCTGTCTCTTTTTACTTTATGAATGTATTTGAATAAAAAAGGCAGTAAAAACAAAAAAGAAATAGCTATTCTTAGTGCAGCAACTTCGTCATGCGAATAAACTTTCATACCTCTTTTCATTAAAATAAAAGAGCTTCCCCAAATAAATGCAAGGAAAAATAAAAGGAGGTATTGCCAAACTTTCTTTTCTAAATTCATCTGAAATAAAAATGATGGCGAAATTCAGCAAATAAGTTTAGTTGACAAGTAATTTTATTTTTTTAGTTGAAAAGTTGAGGTTGAGGATGAAAAACCACAAGCTACAAGCTTGCGTTAGCGGGGATGGCAAGGCTCCACTATTTAAAGACTCCGTTATTATCGGTTTTTGTGAAAAATATATTGCCGTTGTAATTGCCAGTAATTATATTGTCGTTATTGTTGTCTTTAATAAGGTTTACACCACTGTCATTTGATGGACTGCCAAACTTCTTTGACCAAAGTAGGTTGCCGTTTTGGTCAATTTTTAATAGAATAATATCTGTCTGACTTGTTAAAATATCAAAGCTTGTGCCTGTAATTGTGTATGTTCCGTCACTATTTTGTTTAATTGAATTTCCATCTTCAGAAAGATTGTTTAAGCCAAATTCTTTTTCCCATATTACATTTCCTATGTTATCCGTCTTTACAAGTAGAACTTGACTATAACCATTTACCGTATGTCTTCCGCATGTTAAAAAGTCTCCGTTTACTAATTCTATTGTTGAAAAACCCCATTTCCAAGTTGGTGGATCTATTTTTTTATTCCAAAGTTGTTGTCCAGTTGTACCAACCTTTAATAGATATAGTTCTTTGTATTGACTATTATCTTCATTTGTTCCAGTCACAAGATATTCTCCGTTTTGTGTTTCCATTAAATGGAACGGAACTTCTTGATCTTGGTCTGGATAACTTGCTGTCCATAAAGTATCTCCAGAAGTATTGACTTTAATAAGATAAATATCTCCGAAAGAACCAGCACCGAAACTCTCTGTTCTACCTGAAATTAATATATTTCCGTCAGAAGTGGCTACTATATTTGCTCCATAATCCGCATCAACACCTCCATATGTTTTTGTCCAAATTGTGTCGCCCAATGAGTTTGCCCTTATAAGTAATATGTCACTTTTTGTAATTGAATTATTTTTTGACGTTTTACCACAAATAAAAATGTCTCCACTAATTTCAACAATTCCAGAGGCAGAACTACTAATACCAGCATTAAAGTCAGTTCGCCAAAGTAAAGTTCCTGTCTTAGATACTTTAAGAATAGAGATATTATATCCTGTATTTCCACATATTATCAAATTGTTATCATTAGAAACTATAGTTGAATTGTCATTCGTTCCAATTTGTCCAGAAAATGTAAAATAATTGGGTTGTGGAAGAGGTGAGGGCATACTGTCATTGTCTTTTTTACAAGAAACTAAAAGTATGGCAGCTAGGGTAATAAATGTTATTTGTTTCATTGTTTATGTCAGTTAAAGAGGCTTGTAACTTATACATGTACAGGGCTTAATTTTCATCAAACTTTCATCAAACTTTCATCAAATATAAAAAAATAACTTATAAAATATTGAACTTTAGTAAAGATTTTTGATATCTTTCAGGAGGAATTTATCTTGAATTATAGTTCAACATAACAATTTGAACTATAATTAATTGCTGTAGTTTTTAATTAGCTAGTTGTCTCCTGCATGACAAAAAAAGAATTTGGAGCAAAAAAATCCCCCGTTTAAAAACGAGGGATTAAAGGTTTTTTTATTTTTTAAAAATATATCTAGTAATAAAAATTCCATTACCATCTTCTTTTCCTGCATCGGCTTCTACACCGCTAACCACATTAACTAATTCCCAGCCATTAGCAGCCATTTCATTTAGTTTTGAAGTAATCATTGCATCATTTGAAGCAACATTTTGGAAATTTAAACCAACTCCACTATAAAAGTTAAGCATTTTTGTTTCAGCTAATTCATCTACTTTAGCGTCACTTCTTTTTACTTTACCCTGTTCGCTGTCTTTACCATCAGATCTTCCGGTAGTAAAATGATGATGATTTACCTCTGTAAGGTTTTCAATAATTCTAGAACGACCTAATCCCATAGGAACAATAGATTCGATACTGGTAACAATTTTAAACTGTGTTCCTGTTGCTCCATCCTGAGCTTTTGGAGTAAAACTGAATAAACCTGCGGCAATAAATGCACCGACTAAACTTGCAATGATTAAATTTTTTTTCATGATTTTATTTTTTAAGTTAATAAATTATAGTTGTTTAAATATTTTTTTGTTAGCAATTTTTATTCCATTCCATAAATCAAAAAAATATTTAGGAGTATATTGTAAACGAGAGCCATACCACGAAAACATTTCGCCATCCACTAATATAATTTTACTGTTCGGACAGATATTTTGCAACTCAGCAATATGTTTTTCTTTAAAAGGATAAGGTTCTGACGATAGTAAAATAAATTCAGGTTGTAGTTGTTTTATTTCTGCTTCGCTAATTTCAGGGTAGCGTGTTTTGCTGCTCAATACATTGGTAAAACCACAATACTCCATTAAGTGATGAATAATGGTGTCACTTCCTACACTCATATAAGGATTTTTCCAAATTAAGTACAGAGCAGTGTGCTGGGTGTTAAATTCATCTTTATATTGAGAAAATGCTTGATTTATCTTTTTAATTAAGGATAATGCCGCAATAGATTTATCGGTAATTTCTCCAATTGCTTTTATCATATTTAGGCTGTCTTCCAGTGTAGAAATGTCGCTTGTCCAAACCGGAAAAAGTTGTTGAAGAGCTTTGATTTCTGCTTCGGCATTTTCCTCTTTGTTGGCAATAATTAAATCAGGGTTAAGTGCTTTTATTTTTTCAATATTCAGATTTTTAGTACCACCTATTCTGGTTTTATTTTTAAACCATTTTTCGGGGTGGACACAAAATTTAGTAATGCCAATAACTTCTATTTCTAATCCTAATTCGTAAAGTAATTCTGTTTGCGAAGGTACTACACTAATAATTCTTTTAGGAGTATTTGGGATTTCAATAGTATGGTTAATTTGATCGGTAAAATGCATGATGGTTTTGAATTTTTTTGTTAAACAAAATAAAATGGATTAACCACATAGGTACATAGTTTTTAATGTCAAAAAAAGAAAAAATAGTTTCTCATAGCTTGTCCACCACAGGTGGACAGAAACTTTGTGCTACTATAAATCTCTTTAATTTTCATGTATGCTATGTATCTATGTGGTTTAAAATGTTGTATTAATAGGTCTTTAAAATCAAAATTGTTTTTGTTTGTTCGTTAACTTTAAAATTATCGTCTGTTCTAGAGTTTACTACCCAAATAATGTTATCGTTTTTGTCGGTTAGTAGCCAAGTTGCTTCTTTTTCTGAGAGAGAAAATTTCTCATCAATAAAATAATCACTCAATTTTTTTTTGCCTTTCATGCCAAACGGAGTGAAGCTATCACCTTCTTTCCATTTTCTAAAACACAAAGGAAAATCAATTTTATCGGCATTTAAATAAGCAATGTTTTTAGCTGTTTTAAAGCAAATATTTTTATTTTCAATCAATTCAAACTTAATGTTTATAGGGATTTCGGCAAAATCATTGATGGTGTGAATAATAATTGGTTCGGGTTGTTTTTCTGTTTTGGGAGAAAGCAATAAAAAATCTCTGTCTTTAATAAGTTGATGGGTAGTGGAGAAAAATTGCTTGCCGGAATATCCATTTAACGATTGGGCAATTTGTTCGCAATCATCAAAATTAAAATGATAAGGAGATAAAAAATAATACAAGTAAGTAGTTAATGGATTTAGCTCTCTTAATTGTTTGATATTAATTTTAACCAACTCATTTTCAAAAGTGAAACAATGCTTTTTTTCTTCTTCAATTTTCTGGTTTAAAATGTTTTCGGTAGCCGAAAAATGTGTTGCGGCTTTATTGAGTGTTTCAATGATATTGGGATTAATTTCTGCAAGTTTGGGCAATACTTCATGTCTTATTTTATTGCGGACATATTTTACTGAAGCATTGCTTTGGTCTTCTCTGAAGCTGATTTGGTGTGTAGAAATGTATTGTTGAATTTCATCAGAAGTAAAACAAAGTAAGGGACGAACAACATTATTATTTTTAGCTTTTATGCCATGAAGTCCACTTAATCCGGAGCCTTTGGTTAAGTTGATTAACATGGTTTCTGCTACATCATTTTGATGATGAGCGGTTGCAATAGAATGGTAGTGATGTGTGTTTTTAATTTCTTCAAACCAGTTGTAACGCAATTCTCGGGCAGCCATTTGCGTTGAAATTTTATTTTTTTCGGCATATTCGGCTGTATTGAATCTTATAGAATGAAATGGAATATTGAGTTGTTGACACGTTTGCTGAACAAAAAGTTCGTCCTCATCAGCAGCTTTTTCTCTCAATTGAAAATTACAATGAGCCACACCAATATTGAACTTAGCAGCTACAAATAAGTGCAACATTGCCATAGAATCTTTTCCGCCACTAACTGCCAATAAAACTTTGTCTGTTGGTTGAAACAGTTGATTACTCTTGATATGATTTTGAAATGCGCTTAACATACAGTAATGTAAAATTAGATTTTTCCGATTAAGAAAAAAATAATCTATTATTTTAATATTTTAAAAAAGAGGCTATTAAATTGTTGGGGTGAGTGGTTGGCATAATTTCAAAATCAAACCATTCTTGTAAAGGAACATCAAAGCCAAGTCCGTTTAAATAATTTTGCAAAGCAAGATTTAAACCATCACTATATTGTTTATGATTAGCTCCAAGAGGGTCTTCGTGATACAAATCATTTTGTGCAAAACCTTTAAATTTAGGACCAACTATTTTAATTTGATAGTTTTCAGGGTGCTTACCAATAGGGCTGTGAGCGGTGGTAGTAAATAAGTGCCAAAATGCTGATTGAATGCAGTTGTTTTCAAATAATTGTCTGACTACCTCAAGTGAGTCTATGGTTTCTTGATCTGTTTCTGTAGGAAAGCCATACATTAAATAGGCATGAACCATAATGTTACTTTCTGAAAATGAATTGGTAACTCTTGTTACTTGAGCAATATCAACACCTTTTTTCATTTTCTCTAATAATCTGTCAGAGGCTACTTCTAAACCACCTGTTACAGCTATGCACCCCGATTTTGCTAAAAGAGCACACAATTCAGGAGTAAATGTTTTTTCAAAACGAATATTAGTCCACCAAGTAATATATACTTTTCTTTTTAGTAATTCTTCGGCTAAAGCTCTAAGCATTTTGGGTGGAGCAGCCTCATCCACAAAATGAAAACCATAAGTACCCGTTTCTGCAATTATCTTTTCAATTTTATCAACCAAATCTTCAGCGGTAGTATTTTGGTAATTCGCAATGTAATCTAAATTAACATCGCAAAAAGTACATTGTTTCCAATAACAACCATGAGCAACGGTTAATTTGTTCCATTTTCCATCTGTCCATAATCGGTGCATGGGATTCATCACATCTAAAAATGACAAATAACTATGAAGTGGTAAATCGGCATAACTTGGTGCGGGTAAATTGCTGTGATGAAAAATAGTATTAGGCGTCTTATTTTGATAGACTACTTTCCCATTTTCAAGGATGTAGGTCCTTTCTAATTCTTCTTTAGTTATTATTTTATCAAGGAGTTCGCAAAGTTTTAATAGCGGACCTTCGCCATCATTTAAGGTAATAAAATCAACATAATTAAAAATTCTGGTATCGGTTAAGGATAGTAATTCGGTATTACAATAACCACCTCCAAAAGCAATTTTTGTTTTTTTAGCATGTTTCTTTATAAATTGAGCACAACGCAGTGCAGCGAATAGGTTTCCAGGAAAAGGAATAGTAAAACAAACTAAATCCGGTTGGTATTCTTCTAATTTACCAGCCATAAGTAATAGCAATTGATCTTCTATAATGGTGGTTTCAAAAGAAAGGTATTCATCAATTTCATCAAAACTACTTGCTGCTGTTGCAATTTGTTCGGCATAGCGAGTAAAAGAAAAAAACTCATCTACATTTGCTTTAATAAAATCGCCTAATTCTTCAATGAAAAGTGTAGCTAAATGCTTGGCTTTATCTATGATGCCTAAATTTCCGAAACCATATTCAAATTCTTCTTCGTTTAAATTGGTGCTTCGGTGAGCTTTAGGTAAAAAATTACTTTGTAACATTTGGTAAGCAGCAGTAACCTCATGTTGTTGTAAAAAATGGATAACTCGATCTACTTTTTGTATGTAATCTTCTCGTTGGTCATACACTAATGGAAATGCTATTTCTTCATTGCTTTTTTCAACTTCTTTAAAGAGATGAGCAATAAAGTCTTTTGTAAAAATTTTGGTAAACAGTTCTATACTTAAATCACACTGATTGGCATGCACTCCTTTATTATCTAAAAATCCTTTTAAGTAAGTGGTAGCCGGATAACTGGTATTGAGTTGTGTAAAAGGTGGGGTAATTAGTAAAACTTTTGTTTTCATGGGATAAAATTAGATTTTTCCGACTAAGAAAAAAACAATCTTTGATTTTCTATTCAGTCAAAATTTATTTTCAAAATCAATTGACTAATTTTATCCTTTAAAACACATAAAAAAATATCATGAAAATATATCCATTAAATACAGGGAATTTTAAGTTAGATGGCGGTGCTATGTTTGGAGTGGTGCCAAAATCGTTGTGGCAAAGAACGAATCCGGCAGACGAAAATAATATGTGTAGCTGGAGCATGCGTTGTATGTTGATAGAAGATGGCGATAGACTAATGATTATTGATAACGGTATGGGCAACAAGCAAGATGAAAAGTTTTTCGGACATTATTACTTGCATGGAAACGATTCGTTGGAAGGAAATCTCAAAAAATTAGGCTTTCATCCTGATGATGTTACAGATGTTTTTCTTACCCATTTGCATTTCGATCATTGCGGAGGAGGAGTAAAATGGAATGCTGATAGAACCAAATATGAAGCTACTTTTAAAAATGCTACTTATTGGAGTAATAGTCGCCATTGGGAGTGGGCAACAGTTCCTAACCAAAGAGAAAAAGCTTCTTTTTTGAAAGAAAATATTATTCCTATGATGGAATTTGGTCAGCTAAAATTTATCGATAAAGAAGGGTTTGATTTTTTTGATATTTTATTAGCAGACGGACATACTGATGCTCAAATGATTCCGCACATCAATTACCAAGGAAAAAAAGTAGTTTTTATGGCGGATTTATTACCTTCTGTAGGTCATATTCCTTTGCCTTATGTAATGGGTTATGATACTCGTCCACTGTTGACCTTAGACGAAAAAGCTAAGTTTTTAAAAGAAGCTGCCGACAAAGAATACATCTTATTTTTAGAGCACGATTCAGTAAATGAATGTTGCACCGTTCAGCATACCGAAAAAGGAGTGCGTTTAAAAGAAACTTTCAGATTTGATGAGCTTTTTAGCTAGAAATATAACAACAATTTTTGTTGTGTTTTTAGCGAATATATTGTGTTCTCAATTGTTTTCGCAAGAAGCAACAGCTTTTATAGAAGCAGAAGAACAAGTGTTGTTTCAATTGTCAGTAAATGAAAAAAAACAAACTGAAGACTATGTTTCAAAAGTTCAGATAGTTGGATTGGTTAAGCAACAGAACTACAAGCTTACCTTTAATTTTAAAGATGACACCCTTCAACATACGACTAACGTTTATGTTTTGGAAGGTGGTGTTTCTCAGCATTATCTATTAAAAAATAATAAATTGGAGTTGCTAAAAGTGTTGTTTCCTCCACATCAACAGCAAGTGGATAGTTCGGTTTTTATCATTCAACTAAAAGAAAAAATAGTAGCTGTAATTCCTGAAACAAAAGATACTTTATCAATTAAAGAAGATACTTTAGCACAAAAAGTTCCTTTTGATGACTATTATCGAATGCCTGATTATGAAGGAGAAATTGGTTGTCCGTGGCCACTTAAAGATGAAGAGTTAAATGAAGTGAAATTAAAAATTAACAACCTAAGCATTGACGACAGAAAAATAGATGTTTATAATGACTTTAGACAATCTAAACTAGATTTTTGTATAACTGTAGAACAGCTTAGGAGCGTAGTGATTTTGTTTGAATACGATGAATTTAAAATGGAAATTGTAAAAAATTCATACCCATTTATTTATGATAAAGATAATATATTACTTTTGGAAAAAGATTTTAGTTATCAAAATTCCTTTGAGGAACTAAAAAAACAACTTGGCATTTAACTTGTTAAGAGCGAACACAGTATTAATTTAAAAAAAGAAAAAAGATGAAAAAATTTTTATTATTTACGGCTATCATATTAGGCACATATCTAGCTCAAGCACAAAATTGCAATGCCGTATTTTTTAATCAAGATGGTTCAAGATTTCAAGTAGTGTTGAATGGAGTATTACAAAACATAAATTTTGAAACCAATGTGAAGGTAACCGATTTAAAATTCGAAGGAAGTTATAAAGTAACCGTTATTTTTGAGGACAATCAGTTTGCTTCTGTTACCAAATCTATTTACATGATGGATAACAATACAGAATATTCATTTGAGATTAAGAAAAATAAAAAAGGCGAATATGTAATGCGTCCGAGCGGAATGGTTGCCATAGCTCAAGCTCCTGTTGCTCCACAACAATCTGTAGTTTCGTATTCAACAACACCACCTACTGCTCCGGCAGCAACAACCACTACTACTGTTCAGCCACAGGCAACAACTGATGTTGTGGTAACGGAAACTGTAACTACCACTACAACTGTTGATCCTGCTAATCAAGAAAATATATCGGTAGGAATGAATGTTGGTGGGGTAGGAATGAATGTAAATGTGAGTGTAAATGATGGTGGAATGAATACAGGAACAAATGTACAAACAACATCGTCTCAAACCGTTACTACCACTACGGTAACATCAAGCTCAACCAGTTCAGGAAATTATAATGATGGAATGACAACCAATCCTGTTCATGAGCCAATTCCTGTTGAAGCCACTCCAACAGGTTGTCACCAAGCTATTCCTTCATCAGATTTTAGTGCAGGAAAAGCTTCAGTAGAAAAACAATCTTTTGCAGATACCAAATTGAAAGTAGCCAAAACATTTACCAAAAACAACTGTCTTTCTGTAAAACAGATAAAAGAAATAATGGGTTTATTTAGCTTTGAAGAAACAAAATTTGAATACGCTAAATTTGCTTACGACTTTTGTGCTGATAAAAAGAACTACTATCAATTAAGCGATGATTTTACTTTTGCTACCACTGTAGATGAATTCAATGAATTTTTAGAAAGTAAGTAATTAGCGTTTATAACGAATTAATCAATTTATTAAACCTCCAAGACTTCAAAAACCTTGGGGGTTTTTGTTTAAAAAGGGTATAGTTATGCAAGTGTTGCTTGATAAATAAAAAACTTAAATAACAATTTAAAAAAGCTAATCCTAATCATAAATTCAATTAATTTCGCACTTTAACTTTGAAGATACTTTTTAGCATAAAATGGATTTTAATAATACAGAAATAGCATTTGCCGGAAAATCAAATGCAGACTTAAAAAGAAGTTATTGGTTGTTTAAAATCATAGCTTGGAATTGGTTGATAAAAATTGGTCCTACAATGCTTAAAATTTTTATGCCCTTATATTTTCCGATTCCTATTATTAGAGCCACCATTTTTAAACACTTTTGTGGAGGAGAAAGTATTGAGGAAACAGTGTCAACCACACAGGAGTTGGCTAAGTTAAATGTAAAAACCATTTTAGATTATTCCGTTGAGGGAGAACAACTCGATAGCGTTTTTGATGCTAATATTTTAGAAACATTAACAAGCATTGAGAAAGCATCCATGAACAAAAACATTCCTTTTGCGGTTTTTAAACCTACAGGTTTCGGGAGGTTTGAGTTGTTGGAAAAAGTAAATGCAAAAAAACAACTGACTGTTCAGGAAAAAGATGAATTTGAAAGATTTAAAAACAGAGTAGATACGCTTTGTCAGGCCGCTTTTAATGCTAATGTGCCTGTTTTTATAGATGCAGAAGAAACCTGGATTCAAAACCCTGTGGATGAGTTAGCTTTGGAAATGATGCGTAAGTACAATAAAGAAAAAGCCATTGTTTATAATACTGCTCAGCTTTACAGATGGGATAGAATTGCTTATATTAAAGAATTGATAGCTATTGCTAAAAATGAGGGTTTTATTATTGGGTTAAAGTTAGTGAGAGGAGCATACATTGAAAAAGAAAGAGAAAGAGCTACTGCAATGAATTACGAAGATCCTATGCAAAAAACCAAAGAAGATACTGATAGAGATTATGACCTTGCTCAAAAAATTTGTATAGAAAATATTGATGTGATTTCTTTTTGTAGCGGTACACACAATGAAAAAAGTGCCTTGTATTTATTGGACTTAATGAAGGAACACAACATTGCTAAAGATGATGAACGTATTTATTTCGCTCAATTATTAGGAATGAGTAATCACATCAGCAATAATTTAGCGAAAGCATCCTATAATGTTGCTAAATATGTACCTTATGGCCCTGTAAAAGATGTAACGCCCTACCTTATCCGAAGAGCAGAAGAAAATACTTCTATTGCCGGACAAACAGGAAGAGAGCTGCAGCTTATCCAAAAAGAATTGGAGAGGAGAAGAAGGGAGATTTAAAATTTCAATATTTTTACTACTAAGCTCCAACGGAGCATAATTTTCTTAAATCAGACTGATAGGTCTGATTACTAAGCTTGGGGGATTAGAGTATTTAATCAACAAACAATTTCTCATAAATCAATTTAAATAATCAATTTTTTATGAGATAGAATAGTATCTTTGTTACATCTTTTTTTAAGGATAAAAGAGACAATATGTTCAATTTGCTGACAATATGCAATGAATTTTTAAATATAACGTAACAAATTAATATATATGGGGTGTAGTGGATGTAGCACAGGAAGAGGTTGTGGAACTTCTTCATCTGGCTGTAGCAGTAAGTCGGGAGGTTGTAATAAATTAAATGTAACCAATTGGCTTAACGACATAGAATTACCTTTCGGACAAGAACCATTTGACTGTGTTGAAGTTCGATTTAAAAATAACCGTAAAGAATTTTTTAGAAATACTGACAAACTGAGTTTAAATGTTGGTGATGTGGTTGCTGTTGAAGCAGCTTCTGGTCATGATATTGGAACGGTTTCATTAGCCGGAGAATTGGTGAAAAAACAAATGCGTAAGCATAAAGTAGATTTAGATTCTAAAGAAATTCTTAAAATTTACCGTTTGGCAAATGATGGAGATATTAAAAAATGGATAACTGCTCAAAAAAGAGAAGAAGATACCATGTTTAAAGCCAGGACCATTGCTATTGCCTATGGTTTGCAGATGAAAATTAGCGATGTAGAATATCAAGGAGATAATTCAAAAGCTATTTTTTATTATACAGCAGAAACAAGAGTTGATTTTAGAGAACTAATTAAAAAATTAGCAGAAGAGTTTAAAATCCGTATTGAAATGAAGCAAATTGGTGTTCGTCAGGAAGCCAGTAGGTTAGGAGGGATTGGCTCTTGCGGAAGAGAATTATGTTGTTCTACTTGGTTAACAGATTTTAGGTCTGTTTCTACCTCTGCAGCACGTTATCAGCAACTTTCATTAAATCCTGAAAAACTTGCAGGACAATGTGGTAAGCTTAAATGTTGCTTAAATTATGAGTTGGATGCTTATACCGATGCGCTAAAATCATTTCCGGATACTAGCATAAACTTAAAGACTAAAAAAGGTGAAGCTTTTTATAGAAAGATGGACATTTTTAGTAATACACTTTGGTATTCTTACAAAGATGATCCTGTTCGTTTTATTGAGATGAAACTTGATAGAGTAAACGAAATTATTGCGATGAACAAAAAAAATGAGTTTCCTGAGGATTTATCCATGTATATGGAGATTAAAGAAGAAGTTAAAAAGCCCGATTACGAGAACGTTGTTGGACAAGATTCATTAACTCGTTTTGATAAGCCAAAAGGCAATAATAACAGAAATAAAAACAAAAGGAGAAAAAAAGGCGGGAAGCCCAACAATCAACAACGTCCTAACAGTAAGAAAGAGTAACAATTATTCATGCCACAATTATTAAAAATAACCAGTATTATTAGTTTAGTTTTTTTAATGGCTTCGTGTACCGATAATACGGTGTATGATGAGTATATTGCTATAGATAATGCTAATTGGAAAAAAGAGAATGTTGCTACTTTTGAGTTTGAAGCTAAAGACACATTAAATCCTCATAATATTTATATAAATATCAGAAATAAAGGTGATTACGCGTATAGCAATTTGTATTTGTTTGTTACGATAAATGGACCAAGTGGAGATTTCTCTAAAGATACTGTAAATTGTGTTATTGCTGATAACAGGGGGAAATGGAAAGGTAAGGGTATTGGCGATTTGTGGGATTATCAGCAGCCTTATTTAGGAAATGTAAAGTTTGCTAAAAAAGGAATTTATACGGTTTATCTTGAACAAGCTATGCGTGTTGAGGATGGATTAAATGGAATATCAGATATTGGTTTGAAAATTGAAAAAATAACAACCGATAAATAGGTGTTTTGTATGTCCATGAGCGTTTTTTTTAAACATATTTTCATTATTATTTCCTTGTTGTCTTTATCGACTGAATTAGTTGCTCAAAAAAAGCAAAAAGAAACTATTTATAAATCAGAATATGAGAATGTTACTAGGAATGTTTATAACAAAAAATTACTTTCACTTTCTGAAACACAACCCCCTAAACATATTGATTATAAAGGCCCCGAAATAACAACCGGATCAACTTTTTTGTTTGGAGCTATTCCTTTAGAAAGAGCTTTCCCAACAGCTTATCCTGAAAATCATTATTTGCCTTATTATTTCTCATCAAAAGCGTATAAATGTCCAACAGCGTTGAGTTTGCTAAAATATTATCAACCCATAATTAATAAGGAATTAGAAAAACATCAATTGCCAAAAGAATTGCACTTGGTGCCTTTGGTTTGTTCGGCTTTTAATCCGATGTCCAAAAATGGTATTGGTGGAGAAGGCTTTTGGCATTTAACTTATCCTCAGGCAGTAAAATACGGTTTGCGTGTAGATGAATTTGTTGACGAAAGACGAGATATGGAAAAATCCACTTTTGCTGCATTAAGCAATATTAAGCAGTTGTATGAATTGTATCAAAATTGGGAGCTTGCTTTGGCAGCTTATTCTTGTGGAGTGGTAAATGTAAATAAGGCAATCTTACGTTCGGGAAAGAAAGATTATAAATCGCTTTATGAGTTGTTACCTACTGAAACCAACGAGTTTGTTAATGCTTTTACAGCCATGGTTTATATCGTTAATTATGATGATTATGAAGTTGTGAAGTTGAAGCCAAAATTTGATAGAGACACTTTGACTTTAGAAAGAAAACTTCAGGCTAAAGCATTGGAAGATGTTATAGGTTTTGATAAAGATCAGTTTACATTTTTAAATCCGGTTTTAAATTTTGACAAAGCCATTTTACCTGCAAATTATCCCTTATATTTTGATAAAGCAGATAGGAAAAAAATAATTGAAATGAAGGATAGTATTTATTTTTATCAGGATTCGATATTGAATAAACCAAAGGAAATAGAACCTAAAGATGATTTAGAAAATATTCCGGATTTTGATGGAGAACCTGTTGTTTATACTGTAAAATCGGGGGATGTGTTAGGTATCATCGCAGAGAGATATAAAGTTTCTGTTGCTGAGTTGCAAAGTTGGAATAACCTTAGAGGAACAAGAATAGATATCGGACAAAAATTAAGTATTTATGGAGAGCGACAAGCAGCTCCGGAACCTGTGGCTGAAGAAAAGCAGGAAACAAAACAAGAAACACCTAAAAATAATAGTTTTTCAAGTGGGGATTATAGCATATATACTGTAAAATCAGGCGATAATTTATGGCTAATTGCTAAAAACTATCCGGGGATTTCTGCTGATGACATTATGAAATTCAATAATATTGATGCAAATTTAAACATTGGTCAACAATTAAAGATTCCGAAGAAATAACATTTCAAGAAGCAACACCAAAAGCTAAAATTGTTTCTCCACTAATAACGTTTGTAACGTTGGTAGCGGTATTTCTTTTGCTTTTTTTGGTCATGTTTGTTTTTCCGGCTGATGGAATTAAAGTAGGAAAATATGAATTGCAATTTCCTACTCCCAACGAGTTTTTTGGTATTGAAAATAAGTCTGATAGTATAGAAAGTTATGAAAAAGATTTAGCCATATTGTTTGATGATTCTACCATGGTGAAAGAAAAAATATCGCAAATAGATTCTACCATTATCAAACAAAAATTAGATTCATTAGCAGCATGTAGAAAAAAATTGCAAGTTACTGATAAGTCTATACCTGCTTTGCATCGTTTTTTTGAAGCCTTAGAAAATGCTCAGAAAAAGAAAGTCCGCATCATGCATTATGGCGATTCTCAAATTGAAGTAGATAGAATAACTTCCTACATCAGAAATGAATTACAAACTAAATTTGGTGGTATTGGAGTAGGACTTTTTCCTGTGGTTGATATTGCTCCAAAAATGAGTGTGAACATTAGTTATTCAGAAAACTGGCAACGTTATGCCGGTTATGGAGCAAAAGATTCTACTATTACACATCAACGATACGGGCCACTAATTAGTTTTAGTAGGTTTGCTCCAATTCCTCAGACCACTTTTTTAGATGAGCTTCCTGATAATGAAGCTTGGATTAAGATTAATAAACCCAAAGCATCTTACGGAAAAACAAAACAATATACCCAGCTAAAAATAATGCTCAGCAATATGGTAACTTATGTAGATTACGAAATTATTGTTGATGGAACAGTGTCAAAAGAAGGAAAATTAGCTCCTAATTCACCTTTTGAGGTTATTACTGCTAATTTTAATACTACTCCAGAAGAAATTTTAATCAATTTTAAAGGTAAAGATAGTCCTGATGTGTATGCACTTTCATTAGAAGGAAATACCGGAGTGGTAATGGATAATATTCCGCTAAGAGGTTCGTCAGGAACAATTTTTACTAAGCTCGATAAAACCTTAATGGCAAATGCTTTTGCACACCTTTCACCAGATTTAATTATTTTGCAATTTGGAGGAAATGTAATGCCCTATATCAAATCAGAAAAAGAGTGTGAAGATTACGGGAATTGGTTTAAATCTCAAATAAATTTTATTAAAAGAAACAATCCAAAAGCAGCCATAATGGTTATTGGTCCGAGTGATATGTCTGTTAAGGAAAAAACAACTTATGTTACTTATCCTATGTTAGAGGGAGTGAGAGATGCATTAAAAGATGCTGCACTTTCAACAGATTGTATTTTTTGGGATATGTATGAAGTAATGGGAGGTAAAAACTCTATGCCCGATTGGGTAAATGCAGAACCACCGTTGGCAGCTTCCGATTATACACACTTTACGCCTAAAGGAGCAAAAAAGATTGCTGAGGAGTTTTATAACAAACTTACCGAAATGTATGTAGATTATAAGCTAGACGAGCCTCTTAATCCGTAACTTTGTTTTTATGAACAACAATCGACTTACAGATACAATTTGTGCTATTTCTACGCCTCCAGGTGTTGGTGCCATAGCTATTATACGACTTTCCGGACCGGATGCTATTAATATAGCGAATACTGTTTTTCATGGGAAAGATTTACTAAAAGTACCATCTCATACCATCCATTTTGGAACAATAAGAGAAAACGATAAAATTATTGATGAGGTATTGGTAAGTATTTTTAAAGATAAAAAATCCTTTACAGGCGAAAATGCTGTGGAAATATCAACTCATGGCTCACCTTATATTCAGCAACAAGTATTACAATTATTATTGAAAAAAGGAGCTAAACATGCTCAACATGGTGAGTTTACCATGCGCGCTTTTCTTAATGGTAAAATGGATTTATCTCAAGCTGAGGCGGTTGCTGATGTTATTGCTGCAAACTCTGAAACTGCACATCAATTGGCAATGGAGCAAATGCGTGGAGGTTTTAGTAATGAAATTAAAAAACTGAGAGAAGAGTTGATACATTTTGCTTCATTAATTGAGTTGGAACTCGATTTTAGTGAGGAAGATGTGGAGTTTGCCAACAGACAGCAACTGAAAGATTTAGTAACTAAATTGCACGAAGCACTTCATCAACTAATACAATCGTTTAATGTTGGTAATGTTATAAAAACAGGTGTTCCGGTAGCCATTGTTGGAGAACCGAATGTAGGAAAATCTACTTTGCTGAATGCATTGCTGAATGAGGAAAGAGCCATAGTTTCTGATATTGCAGGAACTACTAGAGATGTAATTGAAGATGAATTGAATATTAAAGGCATTAATTTTAGGTTTGTAGATACAGCAGGAATTAGAGAAACTACCGATCAAATTGAGTCGCTGGGAATAAAAAAATCGTATGAAAAAATTGATCAAGCTTTAGTGGTGTTGTTGATGGTTGATGCGGTAACTATTTCGAAAGAAAAGCTACAAAGTGATGTAACAAAAATTAGAGAACGCATTAGCAATAAGCAGAAAAAAATGTTTGTTATTGCCAATAAAATAGATAAGGGTAACGAGCAAGAAGTGTTGCAGAAATTTGAAGGGATAGATGATGTGGTTTTTATTGCAGCTAAAGACAATAAAAATGTAGAAGAAATTACCAATAAATTATATACAAGTGTTGCAGAAGGCTTAGTAAATACTAATGATACGGTAGTTACCAATGCACGTCATCATGAAGCGTTATCTCAAGCAAATGAATATTTGTTAAGAGTTTTAGAAGGCTTAGACCAACAAATTACAGGAGATTTCTTGGCTATGGATATTCGTCAGGCACTTTATCATTTAGGACAAATTACAGGAGAAATATCTACCGATGACTTGTTAGATAATATCTTTAGTAAATTTTGTATCGGAAAGTAATCTCCCCATTTAAGAAAACTAATCCCTATCTGGATACGGATCTTCTTTAGCATCCCCTTTACCACTAATTACTTTCCAATCGCCATGTTTACATTTCGGGCAAGGAGGTAAAGAAGTAACCGAAGGTACTTTAATTTGGCTTCCACAATTATTACATTCATAAGTTCCGGCAGAAACATCGCTCCCGGCAGGTACATGGTCTTTTTTCATGGTGCGTAAGTTTTAGTTTGTCTCAAATTTAACGAATAAATTTTTAAGGCAACAGATGCACATTTACCAATTCGCCTTTTTTTATAATTGTTGCATCAGCAGGAGTGAGTAATAATGCATTCGCATAAGCAAAAGATTGCAAGGCATCAGAATTTTGTCCTTCCAAAGGAGTAATGGTTTTAAAATCGGTAGTTGCTTTTAAAAAAGTAGCTCTACCCGGTTTTTGTTTAATGTCTTTACTTAGGGGAAGTTGTAGTTGATTTAAAAAAGCTTGTTTCAACCCAAAAGATAGATTGATGTAAGGATAAATATATTCATAAAAGCAAGTAAGTGCTGCAGCAGGATTCCCCGGTAAACCAAATACTGCTTTGTTTTCTTTTTTGCCAAAAAATAGTGGTTTCCCTGGTTTTTGAGCCACTTTATAGAAGATTTGGATTACTCCATTTTCTAAAATTCCTTGCTGAACAAAATCGTAATCGCCAACAGAAATGCCGCCTGATAAAATTACCATGTCAGCATTATTAAGCGCATTGGTTATGGCGTTGGTAGTTGCTTCTTGATTGTCTTTTAGGTAACTAATAGTGGGCGAGATATTCATTTTTTCAAAAGCAGCTTTTAGCATTAAGCTGTTAGATTCGTAAATCTGACCTTCATCAAGTTTTTCTCCGGGAGTAACCAATTCGTTTCCTGTAATTAAAATGCTTACTTTAGGCAAAGTAAAAACATTTACTTCAGTAATACCCAAGGTAGCTAAAAAACCGATAGCTGCCGGATTTAAAACAGTTCCTTTGCTTAATGCCATATCTCCTTGTTTAATTTGATATCCTTTGGTGCGAATATTTCCGCCTGTTTTTAAATTCTCATCATCAATAAAAAGTTGATTGTTTTCCACTTTAGTAAATTCTTGCATAATAACGGTGTCACAATTTTCAGGCACTTTTGAACCTGTAAAAATTCTTGCAGCTTCGTTGGTGTTGAGATCTATTTTTCTAGTATCTCCGGCAGGAATTTTATCTACAATTGTATAACTATTGTTATTGGTGTTAAAGCAAAAAGCATAGCCATCCACGGCTGATTGATTAAATGGAGGGATGGGTATTGGAGCAGTAATATCTTCAGCTAAAACATAATTAAGAGCATCTTTTAAGGCAATTGTTGTGGGTTTACTAGCAGATGAATGTTTAATAATAAGTTGTTGTGCTTCAGAAACAGATATCATAATGCCGAAAATATTGGTTTTTGTAAAGATAAATGTAAAAAATACTTAGAGAACTGATTTATGTCAGGAATTTTCCCAAAAAAAGTGAACAAATTTGTAGGTAAAATTAAAGTTATGTCTCTTAACAAGATAAATATTCCTTCGTGTACAGCTTGCGACCACAAGAAAAGTGGTGTTTCTGTCTTTTGTAATTTAAATTTACATGAGATTGAAAATTTATCGGAACATAAAAGAAATCTTTTTTTTAAAAAAGGTCAATTGGTTTTTAGTGAGGGAAATCAGCCTCATGGTATTTTTTGCATTTATAAAGGTAAGGTGAAGATACATAAAATGGGAGACGAAGGGAAAGACCAGATTGTTAGGTTGGCAAAGGCTTCGAATATTATTGGTTACCGTTCTATTTTTAATAATAATACTTATTACGCTTCGGCTACAGCTATAGAAGATACAGAGGTTTGCTTTATTTCTAAAGCTTATATTATAGAGTTGATTAAAACGAATAGTAACCTAACGTTTAGTTTTATGAATATACTTTCTGAGGATTTAAAAAGAGCAGAGGAAAGCATTATTCACATGGCTCAGAAACATGTTAGGGAAAGAATTGCAGAAGCTTTGTTACTACTGAATGAAGCCTATGGATTAAAAGATGATGGAAAAACGATAGATTCCACATTAACCAGAAGAGAAATTGCCAATATTGCAGGAACCACAACAGAAACATCTATAAGAATGTTGTCGGAGCTGGATAAAGATAAAATAATTCAGTTGGCTGGTAAAGATATCAGGATTCTTGATATGAAAAAACTCTACAGAACCGCTAATATATTTGATTGACAGAAAAATTAATGAAATTAATCATGTTTGAATATGACGAATGTCATTTTTAAAACATTGAATAACAGTTACTTTTGCTTGGTTTTTAAAGATTAATTATATTTTGAGTAGTAATAAACGACATACAATAAAATTATCTAAAGAGCTTATAGATAAAGTAAAGCACATTGCTGACTTTTTTAAAGCTTATGATAAAGGAGAAGTACTTTTTTCCGAAGGAGAAATGCCAACTTATATTTATTTGTTAGAAAAAGGTGAAATTTCATTGGTAAAATTGGGAACAGATTGTGAAGTTGAAATTATGGAACATAAAAAAGGAGATATTGTTGGCTTAGATTTAATTTTTGATAATAAAAAATGCACTTATTCAGCAATAGTTAAAACAAGTTCCGAATTACATATTGTTGAAATAGAAAAATTTAAACAGTTTTTAATTAATGAAAATAGTTTATCACTAGAGTTGATTCAATATTTGAGTTCAGTTATAAAACAGATAGAAAATAATCCCATTTATTCTGTTAGGTAAAGGTTAGGTTGATTTAAAAAATCCCTTGAGTACTCTACTCAAGGGATTTTTTTGTTTTTAAATTATTCATTAGGCTTAAAATGAGCTGTAAAGTGACGTAAAAATTGAGTTTCTTTTTTAATCTGATACCCTTTAACTTGTTTTTTGTTTTGGAGTATTTCATCAAAAGTTTCAATTACATATTCAATATGGCTTTGTGTGTAAACTCTTCTAGGAATTGCCAAACGCACCAACTCCATTGGTGCAGGAATTAATTTTCCGTTTTCATCATATTTTCCAAACATTACAGAACCTATTTCTACAGTTCTAATCCCTGCTTTTAAATAAAGCTCACAAGCTAGAGCTTGTCCGGGATATTCATTAACAGGAATATGATCATATAGTTTTTTTGCATCAATATATACTGCATGTCCGCCAATAGGCATCATTACCGGAACACCCATTTTGTGTAAATGTTCGCCCAAATAGGCGGTACTTTTAATTCTGTATTCCAAGTAAGCAGGTTCAAAAACTTCTTTTAAACCTATTGCTAACGCTTCCATATCTCTACCCGATAAACCACCGTAAGTTGAAAACCCTTCTGTAATGATTAATAAGTTGGTACATGCTTCTGCAATTGCACTATCTTTTAAGGCTAAAAATCCTCCCATATTAATAAGTGCATCTTTTTTGGCACTCATGGCTGCACCATCCGTTAAGGCAAACATTTCTTGTGCAATTTGTTCGTAGGTATGATTTTCAAAACCTTCTTCTCTGTGTTTAATGAAATAAGTATTTTCAGCTACTCTACAACAATCTAACAATAACATTACATGGTGCTTTTTACAGATGGCACTAACTTCTTTAGCATTTTGCATGCTTACCGGTTGTCCACCACCACTATTATTGGTTACAGTTAGGATAACAGCTCCAATATTTTCAGCGCCTTTTTCTACAATTAGTTTTTCTAATTTTTCGGTATTCATGTTTCCTTTAAAAGGATGGATTAATGCCGGGTCATGAGCTTCATCAATAACAATATCTATTGCTTCAGCACCTGAAAATTCTATGTTGGCTCGGGTAGTATCAAAGTGTGTATTGCTGATAAATGTTTTGCCTTTTCCTCCTAAATAGCCGTAAATAATTCTTTCGGCAGCTCTACCTTGGTGCGTTGGAAGTATAAACTCCATACCCGTAAGGTGTTTTACAGCACGCTCCATTCTTTCCCAAGATTTAGAGCCGGCATAAGATTCATCACCACGCATAATTCCTGCCCATTGTTCGGCACTCATTGCTGAGGTGCCGCTATCGGTAAGAAAATCTATAATTACTTGTTCCGATTGGAGTAAGAATGTGTTGTAATGTGCTTTTTCTAAAAATGCCTTTCTTTCTTCTTCGGTTGACATATAAATTGGTTCTACCGACTTAATTTTAAAAGGTTCTATAATGGTTTTGTGTTTCATCTGTTTTTGATTTTAACGTACAGCCGAAAATCTTCAGCCGTAAAGATTGAAATAAATATTTTTGATAATAATGTAGTGGTTTTCCTTTAGCAATATAAAGGATCTCGCTGCTTAATGTTTTTGTAACAAGCAGGAGCTTTTATGCGAGAAAGCATATAGTATGTATGTTTTTGTAACATCTGTCAGCAAAGTTAGATTATTATAATTGATTTAATTATGATAAATGTCATTAAGGTGTAAAATAAAATTGACAAAAATTGTCAATAATAATAAAAATATGACTATATTTGTAAAATAAATTAATTAAGATGAACACAATTGCTAAATTATTGAAAGATGCTAGGTTGAGTAAAAACCTTTCTTTGAAAGAAGTTTCAGAGGCAATAGGTATTGATTATACCTTATTTAGTAGGTATGAAAGCGGAAGTAGAACGCCATCTAAAAATCAATTAGAAACCATAGCCAATTATTATGGTATAGATGCGAAAAAACTTGTTTTGCAATGGCTAAGCGAAAAAATTTATCAAGAAATTAAAGATGAAGAATATGGTTTAGAAGCTTTGCAATTAGCAGAGAGTAGGGTGGCTTACAAATCCAAATCGTTTAATAATACTACTTTAATTAAACAGGCAGATGCACTTAAAGCTCAGTTAGACCAAAAAAGACCGTTATCTAAAGCTCATTTAGCTAAGTTAATGGATTACTACAAAGTGGAATATACTTATGATAGTAATAGAATTGAGGGCAATACTATGACGCTCAAAGAAACAGCTTTGGTTATAGAAAAAGGCTTGACAATTAGTGGCAAATCTGTTAGAGAGCATTTTGAAACAGTAAATCATGCTGAAGCTATTGATATGCTTTTTGAGTTGGTTAACAATGCTGCTCCATTAAATGAATATTTAGTCAAACAAATTCATGGGTTAATTTTACGAGGTATAGATAAAGAAAATGCTGGAAAATACCGAGATGTTAATGTGAGAATTTCAGGGAGTAAGCATTTTCCTCCAGAGCCTTATTTACTATCAAAATTAATGGAAGATTATTTTTTGTTTTACAATGAAAATAAAGCAAGAATGCACCCCATTGTTTTGGCAGCAGAAATGCACGAAAGGTTGGTTACTATTCATCCTTTTATTGATGGAAATGGAAGAACCGCACGTTTGGTGATGAATTTAGTATTGATGCAAGCTGGTTATCCAATAACCAATATAAGTAGCGAAAAAGATAGTCGTTTGCATTATTATGAAACATTAGAAATGGCTCAAACAAAGCATAACAAAGCTCCGTTTATTGAATTTGTTTTTAATAATGTAGTTTATGCACTTACTGATTTTTTAAAGATGGCGGGTTAAAATATCTTAGATTGATTCTGAGGTATTTTTATTTTTTTAGGTTTAAAGTGGTTTTATATCCTAACCATAATATATTCTTATAATTTAAATCATTGTCTGACTGTAAGTTGTAAGTTAAGGAAAAACTGTTTGTCGAGTTAATTTTATAGTTAAGCCCTATAAGTATTCGGTTTTGAGAAAAATAAAATGAATCAATATTATTTTTAGAATTGACAAAAAATTCGTTTCCAATGTTTAAAAATAGTTTTTTGTTTTTTAGATTAAAGTTAAAGAGGAACCTATGCCTTAATCGTACAGTATAACTATCAATAGAAGGATTGAAAAATTGTTGTTCAATCCTTATTCGGTTAGCTAAAAAATGGGTGGTATGTAAAATTTCTTGATATATCCTTATTTCTTTATTGGTAAGTTCTTTATTAGAAAAATTGTTGGCGTAAGCACCTCCTAATGATAATTTTATTCGGTTAATTTTATAAGTATAAGAAGTCCTTATTAAAAAGAATTTGTAGTTATTTATTTTTTCGGTAAAACGATAAGCTATATCTGAATTGATGTCTGATTTATCTGATAATTTTATAGTATTGTAATATTGAGTCCATACCTCAGTAATTGCTTGTTCTTTGTTTTGAGCATAGAATTTAATCGTAGTTAAAAAACAAAGAAGTATTAAAATGAATTTTAAAAAAGTTGTCAATTTTTGAATAAATAGAAAAAAGTTAAGTCAAAAATAATTTTATACAGGCAATAAAAAGCACAAATGCCAGCATGTATCTTAATCCTTGATTATTGAATTTTTTACTTCCTAAATAACCACCTAAAAATCCGCCAATGACAGCAATGCCAACCAATAAAAATGCTTGAGTATTTATTTTAACTCCGCTGCTTAGTTGTCCGCCCATTGCTGCAGCAGAGTTAACCCAAATAAATAAAGCAGAAACAGCAGCGGCTTCTTTCATTTTTCCCCACTTCATTAGTAAAATTACAGGACTAAGAATTATACCTCCACCAATACCAATTAATCCTGAAAAAAAGCCAATAATTCCTCCAATACTTAATCCTTGCCATACTTTTACATCTTTAATGGTATCGCTTTCTTTTCCAAAAACATTGAGCATTTTTAGAATGGCAAAAATTAGTAAAATTGCTAACACTTTTTTATAGATAGATGCATCAACTTCTATTAAACCACCTGCAAAAGCTAGTGGAATAGAAGCAATAGCAAACGATAAGAACAGTTTTTTATTAAAGTATCCCGATTTAGCATAATGAATAAAAGAGATGGCAGCAACAAATAAATTTAGCAGTAAGGCGGTAGGTTTCATGGTATCAGGAGCAAAACTAAAAAGAGCCATTAAAGCTAAATAGCCGCTTGCTCCACCATGTCCTACAGCTGCATACATAAATGCAACCACAGGTAAAATTAGAAGAAAAATCCAGATGTAATCTATCTCGAATAAATTCATTGGCTGAAAGTTTAAGCTAAAGTACTATTTTGGTAGGAGACGGCATATGATTTTTTTCATATGTTTATATTCATTATTCGTTCATTTCCACTGTTGACTAATGTACTCATGAACTCGCTATAGCTCGTTTGTTTTTTATCGGTCATATGTAGCTCTTTAATAATCATTTTCGTGTGTTGAAATTTTTAACATGGCTCGTTTCATGGAAATAAAAAAACCCTAATCATTTAAATGATTAGGGTTAGTGAACAATAGGCAGTTTTATTAATTGTTCTTAAAATCTCTACTTTTTCCAGGAAAATAATTTCTAGAAGTTCTTATTTCTTTGTGATTCCAATTCCAAATAACCAATTGGTATTTTCTCCATATATAATCGAAAGGAGCTACTAAAAAGTGAACAAATCGAGTAAATGGAATTATTCCGATAATTAAGAAAGCTGATGCAATGTGTGTTTTTACCATTAACAAAGCCATAGTGTTGCTAGTAGAAAGTTGTGCAATTAAATCTACATTTGGATTAAATGCAAAAACCGAGCATAAATAAGGTGTCATTACTGATGCAAACCAGTTAGAGCCCCATCTGCCATAATACGCCATTAATATTCCACTTGCAATTTGTACAAATAAGACTAAATAAACTACATAATCCATGTAATTAGAGACCATTTGAATTCTTTTGGTAGTTGCTCTTCTTTTTATGAGCAATAAAAGACCAATTAGTGAAGAAATAGCAAAGCCGAAGGCAGTAAATTCTAAAACTAATAATCGAACAGGAGAGCCATTCCATGCAACTACAGCATTTGGAATTAAGAATCCAATTAAATGACCAAAGAATAACATCACTATTCCCCAGTGAAAAAATTGACTACCAAAAAACAGTTTTCTACCTTCTAAAAACTGAGATGATAATGATGATACCTGAAATCCTTTTTTCGTGTAGCGATAAATTGAGCCTATTAAAAAAATGGCTAATGCTACATAAGGTAGTGCTCCGAATAATAAATAATCTAACATAGTTTTATGGTTTTAATTTTAATTTAATTTTAATTTAATATTTCTCTTGATCGCCTTTTAATCTCTTCCGGTGTAGGAATAGATGTGGTACATCCATCAGTACAGTCGCTATGTAAAAAAGCTTTTGCATAAGCCGGAATAATTTCGGCTTCTATTTCAAACTTAATGTCTGCAAAATCTATTTTAAATACTTGTAATGCTGCACTTATTACATTTTTGTAGATATTACCATCTTTAATGCCTTCCATAATTACAACCTTCTGCTTTTTGTTCATTACCTTTTCTCTAATTTTTACTTTAGAAGCATCGAATTCAGACAGCATTTTTTCTAATGCAGGAATTATTACCATTACTACCAATTCATTGATAAAATTTTCATCTTTGTGTAGTGGAAGCAACCTTAAAACATAGGGCAAGTTGTCCGCTAGCTCATGTCCGTAATCGTTGTTGTATTTTTCTTGTTCTACTTTCATATTTACTAAAAACTCACCTCTTTTGTAGTCTTCGGCAAAAATCACATAACCTAAATCTAAAAAGCAAATGGCTTGGATATGAAAGGTTTTTTGAAAAATTTCTTCTATTTGATAAAAAGTTGAATTGGCAATAAATTCTGAAAAACGAACAAACTCTTTTCCAGCTTCAGGATAATTTTTATTTAAAAAATTCTGAATTTCAATTACTTTTTCAAAAATATCCGCTTTAGGATAGATGAAAAGTTCTGAAAGTAAGTTGTAATGTTCTAAGTTTTTCATAGTTTCAAATCTCTAGTTAATAAGGGTTATAATCCTCTTGCTGGTTTTTCTTTAAATCCAAATCCTGTACTTCCTTTATAGTCACCAGTGTTTTCTAACATTTCAATGGCTTCCTCACGGTGAGCAGCAGGAATAACAAAACGTTCTTCAAATGTTGCTAAAGAGGTTAGTCTGAAGATGGCATTTGCAGTATCTACATCTATACTTGCTTCATTCATTACTGTATTTAATTGTTTGTCGGTTACATCTTTAACAGTAGTATCTCTTCTAGAAACTCTAACCGCATGTAGTTTTTTGAAAACATCAATTACTTTGTCGTCATTTCCAGCTGTAAATAAAGAAGATAAATAACGAATAGGCACTCTTAATTTTTCAACTCCTGCTAATAAGTGTTCAGAAACTGTATCATAAGTTCCATCGGTACTTACAGAAGCCATTGCCGGTAACAATGGTGGAACGTAAAATAAATTAGGCAATGTTCTGAATTCAGGATGGAGTGGAAGTGCTATTTTCCATTCTTTTACAAATTTATAAACAGGTGAGTTTTGAGCTGCTTTAATGGTTGAATCTGCAATACCATTTTCTCTAGCTGCTTTAATTACTGTAGGATCATTTGGGTTTAGATAAATATCCATGTGTCTGTCCACTATTTCTGATTCATCACATGAAGCAACAGCTTGTATTCTATCCGCATCATATAACATAACTCCTAAATAACGAATTCTTCCTACACATGAGTGCATACAAGCCGGTGGTTGTCCTGATTCTAAACGTGGATAACATAGTACGCATTTTTCAGATTTTCCAGTATTCCAGTTGTAATATGATTTTTTGTAAGGACAAGCAGTTACACACATTCTCCAAGCTCTACATCTCTCTTGGTTAATAAGTACTACACCGTCTTCACCTCTTTTGTATAAAGCTCCTGATGGACAAGATGCTACACAAGCAGGGTTTAAACAGTGGTTACAGATTCTTGGTAAGTAGTGAAAAGTCATTTTTTCCAATTGGAACATGGCTTCTTGTTCTGCCTGACTTAAATGTTTGAAGTTAACATCCTGACGAGCATAATCGGGGGTTCCAGATAAATCATCATCCCAGTTTGGTCCTGATTGAATTTCTATAGGTTCTCCGGTAATTAATGAAACCGCTCTACCAATTGGTTGATCATCGCCTTCAGGAGCATCAAATAAATCTTGATAACGGTACGCCCATGGTTCATAGTAGTCATCTAATACCGGCATGTTGGGATTGTGAAAAATGTTTTTTAGTCCTTTCAGTTTTCCGGCACCTTTTAACGATACACTATCACCATCTTTTTTCCAACCTCCCTGATAAATATCTTGGTCTTCCCATTTGGTTGGATAACCTGTTCCAGGTTTAGTTTCTACGTTGTTCCACCACATGTATTCAGCTCCTTTTCTGTCTGTCCAGATGTTTTTACATGCTACAGAACAAGTATGGCAACCGATACATTTGTCGAGGTGGAAAACCATTGCTATTTGAGATCTTATATTCATAACTTTGAAGTTTTAAATTTTAAGTGTTAAATGTTGAATTATTTTTATTTAAAATTTATCATTCAACATTTATAGTTTCTAATATTCTACTTTTGTCATTTTACGAACTAATACATGCGTATCACGGTTAACTCCTACAGGCCCCCAATAGTTGAAGTGGTAAGAGAATTGACCATAACCACCGCACATTAAGTTTGGTTTTAAGTGAACTCTGGTAAATGAGTTGTTCATTCCACCACGTCTTGGTTCTCCTTTTTTACCTCTTCTTTCTTGAGATTTGGCAATGTTGTAGGTTCTTTCCACAGCATGGTAAACGATACAAACTCCTTTAGGAATACGAGCACTTACACAAGCACGGGTTACATAGGTTCCGTGGTCATTATAAACTTCTACATGATCGTTATCTTTAATTCCCAATTCTTCAGCATCTTGCTCACTTAGCCAACATGGTTCTCCACCTCTTGATAAGGTTAACATTCTTAAGGTATCACCGTAAGTTGAGTGAATGTGCCATTTTCCGTGAGGAGTTAAACAATTTAATACTCTTGCTTTTCCATCATTTACAGTAACCCTTAAATCACCATAAGCTTCAGGTGTTGGAGATGGTTTGTAAGTAGATAAATGTTCTCCAAAAGCAATATAAGCATCATGGTCAAGGTAGAAATGTTGTCTTCCGGTTAATGTTCTCCATGGAACTAACATATCTACGTTGTAGGTATAGGCAGCGTAGGTTCTTCCTTCATGCATTAACCCCGACCAAAGTGGTGATGAATTGTATCGTTTTGGTTGAGCTTGTAGATCTCTGTATTCCATTTCAATTTGCTCGTAGCCATCCCCCAATCTTTCAATCTCTTTAATACCTATTTTTTTACCCATTATTTCGTAAGCTCGTTTAGTTAACTTACCATTTGTAAGGGTTGATAATTTTAATACAGCATTGATAGCTTCCACATCTTCTTTTAATGATGGGTATTCTGTTCCGTCATCCCACTTACTGATGTGTTGTCTGTTTTCTAACATTTCGCCATAAACATCTTCACAATTATAGTGGTTACCGTGTGCTCCTAAACCATTTTTGGCAATACCATTTCCTAGCGAAATAAATTTATCATAAATTTTAGAGTAATCTCTTTCAACAAATCCAATTTTGTGCATTGTTTTTCCTGGAATTGCTTCACATTCGCCTTTGCTCCAATCTTGTAAACGAGGTTGAGTAATTTCATCTTTAGAATCGTGTTGTAAAGGTGAATTTACTACATCTTTCATTATTCCGGGTAAATATTTTGGAGCCATAGAGCTTACTCTTTCGGCTAATGCTTCAAAAATTTGCCAATCTGTTCTTGATTCCCAAACAGGATCAATTGCTGCAGAAAGTGGATGGATAAACGAGTGCATATCTGTTGAGTTGATATCTGCTTTTTCGTACCAAGAAGCGGTAGGAAGTACAATGTCAGAATAAAGTGCTGAGGTATCCATACGGAAATTAATATCAATTACTAAATCCATTTTTCCTCTTGCTCCTTCTTTTTTGAACACAATGTCTTCAACAATATCACCAGCTACTTCATCTGCAATTTTATTGGTATGTGTGCCTAAATAATGGTCTAAGAAATATTCATGCCCTTTTGCAGAAGTTCCGATGGCATTTCCTTTCCAAATAAACCAGTTTCTTGGGAAGTTAATTTCTTCGTCCGGTTCAACTACAGCATGTTTTAATTCACCAGAAACTAATTGTTTAACAATGTAGTCACGCATTTCGTCATCAGAATTACAACCTGCTTTTTGAGCATCTTTCACTATTTCGAAATTATTTTTGTTGTATTGTGGATAGTAGGGCATCCATCCGTTACGAACTGCTTTTACAGCCCAATCAGCAGTATGCGTATGTGCTAATTTGTTTTCAGGAACGGAGTTATAGAATTTTTGATTTCCATCATACCTCCATTGTGAAGAGTTGATGTAATGCCAAATAGGTCCTTGTTGTAATCTTGGGATAGTTCCCCAGTCTTTAGAACTCATAATGGTTGACCATGAATCCATTGGAGCCAACTTTTCTTGTCCAACATAGTGATTCATTCCACCACCATTTTTACCATTACAGCCGGTTAGCATTTGTGCCATAATAGAAGCTCGGTACATTAGATTTCCATGAAACCAGTGATTAATAGCTGCCCCAACAATTACCATACATTTACCTTCGGTAACTTCTGCAGTATCCGACCATTCGCGTGCTAATTGTAGTACAGTATCTCTACCAATTCCAGTAAATATTTCTTGCCAAGCAGGAGTGTATGCTTGGTCTTTATCATCATAAGATGTTGGATAGTCGCCTGCCAAACCTCTACTAACTCCATATTGCGACATGGTTAAATCGTAGATGGTTGCAACAGGAACTTTTTCGCCAGAGGCTAAAGTTAAGTAACGAACAGGTACGCCTCTCATCGCTTTTTTATCTAATCCGTATTCTACAAATTCAACTTGAGCAACGTCATCGTGTTTATCTATAAATGTTAATTCCGGGTCGTATTCAGCACCGGTAACATCATCAGTATAGGTTAAATTCCAGTTGCCATCTTTTCCGTCCCATCTTTGTCCCATAGAACCTATTGGCACAACTAGATTGTTGGTTTTGGTATCGAAATTTAAGAATTTCCAATCACCGTTATCGATGTCTTTGTATGAAGCCATTTCATTAGCTCTAACCATTCTTCCAGGAACTAATTTGTCTCCTTCTTTATTCAAACGAACTAAGAAAGGACAATCGGTATATCTTTTTACGTAATTAATAAAATAAGGTGTTTTCTTGTTGACGTGGTATTCTTGTAAAATTACATGTGTAACAGCCATCCAAAAAGCACCATCAGAACCTGCGTGAACAGGAATCCATTGATCGGCATGTTTGGTAACCATACTAAAATCAGGAGACATTACTACAGTTTTTGTCCCATTATGACGAGCTTCTGAGAAGAAGTGAATATCAGGAGTTCTGGTCATCCCTAAATTTGCCCCCATAGAAACAATAAATTTAGAGATGAACCAGTCAGCACTTTCGCACACGTCTGTTTGTTCTCCCCAAATTTCAGGATAAGCATTTGGTAAATCACAATACCAATCGTAGAAACTTAAGTTTACACCGCCCATTAATTGTAGATACCTGGCACCGGAGGCGTAACTCAGCATACTTTTTGCTGGTATTGGAGCAAAACCAATAATTCTATCAGAACCATATTTTTGTACAGTATATATGTTAGCAGCAGCAATTAAATCTAATGCTTCATCCCATCTAACTCTTCTGAAACCACCTTTACCTCTTGCTCTTTGGTATCTTGCTCTTTTTACGGGGTCTTTTTGTAAGTTTTCCCAAGCTTTAACCAAATCACCTCCGGTCGCTTCTTTTTCAGCATTAAATAAATCTAATAAAGCACCTCTCATAATAGGGTATTTAACACGGATAGGGCTATATAAATACCATGAATAGGAAATGCCTCTTTGACAACCTCTTGGTTCGTAAGGAGGAACTTCTTTGTTAAATTGTGGGTAATCTATTTGTTGCATTTCCCACACAACAATACCATCTTTTACATGGATTGCCCATGAGCAACCACCTGTACAGTTAACACCGTGAGTACTTCGTACAACTTTGTCATATTGCCATCTGTTACGATAAAATTCTTCCCATTTACGGGTTTTGGGTGATATGATATCTTCAATCCAGCTCATAATTTTTTGTTTTAAGTGCCTATTAATCTCCTAGAAGAAGAGAGGCGTGTGTTAATAAATATTTTTTGATGTTGCTGCTTTAATTTGTCTCTTGTAAATGTTTTCTTTCACACATTTTCTTTTTCGTTCTATATATACTAATAATATAATAGAGGCTATTACTAAGAAGGCTACTCCTCCTCCATAAATAAGTAGGTGATCGTTATATACTCTTTGTGGTTGATATACATTGTTTACTGCTGCATCATTAAAAAATGCAGAAAGTTGATATATTTCTTTTTCTGTTAGTGGATGATTTTGATATGAGGAAGCCATAGCAGGAAAAGGAGGTGCACTTAGTATCCCGTTTAGCCCTGCTCCACCCAATCTTTCATATACTTTTGTTAGATCTTTAGCGAGTAAACCACCTCCAATTAAATCTCTATGTTGAACATTATGACATGTGATACATGATACTCCGCCATTTTCGAGTCTTTTGCTTCCTTCAAACAAATGTAAACCTGTTGTTATATCACTAGCAGAAGCGTTTGCAGGGTCTAAGATTGGATCAGCAGTAATTTCTTCTACTGGTTCTGCTTCTTCAACAGAATTTGTAGTAGTAGGGCTGCTTTCTGCAATGTAGTTTATTATAGCTTTTATTTCAGCATCATTAACATTTTGATTTGGCATAGGATAGCCATATTCTGTAATTATTGCCTTTGCATCAGCATCTTTTTCTCCAAAAGCTTGTGCATTTTTTACAAAACTAAGAATCCATTCTTCAGATCGCTTAGTGTGTATTCCTTCTAAGTCGGGACCAACTAATTTTCCTTTACCTATAGAGTGACAAGCACTACAATTTTGTTTAAACACTTCTTTACCGTTTTGTGCATTTAAATTAATGCTTATAGTAACAATAGAAAGTGATATTACAATTGATTTTAGTTTCATTGTTTTTATCTTTTATTGATTCGAATCATATATTTTATTACTAAATCTTAGTTATGGTATAAAATTCAGCTGATTTTCAGATAAAAGAAATGACATGAATCATAGTAGTTTATGATTTTAGTCATAAACTACTTTAGATAAGAAATAAGAATGAAAGAGAGAAATTGTTAAATGGCTAAGCTTTCAAGAGCATTGAAATCTAGGATTTTTATATTTTTTCCAGAGCTTCGTATAATTTTTTCATCATTGAGTTCTTTAAGAGCTCTAATGATACTTTCATAGGTGGTATTTGTCAAGCTGGCGTAATCTTTACGAGGAATGGTAAAACTTAAAAGTTGTGGGTCTTTTTTGTCAGCACCAAAAATGGTATAATTGTAAAGAATTGCTCTGGCAACTCTATTTTTTACTTGAAGGTGATTAATTTTCGTTTCTGAATTTCTGAGTTCTTCGGCAAAAAACATCATTAGTTGATAGGTAAATTCAATATTGGTTTTTGCTAGTAAGTTAAATATATTTAAAGGTATAAAAGAAAGGGTAGTTTCTTCGTATGTCTTGGCAGAAACAGGATAAACCCAATCTCCACCAAAGCCTCTATGTCCTAAAATTTCTCCTTCCCCTGCAAGTCTAAAAATTTTTTCCTTACCAGTTGATTCGTTTGAAAATACTTTTACTTTTCCTTTATTAATGATGAATAATCCTTTAACATCATCGCCTTCTTTAAAAACAAGATTGTCTTTTTGTAAGGTGTAAACGGATTTGTGAAATTCAATAAAATCTATCCATTCTTTTGAGCAGTACTGTTTTAAAAAGGAATCCATATCAATTAGTATTTAATATGTGTCAAAGTTAGTTTATAAATAGGGTTAAAAATATGATTTTTTTCAGGTGAATAAGAAATAATCTTGTCTGGTAATAAATCTTAAATGAAACCTTTTATATCTAAAAACGGTAAAAGCCAACATTGTTAAAAAAAATATAGTTTATGAAAAGAAGTTACTTTCTCGTATTTATAATAATCTCAATTTGTTTTTTTAATCTCTCTTTTGCACAAACTAGCAATGAGTTTTGGTTTGCACCACCTGAAGTTACTTCAGGACATGGGGCAGCAGGAACTCATGGGTTAAGGTTAGTAATGGCAACTGGAGCAACAGCTGCAACGGTTACTATTGAACAACCAGCTAATTTAGCTTTTAATGGAGGAACTCCAATAGTTATAAATATACCTGCAAATTCAGGTCATATTGAGGATATGACACCGCATACAGCTGATCTAGAAACAGCACCTCAGGATGTGGTTTTAAATACAGGGCTTCATATTTCTTCAACAGCAAACATAACTTGTTATTATGAAGTTACTACACCTTTAAATCCAGATATTTTTGCTTTGAAAGGAGCAAATGGTCTTGGAACAGAATTTTATACTCCTTTTCAGAATACTTGGGCAAATGGTACATATACACCTCCTGCCTATACCTCTTTTGATATTGTAGCAACAGTTGATAATACAACTGTATTGATTTACCCTAGAGTACCTTTAGATGGAGGACATCCGGCTTTAACGTCATATTCTATAATTTTAAACAGAGGGCAAACTTATTCAGGGGCCGTTACTGGAGGTGTTGGAGCGGATAATCCTGCAGGTACTGCTATAGTTTCAGATCAACCAATTGCTGTTTCTATAAAAGATGATTCTGTAAATCCTGCACCTGCGGGATGTAGAGATATTAACGGAGATCAAATTGTACCAGTTGATATTGTAGGGAATGAATATATTGTAACTAAAGGAGGATTAACAACTCCTGAATATGCCTACATTGTTTCAACAGCTAATAATAATGTTATAAATGTAGCAGGAGTAAATGTAGCTACTTTATTTGCTGGCGAAACTTATAGAGTTACTATCACTAACCCATCAACATATATTACATGTTCTCAACCTGCTTATGTTTATCATGTATCCGGATTTGGATGTGAAACTGGAGGAGCTTTATTGCCACCGTTAAATTGTGCGGGTTCTTCGCAAGTTAATGTTGTACGATCAACAACAGAGTATTTTGGATTAAATATAGTTGTACAAGCTGGTAATGAAGGTAATTTTCAATTAAATGGAAATTCAACTTTAATACCGGCAACTGCTTTTACTCCTGTTCCTAATACAGGAGGTATTTGGCTAGCAGCACAAATAAGTTATAATACAACTGATGTTCCTGTAGGAACGAATAATTTAATTACGAATTCTACGGATGTTTTTTCTGTAGGATTAATTAATGGAGGAGCATCTTCAGGTACTAGGTTTGGTTATTTTTCTGAGTTTTCAGGGAAAATATTTGTTAATGCAGGAGCTGATATTATTGTTTGTGCGAATGATAGTGCTCAACTAAATGGTTCTGTTACAGGAGGAGCTACAACAGGTATTTGGTCATCTAATGGTTCTGGTATTTTTGTGCCAAATAATACGACTTTAAATGCCCAGTATGTTCCAAGTAATGGAGATATATTAGCTGGAAATGTTACATTGACGTTAGCTTCAACCAGTATTTGTTTTCCTGAAACAGATCAGGTAAATATTACATTTACACCTGCTCCAACAGTTAATGCAGGTGTTGATCAAACCGTTTGTGGTAATAATCCAGCGGTTTCCTTAAATGGAGCTGTAACTATTGCAACAGGAGGAGTTTGGTCAGGAGGAGCGGGAACTTTTGCTCCTAATGCAGCGGCATTAAATGCAACATATACACCAACAGCGGGAGAAATCTCTAATGGATCGCTTACTTTGTATTTAACTACAACTGGTAATGGAACTTGCTATCCTGAAGTAGATTCTATGGTAGTTACTTTTGGTCCTGCACCAACAGCAAATGCAGGAGCAAATCAAAGTGTTTGTGAAAATAATCCGAATGTTACATTAGCAGGGTTAGTTACAATAGCAACAGGAGGAGTTTGGTCAGGAGGAACTGGCTCATTTAATCCAAATAATACATCTTTAAACACTACTTACACACCAACAGCAGGAGAAATTACTAGTGGTAATGTAACATTAACACTTACAACCACAGGAAATGGTAATTGTAATGCTGTAAGTGATAATGTATTGATAACGTTTACACCTGCACCGATAGCAAATGCAGGAGCAAACCAAACCGTTTGTGCCAATAATTCGAATGTTAGTTTAAATGGTTCTGTTACAGGAGCAACAGGCGGAAGTTGGTCAGGAGGATTGGGAACTTTTACACCCAATAACACCACTTTAAATGCAACTTATTCTCCTACTGCCGCAGAAATAGCTGCTGGAACTGTAAACCTTACGTTAACCACAACAGGTAATGGAAACTGTAATGCAGTAACTGATAACATGACCATTACCATAACCCTAGCTCCAACCGTAAATGCAGGAGTAGATCAAACGGTTTGTGGAAATAATGCATTAGTAAACTTAAATGGATCGGTTACGATAGCTTCAGGCGGAATTTGGTCAGGAGGAACAGGAACATTTACTCCTAACAATACCACACTTAATGCAACTTATATGCCTTCAGCTGCTGAGATAACCGCAGGAACAGTAACACTA
>LADZ01000027.1 GCA_000961845.1 Flavobacteriales bacterium BRH_c54
ATCTTTTTTTTTTTTTAGATTCTCCAATAAAATAATTTCATCAACAAAACGATGAGAAAAACCAGCAGTAAACTTATACCAATTATGAATTGGACTTTTTGAATTGTCTTTTGCTGAACCAATATCACTATCTAAAAATTGCATACTTTTCTAATTCCTGCGAAGTTAGTAATTTAATCTTTTAAAAATATTAATAAAGATTCCTGATAATTTTTTCGTGGCTCAAAAATTTCCAAAATGACGTTGAAACTGGATTTATCTATTGGAAAAATCCAAAAAGAACTATATAAACATAAGCGGATTAAGGAACTTTAAATCAAATTAATTCGCTTAATTAACTCATCTTTATAGGAACCACCAATAGGTATTAATTTTTTGCCACCTTCTATTACAATGTTAGGTTGCTCTATGGCTAAAATTTTGTCTATTCTAACAATAAAGGAGCGGTGTACTCGCTGAAATTCTTTTTGAGGTAATTTTTTCTCTATGTCTTTCATAGTAGAATGGATGGTATATTTAGCATCAGCAATGTTAATTACCACATAATCTTTAAGGGCTTCTACAAACAATATGGCAGAGGTTTTTACTTTTACCAACCTAGAGTTCGATTTTACAAAAATAACTCCGTCAGCGGCATCTTTATTCTCTACTAATGAATATAAAAAATCTCTTTCTTTAATTACTTCTCTTTCTTTAGAATGCTTGTATAACGCCATTTCTATAGAAGTATGTAAATCAATTTCTTTAAAGGGTTTAATAATGTATCCGTAAGGTTCGGTTACTTTGGCTTTGCTCAAGGTATTTTCATCGGCATAAGCGGTTAAATAGATTACAGGAATATTAAGAGATGCTTTAATTTTTTCGGCAGCATCTATTCCACTCATTTCTCCTTTAAGCATAATATCCATTAACACTAAATCGGGCTTATGTTCTTCTGCTAATTCAATGGCTTTTTCGCCTGTTGAGGAAGCTCCAACAATATTATATCCTAATTTTTTCAGGCTTTGCTGAATGTCTTTTGAAACGATTGCTTCATCTTCAACTACAAGTATATTGTTTTTCTGCATTATTGTGTATGTTTAAATATGATGTTATAGGTAGTTCCTGTTGTATTTTCTTGTGTTATTGTTCCGTTTATCTGTTCAACCAAAGTAGTTACTAACTGCAAACCTAATGATTCTGTGTTTCTAAAATCGAGGTTTTTAGGTAATCCTACTCCATTATCTGCTATGCTTAAATATATATTTTCTTTATCTGCTTTTAAACTTATTAGTATGTATCCTTCATTTTTTCTGTTTTCAGGAAATGCATATTTTAAAGCATTCGAAACTAATTCATTTATTATTAACCCGCAAGGTATTGATAAATCTAAGTTTAACGACACTTTGTTAATATCTAGCTTCAATTCTATTAACTCATTGTTAACGAGGTATGAATGTACTAAATTTTTAGACAAATTTACAACATATTCTGAGAAATTTATCTGCGAGAAGTCATTTGTTTGATATAAACTCTCATGAATAAACGCCATAGATTTAATCCTGTTCTGGCTTTCCTTTAATATGGTGAGTATTTTTTCATCATGAATATAAGACGATTGTAAGTTTAAAATACTGGAAATAACCTGTAAATTATTTTTTACTCTATGGTGAACTTCTTTTAATAGAATTTCTTTTTCCTTTAATGAATTTTTAAGCTCTTTTTCGGCTATCATTTTTTCAGTAATATCATGAGCCATTCCTGATACCTCTGATACAGATCCATCATCATTAAAAATAGGGCTTAAAAAAACTTCTTTAATGGAAAGCTGTCCTTTTTTATTTTTTCTTTCTGTTATAAATTCAATTTTTTTACCTTTAAAAACCTCGTTGTATTTTTCCGCCCAAAAAATTTCCAATTCACTATTTTTTTCAAACAAATTAGCATTATTAATGGTTGGTTCTTTACCATAAGAATCTATAAAAGATTTGTAATAATTTTGGTTGTAAGAAGTTAATCCCAAGGTTTTATGGTAGGTCCAGAATAAATGTGAGCTGTTTTCTATAATAGATTGCAGCTTGGCAGTTTGTTGCTTGGTTTGTTCTTCAGCAATTTTTTTATCGGTTACATCATGAGATATTCCTGAAACTTCTGAAACTGTTCCATCTTCATTAAAAATTGGGTTTAACACTACTTCTTTATATAGTTTTTCGCCTGAAGGAAGTGTTTGTTCTATGGTAAATTGTTGGGTTTTTCCTTCAAAAACTTCTTGGTATTTATTATCCCAAAATGGTTGGTTTTTTTCTTTTTTAAGAAGCGTATTTAATTTTAATTTATGAATATCGTTGTATGGTTTGTATCCGTAAAGTTTATAAATTTCTTCAGCAAATTTTTTATTAAAGGAGGTAATTCCTTTATTCATATCATAGGTCCAAATCATGTGGGTATCTATTTCAATAATAGATTTTAATCGGGCCGATTGTTCGTAAATTTTACTTTCATCATATTTACGCTGCACAGTAAGGGCAATACTTCCTGAGAAAAATTCTAGTATTTCAATGGTTTTTTCATCAAAAGCATATTTATCATCGTAAGATTGTATGGTAATAAATCCTATGGTTTTGTTTTTAATTTTTAGCGGAACACCAACTAAAACCTTACACAAAGGACCATAAATATCTATTTTTCCTTCTTTTTTTAAGCTCAATAAATCTTCTTTATAAAGGATAATTGGTTTTTGGTTTTTAATAAGGTATTCGTTTACTCCTTTTTTATTTTCTCTTGGAGCAAGTTCTATTACACCGTTTCTGGTAGAATCGTAAAAATAAAGGAACTCTATGGCTGTTTCGCTTTTCTTATATGAAATACCAAAAATATTGGTGTCTATAATTTTGCCTAGTTCGCTTCTAATGCCTTCATAAATATCTAAAGGGTTAATTTTTTCGGTAATGTTTTTAGCAATGTTATTGTAAACCGTTTGTAGTTTATTTTGCCAACTTTCTGCAGTTATATCTCTTAAAATAGCTCTTGTTGAAACCATTTTACCTTCTTCAATTTTACTGCTTATATCTCCATCAACAATAATTTTTTTACCTTTTTTTGTAAGTAAACTAAAGGTTATTCTATCTCTGGTAGGTTTTTTAGTATTCATCATTTTAGTGAAAAAATCTTCACAATGTTGTTTATCATCCTGATGAATAAATTCGAAAATATTTCTGTTTTTTAGTTCTTTAGCAGTATAGCCCAATGCTTTTTTCCAAGCGTTATTTACATAGAGGATGTTTCCTAGGGCATCAATACTTTGAATTAAATCTGAGGCATTTTCAAATAAATCTCTGTATTTTTCTTCACTTTCTATAAGTTGTTGTTCGGCTTTTTTCATTTCGGTAATATCTCTAGAAACACCCATTGTTCCTATAATTTCACCTTTTTCATTTTTTAATACCGATGCCGAAAGAAATGAAGTAAATTTTTCTCCTTTTTTATTAATATTGGTTATTTCTCCTACATAAACCCCTTTTTTATTTAGTTGGTTAATAACATTTTGGTATTCATCTTTGTTAGCATAAACACTGGAAATATCTTTATTTCTAATTTCATTTTTGGTGTAACCAAATGCTTTTTGAGCAGCTTTATTGTATTCTATAATTTTTCCTGTATTATCTGAAGCACAAATTATATCTAATGAACTGTTAATTATACTGTTAGTATATTTCTGATTTTGAATAAGTTGCTGTTCTATTACTTTTCTTTCAGCTATTTCCTTTTGGAGAGATTTATTAGATTCTTCAAAAAGTTGTAGTCTAAGTTTTTCTTTTTCTAATTGCTCTCTTTTTAATTGATCAGTAATCTCTATAAGTGTTCCTTCTACTCTTTTAGTTTGTTTATTAACTATACTGACATTAGTTAATACCCACAATTCTGAACCATCTTTTCTTTTTTGTCTCAGTCTGTAATTGGTTAAGTACTCATTTTTGTATAGATCCTTAATGTATTTATCCCTGTCATCTTTGGCAAAATAGAGCATTTCTGCATTTTTTCCAATAAGTTCTATTCTAGATTTATACCCAAAATATTTAGCAAAGGAATTGTTGCATTCTATTATAATATCGTTTTCGGTAATAAATACACCTGCCAAATTTTTGGTAAACAGATTTCTGTAGAGTTCTTCCTTTTCTTTTAAATGAAGTTCAGCTATTTTTTGTTTAGAAATATCTCTAATAACACCAAAATTGGTAAGCAGTTTTCCTTTTTCATCAAATTTAGAAACTATTTTTTCTTCTAACCAGCTGTAATCTTTATCTGTTTTCTTTTTAAACCTGTATTCAACTGTAACTGGTTTTTCTCTATTAGTAAAAATTGCTTTTGATGCATTTTCTATTTTAATAATGTCATCAGGATGGTAAAATTGCTTTTTTTCTTCCCATGATATTTTTACAAAATCATCTAAATTTTTACCTAATATTTTCTTTAGTTGTGAGTTAGAATAATCAAAGCTTCTATTTTTATTATCTGTAAAATCTATACTATAAATACCTTCTTTAATATTTTCTAAAACCAAGTTTAGTTTTTCCTGATTGTTTTTTATTTTATTTTGATATTCAACTCTTTCGGTAATATTTCTTCCTGTTGCTACTAAAACATCTTTACCCAAATACATTCCTTTTCTTAGGATAATTTCGTGTAAAGATTCTTTGCCATTTTTATCTATTATCCACCAATCGAAATATTGCGTTTTTCTTTTAGCTTTTTTTATTAATTCAGGAATTTCATTAATGTTATTCTTCTTTTTATTGCTAAAATATGCAGGTGTTTTTCCTACAAGTTCTTCTTTTTTATAACCTAAAACATTTATAACAGTTGAATTTATATCAATAAATTGTCCTTTATCATTAATCATATAAATTAAATCAGGACTATTATTTAAGAGATCTTTATAGCTTTTTTCAGAAACTTTTATTTTATCACTTAACAGTTTACTTTCTGTTATATCTCTGAGAACAGTAATGGTTTCTACTAAATTTCTTTCTTTATCATATTTAGCATTTAGTGTTTCATCAAGCCAAATAAATTCTTTTTTTCCTTTAGGTTTAAATCTAAATTGGGTATTTGTTCTTGTTTTATTATTATCGTATAAGTCTCGTATTGTTTTACTAATAATTTTTAAATCATCAGGGTGTATTCGTTTTTGGAGTTCTCCCGAAATTCCTTCTTTGGCAAATTCTTCTTGTGTTAGTCCTATTAGTTGTTTAATTTGAGGACTAATAAATACTAATTCTTTAGTATTATTTTCAGGATTAAATTTTACATTATAAATTACTTCCTCAATATTTTCTAAAATAAATTCTTTTTGAGTAGTAGCATCTATTTTTTCAGTAACATTTTTTGCTGAACCAAAAATGCTTTTTAGTTTTCCCTTTTTATTATAGGTAGGAGTAAAACTTTCTTCTATCCAAACATATTTATTTAGTTTTTTGTTAAAAAACCTATATTGAATAGTTCTGTTTGTTTTTTCTTTTTTACTGTTAGTTACTATTTTAGTAAGTTCATCTATATCATTAGGATGAAAATATTCAAATAATTTATCCTGATTTTCAATATATTCTTTTTTACTTAACCCAAGAACTTCTTCTATTTGTGAACTTAAATATTCAAATTTTTTGTTTCCATTTTCATCAAAAGAAATCTGATAAAACATTTCTTTAATATTGTTTAATACCAAAGAAATATTTTCTTGATTTTGTTTAAGAACTTCTAATTCTTTAATTAATTCCTCTTTTGTTTTATTGGAATAATCCACCGTTTATTTAATCTTTGATCCGTTTATTTTATAGTTTTCACCGTTTTTATACTCTACTATAAGGGAAAGTTCTCCTAATTCGTTATAACTTTTCCAATTACCTGTTTTAACTCCCATTACATAGTTTTCTTCTCTTTTAATTTTTCCACTTTCAAAATAATATTTATGTTTTCCATCGGGTAAACCATCTACAAATTTACCTTCAAAATGTAATTTTCCATTAGGAAAATAATATTTCCAAATTCCATGTCTTTCACCATCTATATATTTACCAATTTCTTTATGATCTCCTAATTCATAAAACCATTCATCTTCTTTTTTTCCATCTATAAATTCTCCTTTAGTGATTAATGTTCCATCTTCAAAAAATTCTTCCATCATACCATCTCTTAATCCTTTTCGATAATTTTCTTCTCTTAAAATTTGTCCATTTGGATAATACCAAATCCATTTTCCTATAGGTTTTCCTCCTTCCATGTAGCTACCTTTTTGTTGTAATTGATTATCAACAAAAAAGTATTCCCATTCATCTATTTTATCTCCATCTTTATAATGTCCTTTAGATTTTAATTCTCCGGTAATATAATATTCTTCCCAATATCCTTGTCTTCTATCTTCTTTATCAACTAATCCTTTAGCTAACAATATACCATGTTCATAAAGTTCTGTTAATTCTAAATTACCTTCTTCATCGTAATATTTAAATTTACCATGTTCTTTACCCGTAACATCATAAGTTCCTTCTTTTTTTACTGTTCCATCAGTATAAAATTCTTTTTTAATATCTAAATTACTGAGTTCCTCAGCAAATAATTGAGGTTCTCCATTTATATAAAGTGTAGCATTGGTTAACATGCCTTTTAAATCATATTCTTTTAAATAACCATTTAATAAACCATTTTTATAGGTTGCTTCTTCTTTAAGTTTTCCGTTATCATAAAACTTTTTCCAAATACCTGTTTTTTTATTATTAAAATCATATCTATTAATAATTTCTTTACCTATTAAAGTTCCTTTTTTGTAAACAATAATAGAAATTATTCTTCCATCTAATCCATATTCAAAAGCATTTCCTGAGGCTAAATTATCTTCATAAAAAATTTCTTTTTGTTTTATTTTAGCAATGGAATCATATAAAATTGTATCGTAATAATGAATTGAAACTCCTTGTTTAATATCATCAACATAATTTTCTTCTAAAATAATATTGCAATTATCACTAAAATAGGTTTTTAAACCATTTTTTTTATCGTTTTTATATACAATTTTTTGGAGGGTATCTTCTCTCTCATTATAAAAAATCCAAATGCTATCTAGCAAATGATTTTTTCTGTTTCCTTCAGATTTTTTCAATCCGTTTGGATGGTAAGTTACCCAATATCCTTCCGGTTTTCCATTTTTAATTTCTCCTTCACTGGAAACAATGCCATTTTCGTAATAAAATTTTTTATGCCCATCCTTTAATTTTTCTTGAGCAAAATAAGGCAATGAAAAAAGAAACAGCAGAAAGAAAAAACTAATTTTATTAAGATATGAATACACTATTATATATATATTATTATTAATTAAATA
>LADZ01000060.1 GCA_000961845.1 Flavobacteriales bacterium BRH_c54
CCATTGCTAAAAATTTTGGTGTTAGCGAACACATTATTGCTGTAACCATAGTTGCTTTTGGAACTAGTGTCCCCGAATTAGTGACCTCTGTAGTTGCTGCTGTAAAAAAGCAAATGGATATCTCTGTAGGCAACTTAATAGGTTCCAACATCTTTAACATATTAGCTGTTTTAGGAATTACTGCTATTTTTAAAGAAATTCCTATTAGCGAAACGGTAATTTCTAATGATATTTTTTGGGTATTAGGAACTTCATTTATCTTGCTTCCATTAATGTTAAATTATAACATTTCTCGTTGGAAAGGCGTTTTATTATTCCTCTCCTATTTGCTCTACGTATTCTTCTTACTACAATCTATTTGATTTTTTGGTTTTATTATTGAATATCTATTTTTGATTGGTTAATTTTATAACAAATTTTTTACTTTCATTGAAATACATCATCATCATACTTAGTTTTCTTTTTAGCAATTTATTATTTGCTCAGCAAGCCGATGATGCCTTAAAAGTTAAAAAATTAAAACCTAATTTTCTTTCAGCACTTATTGAAGAAAAAATCAATACCATCCGTAAAGAAAACGATTTACACACGCTTAAAACTGATGATAAACTTCAACTGGTTGCATCAGATCAAGCTGAATACAACCTTAAATCGAGCAAACCAGAAGTTACTCAATCCAACAAAAAAAAAGCTACTTTATTAGACAGAATTATTTTTTACGAAAGTACACATGGCATTTTTTCTGAAAATGTGATAAAAATCGACATGGAAATGAAGGTAAAAGTGCAAGGGGAAACGCGCAGAAGAAACCTTAAAAGCTATGAAGAAGTTGCTAATTTTATCGTAAACTCATGGATGAAAGACAGAAATATGTCTAAAGCGATTCTTGAAAAATCTTTTTACACTTTTGCAACAGCCATAACTTCCGATAAAAAAACCAAATCTATTTATGTAAATCAGGTTTACGGAAGCGAACCATTTATTTTACCAGCAGGTGTTCCATTTATCAAAGATGATTATAAAATTGAACCTTATAATAAAAGTAAATGCACTGAAATTGAACGAAACTATTCCTACTTACCGGAATTAATGTCTGATAATATTTTCTTTAAAAATGGAGAAATTTTTTTTTATTTCCATGATTTAAATCTCTTAAAAAACATTCTTAAAAATAATAAAGACGGTATTGCTCTCGACATTATTACCAAAGATCAATTTGCTTGCGATGCCGGAAATAGAATTTATCCTTCTAAAATTCACTCGGGCATTATGCTTCCTCCTGTTTACAAATCTCATCTTTTTAATAAAAACTTATTGGAAAGTGAAGGACAAATGGAAGTCTCTCTTGGTCCAATTCCTGATTTTGTTGATACCAACACTACGGAGTTTAATTTATTAATTATTCAAGATAATTGTTTGTGCAACACTATTATTTACAACAGTTTGGGTGGAGAAAATCTTAAATCGTTAGGATTATCTCTACTTTTCGATACACTTTCCGTCTCCGATAAAGCAGACTCTGTAAACAGTAAGTTGCAATTTATTATTCCTTTTGATAAAAACAAATCGGTATATAATCCCGAAGATGTAAAAGTATTTTTAGATTCATTAAACCTAAAAAAATACGATCTCAAAAAAATTGAAGTTTATGCTTACTCTTCTATTGAAGGGCGACAAAAAGAAAATAAAACCTTACAAATAAAAAGAGCTAAAAGTATTGTAAACGCCATCCAAAAATACAATGTAAAAAATGTCGAAACCTCCATCTCTACCGAAGAAAATTGGGAAGGATTTTATGAATCACTAAAAGGTTCTCCCTACGAAAGTGATTTTGCAAAACTCAGCAAAGAAGAAATTCTAAAAATTGTAAATGGTAATGAATTAAATTATAACCTAGAACCTTATTTAGCAGACCAACGAAATGCTAAAGTTGTACTTTATGTGGAAAAGGTATACATGGATGAAGAATTAATAAAAGTAGTTCCTGAACGTTATAAACTATCTATAAAAAAGAAAGATTATAAAGGAGCTAAACTTTATCAATCTGTAGCTATAGACAATATTGAAAATGGTAAAATTGATGTTAATTTACTCTTTAATACAAAAATTCCTTTTGTAAAAGAAGCCATAAATCTCAACAATAATATTATTGCTGCTAAATGGCTTTACAGTAAGAGTGAAAATAGAGACAGCTTGAACAATTATTTACTTAGAGATATTAAAACCCAATTAATAGTTGACCCTACAAACCCTTATTTACTTTATAATAAAGTAACTTTAGAATTGCTTTTATGGACAGAAAATTACGATAGGGTAAAAGATCCTAAATTTTTATTGAGAGACATTAAAGCTCTTTATAATTTGGGCATAGAAAACTGGAAAATCAGTCAGCTGTTGCTTAATTTCCATATTATTTCTGCTGATTTTTATTATGAATCTATGCAATTTCCGCAGCGAGACAAAGCACTTAATGAAGTAAAGAAAATGTTGCTTCAATCTCAATTAAACAGAGACCAAACCTTTAAAGTAGCTCAGTATTTTATTTTCCAAATGCGACTAAATTGGACCATTGAACTAATGAAACCGTGGGCTGAAAAACCTCATATTGACGAAGAATTTTTATTTACTTTTTTAACTGCTGCTATTTACAACAAAAAGCTTGTTCCTGAGAATGAATACCTGATGTTTATGGAAAAAGCTAAAAAATTAAACCCGAAAAGATTTTGCAATCTATTCGGGTATCCTAATATGAGTTTTCAATTGCTTAAAGACTTAAGCGTGAAAAAAATGTATTGTGAGAGTTGTCACTAAATTTAATGTTTGAAGTTTAAAATTCGAGGTTTAACTCCACAAACATCAAACTTTTAAACATTCATTCCATCTACCAAACTAATATCAAACTGAACTAAATTGATGAACTGATGAACTCTATCTTCCAATTCAGTTGGTGTTAAATATTCTAATCTTTCTGTTCCAAATTTCTCTACACAAAAAGAAGCCATTGCTGAACCATAAATTACAGCACGCTTCATATTATTAAAAGAAATATCGCCTGTTTCTGCTAAATAACCAATAAATCCTCCTGCAAAAGTATCTCCCGCACCTGTTGGGTCAAAGACATCTTCTAATGGTAATGCCGGAGCAAAAAACACACTTTCTTTATCAAATAGTAAAGCTCCATGCTCTCCTTTCTTAATAATTAAATACTGAGGACCTAAAGCCAAAATCTTTTGAGCAGCTTTTACCAAAGAGTATTCTCCTGAAAGTTGACGAGCTTCTTCATCATTAATAGACAACACATCTACCATGGAAATAGTGCTTTTTAATTCATCTAAAGCAATATCCATCCAAAAATTCATAGTATCCATTACAATTAATTTCGGACGTTTGTGTAGACCATTAATTACTTTCTTTTGAATAGCCGGAGCTAAATTTCCTAGCATTAAAAATTCACAATCTTGGTAATTTGCAGGAATTTTAGGATCGAATGTTTCTAATACATTTAACTCTGTAGCCAATGTATCTCTTGTATTCATATCATTATGATATTTACCTGACCAAAAGAAGGTTTTTTCATTTTCTCTGATTTCTAATCCTTCCAAATCAACATTATGTTTTTGTAACATTTCCATTGCTTCTTTAGGGAAATCGCCACCAACAACAGAAACGATATTGGTTTTTTTAACAAAATTTGAAGCAGATAAACTAATAAAGGTAGCAGCACCACCAACAATTTTATCTGTTTTTCCAAAAGGGGTTTCAATAGCATCAAAAGCCACCGTTCCTATAACTAATAAACTCATTTTTTATGTTTTAAATTGATTGGTAAAATTAATGTATTAAAATCGGAAAATTTAAATTACAAGCAATGAAGTTTCACTTAAAAATCTACTACCCCAATTCCTTGTCGAACAATTTCCGGTATTTCCCCTGTGCAGTCTATTACTGTTGATGCTTCGTTGTTTCCAAAACCTCCATCTATAACTAAATCTACTTGTCCATCATAACGCTCGTGAATTAACTCTGGGTCGGTAGTATATTCCAAAATTTCATCATCATCATGTACAGAAGTTGACAACATAGGATTTCCTAATTGGTTGACAATTGTTCGGGCAATATTATTATCTGGCACACGAATACCAATGGTTTGTTTTTTAGATTGAAACAATTTTGGAATGTTTTTATTGGCATTTAAAATAAACGTATAAGGTCCAGGAAGGGCTCTTTTCATCATTTTATAAATATCTGTACCAAACTGAACAGTATATTCTGAAATGTTGCTCAAATCATAACATATCAACGAAAAATTAGCTTCTTCTAACTTAACCCCTTTTAGTTGAGCCATCTTCTCTACTGCCCTTTTATTGGCCATATCGCACCCCATACTGTAAACAGAATCTGTTGGATAAACAATTACACCACCTTTTTTCAACACATCAATTACTTGTTGTATTCTACGTTCATCAGGATTTTCTGGGTAAATCTTTATTAGCATGTTTTGGAGTTATTCGTTAATTGTTATTAGTTTACAGTTTATCAGTTCACAGCTATTTATTTTAATTTACAACTTCAAACCTCTAATATCTAGCTTCAATTCTCTATTTACTAATTACTAATTGAAATTATTTATTCCCCTTAGCATGATCGGCTAAAAACTGTGCTAAACCGCTATCTGTTAATGGGTGTTTTAACAAACCAGTTATCGCACTTAGCGGACTAGTTACTACATCGGCACCGATTTGAGCACACTGTATAATGTGCATAGAATGACGAACTGAAGCAGCTAAAATTTGAGTTTCGTAACCGTAATTGTCATAAATCATTCTTATTTCAGCAATTAAATGAATTCCATTAGTAGAAACATCATCTAACCTACCAATAAATGGAGACACATAGGTTGCTCCGGCTTTAGCAGCTAATAACGCTTGTCCTGCCGAAAAAATAAGCGTACAGTTGGTTCTTATTCCTTTAGAAGAAAAATATTTAATGGCTTTAATTCCCTCTTTAATCATAGGTACTTTTACCACTATTTGAGGGTGTAATGATGCTAAAAATTCTCCTTCTTTAATTATCCCTTCAAAATCTGTAGCAATTACCTCAGCACTAACATCGCCATCTACAATATCACAAATGGCTTTGTAATGTTTCATAATATTATCATAACCTGTTATTCCTTCTTTTGCCATTAATGACGGGTTCGTAGTTACGCCATCCAAAACACCTAAATCTTGTGCTTCTTTAATCTGGTCTAAGTTTGCTGTGTCTATAAAAAATTTCATGTGTCTGTATTTATGGTTTGTATTTTTTTACTTTTTAATTATTTTCCAAATAGTTCTTTAATTACGTTAATGGTATAATCTATTTCTTCTTTGGTATTATATTTACTAAACGAAAAACGTAATGAAGGTTGCTCCTGATTAATTCCCAACCCACTTAAAACATGTGATCCCACTGAACTTCCTGATGAACACGCACTACCTCCAGAAACACAAATCCCTTCAATATCTAAGTTATAAATTAACATTTCATCCATATCTGAATGAGGAAAATGAACGTTTAAAACGGTGTATAAGCTATCTCCCAAAGGATCTCCATTAAACTCAACAGTGGGCAACACTTTTTTTAACTCTTCTGCCATGTAATGCTTTAATCCTTTAATGTGTTTTTCATGATTTTCCATATCTCTATGGGCAATTTCCATGGCTTTAGTCAATCCAACAATACCATAAATATTTTCGGTTCCAGCACGCATATTTCTTTCTTGGGCTCCTCCGGTAATAATTGGTTTTAACTGCAAATCTGAGTTAACAAACAAAAAACCTGTTCCTTTTGGTCCGTGAAATTTATGAGCAGAGCAAGTCATAAAATCTATTTTTAATTCTCTAACATCAAAAGGGTAATGCCCTACTGTTTGCACAGTATCAGAATGAAAATAAGCTTGGTATTTTTTACAGATATCAGCAACTTTTTTAAGCGGTAATAAATTGCCAATTTCATTGTTAGCATGCATCAAAGAAACTAAAGTTTTTTTATCTTTATTTTCTTCAAGCAGTTGCTCTAAATGATTCAAATCTATATAGCCTTTGTCATCAATGTTGACTAAACTTAATTTAATGTTGTTATGCTTTTCTACACACAGAGCAGTATCTATAACCGCATGGTGTTCAATAGTAGAAGTAATAATATGATTTACACCTAGATCTTCAGTGCAACTTCTCAGCACCATATTATCTGCTTCTGTTCCTCCCGAAGTAAAGAAAATTTCTGACGGAGCAGCATTAATATACCCTGCAACTTGCTTTCTAGCTTTTTCAATTATAGCTCTAGATTGTCGTCCTAAAGCATGAACAGAAGAGGGATTTCCATAATTTTCTTTCATTACGGGAATCATCGCTGCTATCACTTCTTCATCTAAAGGGGTTGTTGCTGCATTATCTAAATATACTTTCATTTATTTTATTGTTACTTATTAATCTCTAATATTTTCCCACTGAACTTCGGTTTTCAGTTTTCAGTCTTCAAACCTCAAACTTTTAACCTTATAACCTCATAAACTTTTAAACCAACCTAACCATTCCTTCCACATCTTTAATAATCTGCTGAGCTAATTCATCTGCTTTTTCTTTAGTTGTATTTTCAGCATAAATTCTAATAATAGGTTCAGTATTCGATTTTCTTAAATGCACCCAACCATTATCGAAATGAATTTTAACGCCATCAATGGTATTAATTTCTTTATCCGTGTATTTTTGTTGCAACTGAACCAGCAGCTCATCCACATTAATATCAGGAGTTAACTCAATTTTATTTTTCGACATTACATAATTCGGATAACTGTTTCTTAACTCCGAACAAGTTACATTACTTTTAGCTAAATGTGTTAAAAATAAAGCGATGCCTACCAATGCATCTCTACCATAATGTAATTCAGGATAAATAATTCCTCCATTACCTTCACCACCTATAATGGCATTTTCTTTCTTCATCATTTCAACTACATTCACCTCTCCTACTGCCGAAGCAAAATAAACACCTCCTTGTTTTTCAGTAACATCTCGCAATGCTTTTGTTGAAGATAGATTAGAAACGGTATTTCCTTTTTGATTTTGCAACACATAGTCCGCAACTGCAACCAAAGTATATTCTTCTCCAAACATTTCTCCATCTTCTGAAACGATTGCTAATCTATCAACATCTGGGTCAACTACAAAACCAACATCGGCTTTTTGTTTTTTCATTACTGAAGCTATTTCTGTAAGGTTTTCCGGTAATGGTTCCGGATTATGAGGAAAAATACCATTTGGATCGCAAAACAATTCTATTACCTCTTTAACACCCAACGCTTTTAATAATGGTGGTAAGAAAATTCCACCAGTTGAGTTCACACAGTCTATTGCTACGGTAAAGTTTTTAGCTTTTATAACAGCTACATCTACCAACGGTAAATCTAACACTGCTTGTATATGTTTATCTAAATAAGTAGTATCAAAAGAATATGTTCCTAATTCATCAACATTAGCATATTCAAACTCATTAACTGCTGCCATTCTCAACACTTCTTCTCCATCGGTAGCGGAAATAAATTCTCCTTTCTCATTAAGTAGTTTTAACGCATTCCATTGTTTAGGATTGTGGCTGGCAGTAAGAATAATTCCTCCCGAAGCATTTTCCATGACTACCGCAACTTCTACTGTTGGTGTAGTACTTAACCCTAAATCTATCACGTTTATTCCTAATCCTTGCAAAGTTCCAATAACTAAATGCTGCACCATTTCTCCCGAAATACGAGCATCTCTACCAATTACTATACTTACCTCTTTTTTGTTTGCTCTTTTTTTTATCCAAGCTCCGAAAGCCGAAGTAAATTTTACGATGTCTAAAGGTGTTAACCCCTCATCAGGCATACCACCTATGGTTCCTCTAATTCCTGAAATTGATTTTATTAATGTCATATAGAAAATTTTGGACAAATTTAGCGTAATTCTATTGAACTAACAATCTAAAATTAACTGTTAACTATTTTGTGAAAAATAACTTCCAAAAAACTACTTTCCTGCGTTGAAAAAATTAATTTTACATCTTGTATGGAAGACAACTTTGATTCATATAATGATGATGCAGATTATGCAGCATCTATTAATAGGTTTGAGCAAATGCTGAACGAAAACCATCACTACTTTTTTGATGTGGAAGAGTTTGAAGATTTGATAAGCTATTATATGGAAATGAATGAAAATGAAAAAGCTAAAAAAGCTATTGATATCTCCTTAGAACAACATCCCGGTTCTTCATCACTTAAAATAAAATATGCTGAATATTTAGCCTCCATACATAAACCTAATAAAGCTTTAGAAATTCTAAATGCTATTGAAATTTTGGAACCTTTCAATCCTGAAAACCAAATTATTAAAGGAAGCATTTACAGCCAGATAAGACAACACAACAAAGCCATTGATGCTTACAATAAAGCACTAAAACTTACCAGCGATAAAGCCGACCAAATTTCAATAAAAATGCAAATTGCATTTGAATATGAGAACTTATTACAATTGGATAAAGCCATTGCTATATTTAAGGAAGTGCTAAAAGAAAACCCTGCTAACGAAACTGTTTTGTACGATATTACTTTCTGCTATAACATGAACGACAGAGCAGCAAGCAGCATTGAATTTTTAACCTCTTTTTTAGATGATAATCCTTACAGCTATGTAGGTTGGTATAACTTAGGTATTTGCTATCACTCAGCAGAATTATACGAAAAAGCTATTGATGCTCAAGATTATGTAATTGCCATAAAAGAAGACTTTATTTCTGCTTATTTAAACAAAGCCGATTCACTTTCTTCGTTAGAAAGATATGATGAAGCCATAGCAACTTATAAAGAAACTTTTGCTTTTGAAGAACCCAATGCCGACATGTTTTATTTTATTGGCGAATGTTATGAAAACAACCTTCAATATGATGAAGCATTAGAATATTTTAAAAAAGCAACTCAGTTGGACGCCATGCACTCTGATGCCTGGGCTGGAATGGCTTATGTTTTTAATGAACAAGGAAAAACAGATTCAGCCATATTCTTTATTCAAAAAGCAATTGAAATTGAACCAGAACATCCCGATTTTTTACTTATTTATGCTGATATCTTAAAAGATATTGAAGCTTACGAAGAAGCAATAGAGCTTTACCAGAAAATTATTAAAATAGACCCTGAAAACAATACTTCTTGGGTTGATTTAGCTGATGCTTATTTTGAACTCGGACAAATTGATGAAGCCCTAAAAACTATTATTAAAGGCATAGAAGCGCATCCCGATAGTGGATTACTTAAGGTTCGTCTGGTAGCTTTCTACCTAGAAATTGATAACCTTTCAGAAGCAACCAATCAACTTATAGAATTATTAAATATGGATAAGCAATTAGCAAAAGCGTTAATTACTTTTTATCCAGCAGTATTGGATTATCCAAGCTTATTAGAAATCATAGAAAATTATAACGATAATGAATTTTGAGTTACCAAACATACCGGAAAGAGACCAAAAACCAAGAAATAATGGGCTAACCATGATGATGGACAAAGGTCTTAGCTGGCGACAAGCAGAAAATTTTGTAGATGCCAATGCTCATCTTACAGATTTAGTAAAATTAGGCTTTGGGACTTCCTATGTAACCAAAGATTTTCAAAGAAAAATTGATATTTATAAAGCCGGAAATTTGAATGTTTACTTGGGTGGTACACTTTTCGAAGCTTTTATAGTAAGAGGCATGTTTGATGATTACCGAAGATTGTTAGATAAGTTCAAGATTGATACTTGCGAAGTTTCTGATGGTTCTATAGTATTACCCAACGAAAAAAAATGTGAATACATTACTACATTGGCAAAAGATTATAGAGTTTTATCTGAAGTAGGTTCTAAAGAGGCAGGAATTTTTATTAGTCCTGCTAAATGGATTTCTATGATGAAAGATGAATTAGATGCCGGAGCATGGAAAGTTATTGCTGAAGCTAGAGAAAGTGGTACTGTTGGAATTTACCGCCCAAATGGAACGGCTCATGTTGCTTTGGTAAACAAAATTATTGCTAAAGTAAAATTAGAAAATATCCTTTGGGAAGCTCCACTTAAAAATCAGCAAGTTTGGTTTATTAAGCAATTTGGAGCAAATGTAAACTTAGGAAATATTTCTCCCAACGAAGTAATTGCTTTAGAATGTCTTAGACTAGGATTAAGAGGAGATACCTTCTTCGAAAACCTTCCGGAAGAAATTACTTCAGCATTTCATTAATAACCTACTACTTAATTTTAGATTTTTTACATTATGAATGAAATAGCTCCTTCAGAACTAAAAAAAATGATAGAGGAAAATGCTAATATTCAAATTATTGATATTAGAGATGATTATGTTTTTGAAGATTTTAATCTAGGGGGAACAAACATTCCGTTAGAAAATGTAATCAATAATAAAGCTCAGTTTGAAAATGATAAAAAAACTGTTTTTATCTGTAATTCAGGGAAAAGATCTTCTGCCATTGTGCGTACTTTAACAGTAAAACACCAACTTCCAAATATTTACTCCCTAAAAGGTGGTATTGAAGCTTATGTTGAACAATGCTTATAACCTAAAAAATGGCAACAAGAAATCTTAAAGATTACATTTCTATTGCATTGAAAGGCATAGCCATGGGAGCAGCAGATGTTGTTCCTGGAGTTTCTGGTGGTACTATTGCTTTTATTTCAGGAATTTATGAAGAATTACTTGAAACCATTAGCAATTTTAATTTACAAGCATTAAAAGTATTAACCAAAGAAGGTGTTAAACCTTTCTGGAAACACATCAACGGAAGTTTTATCACTACACTATTACTTGGAATTGCCATCAGCATAATTTCTTTGGCAAAACTGATTACTTATTTGCTTCATGCTCATGCTGTATTGCTCTGGGGTTTCTTTTTCGGATTAATAATTGCCAGCATATTTTTAGTAGGTAAAAAAGTAGCTGAGTGGCAGTTGTCGCGTGTCTTAGCTGTAATTGTAGGAACAGTAATTGCGTTTACTATAACCATTTTAAATCCTATGGAAAACCCTGATACACTTTGGTTTGTATTTGTTTCAGGAGCAATTGCTATTTGTGCGATGATTTTACCAGGAATTTCAGGAAGTTTTATTTTACTATTGCTGGGTTCTTATGAACTAATTCTTTCTTCTATTAAAGATTTTAAAATTACCACCATACTTACTTTTGGTGTTGGTTGTGTGGTTGGATTACTTTCTTTCTCTAAATTTTTAAATTGGCTATTTAAAAGATACCATGATGTTACTGTTGCTGCATTAACAGGCTTTCTAATTGGTTCTTTAAATAAAGTTTGGCCATGGAAAGAAGTGTTATCTACCAGAGAGAATTCTAAAGGTGAAATTGTTCCATTCATAGAAACCAATGTTTTACCTAACCAATTCCATGAAGAGCCACAAATAATGACCGTTATCATACTTGCTCTTGTTGGTTTTGGCTTAATTTTCGGATTAGAAAAATTGGCTAAAAAACCTATCTAATTTACTTTTTAAATACATAACTTAAACCAAAGTTAAATATAAATGGAGCATGGTCTATTCTTAATTCGGAAGTAGGTACAGAAAAGCCCATTTGTAAATTAGCTTGAATTCTTCTCCAACCTATTCTTGTACCAACTACAGGTTCTGCAAAATACCCTCTATTTTCACTCCCAAAATCCACATAACAAAACCTGGGAGCAAAATATGAACTACCTGTAACACCACTTTCTTCATCAGCAAGAGTAATTAACCCAATGGATGGCTGCAAAAAATACCGTGAATAATTTCCTTTATTGGTAGTGCCAAAAATACCTTCAGTTGTTGTTTTTGAATTTCCATAACCATAGCCTCCATAAATCTCAAACAAACCTTTTGAACCCAAAGGTTCGTAATAGCCTAAACCACCTTCAAAAAAAGAATGAAAATGATCTGATCCATCATAAGTTGAAAAATTAACCATAACACCTAACTTTTCAATAGGAGAATAAGCTGTTTGAACATCAAAACCAGTTACTCCCATTGTAGCTTCCACATTATAATCTCCAGCTTTATTAATCATGGGAGCATTTACTTTATTTGGGAAATAAACAGGTGCACAGGCATAAAATAATGCAATAACTATTAATCCTGTTATTATTTTTAATTTATCCATAATGTTTAAGAATATTTTCCAAAGTTAATAGCTTAATTTCTAATTGTTAATGACATATATCAGTTAAATTAGCAAACCCTTAATCTTTTTAAATAAATTTTACAAAGTGATTCAGTAATTTTACCTTAAACTATTTTACAAACATGAAAAAACAACTCACAGCTGTATTTCTATTATTGGTTTTCGGATTATCCATCAGCTTTGCACAACAAGACTCTATTGCCCTAAAATATGCAACAACTATTACCCAAGCAGATATAAGTAAACACTTACACATTATTGCATCTGATGAATATGGAGGTAGAGAAACAGGTAAAGAAAGCCTTACCAAAGCTGCCACATACATTAGCGATTTTTACAAGCAAATTGGTATTCCTCCTATAAAAGACATTGCTTATTATCAAACTTATAAAGTGGGGGTACAAGAGGCAACAGGAGTTTCTATCACTCACAACAATAAAAATTTCATTCAGAACAACCATTTTTTCAACTTTCCGGCATATTTAAAAAACGAACAAATTGATGCTGAAGTAATTTTTGCAGGCTATGGTATTGACGACTCTCTTTACTCTGATTACTCCAACCTTGATGTGAAAGGTAAAATAGTAATTATTCTAAATGGTGAACCTAAAAATAAAAGTGAACGCTACTGGGTTTCTAATACTGATACCCCTTCTAAATGGAGTAATAGAAGAAATAATCCTAAAGTTGCTACGGCAAAAGAAAAAGGGGCTTTAGCATTGCTTATCATTAATGAAAATACGCCTGAAATGATAAAAACCTACACCCATTTTATTGAAAGTGAAAAACTAAAAGTGTTGGATAAACGTGAGATAGATTTCGATTTTCCTAGTTTTTACATTTCTTCCGAAATGGCTGATGAAATTATCGCAAAATCATCACAAAAAATTAAAGAAAAAATAAATAACAAAGGTGTTCCAGAAAGCTTTGTTGTTAAAAACAAGCTAAGTTTAGACATCAACAAAAAAACAACCATTTCTGACGCCCACAATGTATTAGCATATATTGAAGGAAGTGATTTAAAAGATGAATTGATAATTTTAAGTGCTCATTACGACCATATTGGAGAACATGATGGTAAAATTTTTAATGGTGCTGATGATGATGGATCTGGAACAGTAGCGATAATGGAAATTGCCGAAGCGTTTATAAAAGCCAAAAAAGATGGTCATGGACCTAGAAGGAGTATTCTGATACTTAATGTTTCCGGAGAAGAAAAAGGTTTACTAGGTTCTAAATACTATACCAATTATCCTGTTTTCCCTTTAGAAAATACGGTTGCCAATCTTAATATTGATATGATAGGAAGATTAGATAAAAAACACGCAGATAACGAAAATTACATCTACATTATTGGTTCCGATATGCTTAGTACTGATTTACATGAAATCAATGAAAAAGCAAATGCTACATACACTCAATTAGAATTGGATTATGAATTTAACACCACAAAAGATCCTAATCGATATTATTATCGTTCTGACCATTACAACTTTGCTAAAAACAACATTCCCGTAATATTTTATTTTAACGGAGTACACGAAGATTACCATAAAGAAACAGACACCGTTGATAAAATTATTTTTTCTAAAATGGAAAAAATTACCCGATTAGTTTTTCATACTGCTTGGGATTTAGCTAACAGAAATGAACGTATTCAATTGAATGTTTCTGAATAAATGATGGAAAAAGTTTTAGTACTAGACAATTACGATTCTTTTACCTATAATTTAGTGCATTATATTGAAGCTCTTAATTATGAAGTAGATGTTTTTAGAAATGATGAAATTTCCATTGAAGCTATTGATGCTTACAACACAATTATTCTCTCTCCCGGACCGGGTTTACCAAAAGATGCAGGAATATTATTAGATGTAATAAGAACTTACGCTCCAACAAAAAAAATATTAGGTGTTTGTTTAGGAATGCAAGCCATCGGTGAAGTTTTCAGCGGAAAATTGGAGAATTTATCTCATGTTTTTCACGGTGTAGCTAGTCAGCTTAGCGTATTAGATAAATCAGACAAACTTTTTGAAAGTTTACCTCAACAATTTGAAATTGGCAGGTATCATAGTTGGGTGGTTTCTCAAAAACAATTTCCAACAGATTTAATTATTACCGCTGTAGAAGAAAACAACCAAATTATGGCATTAAGACATACCACATATAACTTATATGGCGTTCAGTTTCACCCTGAATCTATTCTTACGCAACATGGTAAAGAAATTATTGCTAATTTTTTGAAAGACTAAACTCCAAAACATTACCTCTTCACCAATTTTGTAGTATAAACCAACTTTTCAGATTGAAATTGCAACATGTACATTCCACTTGGAAGTGAAGAAATATCTATTCTTTTATTATCCACCAACTGCATTAAGACATCTTTTCCTGTAAAATCTAGTATGATTGCCATCCATTTCTGATTGTCAGGTAAGTCTAAATTTATAAATGATGAAACAGGATTAGGGTAAATCTTGATATTACCTTCTTCTAAGTCATTTAATCCTGAAATTACTACCGTGTAAGGAGCTGAAATTTCACTACAACCATCAGTATAAAACACTTCTACTTCATAATTTCCAGATGCTGTTGCTGTAATAGAAACCATATTGCTATTTGGAATTGGATTGCCATCTAAATACCACTGATAACTTACTCCTATTATGGAAGATGTTAATATATTTCCATTGGCATTAATACTAGGAATAGGATTAGGCGTACAAACTTGGTTATGATTTATTCTTGATGAATTTTGCAACGAATCATTAAACTCAACAAAAGCATTACAATCTCCTTTTAAGGTATAATCTAACCAAGGATTTACAAAATCGAAGGTAACAGCATGTTGGTCGCCACGAGTAATAGAAATTCCTGATGAAGCAGTTCCTTCACCAAAATCGCAATTAAAATTAGGCTCAGCAAAATAACAATGAGCTCCGCCTATTATGGAAATAAATGTTTTACAAGCAGCAGCCAATGAATCATACATTGGTATATGATGATCTACAGGAGGAGTAACGCCATCTTGAGCTCCCGATAAAATTAAACTAGGAACCGTAACTGTTTTTGCAGAGTTGATAGATGAAACTCCATTGCTTGTAGATTCAGCAGGGGCTAAACCAATTAAAGTATTAAAATATGGTGTATTGGATTGTACTAACGAATCTGCTGCTAGAAATGCAGCTCCACCACCCATAGAATGTCCCATTAAAGCTGTTTTTGGAGCCACACCATTATAAAAAATAGAACTTGCTGTTGCTCCTTCTATTTGCATCTGATGAACTAAAAATTGTAAATCCCAACCAAATTGTTGGTGATCGGTACTAAACATATTTCCCTCTGTTCTGGGAAAAACCATAATATAACCCCTTGGAACAAATTCTGTCCATAAATTTTCATAAGCACTCCAAGCCATTACAAAACCATGTCCGAACACAATTACAGGATATTGCCCCGAAGACATAGCCACATTTGTCCCAGCTGTTGCTGCCGGATAATAAATTTCAGTTTCTATACTGCGGTTATTTCTATTGGCATCCTGAAAAGTAATAGTGGTATGCCCTATTTGATGTTGCGAAAATAAAGCAGTTGATGAAAACAGTAATACAAATAATAAGATAAAAATAAAAACATCTTTCTTCGTGGTGTTTTTCAGGATAGTTTGTAATTTTTCCATAACATTTAATTTAAGTTAGTGATGTAAAATTAATCTGTGTTATTGTTTAAAAAAATTCCCGTATTTTTATCAAAATCAGATGAGTTTTGATAACCCCTCTAAAAAATGGAATTTCTAATTCAAAAAATAAGTGCCTGTTGTTCTTCTCAGCAATTAAATTTGTTTGAAACATATTTAGCTGCGAAAAACCAACTGCTTTCTCAAAAATTAATTCATCATATTAAAAATACCCCTAATCAAACTTTAGATTATTATTGCGAAGCTGTTTATGGAAATGCATCCAAGGATACTTTAAAAAAATTGAATCAACTTAACCATCACACCCTCAACTATTTTTCTTTTATCAGTCAACATTTTCCCTCCTTTCTTAACCAAAATGTGAGTAAAATAGAATGGCTCATTTACCATGAAGAACACAGCAAAGCCACAGAAAAACTAAAGTTATTGGTTGAAGTAGCCAAAAAGTTTGAAGATTATGGATTATTAATCCTCTTATTTGAAATTACACAACAAAATAAACTGCTTTCAACAACACTTGGTAAACAATTAAATCTAGAAAGTAATAAAGAGTATTTAATGCTTTTTAGCGATTTAAAAAATTTACTACAAAAACAAGATGAACTTACATCTACCACACTTATTGAAGAACAAAAGGTTGTAAACCCAAAAGAGTTAGCTCTTTTCAAAAATCATTTTAATTCCAATTCCCTTTCTATTCAAATTATTGCCCGACAATCCTATTTAAATTTACTTAGCAGCTATAATCACAAGTCTTTTTACGATAAAAACACCCTTGAATTAATTGAATACACCAAAAAATTAGCTGAAAAACATGCTTATTTAATGATAGCTCAGCATAGAGAAAAATTGATGAGTTTAGATTATATGTTGGTTAAACACACACGACTAACATTAAGCGAAAAAGAAATAAATAAAACCTGTTCTTCTATCATTAACAAATGGCAAAAATTTTATCATGCCAATAATCAGCTCGATTCGGGATTGATGCTGGCACTTAGTATTAAAGGTAGTTTTTTTATTACCGACTATTTCTGCAAACCACTAAACGACAAACTCCAAAATGAAATAAAGGAAATTATCAGCCTGTTTGAAGAATTGAGCAAGAAACTCGATTGGAAAAAAGTAAGCTACCTTAAATACATCAATTTTTATAATGTTTATGCCATGTTTCTTATTTTAGATAATCAGAAAAAAACAAGCATCAAGCTCATTGAAAAAGTGTTACATGAATACCAACAAAAAACATTTAAAAAAATGTACGATGGGTTATTTGTCGTGTTATTGATGGCCCATTTCCAAGCTAAAAATTTTGATGAAGTGGTTGAAAACTATAGTCGCTACAAAAAACTCACTAAAAACTTTGTTTCCATGGAAGAAAACGATTTGGTAATAAAAGCCATTTACTACATCGCCCAACTAAAAATTGCACCGAAAAATCAATATGAGAAAAAATTAAATAGTGTATTGCAAACCTTAAAAAGTAATCCTCATCTCAACAATAATTTATTGTTGGTGGAAAGAGTAATGGAGTTTTAAATTCAAAAAATTCACCAAACAAATCCTTAATTTTGCCTTATGGCATTTGAATTAATATCCGATTTTCAACCAACAGGTGACCAACCCGAAGCCATCAAACAATTGGTAGAAGGTTTACAAAAAGGGGCTAAAGCACAAACATTACTTGGTGTTACAGGCTCCGGAAAAACATTTACCATCGCCAATGTTATTCAACAAGTTCAACGTCCCACGTTAATTTTAAGTCATAACAAAACACTTGCCGCTCAATTATACAGTGAGTTCAAGCAATTTTTCCCACACAATGCTGTAGAATATTTTGTTTCGTACTACGATTATTACCAACCTGAAGCCTATTTGCCAGTAACAGATGTATATATCGAAAAAGATATGTCCATTAATGATGAAATTGAGAAGCTGCGTTTAAGTGCAACTACAGCCTTACTTTCTGGAAGACAAGATGTTATTGTAGTAGCTTCAGTTTCGTGTATTTACGGTATTGGAAATCCAACAGATTTTCAAGAAAACATTATTAAACTAAAAGTAGGTGATGTTATCAGCCGAAATAAATTTTTACTGCAATTGGTGCAAGCCATGTATTCCCGAACAGAAGCAGACTTTCAGAGAGGAAATTTTAGAGTAAAAGGTGATACTATAGACGTTTATCCTGCTTATGCAGAAATTGCTTATCGCATCTACTTTTTTGGAGATGAAATTGAAGAAATAGAATCTTTCGACCCTATAAATGGTGGTTCATTGGAAAGTTTTACCTACTTAAACATTTACCCGGCAACCATTTTCAACACCACTCAAAACACACTACATCAAGCTATAAAAGAAATTCAAGACGATTTATTTAATCACTTAATTTACTTAAAAGAGATTGGCAAACATGCTGAAGCCAAACGTTTGGAAGACAGAGTAACGTACGATATGGAAATGATGCGTGAATTAGGTTATTGTTCAGGAATTGAAAATTACTCTCGCTATTTTGACAGAAGAGCTCCTGGATCCCGTCCTTTCTGCTTATTAGACTATTTTCCTAAAGATTTTTTGATGGTGATTGATGAAAGCCATGTAACGGTTTCTCAAATTGGAGCCATGTATGGTGGCGATCGTTCCCGTAAAGAAAATTTAGTAGAATACGGTTTTAGATTGCCTTCTGCCATGGATAACCGGCCACTAAAATTTGAAGAGTTTTATCAACTTATCAACCAAACCATTTATGTAAGTGCTACGCCTGCTGATTTTGAGCTAAAAGAATCTGAAGGAATTGTGGTAGAACAAATTATTCGTCCGACAGGATTATTAGAGCCGATTATAGAAATCCGTCCGAGTTTAAATCAGATTGATGATTTAATGCACGAAATTCAACTACGTGCAGAAAAAGATGAGCGTGTGTTAGTAACAACATTAACCAAACGAATGGCTGAGGAATTAACCACTTATTTTGATAACAATGGATTGAGATGCCGATACATTCATTCTGATGTGGATACCATTGAACGCGTTGAAATTCTTAGGGATTTGAGAAATGGACTATTTGATGTTTTAATAGGTGTTAACTTATTACGAGAAGGATTAGATTTACCGGAAGTTTCCTTAGTTGCCATTTTAGATGCCGACAAAGAAGGTTTTTTACGCTCAGAACGTTCACTTATACAAACAGCAGGAAGAGCTGCAAGAAACATGAATGGATTAGTAATTATGTATGCCGATAAGATTACTAAATCTATGCAAAAAACAATGGATGAAACAGATAGAAAAAGAACAAAACAATTACAGTATAACGCTGAACATAATATTGTACCTACAGCTTTAAACAAAAGTAAAACTAGCGGTGATAAAACTATGTTTGGCAAATCAGCTTCACCGGATAATTTCTATTTATTAGATAATATTAGTCAACAACCTAGCGTAGCTGCAGACCCGGTAGTTCAATACATGAGCAAACCTCAACTGGAAAAATTATTGGAAGAAACACAAAAAAGAATGAAAGATGCTGCTAAACAAGAAGATTTCTTAGAAGCTGCCAGACTAAGAGATGAAATGATGGAGTTGAGTAAAATGATAAAAGCACTTTAAATCCAAGTTCGATTATTATTTAAAATATTGTAAATTTGAAATCTAATCACGAAAAAATTAAGCTATGCAAAAATTCAACAAATTTTTACTAATTTCTTTTTCAGCAATTTTAGTTGCTTGTGGAGGAGAAGACAAAAGTCAAGACGACAATATTGATGTGGAGAAAAACCCACTCGGTGCAGCTATGAAGATGGCTCAAAACATGCAAGAACAAGCTGAAAAAATGGAAAAAGACATGGAAAAGCGTAAAGATGCCAAAGCCATGCACTACGAAGAGTTAATCAAATTTTTACCTACCGAAATTGATGGTTATACTGCCGAAGAACCAGATGGTGGCACTGTTGAAATGCAAGGAACTTCCTACTCTAATGCTGACATCACTTTTAAAAATGAAGCAGGTGAAAGAATTAAAATCTCACTATTAGATTACAATGCCGCTCTATCTATGTATAGCATGGCTACAGCAATGTGGAATAGCGGTTTAAAAATCGATACCAAAGATGAATTGGCTCAAAGTTATACCATTAATGATGAAATTTCAGGATGGGAAACATTCAAAAAGAAAACCGGAAAAGCTTCTGTCGTTGTAGGAATTTCTAATAGATTTATGCTCACCATAGAAGCAGACAATCAAGAAAACTGCGACAATGTAAAAAACATCGCTAAAAACATGGATTTAGACAAACTTGCTGCGTTGTAAGGTTTCATGTTTGAAGTTTGAGGTTTCCGTCATTGCAAACGAAGCAACGTGTAGTAAAGCAATCTACTTATCATGAACCAATTACCTTTTAAACTTCTAAACTCATAAACTATAAAATAAATGAGCAATCAACTTCCTCCATTTTTTAAATCATGGAAAGGCTTCTACTTTTTTGTAGTAGGTTTTTTAGTTTTTTTAATCGTTGTTTTTCAACTGATAACTTCCTACTATAAACCATGAGCAGTATAGATTGGATAGTATTACTCGGAACACTCGGTTTCATTGCCATTTATGGTGCGTGGAAAACCCGTAAAAGCCAAAACATTGAAGGTTATCTTAAAGGAGATAGCGATATGAAATGGGCTACCATCGGACTTTCTGTAATGGCTACCCAAGCCAGTGCCATCACTTTTATTTCTACTCCCGGACAAGCTTATGAGTCGGGAATGGGTTTTGTCCAAAATTATTTGGGCTTACCCATCGCCCTTATTATTGTTTCTGCAGTTTTTATTCCTATTTACTACAAACTAAAAGTATATACCGCCTACGAATATTTAGAAACCCGTTTTGGTGTTGAAAGTAGGTTACTTGCTGCTTCTCTTTTTCTTATTCAACGTGGATTAGCAGCCGGAATAACCATTTATGCTCCTGCCATTATTATTGCCACCGCTTTAGGTTGGCAACTCGATATTACCATTTTATTAATTGGCGCATTGGTAATTGTTTATACCGTTTCGGGAGGAACAAAAGCAGTTAGCCTTACCCAAAAATGGCAAATGGCAGTAATTATGGGCGGAATGTTCATCGCTTTTTTCATTATTATTTTCAATTTGCCCGAAAATGTTTCTTTTGGTGAGGCTGTTTCCATTGCCGGAATGATGGATAAAATGAATGTAATTGATTTTTCATTAGACATTGATAAACGCTATACTTTTTGGACAGGCATTACAGGAGGTACTTTCCTTGCCCTCTCCTATTTTGGTACCGACCAATCGCAAGTGCAACGTTATTTAAGCGGAAAATCCGTTTATGAAAGCAGAATGGGATTAATGTTCAATGCCTTACTGAAAATTCCTATGCAGTTTTTTATTCTGTTTGTAGGAATCATGGTTTTTGTATTTTTTCAATTTCAAGAACACCGAATTTTATTTAACCAAACAAGTTTAGACCAAGCTTACCAAACGGAATATGCTGGGGAGCTTAAAACCATTGAAGATGAATACCAAGTAGTTTTTAATGAAAAAAAACAATATTTAGAACAAATAAGCACCTCTACCAACCAAAGTGAAATTGACCAAGCGGTAGCACTGGCTCAACAAAAAGACAAACAAGAAAATGAGCTGAAAAACCAAGCCAAAGCGGTAGTCTTAAAAGCTGTTCCAGAAAGTGTTTCTAAAGATTCCGATTATATTTTTCTATCCTTTATTATGAACTATATGCCCATAGGTTTAATCGGTTTGTTGTTGGCGGTAATATTTTCTGCAGCCATGTCGAGCACTGCCGGAGAGCTAAATGCCTTGGCTTCTACCAGTACCATAGATTTTTATAAACGCTTATCAAGCACTTCGGCACAAGCTAGCGACAGAAAAATGGTCATCATTTCTAAATTGTTTACCGCCTTTTGGGGAATGATAGCCATTGGTTTTGCTTTGTTTGCCCAACTGCTCGAAAACCTTATTGAAGCGGTAAATATTTTAGGTTCTATTTTTTATGGAACTATTTTAGGTATTTTCTTAGTGGCTTTTTTCATTAATAAAATTAAAGGAAAGTCCACATTTATTGCAGCTATAATTGCCCAATCTGCTGTAATTATTTTGCACTTTTTCGGACAAGATATTTTCTCTTACCTCCTTCAAACACCTGTTAAAGAAGTTGGCTACTTGTGGTACAATGTTATTGGCTGTGGTTTAGTTATCGGATTCGCTGCTTTGTTGCAAATGGTGATTAAGAAGAAAGAATAAGGGATTAAGACGTTTATATTTGTTCTATCAACTTCAGTTCGACTTTTTCATTTTCCTTATCACTTTCTTTTTTCTTGTATTTTTAGTAGTTGTTTGCTCTAAACTATCTTTCATTTTTTTAATATCTGCTGTTTTGGGAAAGTTATCAAGTTTTAAAGTAAAATCGAAAAATCTAGAATCAGATAGTTTGTTTATTTCTTGAAGAAATAGTTCAGGATGTTGAAGAATAATCATTTCCAAGCTTTTCAAATCATAATGACAATTATTAAATGTTTCAAGAAAAGATGAAATCATATTTGAATCTACAAGTAGTTGGGCATTATTCAATTTCTGAAACCTTTCTTCTTTCTTTGCTTTTATTGACTTAATAATTGATAAAAGCCTTTCTTTTAATTCATTTTCATCGGTTTTGTATTCATCAAAACATTTTGCAGAAAAAACATTAATTCGATTACTGTCTGTATATCTAATGTCATTAAATTCTTTATTATCATAGCCTATTTCTTCTCTTGCTATCTCATCAATTTCAAACCGCATTTTCCAATAAGAAGCACTATTCCTTATTTGGTTAACTAAAGAGTCGCAAATATTATACTTATTGATAACTATTTTTTTATTTAATTCCAGCTTCAAAAGCATTTTAACATAATCTTCTTTATTTACTTTTCCTGTCTTTTTGAGCCAAAATCGTTGTTTGAAATGAGTGTATTCCTCTTTAATAAGGCCATCATTTTCATTAAAGTAAATATCATATTTAACAATTAACTTTGGATAATACACCACTAAAACCGAATCTCCTTGTGCCGAAAGAGTACAACAAATAAAATAAAGTACTATGGAACTAATTATTTTTTTCATTGAGTTAAGTGAGAAGTATAAGGAATGTATATTGCGTTTTATTCAGTTTTTTAATAGTACTAAAGTAATGAAATTTTGTAGGTACAACAAAGAACTATAAATTTTCAGATAGGTAATTAGTTCCCCATACCCACCATAAAGATTCCTAATAATTTCTTTCAGAATGACACGAAAATAAATTTAACTTTCTACTTAGTCAATATTTTTTAAAATAAAATCTCAAAACGGTTAATATTTTATAGAGGGTTAAATTTTTAATCTATTTACTTAACTTTACCATTCGTAAAAAAAGGTTTAAGTAATGGCGATAGCAAAAGAAGAAAAAGAAAAAAGTAAAACAAGTTTATCTAAAGATATTGTACAACAAGCTTTTCAGTTAATGAGTACCGCTAAAGCACTCACAGAATTGTATGAAGCCAACAAAGAAATTACTGCTAAATATGTTCATGCTACTTCTCGTGGTCATGAAGCCATACAGTTGGCAATGGGTATGCAGCTAAAACCGCAAGATTTCGTTTTCCCTTATTACCGTGATGATAGTATTTTGTTGGGAATTGGTATGACTCCCTTCCAACTTATGTTACAATTATTAGCCAAAAAAAATGACCCTTTTTCAGGTGGTAGAACCTATTATTCTCATCCAAGTTTAAGAGATGATGACAAACCAAAAATACCTCATCAATCTTCTGCAACAGGGATGCAAGCTATTCCTGCCACAGGCGTTGCAATGGGACTTCAATACAAAGAAAAAGAAGGTTTAGCCGAAGATTACAAAGGCGAAAATCCTGTTGTTGTTTGTAGCTTAGGTGATGCTTCTTGTACTGAAGGCGAAGTTTCTGAAGCTTTTCAGATGGCAGTTCTAAAAAAATTACCTATTATTTATTTAGTACAAGACAACGATTGGGATATTTCTGCCAACGCAAAAGAAACCCGAGCTCAAGATATTACCCATTTTGCTAAAGGTTTTAAAGGTATGGATGTAAGAACCATAGATGGTACTGAATTCGATACTGCCTACGAAACGGTTGCTGAAGTAATAGAAATTGTTAGAAAAGAAAGACGACCTTTTATTATACATGCTAAAGTACCTTTGTTAAATCACCACACATCGGGAGTTAGAAAAGAGTGGTACAGAGATGATTTAGAAGAAGCTACCAAAAGAGATCCATTCCCAAAATTAAAAGCTTTAGCCGAAAAATCGGGCATTCAAAAATTTGAATTGCTAGCCATTGAAGGCAAAGCCAAAGAATTGGTGGAAAAAGATTACCAAGCTGCCCTGAAAGAAGAAGATCCTTCTCCGGAAGACTTAACCACACATTGTTTTGCTCCTACTCCAATAACAGAAGAAAAAGGAGTGAGAGAACCAGCAGGAAAAGAAAAAACCGTAATGGTTGATTCTGCTTTGTTTGCCGTTAGAGAATTAATGAGCAAACACAAAGAATGTCTGTTGTACGGACAAGACGTTGGTGGTAGATTAGGCGGTGTTTTCCGTGAGGCGGCTACTTTGGCTCAACAGTTTGGCGAGAACAGGGTATTTAATACGCCTATTCAAGAAGCTTTTATTGTAGGAAGTACGGTTGGAATGGCTGCGGTGGGCTTAAAACCTATTGTTGAAGTACAGTTTGCCGATTACATTTGGCCGGGACTTAACCAATTGTTTACAGAAGTTGGACGTTCATATTACCTTTCTAATGGAAAATGGCCTGCCAGCATGATTTTAAGAGTACCTATCGGAGCTTATGGCTCGGGTGGTCCTTACCATTCTTCAAGTGTAGAATCTGTGGTTACAAACATTAGAGGCGTAAAAGTAGCTTATCCATCAACAGGTGCAGATTTAAAAGGCTTGCTAAAATCAGCTTATTATGACCCTAATCCGGTAGTAATTTTTGAACATAAAGGATTATATTGGAGTAAAATAAAAGGAACTGAAGGTGCTAAAACCGTAGAACCGGATGAAGATTATGTTATTCCTTTCGGAAAAGCCAGAACCGTTATTGAAGCTGATGATGACAAGGTTAATAATGGTGAAAGTGCTGCTATTATCACTTATGGAAGAGGTGTTTATTGGAGTTTAGAAGCTGCCAAACAGTTTAAAGGTCAGGTAGAAATTATTGATTTGAGAACGCTTAACCCTTTGGATGAAGAAGCCATGTATGCAGCCACCAAAAAGCACAACAAAGTGCTATTGGTTACTGAAGAATCTATTGAATCCTCATTTACACTTGGCTTAGCAGCACGTATTCAGAAAAACTGTTTTAGAGATTTAGATGCTCCAATAGAAATTGTAGGCTCAATAGATACTCCTGCTATTCCGTTAAACTCTATTTTAGAAGCCACTTTATTGCCTAATGGAGATAAAGTTGCAGCAGCATTAAAACAATTGCTGAATTACTAAACTTTAAATGAAAAATTTATTAATTCTTCATGGTGCTATCGGTAGTAAATCGCAATTTAATTCCTTAGCGTCTTTGTTAAACAATCAATTTAATATCCATTTATTAAATTTTTCAGGACATGGAGGAGAAGCGTTTAAAGAAAATTTTAATATTCCTCAATTTGCTGATGATGTATTAGCTTATTTAAAGCAAAACAAAATTGAATCCATTGATATTTTTGGTTACAGTATGGGAGGCTATGTAGCTTTATATTTAGCAAAACATCATCCGGAAAAAGTAGGTAAAATTATTACTTTGGGAACTAAATTAAGCTGGACTCCCGACATTGCTGCTAAAGAAACAAAAATGTTAGATGCTGAAAAAATGGAAGATAAAATTCCAACTTTTGCAGCAATATTAAAAGACCGTCATTATCCCAACGATTGGAAGACAGTTTTGGAAAAAACTGCCAACATGATGATAACAATGGGCAATAAAAATGTGCTTAAAGATGAGGACTTTAAACTTATTCAACACACCATAAAATTGCTATTAGCAGATAACGATGAAATGGTAACTTATGAAGAAACTAATCATGTTGCTCAACTATTACCTCATGCTACTTTTGAGTTATTACCCAATTCCAAACACCCCATAGAGAAAGTTGATATAGACGCTCTTTCGGAAATTATAAGGGCTTTTTATAGTTAAATTTTACACATTATCCACATTGTAATGCAAGCCTACGTTATTTTTTCTCCCTGAAGCTGCTTTAGTAACCAAATAAGCAATGCTTCTTAAGTTTCTCAATTCGCAAATAGCAACACTTAATTTAGAGCTCTCATACAACTTTTCTGATTCATCATATATCAATTTCAATCTATTTAAAGCTCTTTGCAAACGCTCATCAGAACGAACAATACCGACATAATTACTCAATATGGTTTGTAGTTCTTTTTTGGTTTGTTCTACTAAAAAATGTTCATTAAATATGGTGGTTCCTTCATCATTCCATTCGGGAATACTTTCCTGAAATTCAACATTTTCAACTTGTTCAACACTATCTAAAAAAGCATTATGAGAATAAACTAATGCTTCAATTAACGAATTAGAAGCCAAACGATTTGCCCCGTGTAACCCCGTAAAAGCACATTCTCCTGAAGCATATAGGTTAGTAATAGAAGTCCTTGCGTTAGTATCCACTTCAATTCCTCCACACAAATAATGAGCTGCCGGAACAACAGGAATATAGTCTTTTGAGATGTCTAAACCAATTTCTACACATTTATTGTAAATGGTAGGAAAATGAGCAATGAAAGAAGTTTTATCAATATGAGAAACATCCAACAACATGTTGGTAGTTCCGTGTTTTTTCATTTCCGCATCTATGGCTCGAGCAACAACATCTCTTGGAGCTAAGTCTTTTCTTTTATCATACTGCTCCATAAAGGCTTCGTTGTTATGATTTCTCAATATCCCTCCTGCTCCACGCACTGCTTCAGAAATTAAAAATGAAGGCGACACATTAGGTTGATACAATGCTGTAGGATGAAACTGAACAAACTCCATGTTTTTAATAATAGCTTTTGCTCGATATGCCATAGCGATTCCGTCTCCCGTTGCCACTTTTGGGTTGGTAGTGTTTAAATAAGCCTGACCAATTCCTCCCGCTGCCAACAAGGTAATTTTAGATTTCAATACTTTTATTTCTCCCGTTCTGCGATTTAGAACATACACTCCAAAACACTTTTTGTTGGATGTTGCTCGTGTAACTTTTTCACCCAAATGATGCTGTGTAATTAAATCTATGGCAAAATGATGGTTTAAAACCGTAATATAAGGGTGGTTGAAAACTTTATTAAGTAAAGCTCTCTCTATTTCGTTACCTGTAAAGTCTTTAAAATGTAAAATTCTATTGTCAGAATGTCCACCTTCTTTGGCTAAATCATAATCCCCTTGAATAGTTTTGTCAAAATTAGTACCCCAATCTATTAATTCCTTAATTCTTTCTGGAGCTTGTTCCACTACCATTTTAACAACAGCTTCATCACACAAACCATCTCCGGCAATTAAGGTATCTTTAATATGGTTTTCAAAACTATCTGATGATTTGGTTACCGATGCAATTCCCCCTTGAGCATACTTGGTATTGCTTTCGTCTTCGTCAACTTTGGTAATGATGGTAATGGAAACAACTTGATTTTTTTGATAAAAATAATCAGCAAGTTTATATGCATAACTTAAACCCGCTATACCCGAACCAATTATTAAAAAATCTGTTTTCATGTGTTTATTTTTATTGTTTTTTTATTAGACACATGTAACTCCTCTTTAATAATCATTCCACTATGTATAAGAGTTTTCACTTATAGTCGTTTCAAAAGTAAAATTTGATTACAACAAATATAGGTCTTTTGCCTGCAAATTTACTTAGAACTAATGAAATCAACATGATAAAAAACATAGTACTAAAAAATTATTCAGAAAAAAAGGTAAGTAAAATGACATTTTATTGTAACTGTTCGTAAAAAAACAAGTAAAATAGGCAACATTTATTAGTCAAGATTTTTATATGTAATAAATTTGATTAATTTTATGCCTTAGAACTAATTTCTAAAAAGAATGAAAAAATCATTATATAGCAAAGTATTAGCGCTTATCTTTATGGCTAGCATGTTTTCTTTGCCTATGTCTTTTCAATCTTGCAATTCTGGTCCAAAATACCAAAAACCTCGTAATGGTGGAGCAAAAGTAAATTCGTCAGGACATGTAGGCAACAGAAAGCACAGAAACAGACACGTTTGGGGAAAATAAATAATTAATAAGTTATAGTTATACTCTATTAATTAAATCAACTAATCTATTTGAGTAACCTGCTTCATTATCGTACCAACCTACTACACGTACTAAGTTTCCGGTAATAGATGTCAAGTCAGCATCAAATATACAGGAGTGACTATTTCCTATAATATCTGAAGAAACCAACTCATCAGTAGTGTACTCCAAAATATTTTTCATACCATTTTGAGCTGCCTCAAGAAAAGCTTTATTTACTGTCGTTACATCTACATCTGTTGAAAGTTGTGCACAAACATCTATTAAAGAGCCATCCGGAACTGGAACTCTTACTGCATATCCGGCAGTTTTTCCTTTTAAATCTGGGAATATTTTAACGATAGCTTTTGCCGCTCCTGTTGATGTTGGAATAATTGACAAAGCCCCTGCTCTTGCTCTTCTTAAATCTCTATGAGGAGCATCATGCAGACGTTGATCATTGGTATACGAATGAACGGTTGCTATTTGTACTTGTTCAATACCAAAATTATCTTTTAGTATTTTAATCATAGGTGCTACTGCATTGGTAGTACACGATGCATTAGAAATAATCGTATCCGTAGGGTCAATTAAATCATCATTAATTCCTATAACGATGGTTTTAATGTCATCACTTTTTGCGGGAGCAGACAAGATTACTTTCTTAGCTCCTGCGATAATATGCTTGTTGACTAATTCTCTTGTCAAGAAAATTCCTGTACATTCAATTACCATATCAATGTCAAGCGATTTCCATGGCAAATTTTCAGGAGATTTCTCACTAAAAACAAGTACTTTTTTACCATTAATAATTAACGCATCATCAGTATAATCAACCGTTCCTTCAAAATGCCTATGAACAGAGTCATATTTTAAAAGATGTGCTAATGTTTTGCTATCAGCCAAATCATTTATTGCAACCAATTCTATTTGGTTGTTAGTTTGAACTAATCGGGTAAGAACTTTTCCTATTCTTCCAAAACCATTAATGGCAATTCGTTTCATGTGTATATCTATTATTTTATTAAATCTGTCACATGGAACTCACTATAATCATTTCCTTATATGTTAAAGAAATTCTTCATGGCTCGTTTCATATGTATACTTTTTATTCATTAACAAAATTAGACATTTAAGCATTGCGTTAACTGATTATATTTAGAAGAAATCTAAAAAAAATTTAAGCAAAAAAAAAGAGGCTGAATTAAAATTCAGCCTCTTTTTTTAACCTTTACTATTTATTCAATGAATAAATAAAAATTATTTTAGTTTAGCAACATGCTTAGTCAATTTAGACTTAAGGTTTGATGCTTTGTTTTTATGAATAATGTTTTTCTTAGCTAACTTATCTAACATAGAAGCTACTTTTGGAAGCAATTCTGATGCTTCTTTTTTGCTTGTTGAGTTTCTTAAATCTCTAACTGCATTACGAGTAGTCTTATGTTGATACTTATTACGTAATGTTCTCGTTGCCGTCTGTCTTATTCTTTTTAATGCCGACTTATGATTAGCCATAATATTCTTTTTGTTATTTGTTAATTTTTTTGAGGCTGCAAATATAATATTATTTTTAATATTTACACTTTACAAACTCATTTTTTTATTTTTCTTAAAATTTTAAGCATTCACGCTAACTTTTGGCGATGCAGCCATAATTTCATCATTAGCATAATCAGCAAATTTTTCAAAGTTTTTAACGAAAGCTCCTGCCAATTCATTTGCTTTTTGGTCGTAAGCTGCTTTGTCTTGCCAAGTATTTCTTGGATTAAGAATTTCTGTAGGAACATTTTCACAAGATGTTGGCATTGCCAATCCAAAAACTGGATGATTTTCATAAGTAACTTCATTCAACTTACCTGTAAGGGCAGCTGTAATCATCGCTCTTGTGTATCTTAATTTAATACGCTCTCCTGTTCCATAAGCTCCACCAGACCATCCTGTATTAATTAACCAAACATTTACATTATGTTTTCTCATTTTTTCACCAAGCATTTCAGCATATTTTGTTGGATGCAAAGGTAAAAATGGAGCTCCAAAGCAAGATGAGAAAGTAGTTTGTGGCTCTGTAACTCCTGCTTCAGTACCGGCAACTTTAGCGGTATAACCTGAAATAAATTGGTACATTGCTTGTCCCGGAGTTAATTTTGAGATTGGAGGCAACACACCAAACGCATCTGCTGTTAAGAAGAAAATGTTATTTGGAGTTGTTCCTACCGATGGAACAGCGATGTTATTAATATGATGAATTGGGTAACTAACACGTGTATTTTCAGTTTTTGATTTGTCTTCAAAATCTACTTCTGTAGTTCCTTCGTAAAAATTAATGTTTTCTAATAATGCACCAAATTTAATTGCGTTAAAAATATCCGGTTCATTTTCAGCAGAAAGGTTGATACATTTTGCATAGCACCCACCTTCAAAATTAAATACACCTTCGTCAGTCCAACCATGTTCATCATCTCCAATTAATCTTCTGTTAGGATCTGATGATAAAGTAGTTTTTCCTGTTCCTGATAAACCAAAGAAAACTGAAGTATCTCCAGCTTCGCCAATATTAGCCGAACAGTGCATTGAAAGTACATTTTTTTGGTGAGGTAAAATAAAATTTAACGCAGAAAAAATTCCTTTTTTCATTTCTCCTGTATAACCTGTTCCACCAATCAAAATAATTTTTTTGGTAAAATTCATTACCGCAAAATTATGTTGTCTAGTTCCGTCAATTTCAGGGTCTGCCATAAAGCCAGGAGCTGCAATAATTGTCCATTCCGGAGTAAAGCTTAATACTTCCTCGTTAGTTGGTCTTAAAAACATATTATAAATAAACATGTTTGCCCAAGGAGTTTCAGTAACAGCTCTAATATTCATTCTGTATTTTGGGTCTGCACAAGCATAAGCATCTCTAACATAAACATCTTTACCTGAAAGGTAAGCTGTTACTCTGTTGTAAAGTGTATCAAACTTATCAGCATCGAATTTAATATTAAAGTTTTCCCACCATACAGCATCTTTAGTAATGTCATCATAAACAATAAATCTGTCTTTTGGAGATCGACCTGTAAATTCGCCTGTATCAACAGCCAAAGCTCCAGAGTTTGCCAATTCTCCTTCTCCTCTAATAATTGTTTCTTCAACCAATTGAGATGGTTCTAAATTCCATAGAGCAGACGCTACATTTCCTAATCCTAATGATTTTAATGAAGCATTTTCTGCTTTTATTCCAAATTCATTCATAAAGTGTGATTTTGTTAGACTTTCTTTGATGTGTTTTAGATTCTATTTTTTTAATTAAAACAATAGAACAAAGGTCTGATAAGTTACTGAATTATCAAATAAAAAACTTATCTTTTATGAACAGATGGTTGATTAAATGTAATATTAGCCATATCAGTAGATTTTACTTCCTCTTCCATTGCAGCAACGAATTTCTTATGCACCTCTGTTGATAAGTTTTTCAACACAAAATTATAATCTTTCTCGCCTTCTCTTCCCCAACCCACTATTTCTGGTTGAATATCAGTTTTGTTCTCTTTATTAAACAATACAATTCTAGCATCCACTTTATCTTTTAACTCATGATCAATTCCTTCTCCTTTACTAATAAAGCTTACAATCATATCATAAATTACTTTTTCCTGATTTACATCTCCTTTAGTAAGGTTGGTTGGTTTGGCTGTATCAGGTACTGGTTTAGTTGAATCCATAGCTTGTGATGAGTTTTTACAAGAAAATAAAAGAATTGATGCTACTATTATTAATACTGTTCTCATAATTGATTGTTTTAATTGGTGATTAATTTTTCTGTTGCTTGTAAAGCATATAACTTTTCATATTTAGCTTTAGCATATTGCATAAAGTAAGTAAAGTTAAGCTTTTCTCCGGTAACTCTTTCGCACAATTCGCTTGCTGAATATAATCTTCCGTATTGATGAATATTAGTTCTTAACCAATCTAACAATTCCGTATAATTTCCTTGCTCAATCTTTTCTTCTAAATTTTCAATTTGCCCTTGGGCTTTATGAAAAAATTGTGCCGCATAAAAACTTCCTAATGAATAAGTCGGAAAATAGCCAAAACTACCATGCGACCAATGAATATCTTGCAATACTCCCTTAGCATCTGATGGCACATCTATATTTAGATAGGCTTTATATTTTTCATTCCACACACGAGGCAAATCACTTACTTCAATATTTCCTAAAATCAATTCTTTTTCAATCTCGTAACGAATTAACACATGGAAATGGTACGTCAACTCATCGGCATTTGTTCTTATAAACGAAGGCTTAACAATGTTCATGGCTTTGTAAAAATCTCCAACTGTATAATTCTTTAAATTATCCGGAAAAGTTTCTTGTAATTTCGGATAAAAATATTTCCAAAAAGAAAGACTTCTACCTACATTATTTTCCCACAAACGAGATTGAGACTCATGCATTCCCAACGATAAATAAGTTCCCGCAGGAAGCCCGTAGTTTTCTACTTTCAATCCCTGCTCATACAAAGCATGTCCGCCTTCATGAATACTACTCCATAAAATCTCACTCAAATCTTCCTCACTAACTCTAGTGGTTACTCTAGAATCTTCGGGACTAAAACTTGTTGAAAACGGATGTGACGAAATATCTTGTCTGCCCGCTTCAAAATCGTAACCCATTTTTTCTAAAACAAGCTCCGTAAATGCCAACTGTTTTTCTTTTGGATAATGTTGTCGCATTAAAGCATCTTCATTCTGAGGAGCATCAGCAATTTGTTTTACAAAATCTACCAGTTGATTTTTTACGTCAGCAAATAAAACATCTAACTCCGCAACAGTAGTTTTCGGCTCATATAAATCAATTAATGCATCGTAAGGATGATTTTCATACCCCAACAACTCACACTCTTCTCTTTTCAACTTTACTAACTTTTCTAAATAAGGTTCAAAAAGTTTAAAATCATCTTCTTTTTTGGCTTTGTTCCATGCCTGAAAAGCTTGCGAAACAGTTTTACTCATTTCCTGAACAAAAGCAGTTGTATATTTATTGTTCTTATCAAATTCTGTTAATGATTCTGAAACGTTTCTTTTTTGTTCATCACTGAGAGAATTATCTTTAAGCAACTGCTGTAAGAGCTTCCCAAAGTCTTCTTGTGCACTTAATTCATGGTGGATTCCCGCTAAAGTAGAAATTTGTTGAGCTCTTTTTTCTGCTCCTTTTGGTGGCATCATCACTTCCTGATCCCAACTTAAAACAGCAATACTATTTCCCACATCAGCTATTTTTGCCAAATGATTTACATAATCTTCATAATTCTTCATAAAAAATTCTTTTAAACAAAAGTAGCTATAATTATCTTTAAAGCCCTTTGTAAGCTTAACATTTTAACCTTAAAAAATTTCTTTAGAAAACTCATAATGATTATAATTTGGTATATTTTGATTATGAATTATGGATTATTTTTTTTAGATTTGCTTGATTCTTAATTTAGTACTAACGAAATAAAATTACAAGGTATGGGAAAAGGTGATCTTAAAACAAAAAAAGGAAAAATTTTTGCAGGTAGCTACGGAAATACTCGAAAAAGAAAAAAATCTAATAACCCTTTTGCAGCTATAGCTGCTGCTAAAAAGGCTGCTACTAAAAAAGCGGTAAAAGCGGAGGAAACAACTAAGGAAGAAAAGCCTAAAAAAGCTGTCGCTAAAAAAGCAACCGAGAAAAAAGCGACTACCAAAACTACTACAAAGAAGACTAATACAGCAAAAAAAGCTTCAACAAGCACTGCTGCTAAAAAAACTACAACCAAAAAAGCTGCTGACAAAAAATAATAACTGTCAACCAACTATAATTTAACTTTAAAAGACATTAATTTTGAAAATTAATGTCTTTTTTTGTTTTCTAAAGCTTACCGATATGCATAAAATTGAACCTTCAGAATTAGTTTTACAACCGGACAATAGTATTTACCATCTAAAACTTCATCCGGAGCAATTGGCCAAAAATGTAATTGTTGTTGGCGACCCCGGAAGAGTTAAAGTTATTTCCAATTATTTTGATAGAATAGATCACAAAGTAAGCAATAGAGAAATTGTCACACATACCGGTATTTTAAATAACACACCAATTACAGTAATGTCAACAGGAATGGGAACCGACAATATTGATATTGTTTTAAATGAATTAGATGCTCTAGTCAATATAGATATAGAGAACCGAACCATTAAAGCTGAAAAAAAATCATTGAACATTATAAGAATAGGAACTTGTGGAGCCATGCAAAAAGAAATTCCTGTAAATAGTTTTGTTGCTTCTTCTTTTGGTTTGGGGTTAGATGGATTAATGAACTTTTATGAATTTGAACAAACGGACGAAGAAAACCAATTACTAACCGCTTTTTACGAACAAACCAACTATGCAAGAACTTTTGCTCAACCTTATTTTGTAAAAGCTTCCAACCAATTGTTAGATTTGTTTAAGAATGATTGTCATATTGGAATTACAGCTACCGCTCCTGGTTTTTACGGTCCACAAGGCAGAATGCTTAGAATTCCACTTAAAGAAAAACAATTAAATGAAAAACTAAATCAATTTAACTACAATAACCACCAAATTGTAAATTTTGAAATGGAAACCTCTGCACTTTACGGACTTTCCAGAGCAATGGGACATAATGCCTGCACAGTTTGCGTGGCTGTTGCCAACAGATTTGCAAAAGAGTTTAGCAAGGATTACAAGCCTCCTCTTAAAAAGCTAATAGAGCTTACTTTATCCAAATTAACAGAATTGAGTTAATAAGTTATTGTTTAATTAACTCACAAACTTTAAGTGCTGACGTAAATTTGAAACATGTCAGACAAAGAGTTAAAAGCACTAATAGAGTTATTGGACGACCCGGATAATGCTGTTTTTGATGAAATCAAAAATAAAATTATTTCTATAGGGAATGATGTAATTCCACATCTGGAAGATGCTTGGGAAAGTTCATTAGATGTGCTTCGCCAAGAAAGAATTGAAAACATTATCCATCATTTACAATTTGAAGATGTTAAAAAAGCACTATCCGATTGGAAAAATTCTCCAGAGCAAGATTTAATTCAAGGTGCTATTATTGTTGCCAAATACCAATATCCTGATATTGATGAGGAACTAATTCATAAAACCATTAATCAATTAAAACAAGATACTTGGTTAGAATTAAATGAAAATCTTACTGCTTTAGAACAAGTAAACGTGCTAAACAGAATTTTTTTTGAAATTCATGGCTTTCATGGAAACACAAAAAATATTAATTCTCCCAAAAATTCCTTTATTAATAATGTAGTAGAGTCCAAATCAGGAAATCCCATTACATTGGGAATTCTGTACATTTCTGTCTGTAAATTGCTAAATATTCCTATTTATGGTGTAAATGTTCCGGCACATTTTGTCTTAGCTTATTCCGAAAAGCCTAATGATATTTTGTTTTATATCAACCTATTTAATAAAGGAACTATTTTTAGCAAATATGACATTGATAACTTCTTAGCTCAACTAAAATTAAGTCCAAAAGCGAGTTACTATATACCATGTGACAATCTTACCATTATACAACGCTTAATCCAACATCTAGTATTTACCTATGATAATTTGGGTTATTTGGATAAAAAACAAGAGTTGGAACAATTGTATGATATTTTGAAAACATAACATAAATCCCAAAACTTCACCCCCAAAACTCTTAACCTTATAAACTATCTAAACTAACTCTACAGCATTTCATTTGCCAAGTTGGCTAATTCAGAGCGTTCGCCTTTTTCTAGTTTTATGTGAGCAAATAAGTGATGTCCTTTTAGTTTATCTATTAGGTAAGAAAGTCCATTACTTTGCTCATCTAAATAAGGAGAATCAATTTGGTTCACATCACCTGTAAATACAATTTTGGTATTTTCTCCTGCTCGGGTAATAATGGTTTTTACCTCGTGTGGTGTTAGGTTTTGTGCTTCATCCACAATAAAATAAACATCGCTCAAACTTCTTCCTCTTATATATGCCAACGGAGTAATTACAATTTTTCCTTGCTCCTGCATTTCATCAATATTTTTGTGACGTTTTTCCTTTAAGCCAAATTGATTTTTAATGAATTTCAAATTATCCCAAAGTGGTTCCATATAAGGACCAATCTTCTCATTGGCATCACCAGGTAAATAACCAATATCTCTGTTGCTCAATGGCACTATTGGTCGAGCCAAGATAATTTGGTTGTATTTATTTTTTTGTTCCAACGAACTTGCTAATGCTAATAAGGTTTTTCCTGTTCCAGCAACACCTTGTAAGGCTACCAATTTAATATTATCGTTCAACAAGGCATGAACTGCAAAAGTTTGCTCAGCATTTTTAGGTTTTATTCCGTAAACATATTCTTTTTCAACTCTTTCTATAGCTTGCTCTAAGGGATTAAAATAAGCTAACGCTGATGATTTTTCATTTCTGAAAACATAGTAAGTATTATTTTTAAGCTTCACACCATTTATTTCTGTCTCATAAACCTTATCTCCTGCATAAACTCTTTTGGTAATTTCACTATCAACATCTTCAATAATTTGCTTACCTGTTTCTACTAATTTCTTAACATCCTTAACCTTGCCTGTCAAATAATCTTCCGATTGTATATCAAGTGCTTTAGCTTTTAACCTGAGGTTAATGTCTTTTGTAACCAATACAACAGTTTTTGCAGGAAACTCTTCTTTTAAAGAAATAGCAGCATTAAGAATTTTATGATCATTTTTATCATCACTAAAAACCATTGATGCATCTATTTTAGTAGAATTATAGTGCATCACAATTTTAAACAAGCCACTACCTTTCTCTTTAATAGGAATCCATTTTTGTAGGGTATGATTTCCACTTATTTTATCGACAAACCTAATAAATTCGCGTGCAGCGTAATTTTTGGTGTCATTACCTTTTTTAAAATTATCTAACTCTTCTAAAACGGTAATTGGTATGGCTATATCGTTATCTTCAAAATTGTTAATTGCATTGTAATCATATAATATTACTGAGGTATCTAACACGTAGATTTTCTTAACTTTTTTCTTAGCCATAAGGTGTAATCGTTTTTAGGTTGCTATTTTAAATTTTTCTTTTGAAATTTCAGTGATAAGATTTCTATTGCTTTCTGTTCCGTTTCCAATAACAATCATATCCGCTCCAGATGCATAAATTTGTTGAGCTGTAGCAGCATTAGTTATTCCTCCTCCAACAATTAGTGGAATAGAAATAGTTGCTTTTACTTGCTGAATCATTTCTGGGGTAACATGCTGTTTTGCTCCACTTCCTGCATCTAAATAAATCATTTTCATACCCAAATACTCGCCTGCCAATGCTGTAACTGCGGCAATTTCGGGTTTATTGTGCGGAATTGGTAAGGTGTTGCTAATATAACTTACGGTTGTTGCTGCTCCTCCATCAACCAAAATATAACCTGTAGAAAGTGCTTCTAGGTTAGCTTTTTTAATATAAGGTGCAGCTACTACATGGTTACCGATTAAAAACTCTGCATTTCTACCGGAAATTAAAGATAACATTAAAATTCCATCCGCATAATGGGTAATTTGATTGGTACTTCCCGGGAAAATAATTAATGGAATGGAAGTATTTTCTTTTATAAAACGAGCTGTTTTTTCTATATCTCCACTAGTAAGCAAACTTCCTCCAACAAAAATAAAATCAACTTCACTATCATTACATAAATTAATAGTTTTTAAAAGCTCAGAATAATTTTGCTTATCAGGGTCTATTAATACTGCAAGCATCTTTTTATTACTTGCCATTTTAGCACTTATTTCTGAGTAAAGTTGATTAATTTCCATATTACTTACAAACGTAATAAAATATTTACCAAACCTATTTAATATTTTTCAAAAAACAAAAGAAAGGTTTCAATAAGTATAAACCAACATAAAATTTTCTACTTTTTCTTTTTTCAAATTCAATTGCTTTTCAAAACCATTAAGTTTTATCTTGCCAATAAAATCACATTCACTTAAAGATAGGTGACTTAAGGATAAATCTTTATCAAAAATCACTTCTTTTCTTCCGTAATATTTGTACAACGCTTCTTTTGCACTCCACATAGTTGTTGCCAATTCTTCATTTTCTGCTGCCAAATCGAGTTCTTTTTCATTCATAAACTTTCTTTTTACACGTAACACCTTTGCTGAAATTTTTTCAATATCTATCCCACAAGGTTCTTGGTAATTTACAGCTATTGCTACAAATTCATTGGCATGAGAAATAGAAATATGCACGTTTTCTTTATCTGCTAAATGAGGTTTTCCTTTATCATCATAAACCAATTTAAAAGAATCAAAAAAATGAGCTAAAAGTAATCTAACCGCAATTCTCTGATTAAACTTTGATTGGTTAGAAGAAGTCATAGCATCATCAGGCTCAGCTACTTTATCTTTCAGCATTTCCAGCAATTCATCTTGAGATTCATTGATTTTCCATACGGCAATATGAACGTGATTATTAGGTTTTTTTATGAGAAATAGTGGCATTTTATTTATTGGTTCATGGTTATTTAGTAACTTCGCATCGTATAATCAAAATTATTAAACTTAACCATAATGAATACTACAAACGTGGAAAAATTACCCTACAAAGTTAAAGACATTTCTCTTGCCGAATGGGGAAGAAAAGAAATTAGATTAGCAGAAGCTGAAATGCCAGGATTAATGGCTATCAGAGAAGAATATGGAAATTCTAAGCCTCTAGCAGGTGCAAGAATTGCTGGATGTCTTCACATGACAATTCAAACTGCTGTCCTTATTGAAACATTAGTGCACTTAGGTGCTGAAGTAAGTTGGTCATCATGCAACATTTTCTCAACTCAAGATCAGGCTGCTGCTGCTATTGCTGCTACAGGTGTTCCTGTTTTTGCTTGGAAAGGTTTAACCGAAGATGAATTCAACTGGTGTATAGAGCAAACATTATTTGCTTTTGAAGGCGGAAAACCGCTAAACATGATTTTAGATGATGGTGGCGATTTAACCAATATGGTTTTTGACACTTACCCTGAATTGACTAAAGAAATTAAAGGATTATCTGAAGAAACTACTACAGGTGTTCACCGTCTTTACGAAAGAATGAAAAAAGGCACGTTAGTAATGCCTGCTATTAATATTAATGATTCTGTTACTAAATCTAAATTTGATAACAAATATGGATGTAAAGAATCTTTAGTTGATGCTATTAGAAGAGCTACAGATGTAATGATGGCTGGAAAAGTGGCTGTTGTTGCTGGTTATGGTGATGTTGGCAAAGGTTCTGCTGCTTCTTTAAGAGGTGCAGGAGCAAGAGTTATTGTTACTGAAATTGACCCAATTTGTGCTTTACAAGCTGCAATGGACGGTTTCGCTGTCAAAAAAATGGAAGATGTTGTTGGACAAGGCGACATTATTGTTACTACAACAGGAAACAAAGACATTATTCAAGGTCGTCATTTCGAAAAAATGAAAGACAAAGCTATCGTTTGTAACATTGGTCACTTCGATAACGAAATTGATGTTAACTGGTTAAATACAAATGCTACAAAAGATACTATCAAACCTCAGGTTGATATGTATAACCTGAAAAATGGTAATCAAATCATCTTATTAGCTGAAGGTAGATTAGTAAACTTAGGTTGTGCAACAGGACATCCTTCTTTTGTAATGAGTAATTCTTTCACTAACCAAGTGTTGGCTCAGTTAGAATTATGGAAAAACTCAGCTAACTACAAAAATGAAGTGTACATGTTACCAAAACACTTAGATGAAAAAGTAGCTCGTTTACACTTAGCAAAAATTGGTGTTGAGTTAGATGAATTAACTCCGGAGCAAGCAGAATACATAGGTGTTAAAGTAGAAGGTCCATACAAACCTGAATACTACAGATATTAATTTTCTGTTTTAACATAACTAATTATTAAGAACCGTAGCAATAGTTGTTACGGTTCTTTTTTTATCTTTACATCAAAAATTAAAATGCTTTTTTATCATGCAAAAAACTACTGAATCAGATTCTCATTACGATGAACTTGAAAAAATGTCAACCAAAGAATTATTAACCAGCATTAATGATGAAGATAAAAAAGTAGCATTTGCTGTAGAAAAATGCATCGCCAACATCATCCCATTAATTGATGTTATTGTAGAAAAAATGCAACTTGGTGGAAGGTTATTTTATATTGGTGCGGGAACAAGCGGGAGGTTGGGTATTATTGATGCTTCTGAGTGCCCGCCAACTTTTGGTGTAGATTTTAACTTAGTGATAGGTTTAATTGCCGGTGGAGATGTCGCTATAAGAAAAGCCGTAGAATTTGCTGAAGACGACACCGAACAAGCATGGAAAGATTTGCAAGAATACAACATTAACTCCAATGATGTAGTTATTGGCATAGCTGCTTCCGGCTCTACCCCTTATGTTGTAGGAGGTTTATCTGCTTGTAATAAAAATGGAATAGTAACCGGATGTATTGTTTGCAATTCACAATCGAAAATTGCTGAAGTAGCCAACTACCCCATTGAAGTAATCGTAGGTCCTGAATTTGTAACAGGAAGCACACGCATGAAATCAGGAACCGCTCAAAAATTAGTACTGAATATGATCTCTACTTCTGTAATGATAAAATTGGGGAAAGTTAAAGGCAACAAAATGGTGGACATGCAACTTTCTAACGACAAATTGGTGGACAGAGGAACACAAATGATAATGAAAGCATTATCGATAGACTATAAAACAGCCAATGAATTACTAGCAAAATATGGAAGCGTTAGAAAAGCTATTGATAATTACAATTTGTAACCCAACAAAAAGACCACACAGCCTTTTAAATTTTCCTCTTCAGTGGCGGGAATAGTATAAACAACATACATCTTTTTAGATTTTTCCGGTTCATAGGTATAGATATTTTTTCCCATTTCTCTTACACTACTTAATGTAAATAAAGCATTCTTCATCTTATTGGAAGGTTTTTTATCAAAGATATTAATTTCAATATCTTTAGGCAAACCTGCTGTATTAAACACAAAACGATATTTTTCACCCATAAATAAAGGTACTTCTACCCCCGACTGAAAAGCTTCTTTTTTGTATAAAACCCTTGTAATTTTTGATGAGTCATACTTATACTCCGGTTTAAGTACTGGCATCAATTCATTTTTTAAATCTGCTGCCACACACTGCACTTCTTCTAACTTTAATGCTGTAGTAGTTAATAATAACACTAAAATTGTACTGTAAAATATTACCTTTTTCATCTGTTATTTAATTTTTAATAATCTTATTTCTTAACTCAATAATTTGCACACTTAATTTCTCAACTTGTTCATCACTAAGTTTAGCCTCTTCACTTTCTTCCAACACATCAAAATTTTCATTTATAACTTTTAAATCGGCAATTAACTCATCAAAATCATTATCCTCATTTATTTGTTCTAACGCTTTTAGCAAATTCTCTAATACTACCGATTGCTCAGTAAGTCTATAAATAAGTTTTTCATTGCTATTTGCTTGATTTACTTTTGCTCCTAAATACATGGTTTCTATCCATGCTCCGGTAAAAATTACAGGTCCGGTATATCCCATTCCATTTTCATCTAAATAATTATCTAACCTAATTTGCAAATCAGCCATTATAGTTGTTAATGAATCTTGTTCACCAACGTTATTTTCTAATCTTTTAGATAACCCCATCGTATTAAAAACATCGGTCATCCACATTTTTTCTGACAACTCCCTTAGTGTTGACAAATAATTAATAGCTGATTGAGTTTGATTATTAATAATGCAATAAGCCATATCTGCCGAATAAACACCAAAGTTTAATTTCTGGCTATATTTTGTATTATAAGAAGCAGCTGATTCTGTTGAATTAGTTAAATCGCCAATATAGGTTAATCCTGAGTTTTTAAATATTTCTGCAATTTGAAGTGGAGAAGGCAATAAATAACTCATAGATTCTTCTTCTGTAACCGTTTTCACTTCTTCAACAACATCTTCTTCTGTTGTTACTTTTTCATTATTAGATTCACAAGCAACCCATAAAAAGCTACTCGATAATAATGTGAAAAATATTTTTTTCATAGGTATTATTTTTAATTTTCAGCTAAGATATAAAAAAAAACGAAAATCCCTCATACTCAGTTGTAAATTTAAAATAGCACTTTTTTAAACCTTATATTTGAATTTTGAATATTATCAAAAACTATTTATAGAGCCTCTTTTCTTAATTTCGCCATAAATTATTTCATATTCAATTAATGAAAAACTACTTATCCTTAGTAAAATTTTCGCACACTATTTTTGCATTACCCTTTGCGTTAATTGGTTTTTTTATTGCCATTGGTGTACATGGATACGATTTTAAATGGACAACTTTTATCTATGTAATTCTATGTATGGTTTTTGCCCGTAGTGCTGCTATGGCTTTCAACCGTTATGTTGACCGAAAAATTGACAAAGCCAACGAACGTACTGCTAATGTACGAGAAATCCCTAACGGAACAATAAAACCTACCTCAGCTTTGGTTTTTGTAATTATAAATTGTGTGTTATTTATTGCTACTACCTACTTTATAAACCCTTTATGCTTTTACCTCTCTCCTATTGCATTATTAGTTGTTTTAGGCTACAGTTACACCAAAAGATTCACAGCTTTATGTCATTTGGTATTGGGTATAGGATTGGGATTAGCTCCTATTGGCGCTTACTTGGCTGTTACGGGAGCTTTTGACTGGCTTCCATTATATTTCTCTTTTGCTGTATTATTTTGGGTGAGCGGTTTCGATATTATTTATGCCTTGCAAGATGAAAGTTTTGACAAACAACAACAATTACACTCCATTCCGGTATGGATGGGAAAAAAAAACGCATTACATTTTTCATCTTTTTTACATTTTATTACCGCTTTTTTTGTGATTTGGGCAGGAATTCAGTCAGATTTTAATTGGTTATACTGGATAGGTGCTACTATTTTTATCGGATTATTAATTTACCAGCATTTAATTGTTTCTCCAACCAACCTAAGTAAAGTAAATTTAGCTTTTTTTACTACAAATGGAATAGCTAGCGTTGTATTTGCTGTTTTTGTAATTGGAGATATTTTTCTAAAGTGGTAAAAATCAAGCACTAATTTAATAAAAAAAAATAGGAGTAATATTTCTTCTATAACAAATGGATTATTACATTTGCAGCTCCCATTTGGAGAGATGGGTGAGTGGCTGAAACCACATGTTTGCTAAACATGCGTGCGAGAAATCGTACCGGGGGTTCGAATCCCCCTCTCTCCGCCACTAAAAAAGCCGAATTCAATATTGAGTTCGGCTTTTTTAACTTTATAACCAAAGCTATCCTTAATTTTGCTAACTCAATTATGGAAAACGAAATTAGAATAAACAAATACCTCAGTGAAATGGGTTTCTGCTCTAGAAGGGCTGCCGATAAACTTATTGAGCAAAGAAGAGTAACGATAAACGGAAAAGTTCCTGAAATGGGAACTAAAATTACTCCTGATGATGTAGTAATGGTTGATGGGAAACCTATAAAAAACACCAACGAAAACTTTGACTATATTGCGTTTAACAAACCTATTGGTATTGTTTGTACAACAGATACTCGCGTTGAAAAAGATAATATCATAGACTACATCAACTATCCAAAAAGAATTTTCCCTATTGGTAGATTGGATAAACCTAGCGAAGGATTGATTTTACTTACCAGCGATGGTGACATTGTAAATAAAATCCTACGTTCCGGAAATAACCACGAAAAAGAGTACATCGTTACCGTAAATAGACCTATAACTACTGATTTTATTCAAAAAATGAGCAATGGTATTCCTATTTTAGATACTGTTACTAAAAAATGTAAGGTAAAAGCTATTGACAAGTTTAGTTTCAACATTATTCTTACTCAAGGGTTAAACCGACAAATAAGAAGAATGTGTGAACATTTAGGTTATGAAGTAAGAAAGCTAAGACGTATCAGAATTATGAATATCCATCTGGATATGCCAGTTGGAAAATGGAGAAAACTTACTGCTGAAGAAATGAACCAATTAAATGAACTTGTGGCGGATTCACCAAAAACTCCTCGTTATACGAAATAAGAAATTCAAGAACTTCTTTTACTTCGCAATTAAATTATTCATTGCTCTCAACATCGATTCATTAGAATTATTTATTTCTCTTACCATATTCAATAAAGAAGGAATATCTGTTTCCGACTCTTTACTTTCTTTAATAAGTTCATAAATCATAGCAACTTCATTCTGATAATAACCAGACTGAATCTGATTGAGTTGTTCAATATCGGCATAAGAAGAAACGCTAAAATGTTCTGTTAACGCCATTAATTCATTATAAAACTGCTGTTGGTTTTTTTTGACTTTTTTATACAGACTGAAAAACTTATCTACAGCTGCTTTATTCAAATCATCTAAATTATGTTTAATATCTTTTAAATCTTTTGAAGAAAGAGTTGCATTTCTAAAACTTGCTACCAACTGATTTATTCTGTTAGCTTCCTCCTCAGAAAGTTCATTTTGCTGTAACTCTACATAAAACCTCACAATTTCAGTTTCATATTGTTTTAAGTTAAAGTACACCTCATCAACCGTTTTATTTTGTTTAATTAGTTGTAAAAACTGCTGATTCAAAGCTATCGCTTTTTGAATAAAAACCACACACTCTTGTTCTAAAGCAGCAATGCCAGCATGGGTTTCCTTAGAACTTGCCAACTCAAGCTTTTTAGCCATTCTCTTCTCTTTAGGACTAATTACTTTATCTAACAACTGGGCAAACTGCTTTAAAAATGGTAACAATAAAATAATTCCCACCAAATTCATCATACTATGAAAAACAACCAATGCAAATAAATCTTCCCGTATTGTAAAAACATCTTTTATAACATAACTGTATCCTTTAATAAAGGATAATGCTAATATCGTATTAAACACATTAAAAAAAACTTGCGACCACCCCACTTTTTTCTTAATCGAATTCGCATTTATAGTTCCTATAATAGCTGTAATGGTTGTCCCCAAATCACTACCTATTACCAAATAAAAACCCTGGTTCAATGTAATTACTCCTGCCGCCAACGAGGATAAGAAAATCATCATGGCTGCAGAACTAGATTGGATACTTGCTGAAAGCAATATTCCAAAAGCAACAAATAACAATGGGTGTTTATCTGTTATAAATGAAAAATCAATGTGTTCAGCAAATTCAGCGAAACCATTTTTCATGTAGTTTAACCCTAAAAAAATAAAACTAAACCCCATTAATAACTTACTTAGATTAGAAAGTTTTTCTGATTTTAAAAAAATTATTCCCAATCCCCCAATGGCTATAAATGGCAGAATAATAGCTCCTAAATCTAACTTAAATCCTAACCAAGAGACAATCCATCCCGTCATAGTCGTTCCTAAATTGGCTCCTAAAATAATACCTATGCCATTTTTTAAACCAATAATGCCTGCTCCGGCAAAAGACATTACTAACAACGCAACCATTGAGCTACTTTGTAATGCCCCTGTAATTAAAGTACCCGAAAAAACCGCCTTAACAGAGTTGTTAGTATGCTTTCTTAGAAACTTTTTAAATGTTCTTCCTGCAAGATTTTTCAACGACTCCTCCATCATAAACATACCAAAAAGAAACAACCCTAGCCCTGCTAAAACTTCCCATATTTGTATATCTTGATATTCCATTTTCTTGATTAAAAAGAAGTAATTTTGTTTAGATTCTAAAACAAAAATAGAACTTATTTTATTATGAACGAAAAGCAACAAAAAATCACATTAGAGTTCCTTTCTCTTTCCGATTATGAAGAGTTAAAAGAAGCGATGATTGCTTCTTATAAAAATATGCCCGATTCTTACTGGAAAGAAAGACAAATTAACAATTTACTAAAAAAATTCCCCAAAGGACAGGTGGTTATTAAAGTAAACGGTAAAATTGCCGGTTGCGCTTTGTCTATTATTGTTGATTCTCAAAAATTTGACGACCAACATACCTACAAAGAAATTACAGGTAACTACACTTTTAATACCCATACTGAAGATGGTGACGTGTTGTATGGAATTGATATTTTTATCAAACCAGAATATCGTGGATTACGCTTAGGTAGAAGACTTTATGAATACCGTAAAGAACTTTGCGAAAATCTGGATTTAAGAGCTATTTTTATGGGTGGAAGAATTCCGAACTACCATTTACACGCCAGTGAAATGACACCTAAAGAATATATTCAAAAAGTAAGAACACATGAAATTCATGACCCTGTTTTAAACTATCAAATTTCTAATGATTTCCATCCCGTAAGAATTATTAAAGGGTATTTAGAAGGCGATGAAGCTTCTGGAGAATATGCAGTTTTATTACGTTGGGATAATATTTATTATGAAAAACCTACGAAAAAAGCCAAAACCATTAAAAAAATTGTTCGAATAGGAATTGTACAATGGCAAATGCGTCCTTATGAAGATTTAGATAACTTAATGCGTCAGGCAGAATACTTTATTGATACACTAAGTGGCTACCGATGCGATTTTGCTCTTTTCCCAGAGTTTTTTAATGCTCCTTTAATGGCAAAATACAACCACCTTAACGAGTCTGATGCCATTAGAAAATTGGCTGAATACACTCCAGAAATTGTTGAACGTTTTTCTAAACTAGCCATTTCTTACAACATCAATATTATTGGCGGTAGTATGCCAAAATTGGTTGACAATCAACTTTACAATGTGGGTTATTTGCTAAAAAGAAACGGAGAAATTGAAGAATACGAAAAACTACATCCTACTCCGGATGAGAAAAAAGTTTGGGCAATGCAAGGCGGAAGTCAACTAAAATCTTTTGATACTGACTGCGGCAAAATTGGTATTTTAATTTGTTATGATGTTGAATTCCCTGAACTACCAAGAATGTTGGCAGATGATGGTGTTGGAATTTTATTTGTTCCTTTCCTTACCGACACTCAAAATGGATTTTCTAGAATTAAACTTTGTGCACAATCTAGAGCCATAGAAAACGAATGCTATGTTGCTATTGGCGGTAGCGTTGGTAATTTACCTAATGTACACAATATGGATATTCAATTTGCTCAATCAGGAGTTTTTACACCTTGCGATTTTCAATTTCCATCAAACGGAATAAAAGCCGAAGCAACTCCAAATACAGAAATGATTTTAATTGCAGATGTAGATATGGACTTGCTTACTGAACTACATAATTTCGGAAGTGTAAGAAATTTAAAAGATAGAAGATTGGATATTTACGAAATTGCTAAAAAGAAATAAGTAAAAAAATTGTAAATTAGCCTATTAGAAAATGTTACGATTATTTACATATTGTCTGATATTGTGTTTTGCAACGCTTATTGGCTGCAAATCTGATAAGGATAATGTGGTGCGTCCTAATTTAAACTATAATTACGCAGGACTTTCAATTAGCAACTATATTATTTATAATGTAGATTCTATTTTTTATGATGATTTCACCAATAGTATTGATACTTTTCAATATCAAATTAAAGAAAAATTAGAATCTCAAATCACCGATTTACAAGGAGACCCTGCTTATAGGATAGAACGTTATAAAAAACATAATGACAGTACTCACTGGGAATTAGTTGATGTTTGGAGCAGTAAAATCTCAACCACTAACTACCAAAAAGTAGAAGAAAACATCCGCTATGTAAAATTAATTTTTCCTGTTCGTGCCAACAAAACTTGGGATGGTAATAATTTTAATAATGAGGGGCAAATGATGTACGAATATACGTCTGTTCATCAAGCTGAAAACATTGGAGGTCATTCGTTAGATTCAGTTGCAACAGTAATTCAACAAAACGATGTCAACCTTATCAGTCAACAACTTTATGAAGAAAAATTTGCAACGAAAATTGGAATGGTATATCAAAAACGGTTGAGTAGAAAACGAGCCAACCTATCTGCTCCTTGGTTGGGTTTTGATGTTACCATGATTTTAGCCACTTACGGAAACGAATAAATGCTTTTTAAATAATGACTTATAACCAATCAAGCTTAACGGCATTTGCTTCAAAATTTATCAACCATACCAACCGCCATATTTTCCTTACAGGAAAAGCAGGAACAGGAAAAACTACCTTCCTAAAACACGTTGTACAACATACTCACAAAAAAGTAATTGTTGCTGCTCCTACTGGAATTGCAGCCATAAATGCAGGTGGTGTAACGCTACACTCTTTGTTTCAATTGCCTTTTGGTTATTTTATCCCCGAAGATAATAGTGCAAATTATTTTAATGAAAATCAGCAAATAAATACACCTGCCTCTTTATTAAAAAATGCCAAACTCAATAGAAATAAAATAAAACTTTTAAGAGAGCTGGAATTACTAATAATTGACGAAGTAAGTATGCTTAGAGCAGATTTATTGGACGCTATTGATACCATGCTCAGAAGTGTGAAAAGAAGAAAAAACATTCCTTTTGGAGGAGTTCAATTACTACTAATTGGGGATTTATTGCAACTTCCACCTGTGGTAAAAGATTTTGAATGGAATGTGTTGAAAAACTACTATTCGTCAATTTATTTTTTTAATGCTCAAGCATTTAACAACTCTCCTCCTATCCAAATTGAATTAGACAAAATTTATCGCCAGGCAGATACTAAATTTATTGGCTTACTTAATAATTTAAGAGACAACAAGGTTTCTCCAGAAGATATTACAACACTAAAAGCTCATTTTCAACCCAATTTTAAACCAACACCTGATGAAGGATTTATACGATTAACCACTCATAACAAACAAGCGGACAGCTATAACAGAGAAGAATTAGATAAAATAAAATCAACATCTTATTATTTTCAGGCAGATATAGAAGGTGATTTTAGTCCATACAACTACCCTCTCGATGAAAGTTTAGAGCTAAAGAAAGGTGCTCAGGTAATGTTTATTAAAAATGACCCTAGCGGAAAACAACAGTTTTTTAATGGTAAAATTGGTGTGATAACCGATTTAAGTGATGATAATATTGAAGTAAAAACAAGTGATGGCGACTTAATTATAGTCGAGAAATATACTTGGGAAAATGTAAAATATCAACTCAACCCGGCAACTAATGAAATTGAATACAATATAGTGGGAAAGTTTATTCAATATCCCTTAAAACTTGCTTGGGCGATAACCGTTCATAAAAGTCAGGGATTAACTTTTGATAAAGCTATTATAGATATTGGGAATGCATTTGCTCAAGGGCAAGTCTATGTTGCTCTTTCGAGGTTGAGAAGTTTAGATGGCTTGGTAATGACCAGTAACCTCAACACTAATAGTTTATCTATTGATCAACATATTGCCCAGTTTTGCCAATCGAAACCAGATATTGAAGCCATAGAAAACATTTTAAAAACTGAAGAAAAATATTTTTTCTTAAATTATTTAGTAAATAGCTACGACCTATCAGATTTGCTTTATCAGGTAAAAGCTCATGCTGAAAGTTATACCAAAGCAGAAAACCTTTCTGCAAAACAAGCTTATTTGGAGTGGGCAAAAACACTTCAAAGCAAAGTAGAGGAATTAGTTTCTCCAGCGGAAAATTTTAAAAGACAGCTTAAAAAAATAATTTCCGAAAACAATGACCAACAACATTTATTTGAAAGAATAACTGCTGCCAACAATTATTTTACTCCATTATTAAAAACCCAATCTGAAGCTATTTTTGAACATATTGAGAACTTAAAAACCAAAACCAAAGTAAAAAAATACATTACTGAGCTTAAAGAGTTAGAAAGCTATTTTTTTAAACAAATTCAGCAACTAACAAAAGCGAAAACACTAGTAGAGTCAGCACTTAACAATCAGGAGTTTGATAAGAGTAAACTAAGCTCTAAGAAGGAAGTTGAAACCCGCACCGAAAAACTGAAAAAAGTAGAAAAGAAAGCTCCAAAAGTTGATACCAAAAAAGTGAGTTTTGATTTATACAAAGCAGGTAAAAATGTAAAAGAAATTGCCAAAGAAAGAGGTTTTGTAGAAAGCACCGTTATCGGACATTTAGCTCATTATGTTGGGGTGGGAGAAATTGACATCGCCACCTTACTTCCTAAAAAAACCATTGATGCTATTACTAAAGTGTACAAAAAAAACAAGGAAATTTCCGGACTAAATGAACTCAAATCCCAATTAGACAATAGTATTTCTTATAGTGATATTAAAATGGTGTTGGCTGCTTTACAGAAGGAGGATTAAGAGAGTTATTAATTACAGAAAAACAACATGGATAACCAAAAAGAAATTATAACTATAGATCACGAAATTTTCAATGTTGAAGAAAATTTTGGCGAATTTAAATATCAAGAAGAATTGACGAGTAAACTTGATAGTTATTCTAATGATTTTAACCAAGAGATTATAAATGAAATTGTACTGTGGAAAGTAAATAGATATGCAAAATTACCAGATGAAGTATTTATATTGTTAAACAAAATAAATATTAACGAAAAAGTTCTAACTGAAGAACAAAAAAATATTGCAAGAGAGCTTTTAACCATTTTATTAAGTCCTAAAACTAAAGGAATTCAACTCCCTATGGCATCAACAATTCTAAGATTTAGAAATAAAAACCTTTTTCAAATTATTGACCAAAGAGTCTATAGATTTTTATATGGAAAGTCTCTTTCTTTAAAACCGTATAAAACTGAACAAACTATACAAGATGAGATAAATATGTATTTTGAATATTTAGATATTTTAAAGAAAAAATGCGACAAGTTGAGTATTCCTTTTTCAGACTCTGATAGAATATTATACTTAGCTGACAAACATTATAACAAAAACCATTCATTAAGCAACTATGGTACTAAAAGTTAATCCCCAAATCAATTCTCGAAAACCATTTTTCCGTCTATAAAAGTTTTTTCTACTTTAGTTTTAAGGAGTTCTTGTTCATCAACTTTCATAATATCTCTGTTCGTGATAATAAAATCAGCACTTTTACCTACTTCTAAACTACCTTTTTCTTCTTCTTCAAAATTAGCTATGGCAGCCCAAATAGTCATCCCTTTTAATGCTTCTTCTCTACTCAATGCATTTTCCATCATTAAGCCTTGTTCAGGTTTTCCTTCTAGGTTTTTTCGAATAGTAGCACTATAAAAAGTATATAAAGGATTAATATCTTCCACAGGAAAATCAGTTCCCAACGCTATCATACCTAATTGATTTAATAAATCTTTATAAGCATAAGCTGTTTTCATTCTATCATCACCTAATTTTTCTGCTGCCCACTCCATATCAGACATCGCATGTGTAGGTTGAACAGAAGGAATAATGGTTAGTTTTCTGAATTTCTCTAAATCTTCCGGGTGAACCACTTGAGCATGTTCTATTCTCCATCTTTTATCATTGGTTGTTGTTAATACTTGCTCATAAACTTTCAACATCATCCGAGTAGCAGAATCACCTATGGCATGTGTATTCATCTGAAAACCTTTTTCAGCTATTAATGGTGCATATTTTTCATAAAACTCAAGTTCATGTAAAATCAATCCTTTATTATGCTTAGTGGTATGGTAATCCTCTAACAAACAAGCACTTTCTGAACCCAAAGAGCCGTCAGCATAAAACTTAAAAGAAGCAACATTTAATTTAGATGTTTTGTAGATGCCTTTTTCTAGATAATAATCAAGTAATTCAGGTGTTGCACTTACCATGGCATACACTTTAATATGAAGCTTATTGGCTTGTTGCAATTCGTCAATCAACTCAATATCAGCTTTTTCTAGACCAGCATCATCAACAGTTGTTAATCCAACTTCAAAAAGATATTTTTCTGCTTCAATTAAAGCTTTTTCTATCTGAGCATGAGTATATTCCGGTAACTGATTTTGTACATGCATTTTTGCATTATCAATTAAAATTCCGGTAAGCTTTCCATTTACTAAATCAATTCTACCTCCTTCAATTTTTATATTTGCTTTTATTCCTGTTAAATCCATTGCTTTTTGATTAACCAAAGCTGCATGTCCGTCCACTCTTGACAGAAAAACAGGATTATCAGGAAAAAATTCATCTAATTTTTCTTTAGTAGGCATTTTTTTATCTTGCCAAAAATTCTCATTCCAACCTCTTCCTATTATCCAACTACCTTTGGGTGTTTCATTTTTGACTACAAACTGCTGAAGTCTTTCTATCACTTCATCAAAAGAATTAGAACCTATTAAATTTACTTCTAATAAATTTTTAGCATATCCAACAAAATGACAATGAGCATCAATAAATCCAGGGTAAATGGCTTTTCTTTCTGCATCAATAACTTCTGTTGCATAATATTTATTTAGGATTTCATTTTCAGGTCCTATCGCTACAATTTTACCATCTTTAATTGCCATGGCCTGAGTAATTTCAAACATATCATTTACCGTATAAATAGTACCGTTTCTAACAATTAAATCTACCTGAGCATTTTCTCTACAAGCCATTAAAGAAAATGTTATAAAAAGAAGAAATATATTTATTGTATGTTGCATCTATAAAAAAGCATTTTTGTAGGAAGTAAAATTAACTATATCAAAGCAATCTATTAGCGATAAACTGTAAAATAAGTTTGCTATATTTACAACAATTATTTAACTTTATATCGTGGTATAAAAATTGAAAAACAACCATAAACAAAACAATCAACTATGAAATAGCCACGTGCTGAAGCACACAAAAAGAAAAAAAGATAATCTGGCTTATTCCATATGACATATAAAAAACAATAAATATCTACATATGAAAAACAATAAATATCTACATATGAAAACAACAAAAATATTTGGAACATTATTTTTCTCCATTTTACTTTTAGGAGCAGCTAATAGCTTTGCTCAACAAAGAATTAAGCCAACAACAGTAAAAAAAGAGGTAGTTAAAGAAAAAATGGTTGAAAAGCAAAATACCAATATAAGCAATGTCAATGCTTCAAAAGTGTTAAGCAAAACCAACCAAGCAATAACAGCTGCTTTTTCTACTGTTAATGAGAAAAAAGTGTATTCTGGTGATTTATCTAAAGCTGTTCACCATCAAAAAATAGCTAAAAAATTAATGAGTGAAAATAAAAATTTTAGAGCTATTCACCATAGCCGTATGGCAAGAACGTTAGCTTTTAGATCTTTACGATTAAACAAAAACTATAATCATGAAAAATGGGATTACACCATGGAAGAGCAAGCACTTTTCGGAAATGGTATTCCTGATGGAGAACTTATAGACGAACTTAACAACACCTATCCAAACAATCAGTTTTTAGATGAAACGATTACTGAAAAAGATTTAAAAGACATTGAAGTTAAAGAGTTAGATCCAGCAGATAGTAACAATAATTAAAAATAAATTAAGAATTTTTTAAGCTGTCCTGAACTATACATCAAGACAGCTTTTTTATTTTTGTATAACAAATGTTAAAGTACCGATTACTAACAGACGATGAACTTAAAGAACTAGAACATGAGTTCAAGCAATTTTTAATTGTAAATGAAATTTATGATGAAGAATGGAGGAAATTGAATGCTGAAAAAAGTAAAAAAGTTGATGAATTAATAATTATGTTCAGCAACTTAGTAATAGAAAAATCGCTAAAAAGAATTCAATATTTGGAAATTGCTACTTCTGAAGGAATTAACGCTTACCATTGTAAAGACGATGAAATTGAACTAATTGGCATAAGTACACAACAAACAGGTATTAATTTTTTAAGTTTAACTCCAGATGAACTTTCTACCACTCCACTTTCCATTTTTATGACTTCAAAAAAATATGAAAAAGAAAGAGAAACTACCATTTTTGAGATGCTCAACTCAGGATGCGGTATAATTGATGAAAAAAGATATGGACAGTTAAGACTTGCTTATGAATACTCTACCAAACCAAGACAGAATTAGATTAGAGATTTGATTATTAAATGTGACCCCATAAACTAACTTTAAAAATGAAAAGCTTTTTAACCTCAGTTACTCTTCTTAGTTTTTTGTTTTTAAGCGGACAATCTCCTACCAACAAAGCCTTTACTGAGTTTTTGCAACATAAGGCTTTAAAAAATGCATCAGTTAGCTTTTATGTTTACAATTTAAATGACAACCAAACTATTATTGACCATAATGTGAACTTGGCTTTAGTTCCAGCCTCCTCATTAAAATTGATTACTACAGCTACAGCTCTTGAAATTTTAGGCGAAGCTCACAGGTTTACTACCACCATTAACTATTCAGGAAAAATAGAAAATGGTGTTTTAAATGGTAACCTTATCATCAAAGGTGGTGGAGACCCTGCACTTGGTTCTCACAGATATCGTTCATATTACGGAGCGTTTTTAAGTAATTGGAGTACTTCCATTAAAGCTTTAGGAATAGATTCTATTAATGGGAAAATTATTGCTGATGCTAGTATTTTTGATAATGAAGTCCCTCCTACATGGATTTGGCAAGATTTAGGTAACTATTTTGGTGCTGGAGCAAACGGATTAAGCATTTATGAAAATTTCTACACCTTAGCACTTTCATCAAAAAATGAAGCTCAAAAAACAACTATTAGCCAAATTAATCCACACATTCCATTTTTAAGTGTTGACAATAATGTTTTAGGAACTTCCACCAATAAAGATTTGTCTTTTATTTATGGAGGGCCTTTTCAATACAACAGGTATATTTCCGGAGAAATACCCAAAAACCGAAGTGAATTTAAAGTTAAAGGCTCAATTCCTGATCCGGCATACTTATGTGCTTACGAATTGGATAGTGTGTTAAAAACATCAGGAATTAAAATAGCTTATCAACCAACAACTAAAAGGCTATTAGGTGATAGTTTTATTGAAGATACTACTATAGAAGTTACTTTAACTCAATCACCAACACTTGCTTCACTAATTCAACAAACCAATTTGTACAGTATCAATCTATATGCAGAACATTTACTCAACCATATTGGTTTAACCGTTAAAAAAGAAGGCTCTACAACTGCAAGTACAGAAGCTTTAGTTAGCTTTTGGAAAGAAAAAGGAATTGATACTGATGGTATGTATCTTTATGATGGTAGTGGGCTATCTAGATTTAACACTATAACTACAAAACAGCTAGTTTCTATTCTATCTGAAATGGATAAAAGCCAGCATAAAGAAGTATTTTACAATTCTTTATCTATAGCAGGAAAATCCGGCACACTATCGAATATTGCCAAGGGGACTGCTGCCGAAGGTAAAATTTACGGTAAAAGTGGTTACATGACAAATGTAAGGAGCTACTCAGGATATGTTACAACAAATAGCAATAAAAAAATAGCATTTGCCATAATCGTGAATAATTACAATTGTTCCGCTTATGAAATGAAAAAAATGTTAGAAAAAATTATGGTAAATTTAGTAAACGAATAGTTTACTATTAAACTGCCTTTAGTTTACCGTTTTTAGATTCTCCTAAAACAACTACATCTTTAACTCTCTCGTATTCTTTAATTGCAGATAACATCGCTTCTTTTGAATCTCTTCTAATTTTGATTCCGGATTTAGCACCTTTATTTCTAATTTCTAAATAAAATCCGTCTTTAAGTTTGGTAGGTTTTGTTGCTGGTCTTCCCATCGTATATATATTAAAAAGTTGTGTCTAAAAAATTATTATAATCTAAATTACACTTTTTTTTGGAAATTCCTAATAATAACGATTTTATTTAACAATAATTAACTTAGGTCGGAATATTTTTTTTCTTTCTTTACAAAGTAATGATAGAGAATACTTTTAGGATAAATTGTATCGGGAATTATGTTCGTTTTAATCGGTTTTTCAGTCTTTTTGAACACATAAGCGTAAAAAGCAAAGTGAGCCTTAATAATGGCTGAAAAATGGCTTATTTTGCCTTCTGTAAGAAATTTAATGCCTGCCAAACCGTCTAAAAAAAGTCTTCCTAATAATACTCCAATCTTTTTACCTTGTGGTAAGTTTTTATACAACATTATTAGATTATTCCTAAAATTTAAAAATGTTTTTTGTGGTTTTGATTTATGTAGCGTTCCTCCTCCAACATGAAAAACAGTAGATTGAGGTACATATTTAATTTTCTTTCCTATATTTTGAATTCTCCAGCACAAATCAATTTCCTCCATGTGTGCAAAGAAAAAAGGATCTAATCCGTTTAGTTGATGATAAACATCTGCTCTAACAACCAAACAAGCTCCAGTTGCCCAAAAGATTTCTATTTCATCGTTATATTGTCCTTTATCCTCTTCTAAAGTTTCAAAAATTCTTCCTCTACAAAAAGGATAACCATATTTGTCCATAAAACCTCCTGCTGCTCCGGCATATTCAAAATGTGTTTTTTGGTGGAAAGCTTTTATTTTTGGCTGACAAGCAGCCATATCATTATCTTTTTTCAATACCTCTAAACAGGGTTGAAGCCAATTTTCCGTTACCTCAACATCCGAATTAAGCAACACGTAAACATCTGAATTAACTTGCTTCAGAGCTTCATTATACCCTTTAGCAAAACCGTAATTTTCAGCAAGCGTTATTATGCGTATTTGAGGGAAATTTTCCTTTAAAAAAGACAGTGAGTCATCTGTGGAGCAATTATCAGCCACAATAAGTTCTACAAAAGAAGTGTGTTCTATTAAGTTTGGCAGAAACTTTTCTAAAAAATGTTTTCCATTCCAATTTAAAATTACAACAGCTACTGAATTCAAAGACATTTATTATCGTGGGTTATTATAAAAATCATCAGCTCTTCCACCCCAATGTTGGCTATTGTTTTGCTCTTCCATATCTACAGGCTGGTTGGTTCTTTTATGTAACTGAACTTTCCATTGAGGATTGTTTAATTCTCCCGGTAAATTGGAGTGTAATATTGGAAAATCATTGCTTACTAAATCAGGGTTATAAAACACAAAACGAATATTACTAAAATTTTGAACTTTGTAATAATGCCATATTTCATAAGGATAAGCACTCGGTTCATTTTTCTGTTCTACAATAGTATTTGGCTTACCATGCTTTAAATACACTCTTCCTCTATCAGTTTCATATCCTTTTTTAATGGCAGTACTGTATTCTTTATTTACAACCTCAACTTCTTTTTTATATTCTTCCCAAGCTTCTTTTGGATTTTCCGCATCACGAGTAAACCAAAAATTATAAAAATATTTTTGCATCAACTCTTTATCCTTACCTTTTAGCTGGTTTCTAGCATAGTTTAACTCTATCGCTGTAGAAATTGGCTCTATACTTCTGATGTACTCTATAAGTTGTTCAACATCCATATCTATAACAAAAGTACTTTCAAAATCAACATTAGCGATATCAGGCACTAATGCCGGATTACTTCTTTGAAAAAAGACTTTTTTCTGCAACATTAATTCATTGGATTTATCTCTGGCTTCAATTACCAAATTATAATTACCCGAAGCCAAATTAACAATATTGAAAGATTTTAGGATAATATTAACAGGCTTAGCCGATTCTCTTACGAATCCTTTAAGATTGCCCACTACCGTATTTGTTTCGTATGATTCTATGGCATACGTTACCAAATAACTTTCATCTGTGCCCAACAATTTATCTGCATTATATATCTCTGCATAAAAAGCTATTTTTTCAATATCTTCAGGAAAAAAATCTGAGGTATAAGGCAAAATATCATATCCACTTTTAGAAATAATGGATTTAGTGGTAGTTTTTGATAAGGATTCAATAAATTCAACATCTGAGATATTCATTTTCTTATCGTTATAATTCACATTCAATACTTGTGTAGATTTAAAAGGTGTTAACGTACTATTGACATCTCTAATGTTTATTTCAAACTCGTAGCTTCCATTAGGAATAGAAATTCTTTGTTGATCTATAAAGTTGGCGAGTATCACGGTGTCTTCATTTTCCGGACTGAGTAAATTATATTTTTTGAATTTTTTAATTTCTTCTCCTTGTTTAAACAGGTAAGTTATTTCTATTGTTCCTTGAAATTTATCATTTTCATTTTTAAGATAATTGATAGAGCTACCTTCTACCGAAAGGTAAGTTTCTATATAAGGACCGTTTTCAGGAGAATAGAAAGTACAGTAAGTAAAATAGGCTTTTAGGTTTTGTGCCGTTAATTTATTGGCACTAACGAATAAAAATACAATTGAAAAAAGAACAATTAATTTTATTTTATAATTTTTTAATACCACCGATTTGAAATTAGATTTTAAAGTTTTTAATTATTGGTTTTATAAGTGCTTCAATATCAAAAAACATACCCAAAAAGCCAACAAGAATACAAAAATAACTATTTATCTGTTAAGAGGGGATGAATATTTATTTTTTCAAAAAAATTAAAAAAACATTTCATATTTAAAATCTATTGCTACTTTTGCAGCGGAGAAATGGCAGAGCGGTCGAATGCGGCAGTCTTGAAAACTGTTGTACCGCAAGGTACCGGGGGTTCGAATCCCTCTTTCTCCGCCACACTAACGAAAGAAGCCCTTGATTTTCAAGGGCTTCTTTTTTTCTAATTTGATTTACTTAATTTTGATCATGTTTTAAAGAAGAAAAAATCAATTATGTCATTCAAAAAACTACTTCCTCCTATAAAAAATGCCTTACAACATTTAAAGGTCGATACACCAACTTCTTTTCAAAAACAACTCATCCCTAAAATAAAAAGCGGTATTGATGTTATTGCTATTGCTGAAGAAGGTGCCGGAAAAACAACTACTTTAATTATTAACACTATTCAAAAATTAAAAGGAGAAGCTTTTGAAGATGTACCTAGAGCTTTAATTTTTGTAAAAGACAAAGAAGCAGCTTTAACCCTAGAAGAAGAGTTTAATAAGTTTACCAAATATACCGATTTAAGAATTTTTTGTGCTTATGAAGAAAGCACTATTCAATTTCAAAAAGACACCATTTATACAGGAGTAGACATTGTTATTGGTACTCCAAAAAGATTAAATAAAATTTATTTCCAAAACGGGATTAACCTTACGGGTTTACAACTCTTATTAATTGAAGATGCTGATTTTTTGGAAGGAACCAGCTTTCATACAGAAATACACAGAATTGCAGAGAGCTTAAATAAATGTCAGTTTGTTGTTTTTAGCAATCATTTTGGTTCTAAAATAGAAAAACTGCAAGATTTATTTTTGGAACATGCAGAAGTCGTTAAATTGTAATAAAATGCTCTTTTAATTATGTGGATATTTAATTCAATATTTTTTTCATTGAATAAAACCCAATAACTCCTAAAAATGCACCTAAAGAGTTGGCAATAAAATCATACCAATCACCATAACGGTTTATAAAAACATATTCTTGCAATAACTCTATTAAACCTCCTATCACTATACTAAAACTTATACTAAAAAAAATTTGTAGCTTACTGTTCAACAAAAATGAATGGGATTGTTTTGAAAAACCTAAAATACTCAAAAAGCTAAGTAAAGCATAAATGGCTAAGTGTACCAACTTATCAAACTCATCAAAAGGAGCTTCAGGCAAGCCTCTTCCCGGATAGCCGCTAAGCACAACAATAATGATGAGCCAAATCAATGCAGGTATAAAAGGTTTTAGTTTCATTACTTAGATAGGCATATAAAAAAACAACCAAGAATAGCTGTTTGGCTTACTTGGTTGTTTTTTTATATAAATACGATATATTTTATCCTATAATTGCTTTGTAATCTTCTGCTGAAAGTAAATCATTTACTTCATCAGGATTAGACATTTCAACTTTAATCATCCAGCCAGCTTCATAAGGGTTTTGGTTTACTGATTCAGGAGCAGATTCTAAATCTCCATTTACTTCAATTACTTTACCTGAAAGTGGCATAAACAAATCAGAAACAGTTTTAACAGCTTCAACAGTTCCAAAAATAGCTTCTTTTTCAAGGTCATCTCCTTCTGTTTCAATTTCTACATACACAATATCACCCAACTCTCCTTGAGCAAAATCAGTAATTCCTATTGTTGCTACATTTCCTTCTATTTTACACCACTCATGATCTTTAGTGTACTTTAAATTTGCAGGTACATTCATTTTACTTTACTTATTAAAAAATTATAATTGATTGATAATTCATTCGGCTAATTTATGACTTTTTGCATAACCTCCAAAAATATTTAACTCGAAATATAAGTTAATAAGGAATTATTGCGACAAAGTAAACCTCAAGCTAATTCCTGCATTGGTGTTAGAGGTTGGGAATGTGGTAGATATAAATGGCGTAGTAGATACATAATCATAAAAAGCTCTTAGGTTTAAAAACTGACTAATTCTGTAATCGGCAGTAAAACGAATAGACAATACTTTTTGTCCACTAGTCAATTGATTTACTTCTTCTACAATTTTTCTGATAATGGTTTCATTACTTCTTAAAGACACATCAACTCGGGCATCAATGTCGCTTCTTATTACTCTATTTTTAGAGAATGGAAAACGAACTTGCTTAAATTTATATCCTGTACCAACCGTCCATTCACTACCTTGAACTTCTGTAATTTGATTGTTATTTACACTCAATGCGGCATTTCTATCTTTTGCATATTCAATACGAATAAGCATACTGTTTTCTAAGGTCATATCTGCACCCAATAACGGACTAAACTGCTCTGAAATAGAAACTCCCGAAATTTGATACTTAGAAATAAAGTTGCTATTAATATCTCTATTGGCTCTTCCATCTTCAAAATTTAAATTGGTAGTAAACGAGCTAACATTAAAAGTAGAACGATAAGAATGTGTTAATGTAAATTGTTTAAAAATAGTGGCTAACAGTGGTATTTTACTTAATCCATCAAAAGTAATTCTCCAGTTAGGCATAGGAAGATATTTTTCAAAAGACTTAAGCGAAACCTTATCTCCCGATTTTCCTGAATATCCGGCAATAAAAGCAGGAATTAAAACCTCTTGAGATGTAGCTCCATATCCATCGGCATAAACATCATTAACCAACCCATTTGAATTAGCATCTTGAGCTCCTAATCTTTGCGATATAATGGCTCTTTCTTCTAAAAATTTATCAAAAACTGATGATGAACGATCTTCACTATTGTTAGAGGCAAAAGCAGTTCTAATAGACACAAAAGACATACTTAAATTACCTGTTTCTACTGGAGTTACAAAAAAGAAATCGTCTCTTCGTTCACCTCTTAATGAATCTGTTACAAAACCCGGTTGTACTTCAAAAAATTGCTGAGATAAATTGGTAGAATAATTTCTTGTTGCATTTAATTGAATTCGCAACGTATTAATAGGACGAAGTGTTGCTCTTAAATTATAATTTTCCGCATAAGTAGTATTATAATTATACATTAATGAATTCGACTGCAACCATTCTCTTTCTGCAGCACTCATAGCAAAATCATCTTCTTGCATACCGGAAATAAAATTAAACCCTGGAGCAGTAAACCCATTATTATACCCCATAATTTCTGTTTGCTGATTATAGCCCGGTAGCAATGTCCCTCTAGTTCTGGTATATGTCCCTGAAATATTTTTCGGACTCATCAAGGTTATCCATAAAGGATCTAACGGATAAATTTTATCCTTCTCTCTCCACAATTCTACTTTTGTAGTATCTGAATCTTTAAACTCTTTAGTATCAAAACGCTTAATTTCTACGGGTGGCAATCCGGGCTTCCATCCTTTTAATTTAGCATTTTCTGCATCTGTTTTATTAGGGTCGGGCTTTCTATTTCTTTGTGCTTTTTTTCTAGCTCTATCTCGTTGTCTTTTTTCTACTTCTTTTAAAAAGTTAATTTGGTTATAAAATTTAGTCATATTTAACTGACTATTTAAGGTAACGGTATTAGAATTCTGAATAGTATTACCTAAAGTATCAGCTCCTATTGGTGCTCTTTGCCAATCGTAATCACCACCATATTTAGCCGTTAGTGTAGCAAAATCCATAAAAGGTAATTTGTCAATTGGTACGGTATAATTCAAATTAAATGTATGATGATAATGCATATTAGTTCCAAACTCTTTTATACTCTGCATCACAGTATCTTTCCATGCACTATATTCATCCGGGTAATTTTTATCCACCCTACCTCCTGTTGGCCTCCCTTGAAAGTCTATAGGCTCATTAATAACAGCATTATTAGTAGCTGTAAAATCAAATGTTAAGGCTTTGGTAATATCTTGACGATAGCCATAAATTCTATTCCAATTAAAATGTTTTTGATAATACGTTGGTAAATCAAAATCGAAACCCGTATTATTTCTTGCTCTTCTTTGTGAATATTGTCTATCTATATCTGTCTGAAAGGAAAGCTGTTTAGGCATTAAATAAAAATTAAAATCTTTAAGCAACTTAGCCTGTTTACCGTCTGCCATTTTAAGGTTTTCAAAAGGCTTATAATTTTTAGGGTTATTAGTAAATGAATAAGCAATTCCGCCTTTGTATGTTTTTCTAGTATCAAACTCTGTATCTATATCTCTAAATTGATATTCGGAATAACCATAATTAAGCGATATATTGGAAATATCATAAAAACGATTTTTCTCTTTACCTTTTGCCGGTAATTTACGCACATTAGTAAAATTAATACTCTTCCTACTTGTAACAGTTTGTGTCCTTTCCGCCAAAGAATCTCTTTCTTGCTGACTAAAAAGATCGCTGCTTAATTGGTCTTTTAATTCAATGTCGGGGTCTAATGGATTGTATTTTGGTGTGACAATTTCTTTAGAGTTACTATAATATACTGGCAAACTTATTCCAATTTTTTCAGGAATAAATTTACCCATTTCCACACTGGTAGAAACATCATAAGATTTAATAGTTTCTAGTTGTCTTTCATTTAATTTTTGATCAACACTACCAAAACCTGGTGTGCTATAAGCTCCAGCTAAAGTCATTGTGCCCAAATCTGCTAACTGAGCTGTTAAACGACCCCTTGTTGCCCAACCGCCTTCATTATCAAACTCTGTCATTCTTAATTCGTTTACCCATACTTCTGCACATTTAGCCAAGCCATCGTCATCTACTGCAGTAGAATTAGATTGCTTACTATTTCTAATCCCTATCATAAACACTTTTACATTGGCCAAGTTCGGATTACCTTTAATCCTCATTTTATTATTTCCATCTTCTTGCTCATAAGGTCTTATAATAAGCACTCCTGAATTTGGATCTCCCAACAAACTATTTCTCAACATTTTCATATCAGTTAGTAATGAAAATTTCAAATCAATTTCATTTTCATTAGGCCAAACAATTTCTCTATCAGACTGGTTTGAAGTATTTTCAGTATCATATCTTCCCGGAGGAGTAACTTTTAAAGGTACTTCATATTCATAATAATTATCATTAAAGTCTGTTCCCATACGGATAAATACAGATAAATCACCATCATTCAAAGGAATAGTTGGATTACTTTCTTGAGCATGAACAAACATTTTTAATCTTTTATACCTTCTTAAATCCTGATCCATCACTTTAAAAGCTGCTCTAGCATCTCCATCTTTTAGATTACATACATTTAAGGATAATGATTGTTCATTTAACTGACGTAAGGTTGCTCCTGTTGATGGATTTGGATTTAACTCTCTATCAATTCCAGGTGGTATAATATAATTTACGGGAGTTTTCTCACTATTTTCTTCTACATTTACTGCTCCTACAATAAAAGTTGTCTCATCATCATCATTTCCTATATAATCTCCCGGATTTAATAGAGTTTTAGTGTACTGCCTCCACTCTCCTCTTATTAAATCTAATCGAGCAAAACGCAACACCACTTTCTCGTTAAATCCTTTCATAAACATACGCATAAAACGAATGGATTTAAAATCTCTTAAGTTACCAACCACTTTATCCGGTTCTCTAATTGGAATTTTAAACTGATACCAGCGAACGGTTCTACTACTTCCATCTTTTGTGGTAACATTAGCTTCTAACACATCAGTAATATAGTTATTTCCAATGTTTGATGGATTTACTTCAGTAGGGTTTAAGTTAATTTCATACTGAAAATAATCCTCTCTAAAATCTAAATTATTATTTTGGTTGATGTCTTCAATATCTGGTCTGGTAGATCCAGATGTAGAATAACTTTCGGTATATTGAGCTGCAGTAGGAGAATTCCCTTCCATCCCATTATAATTTTTATACCTGTCTATTATTGACAACTGAGCTTGATCATAATCTGTACCTCTATAATGATGGTAATTATCTGCCGAAGCGTCTGCTCCCCAAGTTGTTCCAAAAAAAACTAACTCATCAGCATCGTTTAATCCATCTAACCCAATATCCTGAAAAATTCTTGCATTATCATTATTATCAAAAGCATTTACTAACACTTGTACTTTTGGTACACGTCCCCAAATAGTAGTGTCAATTAATTCAATATTAGCTCCTGTATTATAATCAATAGCAGAAGTTGGCAATCCATTTTCAAAAGATTTTCTTCCATCACGCAAAATATCTTCCGATATATTACCTAAGTTAAAATATAATTTACCCCCTGAATGGTTGGGGTTTCCATCCTCATCATGAAAAGGATCCATTACCCAAAACTGAATAAATTCTACGTTCGAAGATTCAAAATCTGTAGTATTAACCTGTCTCATAATTCCTCCCCAACTATTTGTTGGATTGGGTAAAATATTATTAGCTGCTTGCGGATTATAATTATACTGCCCTCTTTCTTCCGGATAAAAAGCGACATCAAAAACAGGTAAGTTGGTTACAACACCATTGTCAGGACTCTTAAATGGAAAAACTTCTGTTTCTAGTACTTCTCTCATGTAATGGTTCGACTGCATTACCGGGTCGTTTTGAATATGGGTAGGCGTTTCAGAATTATTTCTCCAAAAAAGCGGATCGATAACATACCAAGCTGTTTTAGCCGCATTATATCTAAAATTTAATGAATCTGACAATGGCAATTCCCCTTCAGGAAAAAGAGCCGGTTGCCCTTGAGGGGTACTTGCCAATGTCCACATTTGGAAACTTTTCATATCAATTCTTGATTGACTACCTTCAAAATCATCCAAATAAGCTGTACCATCTTTTCCAATAGCCCCAGGATTTCCAGGAATAAGATGAGCAAACTCTCCTTCAAAAGTAATACTCGATTTTTCTTTGGTACTATAAAGTGGAAGTTTATCTAAAGCTCTTGTTATAAAAGGGGTTTCTTTGGTATAATTCACATCTAACCCCCAAATGGTATTGTTAATAGGTTCTTCACCAATGTTTACTTTTCTAGTTAATGGTCTTTCCGAAAGTCTGATAATGGTACCTCCGATATTAAAATCATCATTAATTTTATAATCGAAACGAGACCCCATTAATGTTTTTGTTCTGATATTAAAAAGCGATTGACTTTCTAATGAGATTTTAATTGGAGTCCCTGATTGTAAAATTCCTTCATCAATAATTTTTACCCTCCCCAAATTATAATCAACGGTATATTGCACATTCTCTACCAAAGTAGCTCCTCCGGCAGTTACTACTACTGAACCTTGAGGAACATTCATCGCATTTAAAGAAATATCTGAACTTACAGAAGAAGAATATTGTCCTCTAATTTTATACCTGTTTTTAACAGCATCCTGTTTAGCAAGCATTTGTGTTGTTGAATAAAGCGTATCAAAAGCAAACTTTGCTCCTAATTGAGGGTTACTAAACTTACTCCTAATATGTGAACCAAAAGGTTCTAAAACAGGGAAATAAACCCTACCTGTACGAGAGTTAACGGTAACTCCCTCAATAAAATCAAAAACTCCATCAGGAGATGCTTGGTTAATATTATTTAGCTTGTCTAAATTTAAAACCTGTACTAAAGGAATTCCGTTAGGTTCACCCTCCGGTAAAAATGGTATTTCTACTCCCGTTGCAGGATTTAAGTAGAAAACATTAAAGAAAAAATCTTCCTGAGAAATATTAAATGCTCCCAAAGAATAAACATTTTTCATCATCAAATCCCACATAGGAAGTTCTGTATCAATAGTAGTTCCTCTCAATAGTTTAACATACAGTGAACTTTGTCCGGGCACACCATCTGTTGAAAACTCTCCAACTTGATATACTTGTCCGTCTAATGTATATTGAAAAGCTACTCCCAAGATATCATCTTGGTTCAATGCTGAATTTAATGAAATATAACCCAATTGTGCATTTAAAGTATATTCTTCAGGTCTTAATAATTTGGCATTTTCATATTTTTCAAAATCTATCCCATTCTCATAACCAATTCTTTCTAATTCTTGAGCCGAATTTACAAAACCTCTTATGGCTGCCGTATCATAAGTTGATGCTCCCGTTAAGTTAGGATAAAGCGTGTTGGCTTCATTATCAGGAAAGTTAGCTAAAGGAGAAATGTTAGCATCCATTACCAAGGTTGAGTTATGAATATCTCCTTGAACACCCTCACCTAAATCCATAAAACCGATAATATTTTTGGTGTTTTCTACCGCATTATTTCTATTTGAAACCCAAACCTCTACTCTTGTTATAGTTGCTCTAGAAGAAATTACAGGTAAACTTGAAAGCGATTGCTCGTAAGTATTTCTATAATATTGAGATAAAAAGAAGTGACGATTTTCTTCATAATCTGAAGCTTCTTTTTCAAATTTTTGAATTTGAGCTCCTCCTTGTACATTGATTTCTTTACGCTCTCCTTTTTCCTGAGAAATAACACTAGTCACATACATTCTGCCAAACTTCAACTCAGTTTTTAATCCAAATAAAGTTTGACTACCTGTAATTAACGAACCTTTTAGTGGTAAAGCAACATTACCTGCTTCAATGTTTTGAATAATCTCATCTTCAGAACCTTCATCAATTGAATATTCTATTTTCATTCTATTTTCAAAATCAAAAGTTGCCTCCGTATTATAATTAAAAGACAACTTCATTTTTGTACCAATGTTTCCTATAACATTTAACTGTATTTGCTGATTAAAATCGAAAGTAGTTAAACTTCTTTGATGTACAGGCAACACGGGGTTGTCTCTGGTAGAACGATTTATTCCAAAAGACAATTCTGCCGAACCTTGCGGACGAATATCAATAGTATTTCCTCCAAAAATTCTATCAAACGCTTTACCTTTAACATTTAATGTTGGTCTAAAGCCTTTTGTTTGCTCCATAGCATCTGCATCTGCTTTTTGTTTCCAATAATCTTGCAGTGATTTTTTTGAATCATATTCTAAATACTCATCAAAAGTCATATAGGTAGGATCCCTAAAATTTTTATCGCCTATTCTCTGGTAATAGTTGTAAGTACCTGTTTCAGGATCGTATTCAAAACCCGACTTAACATTACTCGGATTATCTAAATACAATCCTCCAGTATTGGTGCTATTAGGATTTGTACCTTCATCATCAAAAGGATAGATTAAATCTATTTCAGGACTATCAACAGGCAATACCAACTCATTCGTATTCGGACGAGCTATAGAATTCGTTGGATGAGCTATCCAGTTTGTAAGGGTTATTACAAAGGAAAGCCCAACAATAAAAAATATTTTTTTATATGTTACCTTGTTTACTACCAAATTAATAAAGCCCCTTAAAGGCTTTTCAATGTTTGTTTAATAAGCTGTTCCACACTCATATCCTCTGAAACAGTAAGTATTTTATTTAGTGCAACTTCTGCCGGTTTTTTTGCAAAACCTAGCATAATTAGTGCACTTAACGCTTCATCTTTAATAGTATTGTTTGAAACAGCAAAATTTATATCACTTTCTCCAACTTTTCCTATTTTATCTCTCAAATCAATAATAATTCTTTGGGCAGATTTTGCTCCAATTCCTTTCACTCCCTTAAGTGTATTCACATCTCCTGTGCTTATTGCTCCTTTAATTTCTGTAGCGGTTAATGAAGATAAAATCATCATTGCCGTAGCAGAACCAACTCCCGAAACAGAAATTAATAACCTAAACAATTCTCTTTCACTTTTGTCTTTAAAACCATAAAGCAACTGAGCATCTTCTCTCACTATCATATGCGTATGCAGCAAACAGAATTCATCTGCATCTATTTTTGAGTAAGTATTTAGCGAAATGTTAATTTGATATCCCACCCCATTGCAATCTATAATTACATAGGTTGGTGTTTTTTCTATTAATCTACCTTTTATTTGAGCTATCATAATTAGTTTAGAAGTTTAAGAGTTTATAAGTTTAGTTTCGGTTATCAGTCATTAATCATTCTCACATTTACACATTAAATTATTTCCTAGTTTGTGCATCGGTTACAGCAATCGTTACCATATTCACAATCTCTCTAACTGAACTACCTAACTGTAAAATATGAACTGGCTTTTTCATTCCTAATAAAATTGGTCCGATTGATTCAAACTCGCCCATTTCCAACATTAGCTTATACGCAATATTTCCTGCTGCTAAGTTTGGAAAAATAAGTGTATTGGTGTTTTTTCTTGCTAATTCAGAAAATGGAAATATTTCGTTTCTCAACTCTTTATTCAACGCAAAATTGGCCTGAATTTCTCCATCAACTATCAAATCAGGATATTCTCTTTCTAGAATTCTCTTAGCTTCACGCATTTTTATAGCATCTTCTCCATCTGCCGAACCAAAATTAGAGTAAGACAACAACGCTATTTTCGGTACAATTTTAAATCTATCTACAATTTTAGCTGTTAATGCCGTAATATCTGCAATGTCTCTTGCCGTAGGATTTAAGTTTACAGTAGTATCTGCAAAGAAAATTGGTCCTTTTTTAGTAAAAATGATGTACATCCCTGCAATTTTTTTAACGTCATCATCTGTTCCAATAACATGTAAAGCAGGTCTAATGGTATTTTTATAATTCCTTGTTAATCCAGAAATTAAGGCGTCAGCATCACCCATTTCTACCATAGCAGAGCCAAAATAATTACGACTACGCATCATTTCTTGTGCTTCAGCCAAAGTAACCCCTTTTCTTTTGCGTTTTTCATAGAGCATTGCTGCATAAAAATTCTTTTTATCTCTGTGCTTAGAGCTTCTTGGGTCAATAATTGGAATATCGCCTAACTCTAAATTGTATTCTTTAGCAACTTCTTCAATCTTAGCTACTTTTCCTAACAATATTGGATGAGCAATGCCTTCTTCATAAACTACTTGAGCAGCTTTTAATATTTTATAGTTATCCGCTTCAGCAAAAACCACTTTTTTAGGATTACCTTTAGCTTTTTCGGTTATACTTTTAAGTAATTTATTGTTCAACCCTAAACGTTTGGCTAAACTTTCTTTGTACTCTTCCCAATCCGTAATAGGCTGAAGTGCTACACCAGAATCCATAGCTGCTTTAGCAACTGCCGGAGCAATAGTGGTTATCAACCTTGTATCTAATGGTTTTGGAATAATAAAGTTTCTACCAAAAGTGATGTTTTTTTGATTATAAGCTTCATTTACTTCTTCCGGAACAGGTTCTTTAGCTAACTGAGCTACCGCTTTTACTGCAGCCAGTTTCATTTCTTCATTAATAGAAGTTGCTCTAACATCTAAAGCACCTCTAAAGATGTATGGAAAACCCAATACATTATTCACTTGATTAGGATGGTCAGACCTTCCTGTTGCCATAATAATGTCTTTTCTAGTCGCAATAGCGTCTTTATAAGGAATTTCAGGATCGGGATTCGCCAAAGCAAAAACAATAGGATTTTTAGCCATTTTTTTAATCATTGCTTTAGAAACAATATTGCCTTTTGATAATCCCAGAAACATATCAGCACCATCTAATGCTTCTTCAAGTGTATCAATTTTTCTGTCTGTAGCATATTGTTTTTTAGATTCTGATAAATCTTCTCTATCCTTACGTATTACTCCCTTACTATCCAACATGACAATATTTTTAGGATTAACTCCTAAGGTTACATATAATTTGGTGCACGACATGGCAGAAGCACCTGCACCATTAACAACCAATTTTATTTTATCAATTTTTTTGTCCGCTAATTCTATAGCATTAAGTAAGGCTGCAGCAGTAATTATAGCTGTTCCATGTTGATCATCGTGCATTACCGGAATGTTCAACTCATTTTTTAATCTCTCTTCAATTTCAAAACATTCAGGAGCTTTAATATCTTCTAGGTTTATTCCACCAAAAGTGGGTGAAATTGCTTTTACCGTTTCAACAAATTTATCTACATCAGTAGCATCAATTTCGATATCAAAAACGTCTATATCTGCAAAAATCTTAAATAGCAATCCTTTTCCTTCCATCACAGGTTTTGAAGCTTCCGGACCAATATCTCCCAATCCTAAAACTGCTGTTCCGTTAGAAATCACAGCTACTAAGTTGCCTTTAGCAGTATATTTATAAACATCTTCTTTGTTGGCTGCAATTTCTATACATGGCACTGCTACGCCAGGTGAGTATGCTAATGATAAATCTCGTTGAGTACTATATGGTTTTGTTGGTACTACTTCAATCTTTCCGGGCTTTCCTTGTGCATGATATTCTAATGCATCCTGTTCTTTTCTTGTCTTTGCCATTTATTTTGGTGTTTAAAAAATGAACTCGTAAAAGTAGTAATATTTTCGTTGCTCGGTAAATTGAAAGAATTGTTTTTTGAACTTTTTTACAGCCTTTTTTTTATTCGCATACCATTAACAACGCTTTGTTTAATAGTTCGCTGCTATTTTACATTTATCTTTAAGAATTGATATGTATTTTTGTATTTATGTGGCAGAAAATACCAAAGTGGCTTAAAAACAAATATGCACTAACATTAGTGTTATTTCTTATATGGTTAATGTTTTTCGATCAAAATAATTTGATTACCCAATTTTCTTACAGAACTCAGCTAAAACAATTAAAACAAGACCAAACTTTTTATATTAAAGAAATAGAACAAACCAAAAAAGAACTAAAAGAACTTACCACCCACCAAAAAGCATTAGAAAAATTTGCCCGAGAAAAATATTTAATGAAAAAAGATGATGAAGAAATTTTTGTTTTTGAAGCGAAAAAAGAAGAATAGAGAATAAAAATTAGAGATTTGAACCTATGAACGATTTTAAAGAAATAAGCTATCAGCAATGGAAAGAGCAAATTATTGCTGATTTGAAAGGTAAAGATTTTGAAGCAACGTTGGTTTGGAATTCTGAGGAAGACATCAATGTTCAGCCATTTTATATGCAAAATGCCTTAGAAAACAACTTGTCTTCCACACTCAATATTATCCCGGAAAATACTACTAGCTGGAACATAAATGAACAAATAGATGTTATTGATAATGATGCCAATCAACAAGCACTAACTGCTCTAACAGGTGGTTGTAACAGTTTGGAATTTGTAGGAAAAATAGCTAACTTAGAAAAGCTTGACATCTTACTAAAAGATATTCAGCTAGATATTATTCAGTTAAATTTTAAGAATCAACAACCATTACAAACAGCCGAATTATTTACTCAGTTAATTGAAAAATCTTCTTACAAAAATGTAAAAGCCAATTTTTACAGTAATGGTATTACTAACGATATTATTGCATTGAGTAAAAATCAACATACCGATAAGTGTGTAATGATATCAGCAAGTGCTACCGCTAAAATGAGTGAGCAACTAGCCGATAGTTTTACAAAAGCGGTTGAAGCAGTTGATATATTAACCAAAAACGGCATTTCTACAAAAGAAGCGTGGAACAAAATAATGTTTCAGTTTCCTGTTCAGAACAATTACTTTTTTGAAATTGCTAAATTGAGAGCTGCACGTATTTGTTTTGAATTGATTACCAATCAATATCAACTTACTGATGCAGAAATGTATATTACAGCACAAACTACACTAACTCCTCAACCCGAAATTGATGTACACAACAACACCTTAGCAGCCACAACACAAGCTATGTCTGCAATTATTGGTGGTGTAAATTGTTTAACTGTTTTACCATTTAATACTTTAGATGAAAAAGCCACTACATTTTCTAAGCGAATTGCCCGAAATATTCAACTGATTCTTAAAGAAGAATCCTTTTTAGACAAAGTAATTGATCCTACCAAAGGTGCTTACTACGTGGAAACACTTACCGATGAATTGGTAAAAAAAGCATTAAAAAGTTTTAAGGAAAAGACATCCAATTTTCCACCTTTAACCTACCAATCTCCAGGTAAAAAAACAACTATTTCTAATAAAGCCACTTGGCAAACTGCCGAGTCTATTGAAGTTAAAACAAACTATACTAAAGAAGATATTGCTCCGCTAAAGCACTTGAATTACGGTGCTGGTATTGCTCCAAATTTAAGAGGTCCTTATTCTACCATGTATGTTATGCGTCCATGGACTATTAGACAGTACGCAGGTTTTAGTACTGCCGAAGAATCTAATGCTTTTTATAGAAAAAATTTAGCTGCCGGACAAAAAGGGCTGTCAGTAGCTTTTGATTTAGCCACACACAGAGGTTATGATTCCGACCATCCCAGAGTGGTTGGTGATGTGGGTAAAGCTGGAGTTGCCATAGACTCTGTGGAAGACATGAAATTATTATTCGACCAAATTCCATTGGATAAAATGTCGGTTTCTATGACCATGAACGGAGCGGTAATTCCGATTTTAGCTTTTTATATTGTGGCTGCCGAAGAACAAGGGGTAAAACCCGAACAACTTACAGGAACCATACAAAATGACATCTTAAAGGAGTTTATGGTTCGAAACACTTACATCTATCCACCATTACCTTCCATGAAAATTATTGCAGATATTTTTAAATATACTTCGCAAAAAATGCCGAAATTCAATTCTATCAGTATTTCAGGTTATCATATACAGGAAGCTGGGGGAACTAATGAAATTGAATTGGCTTACACCTTAGCCGATGGTTTAGAATATTTGCGTACAGGAATTGCTTCGGGAATGGACATTGATGATTTTGCTCCTCGCCTTTCTTTCTTTTGGGGAATAGGCATGAATCATTTTATGGAAATTGCCAAAATGCGTGCAGGCAGGTTGTTATGGGCAAAAATTGTCAAGCAATTTAACCCAAAAAATGAAAAATCATTAGCATTAAGAACACATTGCCAAACCAGTGGTTGGAGTCTAACAGAACAATATCCTTATAACAATATTGCACGAACTTGTGTAGAAGCATTGGCTGCTGCATTGGGGGGTACACAATCATTGCACACCAATGCGTTGGATGAAGCTATTGCTTTACCAACAGATTATTCTGCTCGTATAGCTAGAAATACCCAACTTTTTATCCAAAATGAAACCGAAATTTGTAAAACTGTTGACCCTTGGGGTGGTTCTTATTATATAGAAACACTTACTCATCAATTAGCTGAAAAAGCTTGGGAGTTGATTGAGGAAGTTGAAAAACATGGTGGAATGGCAAAAGCCATAGAAAAAGGTATTCCTAAATTACGAATTGAAGAAGCTGCCGCAAAAAAACAAGCTCGTATTGACAGTGGCAAAGAAATTATTGTAGGCGTAAACGAATATATTGTTGATGCTGATGAAGAGTTTGAAGTAAGAGAAGTAGATAATACTAAAGTTAGAAGTAGTCAGATTGAGCGACTAACTAAAATAAAAGCCAATAGAAATAACGAAAAAGTACAAACAGCTTTAAAAAATATTACCGAAATTGCACGTTCAGGAAACGGAAACCTTTTAGATGCAGCTGTTTTAGCAGCAAGAGAAAGAGCTACTTTAGGTGAAATATCAGATGCACTAGAAGAAGTTTTCGGACGATATCAAGCACAAATCCGCTCTATTAGCGGTGTTTATAGTTCAGAAGTTATGGATGATAAAGACTTTTTAAAAGCCAAAGCACTGGCAGACGAATTTGCTCAATTAGATGGCAGACGTCCACGAATTATGGTGGCCAAAATGGGGCAAGATGGACATGATAGAGGAGCTAAAGTGATTGCTACTTCCTTTGCCGATTTAGGTTTTGATGTAGATATTGGACCATTATTCCAAACACCTGCCGAAGCTGCTAAACAAGCTGCTGAAAATGATGTGCATATTTTAGGGGTTTCTTCTTTAGCTGCCGGACATAAAACCTTAGTTCCACAAGTAATTGAAGAGCTAAAAAATATTGGTAGAGAAGATATTTTGGTAATTGTTGGAGGAGTTATTCCTCAACAAGATTATGAGTTTTTATTTAATGCCGGAGCCGTTGGAATATTTGGTCCAGGCACAAAAATAAGTAAAGCAGCACAAGCTATTTTGGAAGTGATGATTGATAGTGTGAAGTGATTTTTTTATTTCTTAAAAGTGAAAAAATGTTAATCCAAACACTTAATTTCATTATCCTTTCAAAAAATGATAACTTAGCAAAAACAAAATCTAACTAAATATTTATATTATGAAAAAAATTATTTTTCCTACAGTAATTATTACTTCTTTGTTTCTAATCTCTTGTGGAGAGAGCAACAAAGACAAAAATAATACAGTTGACGATAGTGAACCCATCTGTTTTTATGAATACACTAAAAGCTCTTCTGCAACTGTGAGTTGGACAGCCTTTAAAACAACTAATAAAGTGGGTGTTGGAGGAACTTTTAATCAGGTAATGGTTAAAGGTGGAGAAAAATCTACTAAAATAACCGATGTACTTAATGGAATTAACTTTACTATAATGACCGAAAGTACTTTTACTAAAGATGAAGGCAGAGATAAAAAAATTATCGAATCTTTCTTTGGTGCAATGGACGCTACCGATTTAATTATTGGTCAAGTAAAATCAGCTAAAGGAAACAATGAAAGCGGAACTTGTACATTTTACTTAACCCTAAACAACATTGAAAAAGAAGTTACACTAGACTACAAGGTTAATGATAACAAAATAAGCTTAATTGGAGAGATTGATTTAGCCAACTGGAATGGTGATGACGCTATTGCTTCATTAAACAAAGTTTGTGAAGACTTACACAAAGGAGAAGATGGTGTTAGTAAATTATGGTCGGTTGTTGAATTAAACATTGAAGCATCTTTAGATAAAAATTGTAACTAAAACTTATTTTCATCTAAAACAAAAAAAACCACTTTGGAGTTCCAAAGTGGTTTTTTTATATGCTTTTATTAGTTTCTTAATTTATTGAAGGAGCTGAAGTTGTTTTGGGTTCATTTTTATGAAACCTAACACCTATCATCAACTCATGTGAGCCATTATTGTAATTTTTTAAATTAGTGGTGGTAAAATCATACGCATAAGCTACAGTAAAATAATCGTAAATCAAATAACCCACCGAAACAGCAACCGCATCACGATGACGATAGGTACCTGCCAACCAAACTTTCTGTTTGTACATTATTCTTAAACTACCATCATACATTACAGGAGCAGGAGAGATATACTTTACAAAAAAAGAAGGCTCTAACATAAAATCATCCGTTATATCAAACTTATACCCCCCTGTTAAAAAGAAATGAGCCGGTAAGGTTCCATTTGGATTATCTCCTTCATTAAAAAACTTTACTCTACTGTTTAATAATTGTGGTGCAGAAAATCCCACATAATATTTCTCATGATATAAGTAAGTTCCAAAACCTGCATCGGGCACCAATACCTTTTGTACTCCATTGGTTAAAATAACATCTCCCTCATCTCTTAACGTAACTTTAGAACCATCTATCATAAATTGTAATAATCCGGCAGAAAGTCCAAATGATAATTTTAAGGTTTCATTTAATCTAACATGATAAGAGTAAGCCAAATTAAAACCTGTTCTTCTTGTTGGTCCTACCATATCGGTAAATAAATATCCTCCCAACCCCATCTTTTCATTTTTCATTGGTCCGTTTACACTTAACGTATAAGTACGAGGAGCATCGGTAATTCCTTCCCACTGATAACGATGACTTGATTTCCCTTCAAAATAATCTCTGGTACCTGCTACGGCAGGATTAATCAAAAAGTCATTCAAATAATATTGACTAAAATGTGGTAATTGCTGAGCAAATACTGCACTTCCTGACAATATCAAAACCAATATTACTATATAATTCTTCATATACAATTTCATCTTATAACTTACCTTAAAATGGTTATCGGACCTGTATAAGGTTTAGTTTTTCCATCGTTTAACTCTATTACAAAATAATAAGTTCCTATTGGTAATGGTTTACCATTATAGCTTCCATCCCAATCTTGTTTATACCCATCTGCATGAAATAATAATTCTCCCCAACGGTTGTAAATTTCAACAACATTATTTGGGAATTCTTCTATAAAATCGATTATCCAAACATCATTTACTCCATCACCATTCGGTGTAATACCATCAGGGAAAACAATTTTAGGTAAAACAGTTACAATTACACTATCAGTAGAAACACACCCTGCAGGAGATGTTACGGTTAAATAATAAGTAGTAGTTTGCATTGGATTAGCAACCGGATTAGCGATAGTTGTATCACTTAAACCATAACTAGGTGTCCAAGTATATGTCACACCTCCACTACCATTTAGTTGAGTAGAACCTTCTTCAAAAATAGTAACATCAGGACCTGCATTTGCAACAGGTAATGGATCTATGGTTACACAAACCGTATCCATATCAAAACAGCCTGCATTTGTCCCATATACTGTATAGACATAACAAACTTGCCCTGCTGATGTTGGAGTAACAGTTATGGTATCAGTAGTGACTATTGAAGTCATGCTAGGCAACTCAAACCATTCTACTGAAGCTATATTTCCAATGCCATTTCCTATTAATGTTATTGGAGAACCAAAACAAACATTAGTATCATTTCCGGCAAAAGCCAATACGGTATCAATAGCTCCAATATTTACGGTAAAAGAATCTGTACATCCATTTTGGTCAGTTACAACAAGACCATTAGCTCCAAAACATAAATTTGATGCTGTATTTGTTTGTCCGGGAGTTAAATCTCCATTCCATTGGAAAGTGTATCCTCCTGCTCCACCGCTTACAGTAACTGTAGCAGCACCATCACAAACCGAAGAACAAGTAACATCTGTTGTTGATGTTATAATAGAAATAGCTGAAGATTCAGTAATAACAACACTATCAACCACACTACATCCATTATCATCAGTAATTGTAACAATATGTGTCCCTGCACTTAAACCAGTTGCTGTTTGAGTAGTTTGAGATGATGGTGACCAAGAAAAAGTATAAGTTGGAACTCCACCAATAACATTTACAGTTGCTGTACCATCATTTGCACCATTACAAGTAACATTAGTTGAATTAATATTTGTAAGCATAGCATCAGGAGCATCAACAGTATCAATCACTACACCAATACATCCAACGGAATCGGTAACCGTTACGGTGTAAACTCCACTACAAAGATTAGTTTGAGGATTAGCAGTTCCACCCGGATTAAATGAAATACTATAAGGAGCAGTTCCGCCAGTTGGATTAGCAAGAATTTGTCCATCACAAACACCATTACAAGAAATATCTGTAACAGTTGTATTAGGATCCGGAGCAGTAGTATTACTTAACGCATAATTAAAAGTAGTTACACAACCTGTTCCTTGATCAGTTATATCAACCGAATAAGCTCCAGCACAAAGATTGATAATCATTGCTGTTGTTGGATTAGGAGGGCTTGTTGGAGTTGTCCATAAGTAGGTAAATGGTCCAATTCCACCAGTTGGATTTAAGGTGATAGAACCATCACAAACATTACAAGCCGGAGTAACTATTACTTCATTAGCTAACACCGCAGAAGGTTCATTAAGTGTAATGGTGTCGTTTCCAGAACAACCGTTAGCATCAATAACAACCACTACATATGTTCCTGCACATAACCCTGTCGCTGTTTGAGTAGTTTGAGCTAAAGGATCATCCCATAAGTAGGTATATGGAGCAGAACCTCCACTTGGATTTGCTGTTATTGCTCCATCACAAATTCCATTACAACTAATTGGTGTTGTTACAGCAGTTGAAGGGACTAATTGAGTTGGGCTATTTATCGTAGCAGAAATAGAATCTACACAATTTAAACTATCAGTTACTACTGCAGTATAAATCCCTGCACATAAATTAGTAGCAGTTGGTGTTGTTTGTAAAGGGTTAGTAACATTCCATTGATAAGTAAATGGGGAAGTTCCAGCTCCTACTGCCACAGTAGCCATTCCATCACAAGCTCCAAAACAAGATTCAGGAACAATATTGCTAATACTTAAATTCAAATTATTAGTATTAATGGTAACTGTATCTGTTAAAATACAACCATTAGCATCAGTAATAGTTACTGTATAAAATCCTGCACAAAGGTTAGTTGCTAAAGAATCATTACCTCCCGAAGGTGACCAACTAAATGTATAAGGTGTAGTACCTCCACTAACTGATGCTAAAGCAGTCCCATTACAAGCATTTGCACATGTTTCATCATTAGAAGTCATATTAACTGTAGCCGTTACATCACTATTTATAATTATTGTATGAGTAGAAACACAACCAGTTCCTAAGTCCGTTAATTGTAGTTGAATAGTTCCAGCACATAATCCATTAACGGTAGAACTTGTCGCATTAGTGGTTGTAACAGGTAATGATGGATTTGGTCCTGTAACAGCTGTCCATACAAAATCATAAGGACCAACTCCGCCTACAGGTGTTGAATTTACTGCTCCATTACATACTCCACAAGTAGGGTTAGTAACAACAGTACTATCATTAACAACAGGTGCATTATTAATAACAACCGTATCTGTGGTTGTACAATTATTTCCATCTGTGATAGTTACCGTATATGTTCCTGCACATAAATTAATAGCTGTCGCTGAAGTTTGTCCGTTACTCCAAGAATAACTATATGGGGCTGCCCCTCCGCTTGGAGTTGTAGTAGCAGTTCCATCACAATTTCCATTACATGTTGGTGGTGTCGTATTTGTTGAAGTAGTTAAAATTGGATTATCTACCACATTAACCACAGCTGAATCTATACATCCATTTGCATCCGTAACTGTAACAGTATAAGTCCCTGCACATAAAGCAGTAGCTAATGAGTTGTTTTGTACAGGCGATGTATTCCATGAGTAAGAATATGGAGCAGTTCCTCCTGAAGCGGTTGCTAAAGCTGTTGCATCGCAATCACCATTACATGTTGGATTAGTCGAACTTGCAGTAATTAATATACTTGTTGGTTCGGTTAATGTTACACTATCAGTTATTGAACATCCATTTTGATCTGTTATAACAACTGTATGTGTTCCTGCACATAAGTTAGTAGCTGTTGGTGTAAGCTGCCCATTACTCCATGCATAAGAATATGTTCCTATTCCTCCGGTTGGGTTCGCTGTAGCTGTACCATCACACACACCATTACATGTTGGATTGGTTGATGTAATATTTGCTAAAATTTGTTGTGGCGTTCCAACAGTTATACTATCTACACTTATACATCCATTTGCATCTTGCACTACAATATTATATAATCCTGCACATAAGTTTACTGCACTATCTAAATTAGATAAACTTGGATCATCCCATTGATAAATGAATGGTGCCGCTCCTGAAGTTACTGTAACATTAGCAATTCCATCACAACTGCCAAAACAAGTAACACTATCAGCACTCATGCTTAAAGAAGGTCCATTTGGATTGCTAATTAATACATTAAATGTATTTGAACATCCGTTATTATCTGTAACCTCAACAGTGTAAGCACCAGGGCATAATCCATTAATTGAGGCCGTTGTTTGACCACCAGGCAACCACGAATAAGTGTATGGTCCTCCAGCACCACCTGCCGGAGCAGTTACTGTAGCTGTTCCATCACAAACACCACAAGTAGCATCGGTTGTATTGATAGTTGCTGTAATGTTAGAACCTTCTCCAATAGTTACGTTACCAGTAGTTGAGCAACCATTAGCATCTGTAACTGTTACCGTATAAGTTCCTGCTGTTAATCCTGAAATAGAAGCTGTTGTAGCTCCGGTATTCCACGAATACGTATATGGAGCTGTTCCTCCGTTTGGTGTAGCTGTTGCTGTTCCATTGCTTCCTCCGTTACAACTAGCATTGCTTCCTGAAACATTAACTGTTAAATTACTTGGTGAATTAATACTTCCATTCTGAACTACACTACAACCCAACGCATCAGTTACTGTTACTGTATAGTTTCCGGCACACAATCCTGCTACAGCATTAATAGTGTGTCCTGTACTCCAACTGTATGTATAAGGTGCTGTTCCCCCACTTGGAGTTGCAATTGCAGAACCATCACAAACACCATTACAAGTGGCGTCTATGGCAGAAACGCTTACACTAATAGGAGAGTTATCTGAAATGGTAAAAGCTTGAGCAGTTATACATCCATTACCATCGGTTACTTGCACAGTGTAGTTTCCTGCACATAATCCGTTAATACTTGTTGTGGTTGCACTATTACTCCATAAATAAGTATAAGGTGGCACTCCTGAAGTTACAGCAACCGAAGCTGAACCATCACAAACACCACTACAAGTTGCATTCGTTGTATTTAAAGAAATACTTGGTCCATTTGCATTACTAATTGTTACGGGAACAACCACACTACATCCATTATTATCAGTAATGGTAACAGAATAAGTACCTGCCAATAACCCTGTAACATTCGGTACAATAGGTCCAAAATCCCAAAGATAAGTATATCCTGGCGTTCCTCCTGTTGGAGCAACTCCTGCGGTTCCATCAGCATTTCCACAAGTTGCATTGGTTGTTGTTAAGTTTGGTGTAATAACAGCTGGTTCATTAATGATAACTGGCTCTACCGTAGTACATCCATTCACATCAGTAACCTGTACATTATAAGAACCGGCACACAATCCTGTTGCTGTTTGTGTAGTTTGATTTAAAGCATCATTCCATTGATAAGTATAGGGCGCTGTTCCACCATTTGGTGTTGCTGTTGCGGTTCCATCACAATTTCCATTACAAGTAGCATCAGTAGTAGAAGTAGTTGCTGTTAATTGAGAAGGGCTAGTTATATTAAAGTTTATTGTTTTATTACAACCATTTGCATCAGTAATAGTTACACTTACTGCTCCAACGCACAAACCTGAAGTAGATGATGTGGTTGCTCCATTACTCCATAAATAAGTGTATGGTGCAATTCCTCCTGATGGTGCTACAGAAGCAATTCCATCACAAGTTCCTAAACAAGTTGCATCTGATATATTTAAGTTTTCAGTAATACTATCTGCCTGACCAACAACAACACTTGCTGCCAACACACAATTACTGGCATCTGTTAATGTTAAATTATATGTACCTGCACATAAACCTGTTAATGTACTGTCATTAGCATAAGGTCCTCCCGGTGGAACTGATGTCCAAGCGTAAGAAAATGGTGCAGTTCCACCAATTGGCAAAGCATTCAAAGAGCCATCACAAGCACCAAAACAAGTGGCATTATTAACTGTTGAAGTAATTCCTGTTGGACCTGTTGGATTACTTACAGCTATAGTAATTACGGCAACACATCCACTATTATCTGTAATAGTATCTGTGTAAAATCCTGCACAAAGATTAGTTATCGTAGAGCTTGTAGCTCCTGTTGACCATGAATGAGAATAAACACCATCTCCACCTGAAGGGAAAGTAGCAATAACTCCATCACAAACACCACAATTAGCATTGGTAACAACAGGGTTTGCTGCAATTGGATCTGGATCGGTTAAAGTTACGTTTCCTACAAAACTACATCCTAAGCTATCAGTAACTGTTACTGTATAAGTACCTGCACATAAACCAGTAACTGTAGCTGTATTATTTGGAGAAGGAGCACATGTTCCTACCCATGAATAAGCATAAGGAGCAGTTCCTCCACTTGGTGTAGCAGTAGCACTTCCGTTAGAAAGACCATTACAGGTTGGATCAGTAGAAGTTAAAGCAACAGTAAGTGTTGTTGGTGCTGTAACCGTAAATGAATCCACAGCTGTACAACCATTAGTATCTGTTACAGTTATAATGTAGGTATCTGGACATAAATTAGTTAATGATGAAGTAGTACCAAGGTTTGGGTTGGAGTTAGTTGACCATAAATAAGTAAATCCAGGAACACCACCAGATGGACTAGCAGTAACACTTCCTGTACATGGAGCTCCACCGCAAGCAACATTAGTTCCTGTAGCATTAGCTAATAATTGATTCGGTTCAGTTATAGTAAAATTCTGAACCGTTGTACATCCATTTGAATCCATAACTGTTACAGAGTAATTTCCAGGTGCTAAGTTGGTTATAGATGATGTAGTATCAGTTGTTGACCAAGTATAAGTATATGGAGAAACACCTCCGGAAACAGTTACGCCTGCTGAACCATCATTAGCTCCAAAACAACTTACATTAGTTTGTATTGGGTTAGATGTTAATGCTGAAGGTGATGTTATAGTAAATGTATCAACCCTTGAACATCCACTTGAATCTGTAATAGTGACAGAATATGTTCCAGCTGGCACATTATTAATACATGCATTTGTACCTAATCCTCCCGACCAAACAAAAGTGTATCCAGGTGTCCCTCCAGTTGGAGCAACACAAATACTTCCTGTATTATTACCACTACATAAGACATTAGTAATGGTAGGGTTAGGGGTTATAGTATCAGGTGCTACTAACGTTAAGGTATCTGATTGAATACAACCATTGTTATCTGTAACTGTTACAACGGCAATACCAGGACATACATTGTTCGTATCAGGTACTGACCATGAAATTGAATAAGGTGGAGTCCCTCCTGTTGGAGCTGATGACACCATTCCATCACAATTTCCTGCACAGGTAATTTGCTGATCAATAACTCCATTTGGGACTAAAACAGATGGATCAACAGGCATGTTTACTGAATCAACAGCAGTACAACCATTTGCATCAGTCACTGTAATGAAAACCATCCCCGGACAAAGACCTGTAGCAGTTTGAGTAGTATCTCCATTAGACCAACTATAAGAATAAGGTAATGTTCCGCCTGATGGATTAGCTGTTGCACTTCCATCACACACACCATTACAACTAATAGTGATTGCTGTGGTTGTAATATTAATAGTAATTGATGGGGCAATAGTTACATTACCAGAAGCTGTACAACCGTTAGTATCAGTTACAATAACATTATAAGTTCCTGCACAAAGATTTGTTGCCGAATCTGTAGTTTGACTTCCTGCGTTGGCATCCCATTGATAAGAATATCCCGGAGTTCCTCCTGAAGCTACTGCTACAGCAGAACCATCACAAATTGCTTGGCAACTTGCATTTGTAGCTGTAACGTTAAGGTTTAAAACCGGAGGATTAGTAATGGTAATAGTATCTCTAACTTCACAACCATTAGCATCAACAATAGTTACTTCATACTGTCCTGCTCCTAAACCATTTATGGGGTTTCCGGCAATTGGAGTTCCTGGTAATAATACCCAACTTATGTTATAAGCCGGATTCCCACCTGTAGGTACTGCTACTGCAGAACCATCATTTATTCCATTACAACTCATATTAGAAAACTGAGTATTTGGATTAATAGCTGGAGGTTCATTTATCACAATAGTATCATTAACTGAACAACTTGATGTGTCTGTAATATTAACAATATAAGTTCCTGCACAAAGATTAGTTATAGCATTTGTTCCCTGACCAGTAAAAGTAAGTCCCGCAGGTATTGTTGTCCAAGTAAAAGTATATGTTCCACTTCCTCCTGAAGGAGTGGTTGTGGCAGTACCATTACAAATTCCATTACAAGCTAAGTCAGTTCCTGTTGTGGTTGTTATTAATGCAGCTGGTTCAGTAATAGTAAAATTAATTGTTGTAGTACAATTATTTGCATCTCTAACAATAACTGTATGATTACCTGCACATAACCCATTTATAGTATTAAACCCGCCTACTACTGGAACAAAAGCAAATCCATTCCATGAAACAGAGTATGGTGCGATACCACCTGATGGAGTTACAGTTGCAGATGCATCACAGCCTCCATTACAAGTAACTTCTGTTTGTGTTAAGTTAGCATTTATGCTTGCTGGTTCATTTATTACAACAGAAGTATTTGCCGTACATCCATTAGAATCGGTAACATTTATAGTATAAGTTCCCGCACAAAGAGCAGAAATAGAGGTTGTTCCCTGACCTGCAGCAACCTGACCTGCAGGAACACTTGTCCAAACTATAGTAAAAGGAGTAGTTCCTCCTGTAATTGTTGCTGTAGCTGTTCCATCACAAACTCCATTACAAGACATATCTGTTTTATTAGTAGTGATAGCTAACGGTTGTGGAGAAGTTACTGTCACACTATCTATCGCTACACAATTATTAGAATCTGTAACAGTTACCACATAAGTTCCTGCACACAAACTATTAACAGATTGTGTATTATAAGGACCTCCCGGGCCAGTCCAAACATAAGAATAAGGCGTAGTTCCTCCTGTTGGGTTAGCAGTTACACTGCCATCACAAACACCAGAACAAGACATATCAGTAGCACTGGGATTAGCTACCAACAATGCTGGTTCTGTTATGGTTATAGTATCTGATGTTGAACAATTATTAGCATCAACTATGCTCACAACATATTGCCCTGGACATAAATTAAAAATAGAATCTGTTCCTTGTCCGCTAAATGGCAACCCCGCAGGAATTGATGACCATGTATAAGTATAAACAGGAGTTCCTCCTGTAGTTGTAGTTACTGCATAACCATCACAATCACTAAAACATGTAACATTTGAAGAAATAGTTGAAGTTAATAAGGTATCCGGTTCTGTAATAATTATGGTGATAACTGTATCACAACCATTTCCGTCAACTATAGAGTCTGTATAAGTTCCAGCACACAAGCCTGAAATTGTTGAAGACACCCCATTATTAGTTGCTCCGGTACTCCAATTATGCGTAAAAGGAGCAGTTCCTCCACTTAAAATATTTACCATAATTGAGCCATCACAAACTCCACCACAACTAACATTTTGAGCAGTAGTATCCCATTGCATTTGATTGGGAATAGTAATATTTACGCTATCTGTAGTAGAACATCCATCTCCATCAGAAACAGTAACAGTATATACTCCAGGACATAAATTAGTAATCCCTGAAGTTATTTCTCCATTGGGCAACCAAGAATAAGAGTATGGAGGTCCGTTTGCTCCTGCCTCATTAGACACTGTTGCAGTTCCTGTGCATGTTCCAAAGCAGTTAATATTTGTACTATCTAACTGAAAAGTTAAAGGAGCTGGCTCAGTTAATACAAAGTTTTGAGTTGCTGTACATCCATTAGCATCAACAACATTAATATCATAACCCCCAGCACAAATATTGGTTATAGTTGATGTCGTATCAGGCACTTGAACCCATGATATAGAATATGGAGCTACTCCAAAAGCGACATTAGTTCCTATCGCTCCATCACAATCTCCATTACAAGTTGGCTGTATAATTCCAATCAAATTTATAGCTAAAGCAATAGGATTGGTAACAAAAACCTGATCGGTACACTGAGTTCCAAATGGAGGGTTTTGTCCCATATCTGTAACCTGAACACCAACATTTCCTTGACAAGAATTAAATAATGTATCATTTACAGGTGTTCCTGGTCCTAACCACAAAATAGTAAACGGTCCTACACCTCCTGTTATTGACACATAAACTACAGCATCACAAACTCCGGCACAACTTACTCCAAAACCATTATAATTAGATATTACTGAGGTAGTTATTGTAAAAGGAACAGCTCCACAAGTATTAGTCAACCTAGATCCATTACTAAATGTAATTTTATCTTTATCAAGGTTTCCTGTATTTACATCTTGAGCTTCTCTATAAACAATAATATCAGAATTATCATTACTTAAAGAAAAACTATTGGCATCAAACCTAACTTTTTGATGATTATAAATTACTGCGTTTTTAGTTGTAATTTTTTTTGTACTATTACTTCTAACATCAATACCTCCAGAGTAAACTGTAACATTTTCAATTGCTAATTCTCCTTTTTTCAGATAAATAAAATTAGAATCTGTTAAAATTAAATCACTGGCTAAATTAAATTTAGAAGAAGCATTAAATTCAACATCTCCCAAAAATGTAGCTCTATTAATATTTATTTGTGTTTCGGATTGATTAGATATAAAAATAGTTTTTCCATAAAATTGATTTTCATAATTTTCATTAACCTGAAAATCTCCATTTATCTTTAATTCAGCAACATCATTAGATGAAAAAATAATTTTATGCGAAGTTTGCACCTGAAACGAAGCGCAATTGGCTTTTTGATTAATAACTATTTCTGAAGGTTGTGTGATTGATAAATTATCAAAAATAACATTATCACTTATTGAAGGAACTCCTACTCCTCCCTGCCCACCACTGCTTAATGACCAATGAGATGGGTTATTCCAACTACCTGAATTGCCTACCCAATAAAAATCAGCAGCAAATAAGTTAAAGGATATGGTTGAAATTACTAAAGTAAAGACAACCATACATATCTTAATAAATTTCATTCAGTTTTTTTTATTAAACGATTTGTTACGACAATAATACAAAAAATGTTACGAAATGCAATATTTGTTGCACTATCCTATTAAATTATTTTTTCTCTATCTGTTTGATTGAGACGCAAATCTTAATTCAAACGTTGCAATAGCTGATTCTTTAAAAACACTATTTACAAAAGAAAGGCTTCGATAACCTTTATAAATTCCTTAGGTTTTTCAGCGTGAACCCAATGCCCAGAACCGCTAATCGTTTCCAATTTCATATTCGGAAAAATATTTTTAATATCACTTATATCCTCATCTAACACATAGTTAGAAAGCTCTCCCCTAACAAACAAAGTAGGCTCACTAAATGGAAAAGGTGCCTTTATCTCCACTCCAACATTTAAAATTTGTGCTGCAATCACATCCAAATTAAATCTCCATGCCAACTGATTTTTTTCTTTCCAATACATGTTTTTCAGTAAAAACTGACGAACTGCTAAATTGGGTATGCTTTCAGCTAATTTCTCATCTGCTTCTCCTCTAGTTTTTATCACACTAAAGTCTAATGATTGTAATCCTTTAATAATTTCATCATGATGCACAGGATAAGCTTTTGGAGCAATATCTGCTACTATTATTTTTTTTACTAAATGAGGATAATTAAATGCAAACTGCATAGCTGTTTTACCCCCCATCGAATGACCCAATATTATTGCTTCTTCAATTTGCTGTTGACCCATAAAATCTTTTACATCTTTGGCCATACATTCATAAGTAAATTCATCGCTATGAAATGATTGCCCATGATTTCTGGCATCTAACAAATAAACTGTAAAATACTGACTCATTTGCTTGGCAAAAGTCATCCAATTATCTAATGACCCAAACAAACCATGCAGTATTATAAGCGACTCCGCAGCATTTCCTTCTTTTTTAAAATTTAATGTCATTTTATAAGTAATTATTATTGTTATTTTTGTGTTCTAAAAATTATTAATCTGCTAAATTAGGAGTTTAAATGAAGGTAATAAGCGAAAACAAAAGAGAATTTAATGTTGAGTTTGATAAAAACGCATCATCAGGAACAATTGATGGAAACCCTTTTAACTGGGATGTGAAAAAGATAAAAAACAACCTTTTTCATGTTATAAAAGACAATAAATCATACAATCTCGAGCTTCTAAAACTTAACCCCGAAGAAAAAACTGTTTTCGTAAAGATTAATGGATTAAAATACAAGTTTCAGTTGAAAGATAAATTTGACGACCTATTACACAGCTTAGGAATGGATAATTTATTGGTTACCAAAGTGAGCGATTTAAAAGCTCCTATGCCGGGATTAGTGCTTTCTATCGATGTAGAAGTTGGAAAAGAAGTAAAAAAAGGTGATGCGCTACTTATTTTAGAAGCCATGAAAATGGAAAATGTTATTAAATCACCAACCGATGGTGTTATAAAAAGTATTGCCGTTAAAACTAGTCAGGCAGTAGAAAAAAATCAACTATTACTCAATTTTGAATAATTTTATATAATGCGATTTAAAACGTTTTCTCTTATTATTTTATTATTCTTTTTTGCTTGTAACACTAATAATAGCAATAAAGAAGAAAGTTCTGATGAAGCATCTTCCTCTATAAAAAATAACGAAACATCTTTAATTATTGAACAAAAAGCAGATAATGATATTGCCACATTTTCTGCTGATGGGATTACGCTTACCGAAATAAAACCAACCAAAAACAATAAAGAAAGTGCTTTAACATTGACCAATACTTCATTTAAAGAAGGTATCAACTTGCTTCAATTTAACATTGAAAACAACCAAAATTATAACATCACTACCATTCAAAACAATTACACCATTGCCACCCACTCTAACACTAAAGTAGAACAAGAATTTTTATCGGGTAACAATGTTTTCTTGGCCTTTTTAACTAACGAAAACAACTTAGGCATTAAGACCAACAATGCAACCTTACTTAAAAATATTGTTTTAAATGATGAAGTACTTTTTGATGAAAAACAACCTCATCTGTTTTATTATCTCCCTCAAAACAACATTGCTATTTTAGACTTTTGCTTGGTAAATACTTCGTTAAGCGAAAACGGCAACAAAGTAAAAGTAACCTTTAACGGAACTACTTCCATTGTTGTTAATAAATGGGCTTCGTACCAAATTGATGGTTTATCCGAAAACAAAAATACCATCCGAATAGAATTAATTGATAAAGCAGGAAATTTAATTCCAGGACCTTTTAATGATTCAGGAGAACGCACATTTTTAATGAACCAAAACAGCTAAAATTTTGATTAAAAATTCTACTAAAAAGAATACAAAATTTATCAAACAAAAAGCCACTGAACTAGGTTTTTCTTTTTGTGGTATTGCTAAAGCTGAATTTTTAGAAGAAGAAGCTCCTCGACTTGAAAAATGGCTTTCCAACAACATGCACGGCAGCATGCAATACATGGAAAACCATTATGAAAAACGTTTAGATCCCACCAAACTAGTTGAAGGCAGCAAATCAGTTATCTCACTAATGTACAACTACTTCCCTGAAAAAGAACAACGAAAAGACAGTTTTCAAATTAGTAAATACGCTTACGGACAAGATTATCATTTTATTATAAAAGATAAACTTAAAACTTTTTTACAACTATTAATTAATGAAATTGGAGAAATTAGCGCTCGTATTTTTACCGACTCAGCCCCAATTTTAGAAAGAGCTTGGGCAAAAAAAAGCGGATTAGGTTGGGTAGGAAAAAACACCATGCTCATCAATAAAAATCGAGGCTCTTTTTTCTTTTTGGCAGAAATTATTTTAGATGTTGAATTACAATATGATTCTCCTATAAAGGATTATTGTGGTTCTTGTACCGCTTGTATTGATGCTTGTCCGACCAATGCCATTTTACCTACTAATATTATTGACGGAAGCAAATGTATCTCTTACTTCACCATAGAATTGAAAGATGAGTTATTGCCAAAAGAATACACTAAAAATTTTAACGATTGGATTTTTGGTTGCGACATTTGCCAGGATGTTTGTCCGTGGAACAGGTTTTCTACTCCGCACCAAGAACCACTTTTTGCTCCCGACAGTAGATTATTAAACTACAGCAAAAAAGAATGGAAAGAAATTACTCAAGATATTTTTAATGAAATTTTTAAAAAATCTGCCGTAAAAAGAACCAAATTCAGCGGATTAAAAAGAAATATAGAAGCTGTTGCAAAAAATGAAATAGTTTAAACTTGTTCTTTTAAAGATAATAGCTGATTAACCAGTTCAGTAACACCTTCTCCTGCTTTCTTTTGTATAATTTTAATATTATTTTCTAAAAAAGACTTCGGTATTTGGGGATCGATTAAATATTTAACACAATTAGTTGATACAAAGTTTAAAATATTAGCCGCTGGGTAAACATTTAATGAAGTACCAATTACAATTAAGAATTTTGCATCATCACACCAATTAGCAGCCTCTAACATATTAGGTACAGGTTCTCCAAACCAAACCACATGCGGACGAAGTTGAAACCCTTTCGGACATTTATCTCCTAATTTTATTGTAGGTTTTTTCCAATCATAAAGCTCACCATCAAAAGTGCTACGAGCTTTTAAAATTTCTCCATGGAGATGCAAGACTTTTTTAGAGCCGGCTCTTTCATGCAAATCATCAATATTTTGAGTAATAATTTGAACATCAAAATTTTCTTCGAGTAACACAAGTGATTGATGAGCTTCGTTTGGTTTTGCTTTTAAAACCTGTTTTCTCCGTTCATTGTAAAAATCCAATACCAATCTCGGGTTTTCATTCCAAGCTTCTGGAGTTGCTACTTGTTGTATGTCATGATTTTCCCATAACCCATCACCATCCCTAAAGGTTTGAATACCACTTTCGGCACTAATTCCAGCACCTGTAAAAACCACAATTTTTTGTTTCATGGGAATTTTTTAGATAAACAAAGCTAATGTTAGTTCAAGAACTTTGCAAATTTTTCTTTCAAGCTTCTCAAAAAACATTTATTTTTAAAAAATATGTAGTTTTGTCAAAACTAAAAAATTATGATACAGCGGATTCAATCTTTATTTTTATTAGTTATAGCCTTATCAGGAGTTATTTTTCTATTCACACCAATTTTAGAAATTATTAACTATGAAAGTTTTTACACCATGGATGCATTTAATATGTTTGAAATGGAAAATAATGCAAAAAAACCATTAAAAAGCAATATCGGTTTAGCCATTATGAGTATCATCATAACATTACTTTCAGGAATTATTATTTTTTTATACAAAAACAGACCATTGCAAATAAAACTTTCAAAATTTTTAATCTTGCTTTTAGCACTTGAGCTTGCTGCTTTATTTTTCTATAGTGATGCTGCCAAATCATTTTTAAGTGCAACTCCAAAAGATCAAACTTCTATTAGTTATAAAATTGGTGTTGTCATCCCTATCATCTCAATAGTTTTCGCTTACTTAACTATTCGTTTTATTAAAAAAGACGATGAATTAGTTCGTTCTGCTGATAGACTTAGATAAAATAGTTAGTCGTTAATTTCAAATTTAGGTTTCCTGATTTTAAAACTGAAACTTGAAGCTTGAAACACCCCTAATCAAGCAACCTAAGTAGTTATATTTTCGTCAAGTAAAAAAATACTTACAATTAACATTTTATACTAAAAATTAAGTTTATATTTGTCTTTAAATCTGAGACTTAACATTAAGTATAAATACTTAAAACTCTATAAAAATGGAACAAGCTATAAGAAAGTCTTTTTATTCAAATGAGAATAATCACTGGCGAGTTGCATATGACCGATTTAATAAAATAAAAAATAAACACATGAAAAAAAAACACATTCTTTCATCCGCAATAATGCTGTCTTTAGCATTTTTTTTAGCTACCAACTCTACCAAAGCCCAAAATATTGGAATTAATGCTACAGGTGCAGCTCCAGATGCAGGTGCTATGTTAGACATCTCATCCACCAATAAAGGTTTATTAATCCCCCGAGTAAATATTGCCAGCTTAGCTACAATAGCTCCAATTACAGGAAGTGCTACTGTTAGTATGTTGGTATATAATACTAATGCGACTACCGGTTTAGGTTATCATTATTGGGATGGAACTCAGTGGGTAAGACTTTCTTCTGGTGATGCATGGCAAATTACAGGAAATGCAAATACCGTTTCAGGAACTAACTTTTTGGGTACAACCAACGCACAAGCTTTAGATTTTAGAACCGGAAATATTTTAAGATTACGATTAGCCAATGGTTATCAACTACAAGCCAATGGAAATGGTTCTGCAGCAGCACCTTTTTATTCATGGGTAGCAGATCCTAATATGGGAATGTACAGAATTGGCACAGATATTCTAGGGTTTTCATCTGTAGGTCTAGAAAGATTCAGATTATCAACAACAAGTACTGTATTTAATGAATTGAGTTATGATTACGATTTTAGAATTGAAAGTAACAATCAAGCAAATATATTTTTTGTTGACGGAGCTTCCGATGAAATAGGAATAAGAACAAATGCACCGACCAGCATGCTTCATATGACAAATGGAGGTGTTAATGTTGGAGCTAATGCAATGGCTTCATACGACAACCTTGGTGCAGATGGAGTCGCATTGAGTGGTTATAACCAATCTACTGCTAATGGTTATAATGGTATTGAAGGAGTTACAGCTGGTACTTATTCTGGTGTGATGGGATTAGGAATAACACAAGGAGCAGGTGGAGATGGTGTTCTTGGATCAACTAACGATTGGCAAAGTATAGGTGTTGTAGGGACTCGTTTTAATAGTGGAGGAGCAAATACCGGTTGGGGTGGTTTATTTTTAAATGACTTAGGTTATACAGGAGGTGTTTTTAATGCTTCAGATAAGCGACTAAAAACGAATGTAACATCAATAAAAGGAGCAATCTCTATTATTAATAAATTAACTCCTGTGTCATACAACTATGATTTAGAAAAATATCCTTCGATGGGACTAAATACTGGAAAAGAATTTGGATTTATTGCCCAAGAAATTCAAGAAATTTTACCTGAAATTGTTAGAGAAAAATACTTACCTACCAACGGAACTGAAAAAGTTAATCCAAATACTCCTAAAGAAAATAAAAAAGAATTATTTCTTACAATGGATTATACAAGACTTATACCTATAGCAATTCAGGGAATCAAGGAACAACAAGCTATAATAGAAACTCAAAATGCTAAAATTGATGCATTAGAACAAATGATTTTAGAATTACAAAAAACTATAAAAAACAAATAACAAAATATGAAAAAAAACCTATCCATTTTTTCCTTTATCATTACACTAGGAATTTCGTCTACTTTAGTAGCTCAAAACATTGGAATTAATGGTACAGGAGCTGCTCCAGATGCAGGTGCCATGTTAGACATTTCTTCAACTAATAAAGGATTATTAATCCCTAGAGTTAGTATTGCTAATTTAGCTACAATTGCCCCTATAGTGGGCAGTAGTACTGTTAGTATATTGGTTTATAATACTAATACAACCACGGGCACAGGTTATCATTATTGGAACGGAACAACATGGGTAAGATTTTTTACAGGCGATGCTTGGGAACTAACAGGCAATGCCGGTACTAACATTGCCACAAATTTTCTAGGAACTACTGATAATAATTCACTTGCTTTTAGAACTAATAACATTGAAAGAATGAGAATATTGAACACTGGAAATGTTGGTATTGGCACAACAACTCCAGGTTACCGATTAGATTTAAATACAGGAACATTTGCTTTTGGAAATGGTAATGTTAGAACAGAAACGAGAAGTAATGCTGGGCTACAAGGAAATGCAGGTGCACAAAGCGGTTTTTTTGAAACATCTACCCCAACCAACTACCCTTCAGGTGCTTCAAGTTGGTGGCATCTAATAGATGTTAGACACAGCAATAATGCTAATAATTATGCTTTACAATTATCCGGAAGTTTTTTTGACCAAAAATTGTATTTTAGGAAAACAAATAATAATCCAGCCCAACCTTGGACAGAACTTCTAAGTTCTGCAAACAACCCTGTTAGTACCTCTCTTGCTGCTGATTATACTGTTAGTTCTGCCGGATGGTCAAATATTGCTCCAATGACTGTTACTTTTACAGCGACTAAAACAACAGCTCTCGTTCAATTTACATGTTCAGGCTTAGCCTATACCAACTCTATGGCATATGTCCAATTTAGAATCTTTAATTCTACTCTTGCAAGTTCTGTTGGTGGAACTATGACACACATGCAATCTTATGATGATACTAGAGGAACAACTACTCCTTGGAGTTGCTCATTTTCAAAAAACATGACTGGATTAACTCCAGGAGCAACATATACTGTGATTGTTCAAGGTCAAAGAGGTGGAATATGGGGAACCCTAAATGCAGTTATTAATGCTTCATCTGATCCAGATAGTCAACATATGACTTTAACCGTTTTCCCATAATTTAATTAACAATAAAAATGAAAAATATATCAGTAATAGTGATAGTAATAGTACTCCACACAGGTTTTATAATAAAAGCCCAATCAAATAATGCTCCTAAATTGTTATATGCAGATAGTATTAGTTCCACATCCATCAATAACCAAAAATCTGTTTTATCATTGCAAGATAGTACATCAACAATTGCTAAACAAAATCAAGAAAATGATGAACCTACACTAAGCAAAATAAACATTATTAACAATCATAATGACTCTATCTTAATTAAAAAGAAAGAAATAAAATTAGAAAACTAAAATACATACCTCCCCATGAAAAAACTAAATTTCATATTGTTACTAATATTACCAAGCATAACCTTTTCCCAAGCACGCTTGGTATTAAATAACAATGGCTATATAAATATAGAAAATAATGCCTATTTAGTAATTGATAATGGAGCAGCAAATGCCATTACACTTACAGGAACAGGGGGCAATATCTTGTCTGAAAACGAAACCGATTTAGTAAAATGGAATGTAGGTAACGCTATTGGAAACCACATTGTACCTTTTACCAATACCAATGGTGTAAAAGTACCTGTAGAAATCAATATTACTACTGCCGGAAGTGCTGGAGGAAGTTTATTACTATCAACCTATAGAACAAATAATATGAACACTCCATGGCCATCTGTAGCTCCGGCTGTTACTAATATGTGTTCTCCGGTAATTCAAGCAGATGCTTCACTATTTGTTGTAGATCGTTTTTGGAGAATTGACGGTAATTCTTATGCTACCAAACCTGCAGCTACATTAAGCTTTGGTTATGATTTTGGGAATGAATCAGGTGGTGCAAACACTATTAACGAAGCCAATTTACAAGCTCAACGATTTAATCCAACAACAGGTTCAGGCGTTAACACTTGTCCATTCCCTGCTCCACCACCCGGACCTGGAGGTCATTGGGAAGGTTTATTATTTGGAACAGTAAATACAGCTACAGATAGAGTTAACAATGCTGTAATTAGCTCAGCAGATTTTTTTAAAGATTGGATTTTAGTGGACAATTCATCTCCGTTACCTGTATCTTTACTCAATTTTGATACTGATTGCGAAAATGGACTTGTAGTACTTAATTGGTCAACTGCATCTGAAATCAATAATGACTATTTTGTTATTGAAAAAAGTACAGATGCTATCAATTTCTTGCCAATTGCCACTATACAAGGCAATGGAAATAGCAATACACTTATCAGCTATAGCTACACCGAACAAAACCCTAATTTTTCTACTACTTATTATCGTTTAAAACAAGTTGACTTTGATGGTAAATTTGAATACTTTGATATTGTAGCTTCAACTTGTACTTCTGACAATAATTTTAATGTAAATCAAATTATCTTAAGTGACAATGTTTTTCAATTCAATGTAATAACAACCGAAAATGAAAAATTAAACATTTACTTATACGATTATAGAGGCAGATTGATTACAAATGAAATTAAATTAGTAACTAAAGGCTCAAACCAAATCAACCTAAACAACCTAAACTTAAGTAATAGTATTTATATGCTTAACATTGTAGGAGAGAAAAATCATTTTTCAACTAAGGTGTTTAAACAATAAATGAAATGAAATGCATAAAAAAGTCCGATAGAAAATTTCTATCGGACTTTTTTAGCTTTAAATTCTTTTTCTCTAAGTGATTTATTTTATTGTGTAATAAGCACTTTCTTTGTAATTACTTCTGTGGCTGTATTAACAACCAATGCGTACTGTCCTTTAGGAAAACCTGAAATATCTAACAATAATTTCTCATTAGAATAATTCTGGATAGATTCAAGAACAACTTCTCCTAATATATTTACCAATCTATAAGATAGTACGGTTACATTAGAAGCTATGGTTACATTTAACACATCTTTGGCAGGATTTGGATAGATGGTTAATTTTTCACCTCCATTAACTTCATCAATAGAAGTTGTACACCCTGTTCCATTCCAATGATTAACACCGTAATCTACTGTTCCTCCATTACCATTGTACGTATAAGTTGGATTTCCACAAACAAAGTCTCCAGCTGTCCATATTCCTTTACTAACCGCAACAGACTCTCTACCATGTCCACCAGATTTCCACTGAACAAAATCCAATAAATTACTAGTGTTATTAAAGTCTGTTGTGTTCGGAGCATATAATGCTAAATCAGCACCAGCCGCATCAAGAGAACCACCTTGTACCCATGCAGTCTGCATAGAACCAAGAGATGCAGGTGTTCCTGCAATAACTGTCATCGAACCAACAGTAAAATTAGTTAATTTAGAAGATAAAATATACCCTGTAATATCTACAGTTGTTGCACCATAATTTCTAATAAATACTAAGTTTTGATTAGGATCTACTCCTGTAATTCTAATTTGAGAAAAAGAGTCTATTGTTGTTGTCAAAGCTAAAACAACAATTAATGTTTTAAATAAATTTTTCATGATAAAAACAATTAAATTAATATACCCTCCACCGACAAAATTATATAAAACATCGATTAAATCATGTTTTTATTACATAAAATTTAAGCCTCATCAAAATCATCAGCATTAAACCCCTGATTTCTATCTGTTTTAGAAGACTTAATATTTTTAGCTGGAGCTTTTCTTGTAATCGTATCGGCTGCTAATAAACTTGCTTGAATTTGGGTTTGTAAATCTCCAACTGTAGTTGGCGAATAAGGCATAAAAATAGTATTAACACCTTGCTCTGAAAGTTTTCCAACGGTATCGTAGTGTTGTGTCATAAACAACATATTCATAACTTGCTGTCCGGTTACGCCATCTTCCATTGCTCCCCTAACCTCTTCAACAGACTGTTTCATTCCGTTAGCAATCGCAATTCTTTGGTCTGCTATACCCTTTCCTTGAAGTTTTTTACTCTCTGCTTCTGCTTCTGCCGCTTTTACTACTTTAATTTTTTCTGCTTCTGCATATTCTTTTGCAGCCTCTTTTAAGCGTTTAGCTGCATTAATTTCATTCATAGCGTGTTTGACTTTAGAGTCAGGGTCAATATCTGTAATCAACGCTTTAATGATTCTAAAACCGTATTCTTCCATTACATCTGCTAATTCTAACTGAACCGCTTTAGCAATCTTGTCTTTTTCACTAAAAACATCATCTAACAACATGTTAGGTACTTCCGAACGAATAGAATCAAAAACATAAGATTGAATTTGACGTGCAGGATCGTCAAATTTATAAAAAGAGGTTTGGATACCTTCTTTGGTTTCAACCACATAATATTGAACCGAAACAATTAATCGTACAAAAACATCATCTTGTGTTTTAGTTTCCACATCAACAGGTAATTCCATTACTTTTAGATTTACACTGCCTGCTTTTTTATCTATTATAGGAATTTTTAAGTTAAACCCTGCTGTTGCTACTCTTTGGAATTTTCCAAATCTTTCAATAATAGTAGCTGTTTTTTGTTTTACAATAAAAAACGAACCCGAAATAAATAGAATTCCCAATACAATATAAATTATTGGAGTAACTGAAAATGCTTCTATATTCATAATATAAATAGTTTAGATTAATTATTTATTCGATAGCAAGATACTCATTTCTTTTTGAATTTTTGCTGCTTCATTTCTCGACTTTTGAACAAAATCTTTATCGTTTCCAGCATAAATTATTGCTCTTGAAGAGTTGATTAATAACCCTACATCTTCATTCATCCCATATTTACAAACCTCTACCAAAGAACCTCCTTGAGCTCCCACACCTGGAACAAGTAAAAAACTCGATGGCACTATTTTTCTGATGGCTTCAAACATTTGTGGGCGTGTAGCACCGACAACATACATTAACTGCTCATCATTTCCCCATTCTTTTGATATTTTTAAAACTTTTTCAAACAAATATTCTTCATCTTGTTTAAAAAACTGAAAATCATCCGCACCTTTATTTGAAGTTAATGCCAATAATATCACCCATTTATTTTCAAAAGTTAAAAATGGTTTTACTGAATCTTCTCCCATGTATGGAGCAACTGTTACTGAATCAAAGTCCATATTTTCAAAAAAAGCTTTAGCGTACATAGCTGAAGTATTACCTATATCTCCTCTTTTAGCATCTGCAATGGTAAATTGTTCTTTAGGAATATACTCCAACGTCTTTTGCATAGATTCCCAACCTTTCAACCCCATGCTTTCATAAAACGCAGTATTTAATTTATAAGAAACACACAAATCTTGAGTAGCTTCTATTATTTGCTTATTAAATTCAAATACTGGGTCTTTTTCTTTTAATAAATGGGCAGGTATTTTGGTGATGTCTGTATCTAACCCAATACACAAAAAAGATTGTTTTATTTTGATTTGATTAATCAGTTCTTGTTTTTTCATATGTAGCTATTTATTGTATTAAATCGGTCATATGGAATACACCATGTAACCTTCATCACTAATTGTATACTTTCTACTCATGGTTATTTCATTAATTCACTATTTATATTTATTCTAATTTTTTATAATCACGCATTTGTTGTGTAGGCTCAATAATATTGTAATCTTTCCAGATATTGTCATTAAATTGATCAACGTATATAATTTTAAAAACATCCTTTTGCCTAAAGTTAGTATAGGTTGCATTATTGATTTTTGTTTGATTAATAACAACTGCTTCAAAAGAACTTTCTTCTCGAGAAATCATATTTAAACCAACTTTAATTTCATTCAATTTTTTATCAATTAAAAATCTTTCCTTTTTTTTTATCAATGAAACATTTCTGTCAAAACTAACCCTATTTCCTGATTTTTGAGCATAATATTTCAATTCATAATTGCCTTCTATTTTTTCAAAATATATAGAAATTTCTAATTGATTTAAAGTATAGCCTACACCAAACAACCGAATATTGGTACCTGTTTTGCCAACATCGTATTTAAAATCTGCTTTTACCAAGGCATAGGTTTCTGTGGCAATGAAAACTTTACCTATTAATTCTCCACTTTTTTTTGGTTTAAAATCAACTATATAAACATCCTCTCCATTTACTTTTGTACCTCCAACAAGGGTGTATTCATAATTTCCAGTGTTATGTAAAAAATCCCACTTTTTTTTATCTTCTAAAATATTATCGAAACGTTTATGCAACCTTTCTGCATAAGTTTTTATTGTAAAATTGTTTTTATGAAACTCACTTAAGGAATCCAAATCAGCATCTGGATCTGTTATTTCAGTATCAATTTTACCTCCAATAATTCCACTTTTTAACTTCCAGTATTCATTTTTTTTGGTGTTGGCAAAAAGGTTAGTAAACACTTTTTCAAGTTGGTCTAAATCCGCCACATTTTTATCTTTGAGACGCACAATTTTTATAGGGTTGATTTTTAACGTGTCATTATCATAATTGGAAGTATAAACATCTCCTAAAAAATCAGTATAAGAAATGGATTGTTTTGGAATTTTTTGCTCTAACACTTTGGTTATTTTTTCATCGAGATGATTAAATGAACTTTTTTTAAATTTAATACTAATTTTATCTACATTAGAAATGTAACGATGTCGGACAAATAATTGTTTTTTTGATAAAGTGGATTGATAATTTTTGTCTTTATTTTTTAATACATTTTTCACAATCTCTTTGACATCATAATCTTTTGAGAAAACAAAAAACTCATTTAAACTGATTATTGCTTCTTTTAAATACACCAATGAGCCTTGTTGCAAATCGCAAACACATATTTTTTTCTGCTCATACCCAATATAATGAAAATTAAGTGTATCAGATTTCTCTAAGTTTCTTATGAGAAAGCAACCTTTTTCGTTGGTGGTAATTACTTTATTTTTACCTTCCACTACAATATTAGCATAAGGTAATGGGCTTTGGGCGTGTTCATCAAGAAGGGTTCCTGTTAAATTAACTAACGAGGGAGTATCAGATTGAGCTAGGCTACTTAATACAAGCAATAACAAAAAAAGAGAAGTATAAAGTCTTTTATTCCACATTAGCTTCTTTTTATTGTTTATTGTTTTATCTTTTTTTTATTCAATTCCTGCTTGTAGTTTTTCTGCATTTTCTGCTAATTTTAATGCTTGGATTATTTCATCAATATCTCCAGCAATTATAGCGTCTAAATTATATAAAGTCAATCCTATTCTATGATCTGTTACTCTACCTTGTGAATAGTTATAGGTTCTTATTTTTGCAGATCTGTCTCCTGTAGAGACCTGAGATTTTCTCTCTGCTGCTCTTGCTTGTTCTCGCTTTATAACCTCTGCTTCATATAATTTGGTACGCAAAGCAGTCATTGCCATTTCGTAATTCTTTAACTGTGAACGAGCTACTTGCCTTTCAATAACAATTCCCGTTGGTATATGTGTTAACCTAACAGCTGTTTCTACTTTATTTACGTTTTGTCCTCCGGCACCTCCCGAACGATAAGTATCTCTTTTAATGTCGTCTTTTCTAATTTCTATATCCACCTCTTCTGCTTCAGGTAAAACAGCAACAGTAACTGCCGATGTATGAACTCTTCCTTGTGTTTCTGTTTGAGGCACACGTTGTACACGATGTACACCCGATTCAAATTTCAATATCCCATAAACATCATCCCCTTCAACAGAAAAAGATACTTCCTTAAATCCTCCAGATGTACCTTCACTCATAGACAAGATCTCCATTTTCCAACCTTTTCTTTCAATATATTTAGAATACATTCTAAATAAATCGCCAACAAAAATAGATGCTTCATCCCCTCCTGTTCCAGCTCTTATCTCTACAATAGAGTTTTTGCTATCTTCTTCATCTTTTGGAACAAGCATTAGTTTTATTTCTTCCTCTAACTTTTCTTTCTCATCATTCAGCTCTTCAATTTCTGCCTTAGCCATCTCTATAAAGTCTCTGTCTTTTTCAGTTTTAAGCAATTCTTTAGATGACGCAATGTTATCTATTACCGATTTATATTTCTTGTAGGTTTTTACAATTTCTTCTAAATCTTTGTACTCTTTATTTAATTTGACATATCGCTTCATGTCGGAAATAACCTCTGGATCAACAATTTGTTCCCCTATTTCCATAAAACGGATATTAATGGCCTCTAATTTTTTTAATAACGTACTCATTTCTATAATTTAATGATAAACAAATTCTCCATAAGTACTCTTTATGGTCAATTTTTTCTCTCCTTTTTCAACTACTTTACCAATAATTTGGGCGTCAACATTAAATGATTGAGATATCGCAATAATTTCATCGGCTATTGCTTGCGAAACATACAATTCCATTCTGTGTCCCATATTAAAAACTTTATACATTTCTTCCCAACTAGTTCCCGATTGTTCTTTAATTAACTTAAATAATGGCGGTGTTTCAAACAAATTATCTTTCACTATATGTAAGTCATCTACAAAATGTAAAATTTTAGTTTGTGCACCTCCACTACAATGCACCATTCCATGAATTTGTTTTCTGTGTTTTTCTAACACCTTTTTAATAATAGGAGCATACGTTCTGGTTGGAGAAAGCACTAATTTTCCTGCATCAATATCAACACCTTCTACTTTGTCGGTTAATTTTTTTGAACCCGAATAAACCAACTTTTCAGGCACTTTATTATCATAGGTTTCAGGAAATTTTTCTGCAACAGACTTGTTAAAAACATCATGTCTGGCCGAAGTTAGTCCATTACTTCCCATTCCTCCATTATATTCTTTTTCATAACTCGCTTGTCCGTACGAAGCCAAGCCGACAATTACATCTCCAACTTGAATATTCGCATTATCAATAACGTCTTCTTTTTTCATTCTACAAACTACTGTTGAATCGACAATAATTGTCCTTACCAAATCACCAACATCAGCTGTTTCTCCACCCGTAGAGTAAATTCCAATACCGTTACTCCTTAATCCTTCCAGCAATTCTTCAGTACTATTAATAATTTCGGAAAGTACTTCACCAGGAATTAAATTTTTATTTCTACCAATAGTAGATGAAAGTAAAATATTATCAATTGCACCCACACACAACAAGTCATCAATATTCATTATTAAAGCATCTTGAGCTATTCCCTTCCAAACAGATAAATCACCCGTTTCTTTCCAATATGCATAAGCTAAAGACGATTTAGTTCCAGCACCATCTGCATGCATTACCACACAATGATTTTCACTCCCAGTTAATGTGTCAGCTACAATTTTACAAAACGCTTTAGGAAACAATCCTTTATCAATATTTTTAATAGCATTATGTACATCTTCTTTAGAGGCTGAAACACCCCTTTCCATATATCTTTCTGATTTATTGTCTTCTATCATTTTCAAAATTTTATATATAAAAAAAGCATCCACCAATTAAGGCGGATGCTTTAAGTATTATGTAAGAAAACTAGTTTTCTTTAGGAGTAGCATTTTTAGGAACAAAGTCTGTGCTTATTACTTTAAAGTCAGTTCTTCTGTTTCTTTGATGTGCTTCTTCTTTCTCTTCGTTAGTTTTCAACCCATTAATGTACTTCTCATCTAACAAAGTTCCATCAGGCATTTTTAATGGTTCATCCTCACCCATACCCTTAGCCTTAATTCTGTCTGGATCAATTCCTTTTTCTTTCACTAAGTAATCCACACAAGATTGAGCTCTTCTTTGAGAAAGTGCTTGATTGTATTTTGCACTACCTCTAAAATCCGTATGAGAACGTAATTGAATTACAATATTTGGGTTCTCAACCATAATATCATATAAGTAATTTAAAGAATCTTTTGAGTTAGGTTTTAAATCAGCTTTGTTGTACTCGTACTCGATTAAAGGAAGTTTAATAACTGTATTTTTAACAGGCTGTAATAAATACTCATGAACAAAAGTTCTAGAGTCATTTAAACCTACAGTTGTTTCTTTACCTTTAGCAATTAAATAATCTTTTTTAGTTACTACTAAAGAATATGATGTATTTGGATTGATATATCTATCAGCACCATTTTCAGCAAAAGTAAAGAATCCGGCAGCATCAGTAGTAACTTCAGCACTACTTCCATCAGTTCCTACTAATTTAATAGTTGCATTAGCCAAAACTTCTGAAGTTTCTAAATCTTTTACAGTTCCTTCTATAGCAAATACTAATGGTGGCAAATAGAATTCCCAAATATCATCTCCGCCTTTTCCACCTTCTCTACTTGAAGTGAAGAAACCTCTTTCTTTATCTCCATCAAAAGTAATCCCAAAATCGTGAGCTGACGAGTTCATAGGGTATTTTAAATTTTCAATATTTCCCCATTGGTTTACACCTTTATTTTCAGCTTTAAACATATCCAAGCCTCCCATTCCAGGATGTCCTGTTGAAGAAAAATACAAGTCTCCATTATCTTTTAAATAAGGAAACATTTCATCCCCTTGAGTATTAATTTCACCACCTAAATTAGTTGGCTCAGACCAAGTTTTTGCTTTTTTATCGTAAGTAATATACCATAAATCTCTTCCCCCTTGTCCACCTGGCATATCGGAAGCAAAAACTAAGGTGTTTTCATCTAAAGAAATCGCTGGATGACCAATAGCAAAAGTATCTGTACCTATAGGTATTAATTCTGCATCTCCCCATTTTTGTCCTGCTTTTTTAGCAGAATAAATTCCACATCCCATAATACCATTTTTCTCTACACCACATCTTGTAAAATATATCGTATTTCTTCTTTCATTTAACACAGATGCTCCTTCACTTGCAGGAGAATTTACTGTTTCATTTAACGGTGTAGGTTCACTCCATTTCCCATTTTTATCTCTTTTTGTACTGTAAATATCAGAGAAATTCATCCCTGTAACTTGAGAGACTTCTACCCCTGCAGAACCTTGTCTTGTTGATGTGAAATAAATTTCTTCGTTTTTTCTATCTGCGTAAGTTGGAGCAAAATCATAATCTTCAGAGTTAATCTGTGGCATTGGATTCACTATAGTTCTAGTTGGATTATCCATCCATTTTTTAGCTTCTTCACTTGATTTAATGCCTACATCAGCTCTTTTGTCGTTAGGTGCCGCTGCTTTATATTTTTCATATTCAACTATAGCATCTTCATATCTACCTTCAGATTTATAAATGTTTGCTATATATAAATATGCTAAAGGATTATCGTGTTTAGCTTTAATAGATTTTTCATACCAAACAGCTGCTTGTTTTCCATCTTCTTTTAACCTGTAACATTCTGCAATTTGAAATAAAATCTCTGCCTTAACATCATTTTTGCTTTCTTTAGTGTATGCTTTTTTATACATCTCAATTGCTTGATAGTATTTGTAACCACTAAATGCAACATCAGCTTCTTTCTTGTAATCCTTTTGAGCACTAGCTGCTGCACTAAATAAAACGACAGTTAATAGAGTAAATAAAATCTTTTTCATGTTGATAGTTTTAGTTTCCTTTGAATTCGCTAAAATATAAAATATATTAGTATTAATCAAAATATGTTCGACAAAAATATATTATTTTTTATTTTTTATATCATTTCTGTCATTTTTTTTAAAAATAACAAATAGTTAAGCTACTAATAATTACTTAGTAAACAACATTTCTCTCAATTTAGGCAAAGGCCACATAGTATCATCTATCATTAATTCTAGCTTATCTGAATGATATTTAATTTCATCAAAATAAGGCTTTACTTTATCGCAATAAGCCAAGGCTTTCTTTTCCGGACTTTCTATTTTGTTAGCTAGTTTCCTTTCTTCCAACATTTCATCCGTTTTTTGCTTAATGGTATTAACATGCAACGATAATTGTTTTAGGACATCTCTTTGTGTTGAAGTCATTTCCTTATTTTCTTTACCAAAAACATCATCCATACCTTTAATATTTTGCAACAATACATTTTGATACTTAAATGCTGTAGGTAAGATGTGATTTCTTGCAATATCGCCTAATACTCTTGATTCTATTTGAAGTTTTAAAATATAATTTTCCAATTCTATTTCATACCTAGCCTCTAATTCTTTTTCAGTAAAAACCTCTAATTCAGCAAACAATTTTTTAGTGTTTTTATCCACCATAGTTTTAATAGCTCTTGGCGTATCTTTAAGATTAGACAACCCTCTTCTTTCAGCTTCTTTTACCCATTCATCACCATAACCATTACCTTCAAAACGAATTGCTTTTGATTCTTTAATTAATCGCTGTAACTCCTTAATAATAGCTTCATCTTTCTTAACTCCTTTATTAATAGCAATATCTACAGATTTTTTAAATTCATTAAGTTGTTTTGCAATTATTGCATTAAGGGCGATCATTGCACTTGCACAGTTTGCAGATGAACCAACAGCTCTAAACTCAAATTTATTTCCTGTAAAAGCAAATGGAGAAGTTCTATTTCTATCCGTATTATCTAGTAATATTTGAGGGATTTTTCCAATACTCAACTTTAATTCGGTCTTATCTTCAGGAGTCATTTTTCCTGCTTTTACGTTTTTCTCAATATTATCTAACATTTGTGTTAATTGAGAGCCAATAAATACAGACATGATTGCCGGAGGCGCTTCATTAGCTCCTAACCTGTGATCATTACCTGCAGTAGCGATGCTCGCTCGTAAAATATCTGCATTATCATAAATTGCTTTAATCGTATTCACGAAAAAAGTCAAAAATCTTAAATTAGTTTTAGGATTTTTACCGGGAGAAAGTAAGTTAACACCAGTATTGGTACTTAATGACCAGTTATTATGTTTTCCTGAACCATTTACAGATTTAAATGGTTTTTCGTGAAATAAAATTCTGAAATCGTGCTTTCTTGCAATTTTCTCCATTATATCCATCAACAACAAATTATGATCGTTTGCTAAGTTGGTTTCTTCAAACATTGGAGCACACTCAAATTGATTTGGTGCAACCTCATTATGTCTCGTTGTTACAGGGATCCCTAATTTTAAAGACTCTATCTCAAATTCTTTCATAAATGCTACGACACGCTCACTAATTGAACCAAAATAATGATCATCCAACTGCTGTCCTTTAGCAGGATTATGCCCTACCAAAGCCCTTCCTGCCATCATGATATCCGGACGGGCATTAAACAAAGACGAGTCTATTAAAAAATACTCTTGCTCCCAACCCAAACTCGCATTTACTTTATTTACATCTTTATCAAAATACTGACAAACAGCAGTCGCTGCCTTATCAACTGCGTGCAAAGCTTTCAATAAAGGCATTTTATAATCTAACGCCTCCCCTGTATAAGCAATAAATACAGTTGGAATACACAAAGTTCTCCCTATAATAAAAGCGGGAGATGTTGGATCCCAAGCTGTATAACCTCTTGCCTCAAATGTATTTCTTATTCCACCATTGGGAAAGCTTGACGCATCAGGTTCTTGTTGAATAAGATTATCACCATCAAATCTTTCTATTCCTCTTCCTCCACTAATTGGTGTAAAAAATGAATCGTGCTTTTCTGCTGTAGCTCCTGTCAATGGCTGAAACCAGTGTGTATAATGAGTTACTTTTTTTGTTAATGCCCAATCTTTCATTGAAGAAGCTACCTGACTGGCTATATTTCTATCTATTCTTGTTCCTTCATTAATTGAAGCCATTACACTTTCATAAGCTTCTTTAGGAAGAAATTCTCTCATTTTTTCCTGTGTAAACACATTAGTAGCATAAAACTCTGAGATTTTATCTGATGGGTATTCAACATGTTTAGGTGTTCTTTTCAAAACATCATTTAAAGCATTAAATCGAAGCATTTTTTAAATTTTTATAGTTATGCCGACAAAAGTATTACTTTTTTAGACCCCTAATTAAATTTTTACATATATTTTTATCAACACCCCCTAAAATTTTGTTAGAAAACAAGAATTAATGATTAATAACACAAAGCAACCCTAAAAAAAGAGGGGTAAAAATATTTTTACCCCTCTTTTTTTATTTTTCCTACTACTTATATATAATAATTATTCAATTTCTTGAATTTCTACTCTCATGTTTTTTAATGGGTCATTCTTATCTGCTGGCTCATCAGCACCTTTCATCTCTCTTTCTATACGTTCTTTAGCCACTCCTTTAGATAAAAAGTATTTATATACAGAGGCTAATCGCTTACTATCTAATCTTTCTTCTTTTTCAGAAGCATCGTTATGACCAATCATCTTTATTTTAACACTTTTATTAGCTTTTAAATAAGCAATAATTTTATCAATATATTCAACACTTTCATCAATAGCATAAGAATCAGCCAGAAATAATATATTCACATCATTCAAATTTTCTATTTTACCTGAAACTGACGGTGTATTAGCATCAACCACATCTCCATGCGTCCCCACAATTTTAACCTTATTAGCTGACGGGTCATTATCACTACTAAAATTTCTACTAACTGTTTCAACATTCTTCATTGCAGGATCGGAATCACAATCACACTCTCTTGGCTTATCTGTCTCTACAACAGAAATATTATCTACATAATAATAAGCATCATATAATTGTGGTTTCGAGAAACCTCTTGGCCTTTTTACTTTTTCAAGCTTTAACGCTTCATCTGGAGTAAAATTACCAATGGTTAAAAACTCTTCATCTCCTTCAGCAGAAAAAACACCACATACAGGTACCCAATAAAACTGTTGTTCATACATTTTAAGTTTCTTACTTACAATTTGTTTTTCAACTTTTAAAATATCTGTATTATTCGCAGAAATTGCATTTTTAGTTATTGCCATACCAATGTGACTTGTCGCATATTTTGACAAATCAGCCAAACTAACATTCATGGTTACACAATATTTTTTTCCAGCCTCTAACTTTTCTTTTAATTGAACTTGTAAATAACTTCTTGGTTCTTTATTCTTATAGCTATAGGCCATAAATCCTGCATAATTATCACCCGACATTGGTTTTTCTTCTCCATAAGCATTTGCCGGAGCACCAACATTTCCATTTTTAGTATCTTTAGTATATAAATCTGCCGGAGCCAAGGTAGGAGAAACCCATGGTGTTGCCATATTTATTTGCCCTTCTTCTTTTACCTTCTTTTCTATTTGTTGAAAATCATGATTTGGAACCAAGTTCTCTTGAGCAAAAGCGATTCCTACCATTCCTATCAAACTTAATAAACAGACTATTTTTTTCATTTTTTTTAATTTTATAATTATTTCAAATTACTTCCCAAATTTTGTTCCGAAATTACAAATTTCCATTTGTTTTTACAAAATGTGTTCAATATTAGTGTCTAACAAAATATCAACAAAAAAGAAAAAGCCGCCCGAAGGCGACCTTTCTCTTGGACCTTTAATCAAATAACCTATTAATTAATTTTCTTTTGATAAAAATTTTGTTCAATTAACTCTTCTAACAACATTCTTTTACCATTATAAAATGGAGTAATCCATGCGTCTTTTTGGCCTGCTTGAATAATTTTTTGCCTCAACCCTTCTGCTTCCCCAATCTTATCAAAATTACCCTGAGTAAATCTTGTAATTCCATCAGGATAATTATTAATTTCAGGCTTCCCGAATTGTTTTAAATGATTCCATTTATAATTATCGGGAAAACGATAAGCTGCTATCTGAACCTTAAACACCAATCCATCGGCACAAATATTCCCTGCTAATTTTATTAATTTATTATAAATTGTTTTATCATTTAAATCTTTACCTATAAAATCAGAAAAATCTATAAACTCCACTCCTTCCCCACAAGGAGTAGTTTTTTGATATTCCTCTAACGTTTTTCTTTGTCCGAAAACAAATACGGTTACAAAAGCATCTTCAGCTTCTTTTTCTTTTTCAATTAACATTTGTCTAAAATCCTCTGCTTCTGCCAAAGTCTCAAACGGACCAAACGTATATCTAGTAGTTCCATCAGGATAGGTTTTGGCAGTAATATTTCCATATTTTTCAAGATATCCTAACTTAAAATCTGCAGGATCTTTTACAGCACCTACTTCAACTTTAAAAGATAAACCCGTAATAGTTTTCTCTCTTGCATTTACTAAATCTTCGCTTTTTAAATCCACCTCACCATCTTCTGTCAATTCTTTCGCTTTTTTCTCTTCTTCTGTCATCGCAATTTCTTCTTCTATCTTATCTTTTTGAGTTATTTTTTCATGTAAAGAAATTTCCTCATTATAATCATTTCTATGAAATTCATTAGGATAATGTTGATAAAGCGATTTTTCCACTCCATCATCATCTACTTTTATATTCATAGATGTAATAGTTGAGTCTTGTTGAGACAACCTACTTCTAAACAACTCCGCTTCCAATAATGTTTTAAACGGACCAATAACCACTTCATCTGTCCCTATTTTCACCATAGAACGCTCTGCCACTCCTTTTACATTTTTAACTTTTTCAATATCTGTTGGCTCAATATAATACTCAACTCCTTCAACCTGATCACTACCTTTGTTATTTAACACCTTTTTAAAGGCTGTTTCAATATAACCTTCTTTAGTATTTTCATACTTATATTTTTCTATTTGTGTATCAATCTTTCCTTGTAACTCGTCTTCATCATCAGTAACAGAAACCCCCTCTACTTCTTCTTTGGAATACAACTCAAAATCATGTTCCACCTGGACATACGTTTCTAAATCTTCAATATCCAAATAATCTATTTTGGTTTCATACCCCTCTACTTCAATAGCAATTTTATATTTATTTCCTGGAGTTAATGCCAACATATACTTCCCTGTACTTGAGTTTGATTTGTACTTTCCCGCTAATTCTCCGGTTTTATCATTGGTTACTGTAATATCTGCTTCAACAGGATCTCCGTTAGCTTTTGTAACTCCAACAACTAAAGCTAAAATTGGTCTTTTACCAAAATGACCGGGAGAAACCGTATAAATATTATGCGTACCATTTTCTGTCCTTCCTGAAGATGAATAATAACCTGTTTTTGCATCTGCAGAAAGTACATAAAACCTATCATCATCAATAGTATTTACCGGATAACCTACATTTGTAGGAGTTTCCCAACCTTCATCAGTCAAATAGGTATAAAAAATATCATACCCCCCCATGCTTAACCCACCTTTAGAACTAAAATATAAAGTTCTTCCGTCTGGATGAATAAATGGAGCGTCTTCATCAAATTTTGTATTTATTTCAGCACCTAAATTTTTAATGTTTCCCCATGAACCATCCGATTGTATTGTAGCTGAATATAAATCTCTACCTCCCATACCACCTTCTCTACTACTAGAAAAATACAACGTTTTCCCATCACCAGTCATTGTAGCACTACCTTCCCATGCATCTGTATTTACTTCACCCTTAAGCTTAATAGGTCTCGACCAAGTTTCTCCTTCTAAATTACTTACGTAAATATCTCCATTATCTTTTTTAGTTTGTTTGTAAATAAACAATTGTTGCCCATCTACAGAAAGTCCAACTGAAGCATCATGCCCATTCGTATTAATATTGTCACCA
>LADZ01000009.1 GCA_000961845.1 Flavobacteriales bacterium BRH_c54
ACGAATGGAGCACAAGTGTTAAACCCATCAAGAGGACTTGAAGTTAGCTTAGATAAAGGAGCAACATGGACCACAGTTATTCCTGGAGGAGTTCCTTCTATCGATCCATTTGTTCAATTAAGTGGAACCGGAGGTCAAGGTGGTTGGGATCAAGCTATTGCTGTAGATCCTTCAAATCCTGATAGAGTATTAGTAGGAGGAATTCAATTTTATGAATTTACATTAAACAGAACTTCTTCTCCATTAGGAGGTAATTGGGTAAAAGCAGCAGTATTAAGTGAATTTGCAAAGCCATATTATATTCATGCAGATAACCATTCTATGCATTGGAAAGATGCAAATACTGTTTTTGTTATTGGAGACGGAGGTGTGTTTAGATCTACCAATGGGGGAGCTACATGGTTGCACATGAATTTAGGATTTAATGTTAATACATTTTTTAGTGTTGCTATGGCTTCAAATGGTTGGTTCATGGGAGGTTCTCAAGATAATGGAACTCAGTTGTTTGATTTTGGACAATTAGGTACCGTTAGCCCTAAAGGAACGATTCAAATTCAGGGTGGAGATGGTTTTGCAACAGATTTTTCTGATTTTGGAGGAGGAATTGCCTTTTCTTGTTCACAGAATGGAAGTATAACAAGACAATCAGCTCAAGCTCCAGGTCAAGCAGGTGGATTTTTTGATAGCGAATTAAATGGTTGGACTCAATACCCATTTAATACAAAGTTTAGACTATGGGAATCTGTTAATGATCCGTTATCTATTGATAGTGTGAATGTGGTGTTTCAAGATACAACTACTTTAACTGCAGGACAACAAATTGTTTATCAAAGTCTGACTAATAGTGAAGATTTATACTATACTCCTACAACTACAACAACTTACTTTCCGGGAGATACCTTAAGACTTCAGGATTATTATCAATCTAGATTTGCATTTTATATTGGTGGGGGACATGTTCATTTAACAAAGGATGCTACAAGACTTAATGCTGCATCTAATGATTGGCATAGGGTTGCCACAAATATTGGAACTGCAGTGGCTCTTGAGTTTTCACCTGATGGAAATCACTTGTATATTGGGAATACAAATGGACAAGTATATAGAATTAGTGGTTTAGCTCTTGGAAATACTGATGCACAATTAGATGTTAGAAATACGGCTACTTTAATTACAACTAAAACATTAATAGCTTCAGGATTAGGAGGAACTGTTACAGGAATTGCTATAGATCCAAATAATGGAGAAAATTTAATAGCAACAGTTGGAAATTATGGTATAAATAATCATGTTTACAGAACTACTACAGCAGAAACTGCTGCAGGAACAGGCGGGTTTACAGCCATTCAAGGTCCTACTAGCTCTTCTGCTCTTGGTTATTTACCTAAAATGCCGGTTTATGATGCTGAAATTGATTATTCTGATAATAATGTTGTTTTAATAGGTACCGATTTTGGTGTTTGGGCAACTAATAATGCTTTTTCTGCAGCTACAGGAGCTCAAGTTGAATGGTATACAGAAAATACTAATGGAATGGCTCATGTTCCTGTATTTGAAGTAAGACAACAACATAAAAATCCGGGTACAGCTTTTGGTAATTCACCATTTTCACAGACATATTATTTAGGAACTCATGGAGGTGGTTTCTATACTTCAGGAAGTAGAATTATAAATACTGTGGGTATAGATGAAGTTCCAAATAACCTAAATAATACATTTGTCGCTAGTTTAGGATTATATCCAAACCCAATTAGCTATAATGGAACAATTGATATTGCAGTTAGTGCTGCAACTAGAAGTGTTGTTAAAGTGTTTAACTTAAGTGGAGCGGTTGTTAAAACAATTGATTTAGGTACTTTACAAAAAGGAACACATAAAATTGATTTTGATGCTTCTGAATTAAGTATTGGCACATATATTATGGTGTTAGACGGAGATAAAGCTCAAAAAGTAACTAAGTTTATTGTAAATAGATAATTTATTTGAAAACATAAACATTAAAGAAGCGATTGTTATATAACAATCGCTTCTTTGTTTATAAGCATTAATTATTATTTTTTATGATAGTTTTTCCTAATGCAAAAATAAATATAGGACTCAATGTTGTTGAAAAAAGACAAGATGGTTTCCATAATATAGAAAGCATCTTTTATCCTATTTTTCATCTCAAAGATATTTTAGAAATTGTTCTTAATACCGACAATGATAATAACGAAGTATTGTTTTCATCATCAGGAATACCAATTCCGGGAAATAATAATGAAAATTTATGTGTTAAAGCTTACCAATTGTTAAGAGCAGATTTTAATATTCCAAGTGTTAAAATTCATTTGCATAAAGTAATTCCTATAGGTGCAGGATTAGGTGGAGGTTCGTCAGATGCAGCATTTACTTTAAAATTATTAAATGCTTTATTTACTTTGAATCTTTCTGAAGAGAAATTAATCACTTATGCTCAAAAATTAGGAAGTGATTGTGCTTTTTTTATCAGAAATAAATCTGTTTATGCATATAATAAAGGAGATGAATTTAAAGATATTAATTTAAATTTAGACAATTATAAAATTGAGGTGGTATTTCCGAATATTCATGTATCAACAAAAGAAGCCTACGATGGAATTATAATTAGAAAAAGAGATATGGATTTGAGAGAACAATTGAAATTGCCTATTGATTATTGGGAAAACGTAATCAAAAATGATTTTGAAGCTTCCATATTTTCAAAATATAAAATAATAGAACAAACAAAATTAGCTTTATATAAACAAGGTGCTATTTATGCATCAATGACAGGTAGTGGATCTGCAGTTTATGGAATATTTTATAAATAATATTGATGGAGAACTAATCTGCTTTACTAAAGTTATCGAAAAATATAAATTAGTAATTTTGGATTTTAATTTAAAAAAAATAATATGCCGGTATATTTAGATTTTGAAGAGCCAATACAAATATTAGAAGAACAATTAGAGGAGCATTTAAAGCTTCAGGAGGAAAAGGGTGTTGATACATCTAAAATTGTTAAAGAGATTCAAAAAAAAATAAAAGATACTCGTAAAGAGTTGTATTCCAACCTTACGCCTTGGCAAAGAGTTCAGGTTTCTAGACATCCGGAAAGACCTTATACATTAGCTTATATAAAACATATAACGGATGGTAACTTTATTGAGTTACATGGAGATAGAACTGTTAAGGATGATAAAGCAATGGTTGGTGGTTTTGGAATGATAGATGGGCAATCTGTTATGCTAATTGGTCAGCAGAAAGGAATTAATACCAAGATGAGACAATACAGGAACTTTGGTATGCCTAATCCTGAAGGTTATAGAAAAGCATTAAGATTAATGAAGCTTGCTGAGAAATTTAATAAACCTGTAATTTGTTTTGTAGATACCCCCGGTGCTTTTCCAGGTCTTGAAGCAGAAGAAAGAGGTCAAGGAGAAGCCATAGCAAGAAATTTATTTGAAATGGCTCAATTACAAGTGCCAATTATAGTGGTTATTATTGGAGAAGGTGCTTCTGGTGGAGCTTTAGGAATTGGGGTAGGAGATAAAGTATTTATGATGGAAAACACATGGTATTCTGTTATTTCTCCGGAGTCTTGTTCTTCTATTTTGTGGAGAAGTTGGGATTTTAAAGAACAGGCAGCAGCAGCACTTAAACTAACCTCTACAGACATGTTAGAAAATAAATTAGTTGATGGAATTATAAAAGAACCTGTTGGAGGAGCTCATGCAGCTCCTGAGGAGGCTTTTGACCTTGTTAAAAAAGAGATTCTTAAACACTTACCTAAGTTAGTGGAAATGGATAAAGATAAATTAGTAGAGAAAAGAATCAATAAGTTTTGTAGTATGGGAGTTGTTGTAGAAAAATAAGCTTGAATTAATAATATAAAAAAAGCCTGAATCACATTTTGTGATTCAGGCTTTTTTAGTTTTTACTATTAGTTGTTTTTATCTTAAAATAGTGATACTTCCTTTGTGGAGTGTATTTGCAAAATCATTTAATTCTAATATAAAGAAATATGTTCCATCACTATGATTGTCACCATTCCAATCATTTTGATAACCTGTTTTTTCATAAATTTTCTTTCCCCAACGATTAAAAATAACCAGTTTATTATCAGGGAAATATTGAAGATTTTTGAATACTAAGAAATCATTACTGCCATCTCCATTAGGTGTAAATATATTTGGAATAATAACTTCACAAGCTATGGCTTCAATTGTATATGTAGTTTGTTCCGTAACATTACATTGGTCAGTAACGGATAGTGTTATTAATTGGGAGCTTGCATTTAAAGTAGAATAATCAATAGGGTTACCGTTTCCTGAAAAAGAAATTCCATCAGTCCAGAAGTAAGAATATGGAGGATATCCATTATTTACAATTGCTGTAAGAGGCGTTGTTGAACCAATACAAATACTATCAACACTACTAATGCCAATAGTCATAGGTGTGTAAGGTGTAAAAGTAAAGTTTATAGTATCAGTTACAGTAAAATTACAAACATCAGTAACTGTAACATAATAAGTGGTTGGAGATGTGATGTTTACATTTACAAGGCTATCACTACTAGAATTACTCCAAGCAAAAGTATATGGAGCAGTTCCATTAGTAACTATGGTATAAATATCAATTAAATGATCGTTTCCTACACAATTCAAAACACTATCGCCTGAGTTACCTGTAACTTGTAAAGGGGTATAGTTAACATTAACTGTGACAGTATCATAGACCGAGGTATTACATGCATCTGTTACTTGTAATATGTAAGTAGTAGTCTGATTTATAGCAGGAATAGTATAATTAGGAGTATTCACATTACCGGGAGTCCAATTAAAAGTATATCCAGGATTACCACCATTAACAATACTAATTAAAGTAACGCTTTGTCCGGGACAGGTTAGCGTAATGTCATTTCCAGCAGAAACTGTCATAGGTGCTATAGCTACAGTAATTACAACAGTATCGTAAGCGGTGGTTAAATTACAACTGTCGGTAACAATTACAATAAACGTGTCAGTTTGATTAACAGGCGTAGTTAAATTTTGAGAACCTCCTAAAGTATCTCCATTCATGTTGACCCAAGTAAAATCATAAGGAGCTAGACCTCCAGAAGCTGATGAATTAATGGTGAGTCCACTTGTGGGACAGTTTAATGTCAAGTCAGTTGTAGTAATATTTATATCAGGAGCATCAACAACATAGATTGTTCCTGTGGTTAATACTGTATCACCACAAACATTAATAGTTTGAGCAGTAATTATAATATCTTCCATTCCTTCATTAAGTCCATCAGCTACAGGGGTTACAGTAAAGCAAATAGAACTTTGTCCGGGCTGAAAATAAATGGTGTCGGGTAACATGTTATAATCAACTCCATTTATAGCAGCACCTGTCATAAATAATGGAACTGTATCAGCTCCTGTAGTATCAATTCTTGTAAAACATATATCTGCATCAGCACAACCTTCAATAATGGTAGAATCACCTGTTGCGGTAACGATATTAATATCTACACCAGTAGAAGTTAAACTTCCACCTTCTAAAAATACTCCGGAATCCCAAACCCCATCACCGGCATCTGCAATGGCAATTTTTAGATGATAGGTTTGTCCGCAAACAACTTGTGATTGGGCGGTTAACACAACGGTATGACCATCATATTGAATGTATTGTGGATTAGTATTATACGGGGCATTTGTTCCTGTACCGTTTACAACATAATAAGCTGAATTTGTTGTGCTGTTTACATTGTCAATAGTAACTGGAGTAGTTGAGTTTGGAATAAGAGCTAAATTTACTGCCGAATTAGTATAAGGTCCTGTAATTCCAGGACCGCTTAGAAAGAAACCAAATGCATCATTTACTCCTGAGTTTACAAATTCTAAGTATTCTTCTGAACCAAAGACATAATTAAATTTAATACTATCTCCAACAGGAATAAAGTCGAATTCCAATACAGCTGCATCAAATGTAGTTATCCCGGCAATTGTTGTTAAATCAGGATCCCCATTACCAAACATGTCTGTACCTGCACTTCCGCTATTGTTAGGTCCAATAGCTGTGGTAACGGTACCAGATGCTAAAATTAACCCATCAGGAATTCCAATTAATGTATTAGTAGCATCAAAATCTCCAATTTGAGTAGATGCACCTGTAAAAGTAACATTAGAAATAGTAACACCTGCTCCAACCAATACATTTTGAACATATTGTGTAGGAGTCATAGTTCCTGTGTTTACAACTAGCTGAGCATTGATATTTATAGCCGTAAAATATAAAAATGTACTAAACAATAATTTTTTTATCATGATAATTAGTTTGACTAAATACTAAGTTTTAGACTCTAAAATTAGTTATTTAGTTGCAAATCATCAAGATTTCACGAGCTTTTTATATTTAAATCGTTGAGGTTCATTTCCTAAACGTTTTCTTCTATTTTCTTCATAATCAGAATAAGAACCTTCAAAGAAATATACTTGAGCATTTCCTTCAAATGCTAAGATATGTGTACAAACTCTATCTAAAAACCATCTGTCGTGAGAAATAATTACTGCTGAACCTCCAAAGTTTTCTATACCTTCCTCTAAGGCTCTTATGGCATTTACATCTAAATCATTCGTAGGTTCATCTAATAATAAAACGTTTGCTTCTTCTTTAATTGCCATAGCTAAGTGAAGTCTGTTTCTTTCTCCTCCTGAAAGATTGCCAACTTTTTTATTTTGATCGGAACCTGCAAAGTTAAAACGAGATAAATAAGCCCTGGAATTGATTGTTTTTCCTCCAAATTCCATCATTTCTGTTCCTCCTGAGAATACTTCAAAAATAGTTTTATCGTCTAATAAATCTTTGTGAGATTGGTCAACATAACCGATCTTAACGGTATCTCCAACCTTAAATTCTCCTGTATCAGGTTGTTCTTCTCCCATTATTAATCTAAACAGTGTTGTTTTACCTGCTCCGTTTGGACCAATAATACCAACAATACTTGCAGGAGGCAATTTAAAAGAAAGATTTTCGTATAAAATATTATCGCCAAAAGATTTTGAGATGTTAATAGCTTCAATAACTTCATTTCCTAAACGTGGTCCGTTAGGAATAAAAAGTTCTAGTTTAGCTTCTTTTTCTGAAGTTCCTTCACTTAATAATTTATCGTAGTTATTTAATCTAGCTTTAGATTTTGTTTGTCTTCCTTTTGCGTTCATTCTTGTCCACTCCAACTCACGTTCAAGTGTTTTTCTTCTTTTACTTTCGGTTTTCTCTTCCTGAGCCAATCTGTTAGATTTTTGTTCTAACCAAGAAGAGTAATTTCCTTTCCAAGGAATACCATGACCTCTGTCTAGTTCTAAAATCCAACCGGCAACGTTATCTAAGAAATATCTATCGTGGGTAATGGCTATAACCGTTCCCGGATATTGTTGTAAATGTTGCTCTAACCAATACACACTTTCAGTATCTAAGTGGTTGGTTGGCTCATCTAATAGTAATACATCTGGTTGCTTAAGTAGTAATCTGCAAAGAGCAACTCTTCTTTTTTCCCCTCCTGAAAGGTTGGCTATTGAAGCATCTTCAGGTGGACAGTTTAAAGCATCCATTGCTCTAGCAAGTTTAGCATCAAGCTCCCAAGCATTAAGAGCATCAATTTTATCCTGAAGTTCTGCTTGTCTTTTCATTGCAGCATCCATCTTTTCAGGATTTTCATATACTTCCGGGTCTCCAAAGCTATTGTTTACCAATTCATATTCATTAAGTACATCAATGGTTTCTTGAGCTCCTTCTTGAACTATTTCTTTTACTGTTTTTGTTTCATCTAATTGAGGTTCTTGCTCTAAATACCCAACCGTATAACCCGGAGAAAATGTCACATCTCCTTGATAAGATTTTTCTACTCCTGCAATAATTTTCATTACAGTAGATTTCCCTGAACCATTAAGACCAATAATTCCTATTTTGGCTCCATAAAAAAAAGATAAATAAATATCTTTTAATATAACTTTCCCGTTTGGTAATGTCTTTCCGACCTTATTCATCGAAAAGATTACTTTTTTATCATCACTCATAATTTATAAATAATTTTTTTGCAAATATCATTATTTTGTGTTAATGATATTCAAATTAGCTTACTTACTTTTTCTTTACATCAAAGGCATTTAGTCCTTTCTTTCCTTCTCTTAACTCGAATGTAACAATATCATCATCCTCAATCTTTTCAAGTAGTCCTTTTTCATGAACAAAATATTCCTCACCTGTTTCATTGTCTTTTATAAAACCAAAGCCTTTAAGTTGATTGAAAAATTTTACAGTACCGGTCTTCATAGGTTAGAAATGGTTTGGTTAATAGAATTATTGACTAAGGTAGTAAAAAATGTTAGAAGTAAGAATGGTATTGTTGATTAAATAATTTTTTTGTTGAATTAGAAACACTTATAAAATATTCTTTAAGATAAAACATGACATTAATCAGCTAATTTTTTATCTTTGTGAAAATTTTAGTACATTTTTAAATGAAGAATCAAAAAGAACACCCAAGATGTCAAACATGCGGTTCTAAGCATATGTCTGTTTTTTGTGCTTTAAGTAATGAACAAGTTGAAGAAATTGACAATAGTAAAGGGTGTAACTTTTATAATAAAGGACAAGTAGTTTTTCACGAAGGAAATAGAACAAATGGAATTTACTGTATTAATAAAGGGAAGGTAAAACTTTTTCAGATAGGTTCGGAAGGAAAAGAACAAATAATTCGATTTGCTAAACCTGGAGATGTTATTGGCTATAGAGCTTTATTAAGCGAAGAACCATTGTCTGCTTCTGCTTCTGCAATTGAGGATGATACTACTATTTGTTTTATACCTAGAGATCAGATTTTTTCTATGATAGCTCAAAATCCTAACTTTAACTTTAAGTTTTTAAAAATGTTGAGTCATGAGTTAGGAGAGGCAGCAAAAATTATTACCGATTTAGCTCAAAAACCAGTAAGAGAAAGGCTTGCGGAAACACTTTTAATTCTTAAAGATACTTTTGATATGGATGAAGAAAAAAATATTCAGGTAAAATTATCAAGAGAAGAATTAGCAAACATTGTTGGTACTGCAACAGAATCGGTTATCAGGTTACTTTCAGAATTTAAAAAGGACAAGCTTATTGCTGTTGAAGGGAGAAATATTAAACTACTTAATATTCCCGGTTTAACAAGAGTAGCAAATGTTTTTGAATAGTTACTTGAAGTTGTTTAAAGAGAAATTATCCCCTCAATTTTTTCTGCTTTTTTATACACCTCAATAATTTCATCGGGATTTATCATCATTTCCTTTGCGGTAACGCTAATAAACTTGTTTGTTTTGGATTGTCGGGTAAGCACTTCGGCTTCTTTGCCAAATAACGCCTCTACCAAAGCCAACTTATGATTATCAGCAGGTATTATAAATTTAAACATGTAAACACTAGGCCAGTTAAATTGATCTTCTAATTTACTTTTCAGGTTATTGTAAAACGTTTCTTTTTCGTCCATTTGTATTTTTTAGAAAAACAAAGTTACCAAAAACTACCTAACTTGAGTTTGATTATTCTGCTACAAAAGGAACTCCGTAATAAAACTCTAACACTTTTAGTTTAAAAGTATAATCATATTTAGATCTCAATAATTGAGATTCAGCAGTAAACAATCTGTTTTTGGTTTGGTTAAAATCAAAAGCATTCATATTGCCAACCTGAAATCTTTCTTGAGCATATTTAAAAGCTTCATTTTGTGCTTCAACAGATTTTTTAGATGCTTCAAACGACTTTGAAGCTGATTTAGCATCTGTATAAGCGATTTGAACAGACTCTCTCAATCGTAGCTTTTCACTTTCTAAATTGTTTTTTGCTCTTTCCATATTAATTTCTGCTCGGGTTACAGATGTTCTAAACTGAAACCTATTAAATATGGGTATGTTTAAAGATAAGCCTAAAAAATGTCCAAGATTATTGTCTAATTGTTCGTTATGCGGGAAAAAATCTACATATCCTTGTCTATGCTGATATACAGTACTTAAACTGTAGTTGAACGAAAGTGAAGGTAAATAATTTGCTTTTGAAATTTTCACACCTTTTTCGGCACTTTCAATGGTAAGTTCGGCAGCTTTTATTTCAGGAAAAGAAATGGCAGCTTTCTCATAAATTACAGTTGATTCATTAGCAATAATACTGTTATTAGGATCTTTTAATTCAATTTCTTCAATTGTTATTGTTCCTTCAGGAAGTTGTAACAATTGAGCCAATCTTAGTGTGGCCATATCGAAATTATTCTGAGCATCAATTAATGTTTGTTCATCACTACCTAAAGTTGCTTTAATATTTAATAAATCTCCTTTAGGAGCTAAGCCTGCATCAACCAAGTTGGTAATTCTTTCAACTTCTTTTATACTAATATCAACTTGAAATTGGGCGATTTTAATCTGTTCTTTGGCAAACAATACTTGTAAATAAGCATTTACAACATTCAAGGAAATGTCGTTTTTCATTTTTGTAATATTTGCTTCTTGTACAGCAACATTTATTTGAGCTTGGTTTAACGTATGAATGTTAGAAAATCCATCGAATAACACCAAATTAGAATTTAAGCTGTAATTATTTGATCTGTAATCTGCAGAAACTCTAGAACCTGTTGCATCAATAGAAGAACCAAAGTTAAAAGATTGAGATGCAGAGGCATTTAAGTTAGGTAAGAAATTTCCTCGTGCATTTTTCACATCTTGGTATTGATTGAGTTTATCTAACTCCGATTGCTTAATGGAAATATTGTTTTCTAAAGCATAATCAACACATTCTTTTAGCGTCCATACTTTATTTTCTGCTGTATCCTGAGCAAATAAGCTGGATTGAACAGCAATGAAAACAGAGACTATAAATATTTTTTTGAATTGCATAATTATTATCTGTTAGATTTACTATTTATTTTAGTTGGTTGGGTAATGTTCCAAACTTTTACCTTGTCATTAGCGGTAATCCCCGATAAAATTTCCACATTAATACCATCTGAAATACCGAGTTTTACATTTTTTCTTTCGAACTGTTGTTCGTCAACAGCCACTTCTACATAAGGCTCGTTTGTTTCTACATCAAATTGTAATAATGCTTCTCTGATGGCTAACACGTTTTCTTTTTTATCTAAAACTAAAGAAGCATTAGCACTATAACCTGCTCTAATAAAAAATGCAGAATCTAAAAATACATCAGCTTCAATTTTAAACTGAACAGCACCTTGTTCCTCAATTCCTTTTGGAGCGACAAATCTTAATTTCGCATCAAATTCTTTATCATTAATAGCTCCTAAGCTTACTTTTAAATCCATGCCTTTTTTCAATTTACCAACTTCAGCTTCATCTACTTTTCCTTCAAAAACCATGTTGCTTAAATTAGCAATAATAGCTACAGTTGTACCGGGATTAAAATTGTTACTTTCAATTACTTGGTCTCCTTTTTTTACAGGGATTTCTAATATAGTTCCTGAAATGGTAGCTTTAATATTAGTATTGGCAACACCTCCGTCTCTTGTCCCTAGCTGAATAATTTGCAAATCGTTTTCTGCATTGCTAAGTTCTTGCTTGGCTTGGTTAAATCTCAATTCTATATTGTTGAATTCTTGTGCAGAGATTACTTCTTTATCGAAAAGTTGTTTATTTCTGTTGTATTCTAACGTAGCATTTTCTAGATTGAATTTAGCATTTTTAACTCTTCCGATAGCGTTATTTAGAGCAGATTCATTAGGAATAACTTTAATTTTTGCAATTAAATCTCCGGCTTCAATTTTTTCACCTTCTTTCACTAAAATAGTTTCTAAGATACCTGAAATTTGGGGTTTAATTTCTACCTCGTCTTCAGGAATAACTTTTCCTGTGGCAACAGTTTTTTTCTCAATAGTAGTTTTAAATGGTGTTTCAGTTTCATAAACAACAGCAGACTTACTGTTAGATTTAATAAAAAATGAAGTAGCGAAAATTACACCTAGCACTACTAGTGCAATTAAGAAGTATTTTACTATTTTTTTCATGTGCTTTGTATTTTGGTTTTTATGTTTTTAGTTATTTTATTCTTCTCTTAAGGCATCAATAGGTTTAATGCTAACGGCTCTTTGTGCCGGAATTAATCCTATTAATGTTCCTAAAATTATCATGATTAATAAAGCTCCAACAATGTATGGTATTGGAACTGTTGGGTTGGTATAAGGAAAATCAGTTACATCTTGTGTGGCAGCGTTGATACCTGCAAGTACCAAAGCCCCTAAAATAATTCCTAATACTCCCGAAACTAAGGTAAGAAATACAGATTCTAAAATTATTTGTCCTTTTACTTCATTAGGTGTTGCACCTAATGCTCTTCTAACACCTAACTCTCTGGTTCTCTCTTTTACAGAGATTAATAAAATATTACCAATACCAATTACTCCTGCAAATATAGTGGCTATCCCTACTACTAAAGACAAAAATGTTAAGCCTTTAGAAAAGCCTTGTACTTTATTAAAAATTTCGCCTAAATTAAATGAACCTATTGCTCTTTCATCTTCCTGTGCAACACTGTGAATATCTTTTAATACTGTTTTTACTTTCTTTTCTACTTCTATTACATCAGCGTCATTATAGGCAGCAATAGCTAACCAACCTACGTTTTCTCCTGTGTTGTAAAGTTTTCTAAAGGTTGTAAATGGAATGTAAATATCCCCATCATCTTCAAAACCACCACCTTGCACAAATTTATGAACGCCAATAACCTGAAAATAGCTGTTGTCTATTTTAATAAATTGTCCAACAGGATTTTCATTTTTGTTAAACAGTTCTCGTTGAGTTCTTTCTCCAATTACACATACTTTTCTATCGTGCTTGATGTCCTCTTCATTTAAAAACCTGCCACCATCATAAATATCTTTGGTAGCAATTTTTACAACTACAGGAAAGTCACCATAAACATTGTATTTTCCATGTTTTAAATCTTTAGTAATGGTAGGAGCATCTCCTCCAAAAACACCTTTAGCATTTCGTGGTGCTACGTATTGTATTTCCGGAATTTTTGTTTTTAATGTTCGCACATCATTCAATTTTAATTGAATAAATCTCCCTGTTTTAAAACCTTTGTAAGGAACACTTGTTTGTTGTGTCCATACAAACATACTGTTCATAGCAACACGCTCAAATTGTCTTTCAAAACCATTGTCGAGCCCTTTGGCAGCACCTGATAAAGTAATATAAATAAAGATACCCCAAAGCACACCAATTACAGTAATGGTGGTTCTGGCTTTGTTTTTAGTAACAGAGCTCAAAATTTCGGACCATGTATCTCTTCTAAATATCAATTTTAATTAGTTTATATAGTTATCAGTTATTAGTTTCATTTAATCTTCCATCTTCCACATGTTTATTCATCTCTCAACGCTACAATTGGTTGAATTTTAGCTGCTCGTTTAGCCGGAACATAACCTGCTAATGCCCCAAAAAGTATTAAAATAATGGTTGCTGTTATGGCTGTCCCTAAATCTATATATGGGTTTAAGATAAAATAATCTTCTAATTTATCTCCTATCATTTTTAAAACAAAAATTCCTAAAAATAGACCAACATAACCTGCAATTAAGGTTATAAAAATAGATTCTTGTAAAATCATGGTGATGATAGAAAAAGGTGTTGCTCCTAATGCTTTTCTAACACCAATTTCTTTGGTTCTTTCTTTAATCACAAAAACCATAATGTTGCTAATACCAATAACTCCGGCAATTAGTGTCCCTATGCCAACAAAGGTAACAATAAGAGTTAAAACACCGGAAAGTTGTTGGTTATCGTTCATATTGTCAGCAATATTTCTTATAAAAACACCACTTTGGTCATCAGGAGCAATTTCGTGTTTTTCTTTGAGGAATTTGGTAAGTTTTTCTTCAAAAATCATGGCTCCGGCATAACCTAATTCGGGTTTGTATGCCAATACTATTTGATTAATGTCGTCTGTATTTTTTTCAATAAGTTGTAGGGTAGTGTAGGGAATATATATTCTTCGTTCTTCATTATCACCACCCTCATCTTGAAAAACACCAATAACTTTGTAGGCGGTATTATTAATAATAACATGTTCACCTAAGGCATTTCTATCTTTAAATAAATCTTTTTCTACCAATCTACCAATTACAGCATATTTTGTTTTTTCTTTAACATCTAAATCATTTAAATAACGACCTTTCATCATAATGGTTTTTTCGGAAATCTGATGAGCAGGACTCACACCAACGTATGAATAAGAGTTAGATTCATTATTAAAAGTTACAGTTCCGTTTCTAAATATTCGGGGAGTAATGTATTCTAAATAGAAAGGAAAATTCTTTTGGATATCGGTTAAATCATCGTTTTTAAACTGAATAGTCCTATTTACATTATAACCTTTGTAAGGCATGCTGGTTCTTCCCGGAAAAATAAACATGGTGTTGGTGGCATCATCCATAAAAAATTGATTGAATGAGTTTTTTAGTCCGTTGCCTAAACCAAGTAAAGTAATAAAAATGAGTAAACCAAGGGTAATAGTAAACCCCGACAAGAACGTACGGAGCTTGTTTTTCTTTATTGTTTGAAATATTTCTTGCCAATTATCGCTACTAAACATATTCGGATGCTCTAACTTGGTTAACTTTTTTATCTTCTATAATAATTCCATCTTTTAACTGAACAATTCTTTTACACATGTTGGCAATATCTTCCTCATGGGTAACTACCAAAAGTGTCTTTCCTTCATCATTAATTTCTTGTAACAACTGCATTACTTCATAAGAAGTAGTAGAATCTAATGCTCCTGTAGGTTCATCGGCTAAAAGTACTTTGGGTTGAGCAGCTAATGCTCTGGCAATGGCCACCCTTTGTTTTTGTCCACCAGAAAGCTCGCTGGGTAAATGTGTTGCCCAATTAGCCAGCCCTACTTTGGTTAAGTATTGCAATGCTTTTTCATCTCGCTCTTTTTTAGGAACTCGTTGGTAATATAGCGGAAGAGCAACATTTTCTAAAGCTGTTTTGTAATTAATAAGGTTAAACGATTGGAAAATAAAACCTAAAAATTTGTTTCGGTATTTGGCTGCTTTGGTTTCGTTGAGGTTTACAATAGGAACACCATCAAGCGTGTAGCTACCAGTGTCTAATAAATCTAGCATACCTACAATATTCAGTAAAGTAGATTTTCCGGAACCGGAAGATCCCATAATAGCAACCATCTCTCCTTCTTCTACATTAAAGTTAATTCCTTTCAATACATGGAGTACATTGCTGCCCATTTTATATGATTTATGAAGGTCTTTTATTGCTATCATTCCGAAATGGTTTTTTATCTTAATACCAAAAGTAATTTATTAATGGGTGCATGGCATATTATTTTACACCAATGGAAAAGTAAAATGATGAGTGGTAGGAGAAAGTTCCCTAAATTCTTTAAAGGAGGGCTTGTTATTCTGCAATTAAATCAGAATTAAAAACGTCATTCTCGAAATTTTCAAGGAACGTAGAAAATTGTCGGGAATCTTTCTTCTATTGCTAATCAACCAACAAATAACTAATCTTAAGTGCATTATAAGTGGGCTTTTTACTAAATAAACGAATTAATTTTTTTTATTGGAAATAAAAGCTCAACTTTGCCACCGCTTATAACAAAAAGTTGTAAAGCATAACTCGCCAAATTGGTAAAGAGTATTTCTAGCGATCTTTTCGTCCCGCTGTTAATAATCAACATACCGATTCGGTATAAATAAACAAAAAAATGACATTTAAAGAATTAGGTCTTGACGAGCATATCGTGAAGGCAGTTGAAGAATTGGGTTTTGAAAAACCATCACCAATTCAAGAAGAATCTATTCCATTATTAATTACTGGAGATAAAGATTACGTGGGTTTAGCACAAACAGGAACAGGTAAAACTGCTGCTTTTGGCTTACCAATGATACAACAAATTGATACGAACTCAAAAGCCATCCAAGGGATGATTTTGTGTCCTACCAGAGAGTTGTGTTTACAAATCACTAACGAGTTAAAATTGTATGCTAAACATACAAAAGGTATTAAAGTAGTAGCTGTTTATGGTGGCGCTAGCATTAGCGACCAAATCAGAGAAATTAAAAGTGGTGTAAATATTATGGTGGGAACACCCGGTAGAACCATTGATTTAATGGAAAGAAGAGTACTGAAATTTGACGAAGTTAAAACAGTAGTGTTAGATGAAGCCGATGAAATGTTAAACATGGGTTTTAAAGAAGACATTACTAAAATTATAGAACAAACACCTCCTTCAAAACATACTTGGTTGTTTTCTGCAACCATGCCTAAAGAGGTAGAGCGTATAGCTAAAAACTATATGACAGACCCGGTAAGAGTTACTGTCGGAACAAAAAATAGCTCTGCAGCTAATATTGCACATCAATATTGTGCAGTAGCAGGAAGAGATCAATATGATGCATTAAGAAGATTTATTGATGTCGCTCCTGGAATGTATGGAATTGTTTTCTGTAGAACGAGAAGAGAAACAAAAGAAATTGCAGACAAATTAATGGCTGATGGCTATAATGCAGATGCATTACATGGCGATTTATCACAAGCTCAAAGAGACAGTGTGATGGCAAAATTCAGAAACAGAAATTTACAGGTATTAATTGCTACTGATGTTGCTGCAAGAGGAATTGATGTAGATGATTTAACACATGTTTTTCATGTTGATTTACCGGATGAAATTGAAAGTTACACCCACAGAAGTGGACGTACTGCAAGAGCCGGAAAATCAGGAAGATCTATTGCATTGGTTAGTCCTTCAAAAGCGAGCAGAGTGCGTTTAGTGGAGAAACAAATTGGCGGTAAAATGGAGTTGATTCAAGTTCCTACCGGTAAAGAAATTTGTTTCCAACAACTAATGAAAGTAATTCAAAATGTAAAAGAAGTGGAGATTAATGAAAAAGGATTAGCTCCTTACATTGCTCAAATTCATGAAGAGTTTGCTGATGTTTCTAAAGAAGAATTAGTTGAAAGATTTGTATCATTAGAATTCAATCGTTTTATTAAAGATTACGAAAAAGCGAGAGATTTGAATATTGACATGAGTACGATGAAAAAAGGAAGAGAAAGAGGCGAGCGTGGAGATAGAAAAAGAGGTGAAAGAGGTGATAACACAACAAGAAATACCAACAGATTGTTCATCAACATTGGAAAAATGGATGGATTTGAAAATAAAGGTCAAATTTTGGGATTCATTTGTAATCAAACAGGTGTTGACGGAAATTCTATAGGAAAAATTGATTTGTTTGATAGCTTTGCTTTTATTGGTGTTGATGATAATGTTGGAAATACACTTATCAGCAACCTTAATGGTAGAAACATTGAAAACAGAGATATCCGTATTGAGTTTTCTAAAGATAAGCCAAGAGGCGAAAGAAGCGATAGAGGCGGAGATAGAGGTGGATACAAAGGCGGTGGGGACCGTGGTGGAAACCGTAGAGAAAGAACTTCATCTCGTTCTTCATTTAAAAGAGAACGTAGAAGCTAATAACGCTTTTTGATACAATTATAAAGCTTCATGAGAAATCATGAAGCTTTTTTTATGGAGTGTTTTGAGTGAGAGTTGTTCTATAAATTGTTTTTATAACGCATAAGCAGGGCAGGTATGTGATTTCATTCCGCCACCTTCACCAATACCACCACCGGGGCATTGTCTAAATCCTAACATAATTTCGTGGCTGTAGTTGCCATAAATTTTGTTGAGTGGAAAATCAAAAGCATAACCTATAGTAAGGGCGTCAAAAACTTTGAACTTAATTTGTGCAACAATGGCTTCTCCAGCTCTGTAGCCAATTCCCATGGTAAAATTTTGTCTATACACCCAAGCAATATTTAAATCTAATGCAGGAGGTCCCATATTGTTCATTTTCAATAAAAAGGATTTAAAAACGGTCCAATTATTATGTACAGATTGATGTCCCATACCAATATAGTATTGGTTTACCTGTTTAGACTCTTGTCCGAGTTTAATGTTTTTAAAATAGGTTTGATTAATGGAAAAACTGTAATATACTTTGTTGTTGTACAATAAAATTCCGGGCATAATATCCGGGTAATGTAGTACAGAACCACCGGCATTATCTAACACAGGGTCAGGATTATTATTACCAAAAACATCTGTCATACTATACTGTTGAACACCTGCAAAAATTCCTGCTCCCAACGTAAGTTTTGGAAAAACTTTTTTATGATAGGCATATCCTAATTTAATGTAAGAACGGGTAGTAAGATGTAAGGCATCTTGCTCCACATAAAGTCCAATAGCATGAGTACCTTTATTGGGTTTGTAATGATTGCTTTTAAAAGGCATATGAGCACTTGCAAAATAGGTGCGTGGAGCATTATCGAAACCTACCCATTGTAAACGAGTTCCTGCTTTAAAATCTAAACACTTGGCAGTACCTGCAAAAGCAGGGTTATGACCAAAATTGTTAAAGGTATATTGTGAGTATTGTGGAGCTTGCTGTCCAAAAAGTGTTTGAACAACCAACATAAAAATAGCTATGTAACTTACAATTTTAAACATATTAACGCATTATAGAAACAGCTCCTTTAAACACTTTTTCATCTCCAAATTCGGGAGTAATTTCTAAAATATAGTAAAAAGTAGAAACAGGTAAATCCCCACCTAAATATTTAGCATCCCAACCATCCCCATTTTTGTAATTTTCTTCATGGTAAACGCGCTGTCCCCAGCGGTCGAAAATATAGACTTTATTTTTTGGATACAATTCAATAAAACGAATAATCCAAGTATCGTTTGCTCCATCGCCATTAGGTGTAAAAACTTGTGCAGGTATAGGATCGGGACAATCAAAAGGTGTAATATCTACTTGTGTGGTATCTGTACAGCCATTATTATCTGTAGTAATTAATGTGTAGCTGCCAATTGGTACACTGCTAAAAAATCCGGTAGAACTTTGTCCTACACCCACCAAGTCATGGTTGTAAGGAGCTTCACCACCATCAGAAGAAACAGCTACATCAGCAACCGTTTGATTGCATTCTTTTATAATAGGAGTAGCTTCCGTAGTAATTATAGTTGTATTAATAAAAATAGAAGCAGAGTCGTTATCAGGAAAACAACCTGTTGAGGTATTCATATAAACGATAATGGTTTGGTTGTTAGCAGGGAGATTAATTGTAGAGCCATTTCCGGGAACAGTATCTCCATTAATTACCCACACATAAGTTGGGTTTACAGCTCCTGCTGAAGAATCTGCTGTTAGTTGAACAGGAGTGTTTTCACAAACAGGTCCGGAAGTTACATCAGGGTTACTGCTAATGGTAACATTAACAGGACACTGAGCTTTTACCATAAGTGAAGACAGGTAAAAAATAGTGGTAATTGTAAAGATAATTAACTTATTCATTGCGGCTAAATTACAATTTATTTTGATTTGAAAGATGGGGTAATTAATAGATATTTAGCCTTTTATTGCATAGCAATAATACTTTCTCTAACAGCAGTTACAAAATCATTGATATTGTTTTTATCAAACTTACTGCTATCAATGGGTTTGCCAATGATTACGTTAACCTTTCCGGGAGTAATAGTATTTGTTCCTGATTTCCAAACTTCATAAGTGCCTTTAATAGATACAGGAACAATGTCAACTCCTGCCTGAAGCGCTAAGTGAAATGCACCTTTTTTAAAAGATTCAACCTTCCCTGTTTTGCTACGTGTACCTTCGGCAAAAAGTACAACTGATTTTCCTTCGCTGATTTTTTTCGCTGCTTTTGTTATGCTTTTCAAGGCTTTTTTCTTGTTTGTTCTATCAACAAAAATATGCCCTGCAACCCACATGTACCAACCTACAACGGGAGTCCAAATAAGTTCTTTTTTACCAATAAAATGTAAGTTTTTGGGGAGACTGTAACATAAACATCCAATATCTAAGTGAGAAAAATGGTTGGAAACAAAAATTACAGGCTTATCGGCAGGAACATTTTCTTTTCCACTAACAGAAATATCAATTCCTGCAATTTTCATTAAAACAGGTGCAAAAACTGTTCTGGCAACCATTAGAGGAAACTGTCTGTTTATCACAAAAGGAATAAATAATGGAGCTATCAGCATTAGCGAGAACGTCCATATTATCATTAATGTTATTCGTAAATAGGAAATCATTTTTAAGTGTAAACCTGTTTAGTTTTGAAAATCAATTATCTATATCCTTTTGTGATATTGAGTTGTATTAATTTTTAATTGACTTCAAAAATACCAAAATAGCTATAAATTACTATTGATAAAAGTGATGATTTAACGATTATTTTATAGTTATTTCATTATTAATTTGTTCGGCACATTTTTGTCCGTCAATTGCTGCAGAAACAATACCTCCGGCATAACCCGCACCTTCACCGCAAGGGTATAAGCCTTTTATTTCAGGATGTTGTAGGGTTTCTTTATCTCGTGGAATTTTTACAGGAGAGGAAGTTCTGCTTTCCACAGCTACTATAATAGCATCTCGTATTAAAAAACCTTTCATTTTGTTACCGAAATCTCTAAAACCTTGCTGTAGTCTTTCTGTAATTTGTTTAGGGAATAATTGGTGAACAGCAGCAGAAGCAACTCCCGGTTTGTAAGAGCAATCGGGTAATGATGCTGAAATTTGGTTATCAATAAAATCTATTAAACGTTGAGCAGGAGCTATTTGTCCGAAATTGTTTTGCTCATTATTTTTACCTGCAACAAATGCTTTTCGCTCAATATTTTCTTGCAACTTTAATCCTGCCAATGCACCAAATTGCTCGTAAGGTTTTAAATCATTGGGTTCTACAGCTACTACAATTCCTGAATTAGCAAATGGATTGTTTCTTTTGGATGGCGACCAACCGTTGGTTACAATTTCTCCGGGAGCAGTAGCGCAGGGAGCTATAATTCCTCCAGGACACATACAAAAAGAAAATACACCTCGGTTTTTAACTTGAGTTACTAATTTATATGAAGCAGGAGGCAGGTATTCATTTCTCACATCACAATGGTATTGAATTTTATCAATTAACGCTTGTGGATGTTCCACTCGTACTCCAATAGCAAAAGGTTTAGCTTCCAACTTAATTTTTTTCTTATCTAATAAATAAAAAATATCTCTTGCCGAATGTCCTGTTGCTAGAATTACATTAGCAGTTTCGATAATTGTGTCATTATTGATTTCAACACCTTTAATGGAATTGTTTTCTATCAGTAAATCGGTGAGTTTGCTCTCAAAATGAATTTCTCCACCATTTTCTATAATGGTATTTCTAATGGCTTCTACCACTTTTGGCAATTTGTTTGTGCCGATGTGTGGATGAGCATCAACTAGAATGTTTTCGTCAGCTCCGTGTTGAACTAAGAGTTGTAACACTTCTTTTACATCGCCTCTTTTAGTAGAACGAGTATAAAGTTTACCATCAGAAAAAGTTCCTGCACCGCCTTCGCCAAAACAATAATTCGATTCAGGATTTACAATTTGGTTTTTAGTGATATTGGCTAAATCTCTTCGTCTGTTTCTTAACGACTTACCTCTTTCTATTACTATAGGTTTGATGTTTTTTTCTAATAGTTTAAGAGCGGCAAACATTCCGGCAGGACCAAAACCTATCACTACAGCAGATTGATTACTTGTTATTGGTGTAAGTTTTTTTGCTTGAAAAAGAGTAGGCTTTTTATCAGTATAAATTTCAATTTTCAGGTTGAATTTTACTTGTTTTTTTCGGGCGTCTATAGAGCGTCTTACAATTTGAAATTCAAAACGCTCCAATTTAGTTTTAGAAGTTATAAGTTGCCTGATAAAAATATCACTAGAAGCTTCTTCGGGTGAAACACTAATTTCTAATATATAAGGCTCTTTTTGCAAAGTAAAAATGTTAGTAAAACAGATTGCAAAGATGCTTAACTTTTTTAGAATAATGAATGGGCTAAACTGTTTATAAAAAAAACTAGTAAAAATAGGTACATGATATAAAAAATAACTTAAATTTATAACGGTAAAAATGTTTTAAATTAATTGAATTATGAGTTTTAAAGAAAGTGATTATTTATGTCCGTCATGCAAGGGGCATTTAAATGTGGCAGATCAGTTAGTGTTTGCGACAAAGACCAATAGAAAACATAGTGGCTTGATTTTGTTAAGTCCTAAAATAGGGGAGTATAGTTATAAAACACACCCTAAATTTCAGTTGGAAAAAGGAGAGTTGGTAGAGTTTTATTGTCCGCTTTGTTTGGCTGATTTAACTGCGGAAAAACAAAAAGAGCATGCTATGATTAAAATGATTAGCAACGAAGATAATGTAGAGTATGAGTTGTATTTTTCTAAAAAAGCAGGAAACAAAAGTACTTATGTAGTAGCTACCGATATTTTTGAAGCTTTTGGTGAGGATGCTATTGATTTTACGGAGTTTGTTTAAATCATAGATAAATGATACCAAACAAAAAAACCACATGGATTTTCCATGTGGTTTTTTTGTTTACATCTGATAAATTACATATTACTCTGTAGGTTTGCTTTCAAAATAATAAATGTTAGTTAACCATTTGCTAGTATCTGCTTCTGTGGTTGGGTCGGTTATATATTCTTCCAACACAACATGCGACATTGGTAAATTATTATTTTTCAGGTATTCATCCATTGCCATGTGAGGCTTAGCAAGATTTTCATAATTGCCATAATAAGCAATTTTTAGGGCTTTACCGCCAAGCTTTACAGTAGTATAATTATCAAATTTAAAATTTTTATCGTCAGAGTTATAAGGAATGGCAGCAGCAACATCTGTCATTTGATTTTCTTCATCCCAATCGTAATAAATGGCACAAGGTTGTCCTGTTATTTGCACCTCTTTGTTTTGAGTTAGCATTCCGTACATTCCTCCAAAATGTTGACTAAAAAAAGTTTGCATATCATTAAAACTTATTTTTTCTCTGTGGGTCAAAAAAGTTTTTTCTTCAAATTGAACGGTTTCAATGGTATACTCTTTTTTTGCCGGCTTTTCGCTTTCCACAATTTCTTTCAACTTGGCTAAACCTTTTTCATAGTCTTTACCTACAGATTCAGTAATATCCATAAAAAGGCACATAATATTAAAAGGACGAGGCATTTTAGAATCAAAACCCCAAGTAACAGTGGTTTTTCCATCAGCTTCATTTAAAAGAAAGTAACCTTGAGCAAGACTTTCAAAAGGCTCTATAAAAGTAACGGTAGTTTCAATTTTATCGTCTGTAAAGGCAATTATTTCTTGTTTTCCTTTACCAACATCTTCATTTCCTTCCCAAAAGAAAGTAGTACCAACTGCTCCGTCTTCACCTTCCATCCATGTTTTTTGATTTGGATCTAATTCTGCCCATGGCGACCATTTTTGTGAATTTTCAAAATAAAGCAAGTGTTTATGAACAAGTTCTTTTTGAGCATTGATTTCTACAGAACGCTCTAATTTAATGTCTGTGGGAGCTACAAAAGTTAATACTATTACCGTTAAGATGAGTATTAAAACAATAATCCCGATAATTTTTAATGCTTTCATATTTGTTAGGTTTTAGGGTTTATGCAAATGTATAACAAATTTAAGTTTTGTCTAAATTTTTTTTAAATCAGCTTTTTATTGCCAAATTCTTTTTTAATTTCAGCATATCTCGGACAAGAAACTAAATGGTCATTTACCATTCCTACTGCTTGTATGTGAGCATAAAGAGTAGTACTACCTAAGAACTTAAAACCTTTTTTTTTCATGGTTTTTGCTAATTCATCAGAAAGGATTGTTGTTGCAGGAACTTCTTTCAATGTTTTCCATTGATTTTGTATTTGTTTGCCATTTACAAAACTCCAAATAAATTGAGCAAAAGAGCCGTATTCTTTTTGGATATCTAGAAAAATCTTTGCATTGTTGATGGCAGCTTCAATTTTGGCTCTGTTTCTTATAATTCCTGCGTTTTGCAGTAACTCTTCTACTTTTTTGGAGTCGAATTGAGCTACCTTTTTCGGGTTGAAATCTGCAAAAGCTTGTCGGTAGTTTTCTCGTTTTTTTAATATGGTTGACCAGCTCAATCCGGCTTGAGCACTTTCTAATACTAAAAATTCAAATTGTTTGGTATCGTCTAAAACCGGCATACCCCATTCTTCATCATGGTAGTTGATGTATTGCTCAAAACTTAAACACCAAGGACATTTTTCTGTTTCCATAATAAAATTTTAATTATTCATTAATTGATGTAATTTGGAGGTAGTATTCCAATTTCTTACAGTAATATTTTTATAAATGGGAAGTTGAATAAGTTTGCTTAAATAGCTTCTGTTGGTTTTTTCTATTAATCGTGTGAAATAGATGGCATGCGTTCCTGAGTAAGCTTTGTCTACTTCATTGTGTTGCGGAATGTCAGCAATAATTTCAGTAGCTTTAAGTGGAGTCTTTATAAATAAAACATCGTAGCGGTAGTTGTCTTTATCAGTACCAAAATTTGTAGGAATTTCCTCAACAACTTTATTCAATTGTTGATGTGTTATTACTACTACAACAGAGTTGTAATTAAATTGCTCGGATAAGGTTTTTTCAATGGTTTGGGTTAGTTGGTTGAGATCTTTGGTGTCGGATTTAAAAATTACATTTCCACTTTGAATGTACGTTTTTACATCAGTAAACCCCATTTTCTCAAAACAAGCTTTTAAGTCCACCATTTTGATGATGTTATTGCCACCAACATTAATACCTCTGAGTAATGCTAAATATTTTGTCATAACTAATGGTAATTTCTTTCCCCAAAGATACTACTTCCTACCCGAATCATAGTACTGCCTTCTTCAATGGCGATTTGGTAGTCTCCACTCATGCCCATGGATAGAGTTGAAAGTTGAAAGTATAAAGTTGAAAGTTTATCAAATATTTTTTTTAGGCTTTTAAATTCTTTTCGGATTTGGTTTTCGTTATCGGTAAAGGTTGCCATGCCCATTAAACCAACAACTTTTATGTTTTTTAAATCTTGGAAGGCTTCACTTTTAATAAGTTCAATCACTTCTTTTTCATCAAAGCCAAATTTGGTATCTTCTTCAGCAATGTGGATTTGCAATAAACAATTGATTACTCTTTCGTTTTGAGCTGCTCGTTTATTAATTTCTTTTAGCAATTTAAAACTATCCACACCATGAATTAGGCTTACAAAAGGAGCAATATATTTTACTTTGTTGCTTTGTAAATGGCCTATCATGTGCCACTCAATATCTTTAGGTAAGCTTTCGTATTTTTCAGTTAGTTCTTGCACTTTGTTTTCTCCAAAAATTCGGTGCCCGGTTTGGTAAGCCTCCAAAATGGCTGTATTGGGTTTTGTTTTAGAAACCGCTACCAAGGTAACGTATTTAGGAATAGAAGCTTTTATTTGTTGTAGGTTTGCTGTAATATTCATGAAGCAAAGTTAGTTTTTCTGCTTGGTTGAAAAAAAATATGATTGAGATTAAGACTTATTCTTCCAAACTATAAATCGTTAAACCACTACGCATTTTGGGTTCTATCCAAGTGCTTTTAGGAGGCATAATGTTGTTGGCATCGGCAACAGCTTTTAGTTGTTCAATAGCAACAGGGTAAAGTCCAAATGCAACAATGGCTTCTTCGCTATCTACTTTTTCTTTAAGTCCTGCTGTTCCTTTTGTTCCTTCAATAAATTCAATTCGGTTGTCGGTTTTTAGGTCAGTAATGCCTAAAATAGGAGTGAGGATATTCGTGGTTAAGATACGAGCATCTAAATTGCCAACAATATCATGTTCTTCGTAAGTGCCTTTTTTTGCAGTAAGCGAATACCATTTTCCGGCAAGGTACATCGAAAAATTATGTTTTTTAGTAGGATAATAATCTTCGGTTTTTTCTTCCACATCAAAGTTGTTGGCTATTTCTGTTAAAAAACTTTCGAGTGTATGTTCGTTAAGGCTGCTAACTGTTCTGTTGTATTCAATAATGTTGAGTTTGCTTTCGGGAATAAGATAAGACAAAAAGAAATTGAATTTTGCATTGGGATTGTAATTCGGGGTTTCAGCTCGTTTGCTTTGAGCATATAATACCGAAGAAGCCGAACGATGGTGTCCGTCTGCAATGTAAATGGCATTAATATTTTTAAAGGCTTCCACTAATGTGTTAATATCGCTTTCATCATTTACCAACCATAAATCTTGCTTAATGTGGTGTGTAGTACAAAATTCGTATTCAGAGCGAGTGGCTAAATATTTATTAATAACAACATCAACAATTGGATTATCTTTATAGGTCAATAAAACCGGTTCGGCATTAAACTGACAAACATCTAAATAGAGCTTAAAAGTTTCTTCACGTTGCGTTAAGGTATGTTCATGAATTTTAATGTTTCCGTTGAGGTAGTCATCAACAGAAATTCCTGAAATTAATCCTACATAAGTGTTGGTTGGAGTTATTTGTCGGTAGATGTAAAAACTTTCTTTTTCATCTTGCATAAAAATGCCAGCAGCGTTAAACTCATCAAATTTTTCTCTAACTTTTTCAAAACGCTCCATCGAATTAGGTTGGGTTTTGTTGTCGGCTCTAAATTCGGGATTGATGACATGTAAAAAAGTGTAAGGATTGCTTTCTAACTTGGCCTCTAATAAATGCTTAGGATAAATGTAAGCAGGCATACTCGACACTAAGTAGGCTTTATCTCTGGTCGGACGTATTGCTTTGAAAGGAACTATGTTTGCCATATTAGCTAATAAAATATTATAATAACAACTCTTTAATCTGACTAGCCAGTTCTTCACCAATTCTATCTTGAGCTTCCAACGTAGCAGCACCAATATGTGGAGTAAGTGAAATTTTTGGGTGTTTCAATAAATCTTCTCTTGGAGTTGGTTCGTTTTCAAAAACATCTAAAGCAGCGTGAGCTACTTTTCCTGAGTTTAAGTGAGCAATTAATGCATCTTCGTCAACCACGCCACCACGAGCCGTATTAATGATAATTACACCATCTTTCATTCTAGCAAACTCTTCATTACCGATAGTTGGTTGGCCTAATTTAGGAATGTGTAAGGAGATGAAATCAGCTTTAGTCAGCACTTGTTCTTTTGTGTAAGAAGTTAATTCAACAGCAACCAATTGGTTACCAACTTTTACATTAATAGTAGTTTTTTCTGCAAAAGGATCGGTGTAAACTACATTCATTCCGCACCCTAAAGCATAGCTGGCTGTTGCCTGACCAATTCTTCCAAAACCAATAATACCAAGTGTTTTTCCACGTAATTCTAATCCTTTAGCATATTTCTTTTTTAAGGTTTTAAATTCAGTAATGCCACTTGTAGGCATTTGTCGGTTAGCATCGTAAACAAAACGTACAGCACCAAATAAATGAGCCATCACCAACTCAGCAACCGATTGAGAGGAAGAAGCTGGAGTATTGATTACATGCAATCCTTTTTCTCGAGCATAAGCAACATCTATGTTGTCCATTCCAACGCCTCCACGTCCGATTAATTTTAAACTCGGACAAGCATCAATAAGGTCTTTACGAACTGTAGTAGCACTTCTTACTAAAAGAGCTACATAATTTTCGTTGTTGATGGTTTGAATTAAATCGTTTTGAGGTACCGTTTCTGTTACAACAGTAAATCCCGCTGTTTCTAGTTGTTGCTTGCCTATTGTGGCAATTCCATCGTTTGCTAATATTTTCATTTGATAGGTATAAGGTTAGAAGTTTGAGGTTGGTTAATCAATAGCCTCAAACTTTAAACATTTAATTAACTGTATTTTTTTGCAAATTCTTTCATTACATCTACCAATACTTGAACACTTTTTAAAGGTAACGCATTGTACATGGAAGCTCTGTATCCGCCCACATCTCTATGCCCTTTAATTCCGCTAATGTTGGCTGTTTGCCACATTTTATTGAATTCGTCCGTTAAACTTTCATCTTTTAATACAAAAGTAGCATTCATGTTAGAGCGATCGGCAACATTAGCTGTTCCTTCAAATAGTGGATTAACATCAATTTCGTTGTATAATAAATCTGCTTTTTCTTGGTTAACTTTTTCAATCCATTCAACGCCACCATTATCTTTTAACCATTGTAAAGTAAGCATGGAAACATAAATTGGAAACACAGGAGGGGTGTTAAACATCGATTCTTTTTTGATGTGAGTTTGTAGATTTAACATGGTAGGAATTTGTCGCCCGCTTTTACCTAAAGCACTATCTTTTACAATATATAAGGTAGTTCCGGCAGGTCCCATATTTTTTTGAGCTCCGGCATAAATCATATCAAATTGCGAGACATCAATTTTTTTACTAAAGATATCTGAAGACATATCTGCAATAATTGGAACACGACTAATAGGGATATTTTTGAATTGAGTTCCAAAAATAGTATTGTTGGTAGTAATGTGTAAATAATCGGCATCACCCGGAATTTGATATTTTTTAGGAATATAATTGAAGTTTTTGTCTTTTGAACTAGCAATTTCATGTACAGTTCCCATTTTTTTCGCTTCCTCTAAGGCTTTGCTTGCCCAAACGCCTGTGTTTACATAAGCAGCTGAGCCATTTTCTTTCATAAAGTTGAAAGGAACTTTTAAAAATCCTAAGCTGGCACCACCTTGAAGAAACAAGATGGAGTAACCGTCCGGAACGCCTAATAATTCTTTTACTAAAGCCTGAGCTTTTTCCATTACTTCAACAAAATCTTTACTTCTGTGAGAAATCTCTATTAATGAAAGATTTAAGTTGTTGAAATTAATTACTGCTTCTGATGCTTGCTTTAACACTTCTTGAGGCAAGATACATGGCCCTGCACTGAAATTATGAACTTTAGACATAAATAATTGATTTTTAAAAGTATTTGATTTTTCGACAAAGGTAGTATTAAAATTATCCTTTTAAAAAAAAACTAAAGAGTTAATTTTTACCTTTTAATGGTGTTTTTAAAGATGAGTTTTTTTAAGAGATAATAGCTGTAAGCCATTTTAATATTAACGGCTCCGTCAACTTTGTTTTCCATTGGTAATCGTTGTAAGTTAAAGGTTATTTCATCATCTTTAATGCCAGCACTACCAAAGGTTAAATCTACATGGTTTTTTATGGAGGAAAAGAATTTTTTACCTACGTTAAAATCGGTAAATGGAAAAGAAAACACAGCATAATTTAGTTGAAACCTGTTTTTAATATCTTCAATACTTGCAATAGTTTGATAGATTTGTTCATCTAACGAAAGTTCTTCATACAAAGGATGGTTAAGGCTATGAGCTCCAATGGTAAATCCTTGATTAATAAGTTCATTAATTTGTTCTGTAGTAAGGTAGGGTTGGTGTTTGGCTAAATAATCATCCCAACCGATATTAAAAGTTTTAGCCAATTCATCTATATCATTTTTATTTTTAAAATTGAAGCCTAAAACTGTATCGGTATAAAGTTTATCACTTAAAATGCTTGCTTTATATCTATAAAATAAATCTTTATTATCTATAAAATGGTTATTTAAAAATATGGTTGCCGGAATTTTTTTTTCGATTAAGATAGGAGCAATAATATGGTAGAATTCGCTTAAACCATCATCAAAAGTAAGGTGGAAAGAATTGTTAGGAATAGGTTTTTTACTTTGATGATATTCTAATAACTCTTTTAAAGTAATGGGTTTAAAGTGGGTGAGTAAATAATCTAGATCGTCTTTAAATTCAGTTAAGGTTTTGTGCTTGTAAAGGTTTCTGATGTGTGTAGGAGGGTTATCTGTAACTAAATGATAAAAAGGGAGCAATACTTTTTTGTTAGAAAAACGGATTAATTGCTCTTGAGAAAACCAATAAGCAACAATTTGAGCAATATTTTCAATTAGTTTTTTAATGAGGTTATCGCTTTAAGAATTTAAATAAAAAAGAGTTGGTTTTTTTTATGCTAAAATAAGGCGTTTGTATCCCGCCAAAAGCTCTAAAATGTTTTTCAACGGATTTAATCATAGAGCCTTCAAAATTAAAATGTTTGCCCAAAGCATTCATTTTTTTAATAGCCTCCCAAATTAAAAGACTCATGGCTCCCGAATTTTTGAATTGATGATTGGTAGCACTAAATAAATAGTAAGCGGTATGTTTGTCCCAAACAAGCAACATCATGGCGTGGGTATTTTTATTTTCGTCTGTTGCAATTAGTAATTCACCACAATTATTGTTTTTACAATGTTGATAGAGTTTATTTACTTTTTCAAATGGTACATTTAGTGGAATGTTTTTAATAAGATAATCTTGTTTTTTTAGCTCATAAAGTTGCTCAATATTTTCTGATGAGGAAACATTGATGTTTTTCTCTGCTTTTCTAATTTCCCATTTTAAATTGCTCTTAAAAGCATCAAAAATAGCATCAATATTAGGATTGTGAATAATATAGGTGTATCTGGTAGTTTGTTCAAAACCTTTCCAATAAAAAGCCATCCAATTGGTAAAATTTGGATGAAACATTTGATGGTAATGAGCTACATTAGGTAATTGTTTTAGAAGGTTTTCGCAAACTTCTTTTTCAAAACCTATTTTAGTAGCGTATTTCTGATTTGGAGGGTAGTTTATCCAAACTCCTTGATAGGGAAGAAATAATTCAGGATTAATTTTTTTAAAACCGAACTTGCTTCTTATAATATAAGGTAAGCAACCAACAATTTTTTCATCTCTAATATCAAGAGCTATATCCCAATTATTGTCAAAAAGAGCTTGGTAATAAGCATGTTGGTAAAACAAAGGTATATCCTTGTTGTTATCACACCATTGTTTATACTTTTCCTTGTTATTGCTCATGTATTAATTTAGACGAAAATATTTTGATGCAAACTTACATAAATGCAATTAATATTTTATGGAGAATAACTCTCAGACTAATTTAATAGTATGTTTTTCAGTGGTAAATTAGTTTTTGTAATTAAAAACACCTTCAATAAGAGTTAATTTTATAATTTTGACGTCCTAATTGATTTAAGTTTTTGGCTAAAATTAAAAACTTATAAACATATAAACTGCATTATGAGAGAAATACAATTTAGAGAAGCACTTAATGAGGCTATGAGTGAGGAAATGAGAAGAGATGAAAATATCTTTTTGATGGGAGAGGAAGTAGCTGAATATAATGGTGCATACAAAGTAAGTAAAGGTATGTTGGATGAATTTGGAGCCAAAAGAGTAATTGATACTCCAATCGCGGAGAATGGGTTTACAGGTATTGCTGTTGGTGCTGCGATGAATGGGTTAAGACCAATAGTTGAATTTATGACTTGGAATTTTTCTTTGGTTGCTATTGATCAAATAATTAATAATGCTGCTAAGATGTACAATATGTCTGGCGGACAATTACCAATACCAATTGTATTTAGAGGAGGAACAGGTTCTGCAGGTCAGTTAGGAGCAACGCATTCACAAGATTTTGCTAATTGGTATGCCAACTGTCCGGGATTAAAAGTAATTCAGCCTTCCAACCCTTATGATGCAAAAGGATTACTAAAAGCAGCAATTAGAGATAATGATCCGGTAATTTTTATGGAGTCGGAACAAATGTATGGCGATAAAGGTGCAGTTCCTGAAGGAGAATATTTATTGCCTATTGGAATTGCAGATGTGGTGCAAGAAGGAACAGATGTTACCATAGTTGGTTTTGGAAAAATGATGAAATTGGTTAAAACTGCTGCTCAAGAATTAGCTAAAGAAGGAGTAAGTGTTGAAGTCATTGATTTAAGAACAGTTCGTCCTATTGATTATGCAACGATTATCAATTCGGTTAAAAAAACGAATAGATTAGTTTGTGTGGAAGAATCATGGCCATTAGGCTGTATTGCTTCTGAAATAGCTTTTAAAGTACAAAAAGATGCATTCGATTATTTAGATGCTCCCGTTATAAGAGTTACAGGAGCAGATGTTCCTATGAGTTTTTCTCCACCATTAATAGAAGCTTATTTGCCGAATGTAGATAAAATTATTAAAGCTGTAAATCAGGTGATGTACAGATAATTATATTTGTTTTCAAATAAAGGAAACACTTTTTTGACATTCAAAAAAGTGTTTTTTTTCTTTTATAGAATAAAATATATATTTTTGCCGTCCTAAAAAAATAGAAATACTAACATAATATAAATTTATAATAAAAAGATATGGATTCAATGATGATTTACTTGCCGATTGTATTGGCTTTAGTTGGGCTAGCCTTCATGGCAGCGAAAAGAGCATGGGTATTAAAACAAGATGCCGGTGACGGTAAGATGAAAGAAATTTCAGATTACATTTATGAAGGAGCTTTAGCATTCTTAAAAGCTGAATACCGTTTATTAACTTTCTTCGTAATTGGAGCAAGTATCGTTTTGGCAGGAATATCTTTTATAGTTCCTACTACACATATACTAATAGTAGTAGCTTTTATTTTTGGAGCATTTTTTTCTGCATTAGCAGGAAATATGGGGATGAAAATAGCAACCAAAACTAATGTTAGAACAACGCAAGCTGCTCGTACAAGTTTACCTCAAGCATTAAAAGTTTCTTTTGGTGGTGGTACTGTAATGGGCTTAGGTGTTGCCGGTTTAGCCGTATTGGGTTTAACAGGTTTCTTTATCATTTTATTTAATTATTTTATGAAAGGTGCATGGACTTCTACAGAAGACATGACAATTGTATTGGAAACCTTAGCAGGATTTTCATTAGGAGCTGAATCTATTGCTTTATTTGCTAGAGTTGGTGGAGGTATTTATACTAAAGCTGCCGATGTTGGTGCCGATTTAGTTGGAAAAGTAGAAGCAGGAATTCCTGAAGATGATCCTCGTAATCCTGCAACTATTGCAGATAATGTTGGTGATAATGTTGGTGATGTTGCAGGTATGGGAGCAGATTTATTTGGTTCTTATGTGGCAACTGTATTAGCTGCCATGGTGTTGGGTAATTATGTTATTGAAGATATGGGTGGAGCGATTCAAGATGTGTTTGGAGGAATAGGTCCTATCTTATTACCAATGGCAATTGCCGGTTTTGGAATCTTATTTTCTATTATCGGAACAATGTTAGTGAAAATCAAAAATAATGATGCCAAAGAAAAACAAGTACAAGGAGCGTTGAATATCGGAAACTGGGTTTCTATTATATTAACTGCTATTTCTTGTTTTGTTTTAGTAAAATATATGTTGCCAGGAATAATGAATATGGAATTCTTTGGAGAAGGGTTAAAAGAAATTTCTTCCATTAGAGTATTTTATGCAACTATAGTAGGTTTAATTGTAGGGGGTGTTATTTCATCAGTTACAGAATATTATACAGGGCTAGGAACAAAACCTGTATTGGCAATTGTTCAGAAATCTTCTACAGGTGCTGGAACTAACGTAATTGCAGGTTTAGCAACAGGTATGATTTCCACCTTTCCAACAGTACTATTGTTTGCGGGCGCAATTTGGGCTTCTTATGCTTTAGCTGGTTTTTACGGTGTGGCTTTAGCTGCATCAGCTATGATGGCTACAACAGCAATGCAATTAGCTATTGATGCTTTTGGGCCGATATCAGACAATGCAGGAGGTATTGCTGAAATGAGCGAGTTACCTAAAGAGGTTAGAACACGTACTGATATTTTAGATTCAGTAGGTAATACTACTGCAGCAACAGGTAAAGGTTTTGCTATTGCTTCTGCAGCACTTACTTCTTTAGCATTATTTGCAGCTTATGTTACTTTTACAGGAATTGAAGGAATTAATATTTTTAAAGCACCTGTTTTGGCTATGTTGTTTGTAGGAGGAATGATTCCGGTTGTTTTTTCTGCATTAGCAATGAACTCAGTTGGAAAAGCGGCTATGGATATGGTGTATGAAGTAAGAAGACAGTTTAAAGAAATTCCAGGTATTATGGAAGGAACGGGTAAGCCTGAATATGGTAAATGTGTTGACATATCTACCAAAGCAGCATTAAGAGAAATGATGTTACCAGGTATTTTAACTATTGGCTTTCCTATACTTATAGTAGTAATACCAATGTTGTTAGGATATGACAATAAACTAATTGCTGAGATGTTAGGTGGTTATATGGCAGGTGTTACTGTTTCTGGTGTGCTTTGGGCAGTTTTCCAAAATAATGCAGGTGGAGCTTGGGACAACGCTAAAAAATCTTTTGAAGCTGGTGTGATGATTAATGGAGAGATGACTTACAAAGGCTCTGAAGCTCACAAGGCTGCAGTAACTGGTGATACAGTTGGAGATCCTTTTAAAGATACATCAGGACCATCAATGAATATCTTAATTAAATTAACTTGTTTAATTGGTTTAGTAATAGCTCCAATCTTAGGTGGACATACTGAAGGTAATGAATCAGAATCTGCAGCTGTTGAGGTTGTGCTTACAGAGCAAGTTGTTGAAAATGTATCAAAAGATATTAGTGAATTACAAGGAGAATGGATACTTGATGAATCTCATGCTTATGTAGATTTTTCAATCAGACATTTATTAGCTACTTCTAAAGGAAGTTTTCAAAAAGTTACTGGTAATGTAAATTTTGATAATGAAAATACAGCTATTGAAATAATTATAGATGTTAATTCAATTTATACAGGAAATGAAAAAAGAGATAAACACTTAAGAAGCGATGAAATGTTTGATGCAGAAAAACATCCAACTATTAAGTTTGTTTCAAATAATGTTGTTAAAACAGAAGAAGGATATGTTGCAAATGGTAAGTTGACTATGAGAGGTGTTACTAAAGATGCTTCTTTTAATTTTGTTTACTTAGGAAAACAAGATACACCATGGGGATTTCCTTCTGCTGCATTTAGTGGAACGCTAACAGTTAATAAAAATGATTTTGGTTTGACTTACGGAGGAAGTATTTTAGGAGAAGATGTTACTGTAGAGTATTCTTTTGAATTAAATCCAAAACCAGAAGAAGTTACAAAAGAAACTATGGAATAAAATATTTAATTCATTATAATCATAGACATTTTTAATAAGAAGTTTGTAAAATATATAAAATATGGCATAGGGCATATGTCGTATTTTTTTACACATGAGTTAGTTTTAATACATTAAAACAAAAAAAGAAAATGCGAATTATGGCAACCAATTATATTTAAATAAAATGTTGTATAAAAAAATATAAAATTTCGAAAATAGAAGATATATTAAAAGAAACACAATGTGGTTAATGCTTTTAGAGTGTTTTTATAGAATTAAAAAATGTTAAAAAACAGTTATTTTTTTAAATTAAGAAGGAGTTTAAAGCATAATAGATACATTTGTCGTTGATAATTAATATGCTATGAGATTATAAACAGCATGTTAATTGTTTTTAACAATTGTTAATAAAAAAAATAAAAACTTGTGCAATTTAAAAAAAATGTTGTAAGTTTGCCCAAGTTTTAAAAAAGTAAATTAAATTAGAAATTAAATTAAAGTTTAACTAAAAACAATTAAAATGAAAAAAAGAGTATTATTTGTAGCTTCTTTATTTTTAGCTACTGCGACTTTCGCACAAGATGGTTTAACATCTAAAAAAGGTGAAGCTTATTTACCAGAAGCTGGTGATTGGTCTATCGGTATCGATGCTAATCCTATTATTAACTATGCAGGTAACTTATTTAACGGAAACACTTTCAATAGTGCTGGTGCTGGTGCTACATGGTTTGCTCCAAACATGGCTATCTATGGAAAAATGTTTAAAGATGAGACTACTGCATACAGAGGTATGTTAAGAATTGGTTTCGGAAGTACAACAACTACTAACATTTTTGATACTTCTTCAACTGTAACTCCTGTTGAATTAACAGATGAAATGAAAACTTCTTACAATAACATCGTTTTAGGTGGTGGTATTGAGAAAAGAAGAGGTAATACTAGAATTCAAGGTGTTTATGGTGCTATGATAATGATTGGATTTGGTGGTTCTTCAACTACTTATGATTACGGTCATGGTTTTAGTGATGATGTAGTTGCTACTTGGACTGATAACTTTACTGCTGGTACTACTACTACAAGTAATGGTCCTAGAACTACAGAAATGAAAAATGGTTCTACTTTTATGTTAGGATTACAAGGTTTTATCGGTGTTGAATGGTTTTTTGCTCCAAAAGTATCTTTAGGTGCTGAATATACTTGGGGATTAGCAATGAATTCAACTGGTGAAGGTGAGCAAACTACAGAGCAATGGACTTTAGCTTCTCCATCAGCTACTGCTAACTCTTTAGTAACTAGAACTACTAAAACTGGAAAAACTAGTTCTTTCGGTTTAGATACTGGTATCTCTGGTGCTAACATTTCATTAAACTTCCACTTCTAAGAAGTAGATTAATAAGATAAAAAAACCCTTGAGATTTTTTCTCAAGGGTTTTTTGTTTTATAAGGTTTCTTCTGTCAAGAAATTTCAATTATATTTTGATATAGAAAAAAATATATTGATTTTTTTATTTCAAAGCAATAACTTTTATAAAATACACTATAAAATGATTTATTTTGCATTCTGCTATTAATATCATTTAATGCTCAAAAAAATAATCATATCTCTATTCTTAATCTTGCTTATTGGTGGCGGATATGTGGTGTATAACATGTATGCAAAGGTTTATCAGCCCAATGTTACCTTAAAAAATGCCAATTCTGCTTATTTCCATATTTATAGCCATTATACTTTTGATGATGTAATTAACAGCCTCTACGAAAATGGAATTATTATAAATAGAGCCTCTTTTAAATGGGTGGCAGAAAAGAAATCTAACTTCATTAACAATATTAAACCAGGAAGATACAAACTTAGAGAAGGTATGAGCAACAATGAATTAATAGATTTATTACGTTCAGGAGAGCAAGAACCCGTAAAAGTAACTTTTAACAACGTACGAACTATTAAAGAATTAGCAGGAACAGCAACCAAAAATTTAGAGTGTGATAGTATTGAGTTGTATAATTTACTCAGCGATAAATCTTTTACATTAAAATACGGTTTTAATACTATTACTATTTTAACACTTTTCCTACCCAACACTTACGAGTTTTATTGGAATACATCTGCCGAAGAGTTTGTTCAACGTATGGCAGAAGAATACAAGAAATTTTGGAATGAAGATAGAAAAGCAAAAGCAAGAGCTTTAAATCTTTCTCAATCTGAAGTGGCTGTTTTGGCTTCTATTGTTCAAGCAGAACAATCTGTACATAGAGATGAAAGAGCTAAGATAGCAGGATTGTACATCAATAGATTACGAAAAGGTATGTTGCTACAATCTGACCCTACAGTAGTTTATGGTATTGGAGATTTTAATATTAACAGAGTACTTACAAAACATTTAGAGACGAATACTCCATATAATACTTATATTTATAAAGGTTTGCCGCCCGGACCAATAAACCTGCCCGAAATAAGCTCTTTAGATGCTGTATTAAACTATGAAAAACACAATTATATCTATATGTGTGCTAAGGCAGATTTTTCTGGTTATCATGCTTTTGCAAGCAATTATAGTGAACATTTAGTTAACGCCAGAAATTTTCAAAGAGAACTTAATAGAAGAAGAATATATAAATAAGCTAGAAGACTGAAGTTGGAAGTAAAAAATACGATTAACAATTAATCAATATAGCGTTTTTATGTCTTTGTGAGAAATAAAATTCTTTGTGGTAAAAAACCTAAATCTCTTCTATCTCCTCACTTTTAACCCATCCAATATTACCATTTTGGATCTTTATTTTAGACCATCCATTTTTTTCGTCTAATAAGTTAACTTTTAACCCTTCGTGTATAGTAAATAATTTATTAGATTTTTCGTTAGGTTCGCTCATTACAGATGAAATATTAGCAAAAACAATAGCATCTGATTTACTTTTTAATAAAGAACTGTTTTGATGTGCCATAAACCATGTAAATAAACTCACTAGAACTAGTAAAGCTCCACCATAAAAACCTATTTTCTTAATTACTATCTGACTTAATAATAAATATCCAATAAAGAAAAGTAGTGCGATAAAAATAGAGATAATACTTAGCGTTGCCCACCCATCAACACTTTTTGAAGTAACGAATGTTTGCCAGGCGTTCTCAATAAATAATGAAGGTAAGGCTTCGACTTTATCAATGGTTTTATTATTGGCTATCTTAAGGTTAAAAGCGGCATCTTCATTACTCGGGTCCAACTTTAAAGCACGTTCGTAGTTCAATATGGCAGGTGCTATTTCATCATTTTTAAAATAAGCATTGCCCAAGTTGTAATAAACATCAGTAGCTGTTTTACCTTCTTCAATTAACAGTTCGTATTGCTCAATGGCTTTTTCGTATTTTTTTTCATCGTACAATTTATTAGCTAACTTAAAACTATCGTTTGCCATTACGGTTGAGAAACTCAACAAACAAATTAAAAAATAAAATACGCCTATTTTTGGTGTCATTTTTAATACTTTAAAAAAATATTCATCCAAAAATAAATCTTTTAATAGGTTATTTAGTGATTAAAGGATGATTAGTTGTTAAAAAATTTAAAACTACCTCAATTAAAAGGTTAATTTTGTTAGGTAAATAAATATTTAATTCTTTGTTAAGCGAGTCAGAAAAAAAAAGATATAATCGCCATTTAATTCTCGATAAAGTTGGAATTGAAGGTCAGCAACGACTAAAAAATGCTCGGGTGTTGGTGATTGGTGCGGGAGGATTGGGTTGTCCGGTTTTACTTTATTTAACAGCAGCGGGAGTTGGAAATATTGGAATAATAGATTTTGATACTGTTGACGAAAGTAATTTACAACGCCAAGTTCTTTTTACGACAGAAGATATTGGAAAAAACAAAGCTTTAGCCGCTAAGGAAAGACTTTTGGCTCGAAATAATTGCATTGAAATTACTGTTTTCCCCGAAAAATTAACCACTGAAAATGCTCTTGAACTTTTTGGTCAATACGATATAATTATTGATGGAACTGACAATTTTTCTACTCGCTATTTGGTAAATGATGCTTGTGTGATAAGCAATAAACCTTTGATTTATGGTGCTATTTTTAAATTTGAAGGACAAGTTACGGTTTTTAATTACCAAAACGGACCAACTTATAGGTGTCTTTTTCCAAATCCGCCAAAAGCAGGAAGTGTTCCCAGTTGTTCTGATATTGGTGTGTTGGGCGTTTTACCCGGATTAATTGGGTTGCAACAAGCTAATGAAGCGTTGAAAATTATTTTACAAATTGGAGAAATACTTTCTGGAAAACTTACTATTTATAATGCTTTGGGAGCTGATACAACAATTGTAAATATTACTAAAAACGAAACGGCAGTAAATATTGCTAAAAATATCAATTTTACAACATTTAATTATGACTTTTTTTGCGGGTTGACAGAAAACAAAAATAATATGAAAGAAATATCAATTAATGACCTTGCTCATTTTTTAGAAGAAAAAGAATTGCAAATTTTGGATGTTAGAATGCCATGGGAACAACCAAAGTTAAATGATGAAAGAGTTATAAATATTCCTTTGCAGGAAATTCCGCAACAGATGGAGCGTATAGATAAATCATTAAAAACATTGGTTTTTTGCCAACATGGTGTTCGAAGTGTTAATTGTATTGAATTTTTAGAAAAGCAAGGTTTTGATAAGTTAATTAACCTTCGAGAAGGAATTGTAGATTGGAAACAATAAATAAACCATATGAAAAAAGCATTAGTAGTAGGAGCGATATCTCCCGAAAAAATAGCGACTTCCATAGCTCATCACCAAGTTAAAACAAATATAGGTGGACATGCTATATTTTTAGGACAAGTTAGAGCGGACGAAATAGAGGGGAAAACGGTAAAAGCGATAGATTATACTGCTTATGAAGAAATGGCAGAAAAAGAATTTCATCAAATAAGAGAAACCGCTTTTGAAAAATTTGATTTAACCTGTTTACATATTTATCACAGTTTGGGCATTGTAAAAGCAGGAGAAATATGTTTATTTGTTTTCACATCATCTAAGCACAGAGCAATGGCTTTTGATGCTTGTCGATTTATTACCGAAGAAATTAAGGCAAAAGTGCCTGTTTTTGGTAAAGAAATTTTTGAAGATGATTCTCATCAATGGAAAAAGAATAGTTAAGTCTTCAACATTTAGTGTTAGTAAAACCATTATAACACTCCATTTCACAACGGAAAATGTAGTATTTTTACCAAAACTAATTTCCTATTTCAATTTATGAACGAAATTTTTTCACCTTCATTTAATAGAGCTGTAGAGCAACTTTCATCATTACCGGGAATAGGCAGAAAAACTGCTACCCGATTGGTATTGCATTTATTAACCAGAACTAATGAAGAATTAAATTCTTTCGGTACTTCTTTTTCATCGTTGGCAAGTCAGATAAATTATTGCAAAAGTTGTTATACCATTACTGAAAATACGCAATGTAATATTTGCACACATCCCAACAGAAACGACCAAACCATTTGTGTGGTTGAAAATGTGTTAGATGTTTATGCTATTGAGAATACCAATCAATTTAAAGGAAAATACCATGTATTGGGAGGTATTATTTCTCCAATGGAAGGAATTGGTCCCAACGATGTTAAGTTAAATGAGCTTTTTGAACGCATCAGGAATGAAAATACCCAAGAATTAATTTTAGCCTTAAGTGCTACTATGGAAGGCGATGCAACTAACTTTTACATCTTTAAAAAACTTAAAGATTTTCCCATAAAAATTACCACTATTGCCAGAGGAATTGGTATAGGAGATGAACTGGAATATACCGATGAACTTACTCTTGGGCGTTCTATTCTTAACAGAGTTCCTTTTGAAAATACTTTAACCTTGCGTTAATAATTTATTTCCATGCAGTTATCTATTATTATTGTCAATTACAACGTAAGAAATTTTTTAGAGCAGTGTCTTACCTCTGTTTTTAAGGCAATAAATGGTATTGATGCAGAGGTTTTTGTGGTGGATAATAATTCTTCGGATGATTCTTTGGAAATGGTTAGCCAACAATTTCCTGAAGTAATAATTATTGCTAATAAAGATAATGTTGGATTTTCTAAAGCCAATAACCAGGCAATGGCTATTGCTAAAGGAAGGTATATTTTATTACTAAACCCAGATACAGTAGTAGAAGAAGATACCTTTAGTAAATGTATTGCTTTTTCAGATAAACACCCAGATTTAGGTGGTTTGGGAGTGAAAATGGTTGATGGCAGTGGGATTTTCCTTCCGGAATCTAAAAGAGGACTACCAACTCCTTCTGTTTCATTTTATAAAATTTTTGGATTATCTGCTATTTTTCCAAAATCTAAAACTTTTGCCAAATACCATTTAGCTTATTTAGATAAAGATGAAATTAACGAAATTGAAGTATTATCTGGAGCTTTTATGTGGATGCGAAAAAGTGTTTTAGATAAAATTGGTTATTTAGATGAAGCTTTTTTCATGTATGGAGAAGACATTGATTTATCTTACAGAATAACACAAGCCGGATACAAAAATTACTATTTTCCGGAAGCTCAAATTATACATTACAAAGGAGAGAGCACTAAAAAAGGTAGTATAAATTATGTGTTTGTATTTTACAACGCTATGATTATCTTTTCTAAAAAACATTTTGCCAGCAAAGCTAACGTCTTTTCTTTCTTTATCAATATAGCCATTTATTTACGGGCTTTTTTGGCCATTTTAATGCGTTTTATTACTTACATAAAACTACCGCTAATTGATATTGTTTTTATGTTGAGTTCTTTATTGGTTTTTAATGCTATAAAACCGTTGTTAGGATTTCCGAATCAGATAGAATTTTTTGATAATTACGGTATTTTAAATGTGATGGCTGTAGTTTTTTCTTTCTTGGCAGGCTTAGCCATTTCGGGAGCATATTCTAAAAATGTAAGTATCAAAAAAACAGTTATAGGATTAATGTTGGGGTGTATGATTTTTGTTGGAGTAAATCATCTTTTTCCTGATACTTCTTCATTTTCAACAAAGTATATTATTAGCATTTTAGTGGGAGTATTGTTGTTTATTCCTTTTAGCAGGATATTTTTAAACTATTTCAATTATCTTAGAATTAAAAAGAATAAATACAACAACAGCATTTTGGTTGGCAACGCTTCTTTTATACAAAAAATGAAAGAAAAACTGAAAAATAACAACATTATTACCGTAAAACCGAATAACAATTCACAACATGATGATGTCAAAAATTATGCTGGAAAATTGTACCAATTGCCTGACTTAATAGAAATTTATAACGCTAACGAAGTGTATGTAAATTCTAATGAAATCACATACAAAAGTATCATTGACTTAATGGATAAAACAAAGAGTAACTATGTAGATTTTAAGTTTATATACAATAATGATGTACTGATTAGTAGCCAGAAAACGGGAAAGATATAGTTGATAAACGTTATTGGTTAATCGTTATTAGTTAATCTTCAGTCTTCTGACTTTAAACTCCCAAATAAATCGCTCCACCAATATTATCTTTTGTAGCTCCTGTAACCGATTGTAGACAATTTACTTCGTTTCTCATTCTTAAAACTCCTAAAAAAGCAAAGATTATCGCTTCTTTATAGTTGACAATTTTTTCATCAGGAACAATAATAGTTTTATTGCTTACTTGAGCAATTCTTTCTACTAAAAAGGTATTCCAAGCACCGCCACCTGTTACTAAAACAGTTTTGCTTTCTGTTGGAAATGCTGCTTTTAATTGATGTGAAATGTGTTCTACAAAAGTACAAAGTTGGTCTTGTATGGATAAAGAACTTTTCTCCAACAATGGAAAAATATGATTTTCAATCCACTCTATGCCTAACGATTTTGGTGTTTCTTGTGCATAAAAAGTGAAGGCATTTAGTTCGCTCAATAATTCTTGATTAATATTTCCTTGTCGAGCAAAATTGCCGCTTTCGTCATATTCAGCCCCTAGTTGTTGAGCTAAAGCATTCAGTACAATATTACAAGGAGCAACATCATATGCTATGATTCGTTGTTTTTGCGAAAAAGATAGATTGACAATTCCTCCTAAATTGAGGCAGATATCATAATTATTAAAAAGAATTTGATCTCCAATCGGAACTAATGGAGCTCCTTGTCCGCCTAAAGCAACATCTGTAGAGCGAAAGTCGCAAATAACATTTATTCCGGTTTTAGCAGCAATTTCAGCTCCATTACCAATTTGCAAGGTGAAATTTTTATTGGGTTGATGAAAAACAGTATGTCCGTGAGAAGCTATAAAATCTATTGCAGTTTTAGGTATCTTCTTTTCTATTATAAAATCGTTAATAGCTATACTAAAAAAACTACCCAACCGATTATTTAATAACATTAACTCTTCTCCTGATAATTGTTTTGATTGAATTAATTGTTCCTTGAGCTCACTTTTATAAGCTAAGGTTTTAGTATTTAAAATCGTAAAATCCCATTGATTTTCAGTAGAATAATTAAAAGTAACTTCAACCATATCTAAACCATCTAATGATGTACCCGACATTAATCCTATTGCATGGTAATTTTCTTTCATAAAACTGCTACTTTTTGAATAAATCTATTAGTTTTGTAACACTTCAAATATATGTGTTTTTCAGACATAAAATGAAGTGAAATATTACCTTGCAATTTAATTACTATTTTAACAAAAACAATATAAAAGTTATGGATTTTCAATTAACAGAAGAACATTTAGCAGTTAGAGATGCTGCAAGAGATTTCGCACAAAACGTATTAAAACCGGGAGTTATAGAAAGAGATGAAAAGCAAGAATTTCCTGCTGAGCAAGTAAAACAATTAGGAGAATTAGGTTTTTTAGGAATGATGGTTGACCCAAAATACGGTGGTGGTGGAATGGACACTATTTCTTATGTATTGGCCATGGAAGAAATTAGTAAAGTAGATGCATCTACTTCTGTAGTAATGTCGGTAAATAATTCACTTTATTGCTGGGGAATTGAAAAATATGGAACGGAAGAGCAAAGACAAAAATATTTGGTACCATGTGCTACAGGGGAAAAGATTGGAGCTTTCTGTTTATCAGAACCGGAAGCTGGTTCTGATGCTACTTCGCAAAGAACTACAGCTATTGATATGGGCGACCATTATTTATTAAATGGAACTAAAAATTGGATTACCAACGGTGGTTCGGCATCTTACTATATTGTTATTGCTCAAACTGATGTTGCTAAAGGACATAGAGGAATTAATGCTTTTATTGTTGACAAAACATGGGAAGGATTTAAAGTAGGAGCTAAGGAAAATAAAATGGGAATCAGAGCTTCCGATACACATACTTTATTGTTTAATGATGTGAAAGTACCTAAAGAAAACCGTATTGGCGAAGATGGATTTGGTTTTAAATTCGCGATGTCTGTACTTTCTGGAGGTAGAATTGGTATTGCTTCTCAGGCTTTAGGAATAGCTTCTGGAGCTTATGAATTAGCATTGGCTTACTCTAAAGAAAGAGAAGCTTTTGGTAAACCAATTCATCAACATCAAGCCATTGCCTTTAAATTAGCAGATATGGCTACAGAAATTGAAGCTGCTCGTTTATTATGTTTAAAAGCTGCCTACTTAAAAGACCAAAAACAAAACTTTGATAAAGAAGGAGCTATGGCCAAAGTTTTTGCCTCTAGAGTAGCTATGTGGGTAACTACAGAAGCTGTTCAGGTACATGGTGGTTACGGTTTTGTAAAAGAATACCATGTAGAACGATTAATGAGAGATGCTAAAATCACTCAGATTTATGAAGGAACCAGCGAAGTACAAAAGATTGTTATCTCAAGAGCTGTTCTTAAGTAAAAGAAGAATTGGAAATATATATAACGACAAAAGCCTCAGAATCCTGAGGCTTTTGTCGTTATATGTTCTAGTTGTTTTTTTTTATGTTTTTAAATAGAAACCCCTCCATACATTACTAAAAAAGCATAAATTATACCTGGTAGCCAAAAGAAAAGAGTTAATAATAAATCTAACCAAAAATTATTAGTGATTGTGCCTTCATATAAAAACACACCTAAAGGAGGCAAAAATATACCGCATAAAATCAACACTAAATCGTGTGCTTGTTTTGATTGAAAGTTATGTTGAGCAATGTTCTCTCCTTTAAAAACTTTACTAGCATCATTCATCTTAGAAAAATCGATGCTTCTGTTATAGTTATCCCAATTGTAATCGGTTTTACTTTTTAATGTTTCAAAAACTTCTTTTTCAATTATTTCAGTTGAAGTTTCTACAGTACTTGCTAACTCATTGTTTTCAGTTGTAGTCGTGGAGAGATTAATTTCTTCAGTGGTAGAAGCTGTTAGCGTAATTTCTTCATTTGATTTTGATTCAATTTCGGCTAATTCGTAAGTGTTTTCTCTTTGGTTAATCTTGTCATTATTGTTTAGTTTGTTCTCTTTGAAATTTTTAAGGTATTTTCTTTTAGAAAACTGACTTACAACTGCATTTTCAGAGCTACAAGACATAAACAACTGACTTCCAATAAAAATTAGACTTAATCCTATAATAATCTTTTTCATAATATATATTTTTTGTGAATACTTTATAAAGGTAATGCTTTAATTAACGAGATTTACTTATCTAAGGTTATTTATTATTTAATCTTTTACCTCTTCATAATCCACATAATCACCAACATTATCCGTATCAGTTTTTTGTGATTTTTTGGTAGTTTTAATTTTTATTTCGCCTTCTTTTTGTTTGGCAAATTCTTTAGCTTTTTCGCTATCCATAAAATTAGATTGTTGCTGAAATTGTTGTGTTTTTTTATCCACCCAACTTTTTAAAATAATTGGTAGTAAAAATCGAAATAAAAACTTGAATGCATAATAAACAAGTACAATAATAAGTATAGTGCGTAAGATTTGCATAAAATAATAGAAAATTAAGAAGTTAGAGATTATTAAACCCTCACATGTTCAAATTTACACATTAATTATTTACTTAAATATAAATTTCGTTCAGCATAAATATCTCTAAAGAACTTGTCTTTTAAACTATCAATAAACCTTATGGCTTCTCCTGTAGATTTCATTTCCGGTCCTAATTCTTTATTTACATTTGGGAATTTATTGAAGGAGAATACCGGAATTTTTATAGCGTAGCCTTGTTTTTTAGGGTTAAAAGTAAAGTCTGTTACTTTAGCACCTAACATTACTTTGGTAGCATAATTTACATAAGGTTCGTCATAAGCTTTGGCAATAAAAGGAACAGTTCTAGAAGCTCTTGGGTTGGCTTCAATTACATAAACCACATCATCTTTTACAGCAAACTGAATGTTTATTAACCCAACTGTTTTTAATCGCACAGCTATTTTCTTAGTAATATCTTCTATTTGAGTAATAATTAAATCACCTAAATTATAAGGAGGAAGTACTGCATAAGAGTCTCCAGAGTGAATACCGGCAGGTTCTATATGTTGCATCACACCAATAATGTAAACATTTTCGCCATCGCAAATAGCATCTGCTTCAGCTTCAATTGCTCCGCCTAAAAAGTGGTCGAGCAAAATCTGATTGTCGGGCATTGCTTTTAAAATATCTACCACATGGTGTTCTAACTCTTCTTCATTGATAACAATTTTCATTTTTTGTCCACCCAACACATAAGAAGGACGAACCAATAATGGGAAGCCCAAATCTTTAGATAATTGTATAGCTTGTTCAGCACTTTCTACTACTCCAAATTCTGGGTAAGGAATGTTTAATTCTTTTAACACATTAGAAAAACGCCCTCTATCTTCAGCAATATCCAATGCTTCAAAAGAAGTTCCTATAATTTTAATACCGTATTTTTCTAATTTTTCGGCTAATTTTAAAGCGGTTTGACCACCTAATTGAACAATAACTCCTTCGGGTTTTTCGTGTTGAATAATATCATAAATATGTTCCCAAAAAACAGGTTCAAAGTATAATTTGTCAGCAGTATCAAAATCGGTAGAAACAGTTTCGGGGTTACAGTTAATCATAATGGTTTCGTAGCCCATTTCTTTGGCGGCTAGTACTCCATGTACACAACTGTAGTCAAATTCTATTCCCTGACCAATTCTATTTGGACCTGAGCCTAACACAACTACTTTTTTTCTGTCTGTAACTATAGATTCATTTTCATCTTCAAAAGTAGAGTAGTAATAAGGTGTTTGAGCAGGAAATTCAGCTGCACAGGTATCAACCAATTTATATACTCGCTTAATGTTCATTTCATTTCGCTTGGTGTAAACTTCGCTTTCTAAACACTTTAATAAGTGAGCAATTTGTCTGTCAGCATAACCTTTTTGTTTTGCTTCATACATCAATTCTTTCGGAATAGAATTTAAGGTATAAGCTTCAATTCTTTTTTCGAGCTTTATAAAATCCTCAATTTGTCTTAAAAACCAATGATCAATTTTTGTTTTATCGAAAATGGTTTTAAAAGGAATTCCCATTTTTATGGCATCATAAATATGGAAAAGTCTGTCCCAACTTGGGTTTTCTAAACTTTTTAAAATTACATCTTGGTTAGTCAATTCTTTACCATCAGCACCCAATCCATTTCTGTTTATTTCTAAACTCTGACAAGCTTTTTGTAAGGCTTCTTGAAAAGAACGTCCGATACCCATAACTTCACCAACAGATTTCATTTGAAGTCCTAATGTTCTGTTAGCACCTTTAAATTTATCAAAATTCCATCTAGGTATTTTTACAATAACGTAATCTAGTGTTGGTTCAAAATAAGCCGAAGTAGATTTAGTAATCTGGTTATCTAATTCTGTAAGGTTATAACCGATAGCTAATTTTGATGCTATTTTAGCAATAGGATATCCTGTAGCTTTTGATGCTAAAGCAGATGAACGGGAAACTCTTGGGTTAATTTCTATGGCAATAATGTCTTCTTTTTCATCAGGACTTACAGCAAATTGTACATTACAACCTCCGGCAAAATCTCCGATAGAACGCATCATTTTAATTGCCATATCTCTCATTTTCTGATAAGTGGTATCAGATAGAGTCATTGCAGGAGCAACAGTAATAGAATCTCCTGTATGAATTCCCATTGGATCAAAATTTTCAATAGAGCAGATGATTACCACATTGTCGTTTTTGTCTCTCAATAACTCTAACTCATATTCTTTCCAACCCATCATGGCTTTGTCTATCATTACTTCGTGAATAGGTGAAATGTGTAAGCCTTGGTTTAATAATTCATCAAATTCTTTTTCATCGTAAACTATAGCAGCTCCGGCCCCTCCTAAGGTATAAGAAGCCCTGATACACAAAGGGAAACCATATTCTTGAGCTACCTCTTTTCCTTCTAAGAAAGATTTTGCAGTAGTTTGTGGTGCCATTGGAACACCAATATCTTCCATTAATTTTCTAAATGCTTCTCTGTTTTCGGTAATTTCAATTGCGGCAATATCCACCCCAATCATTTTCACATTGTATTTTTCCCACAAACCGGTTTCATCACATTCAATACAAAGGTTTAAAGCAGTTTGTCCGCCCATAGTAGGTAAAACAGCATCAATATCATGTTTTTGTAAAATTTCTTCAATAGATTCAACCGTAAGCGGTTTAAGATAGATATTATCTGCAACTACCTTATCCGTCATAATAGTTGCAGGATTGGAATTGATTAAAGTAACCTCAATTCCTTCGTCTCTTAACGAACGAGCTGCCTGAGAACCGGCATAATCGAACTCACAAGCTTGACCTATTACTATTGGACCGCTACCTATAATTAAAATATGTTTGATGGATGAATCTTTTGGCATTTTCTATTTATTTTTTTATTTTCAATAATTATTTCTTGCGTTTGCGAAATTACTTTAATTTGCTGATTGATTAAAGGCTTATTTTTCAACAAAACCTAAAATTTTGTTCAAAAAAAAGGGATGCTTTTGCATCCCTTTAATTTATATAAATATGTTTATCTCTTATGTCTCGGCTCGTCAGACACAGTTAATCTCTTTCTTCCTTTAGCTCTTCTTCTTGCTAACACTTTTCTACCATTTGCAGTTTCCATTCTGCTCATAAAGCCATGTTTATTTCTTCTTTTTCTTCTGGATGGCTGAAACGTTCTTTTCATTTTTTCTATGTTTTATTTTATTTCGGTCTGCAAAAGTATATTTTTTTTCTTTCTCTGCAAGTAATATTTAAAATTTATTTCATTTTTTTTATGCCGCATCAATAACCCTCATCATTTTCAATGGTGTTCAATACCGGTAAGTGGATATGAAACTTAACTGCTATTAATCTGGCTAAAATAACAACAAACGCTGCAATCAGTTCTGTTACTGTAATAGGAACGCTAAAGTGGATACAAATAAAATAAACTATTCCTCCGGTTACACATGCTAATGCATAAATATCTTTTCGTAATAATAAAGGTACTTCATTTAGTAAAACATCTCTAATTATCCCTCCTAAAGAACCGGTAATAGCTCCCATTAAAATACATACCCAAAATGGAAAGCCTGCGTCCGCACTTTTGCTAATTCCTACAATTGTAAATAAGCCTAATCCTATGGCATCAAATAAAAACAAGGTATTTCCCCATTTAAATAGTTTATCTTTAAATAAGATAGTAGTTAACAATGCTATGCCTGTAGTTATAAAGTATTTGCTATCTAACATCCAAAAAGGAGTGGTATCTAATAATATATCTCTGGCTGTTCCGCCACCAATCGCAGTAACCAAGCCAATTATGTAGGCTCCAAACCAATCTATTTGTTTACGAGAAGCTAATCTGATACCGCTTATTGCAAAAACAAAAGTTCCTATTAAGTCGAGTAAATTGGTGAAAATTTCTTCCAAAGTAGCTGTTAATTAATTAGCAATTTGCTTAGTCCATAGATTGAGTTGGAGCATTAGATAGCTCAACCATTTTAGCAAACTCTTCAGGAGATAAATCGTTGAAATAAAAACTTACCGGGTTTACAGGGATATCATTTTTTCTAACTTCGTAGTGGCAGTGTGGTCCGGCAGATAAGCCTGTGTTTCCAACATAACCAATAATGTCACCTCTGTTTATTTTTTCGCCTTCTTTAACTTTTATTTTACTCATGTGAGCATATAATGTAACATAACCATAACCATGGTCAATTCTAACGTGATTTCCATAACCACTCGCTTTGTTATCTGCTTGAACTACTGTTCCTTTTCCTGTGGCATAAATTGGTGTCCCTACGGGAGCTGTAAAGTCCATTCCTGCATGGAACTTAGTATATTTTAAAATAGGATGTGTTCTCATTCCATAACCACTTGCCATTCTGGTTAAATCTTCATTTTGTACAGGCTGAATTGCCGGAATAGATTCCAACATTTTTTCCTTGTTTTTAGCCATTCTAAAAACTTCATCAAAAGATTTAGATTGGATATATAACTGTTTGGAAAGTTGGTCTATTTTTTTTGCTGTAGAAATAATCAAATCAGCATCAGAAAAATTTTCTAATTCTTCATATCTGTTCACACCACCAATACCAGCTTTTCTAATTTCTGCGGGAATAGGTTCTGCTTCAAAAATTACACGATAAATATTATCATCTCTTTTTTGAACATCTTCAACAACAACAGCTAGCTTTTCTAATTTTTTGTTCAATAATTCATATTGAGCAAGTAACTCGGCATTTCTAATTTTAAGTTTCTTTTCTTTTGGAGAATCTACAAAAGAATAGGTAACCGCATAAATGGCTACACCAAAAACCAAACTAGCTCCTAAAAAATATAATGCTCTTGACAGTTTTTGACGCCAAGTAAGCTTAATTTTATCATAGCTTAAGGTATGTGGATTATATCTGTATTTTACTTTTGCCATTTATTTCTTTTTTTCGTTGATTATTTGAGAATCTCCAACGAAAAAATTTATGTAGTTTTGACAAAAATAACAAAAATGCCTTAACATGGTTTAAAAACGCTGTTTTTAGTAGTTTTTTAACATTTTTTAAAAGCATTAAAAAGACTAAAAATAATCATTATCAATTAATTATATAATTCTATATTTATGAAGTCTCAAGAAATTCGTGAAGCTTTTTTAACGTTTTTCAAACAAAAAAACCACAAAATTGTAGCCTCTGCTCCAATGGTTATTAAAAATGATCCTACTTTAATGTTTACCAATGCGGGAATGAATCAGTTTAAAGATTTGTTCTTAGGTAATTCTCCTATTGTGGATAAAAGAATTGCTGACACACAAAAATGTTTGCGTGTTTCGGGTAAGCACAATGATTTAGAGGAAGTGGGTGTTGATACTTATCATCATACTATGTTTGAGATGTTGGGTAACTGGAGTTTTGGAGATTATTTTAAAAAAGAAGCGATAGAGTGGGCTTGGGAATTATTAGTTGATGTTTATAAAATTGATAAAAACAGGTTGTATTTTACCGTTTTTGAAGGTGATGCAGAAGATGGAACTCCTGAAGATACGGAAGCTTTTGAGCTTTGGAAAGAGCTCTTAGAAAAAAACGGATTGACAACAGATAAAATTTTAAAAGCCAATAAAAAAGATAACTTCTGGGAAATGGGAGATACAGGTCCTTGTGGTCCTTGTTCTGAAATTCATGTAGATATTAGAAGTGATGAAGAAATTGCTAAAATTCCAGGGAAAGAGTTGGTAAATAATGACCATCCGCAAGTTATTGAAATTTGGAATTTAGTGTTTATGGAGTTTAACCGTATGGCTGATGGGAAATTAAAAGCACTTCCTGCCAAACATGTGGATACAGGAATGGGATTTGAACGATTGGCAATGGTATTGCAAGGAAAAAAATCGAACTATGATACTGATGTTTTTTCTCCATTAACCGACAAAATAGCTCAGATTTCGGGCATACCTTATAAAAACTCATTAGATACGCAGTATAAAACAGATGTAGCCATTCGGGTTATTGCTGACCATGTAAGAGCAGTTGCTTTTTCTATTGCAGACGGACAATTACCTTCTAATAACGGAGCCGGATACGTTATTCGTAGAATTTTAAGAAGAGCTATCAGATATGGTTACAGTTTCTTAAACCTTAAAGAGGCTTTTATTTATGAGTTGGTAGAAACTTTAGCTCAACAAATGGGTACATTTTTCCCAGAATTGGTTAATCAACAAGAAATTATTACCAAAGTAATTAAAGAAGAAGAAGATAGCTTTTTGCGTACGCTTGATAAAGGCATTTCTCGATTTGAAAATTATATAGCAACAGCAGCTTCAAAAACCATTGATGGTAAGTTTGCTTTTGAATTGTATGATACTTTTGGTTTCCCTATAGATTTAACTCAATTGATGGCAACTGAAAATGGTTTTAAAGTGGATATGGATGCTTTTAACAAAGAGCTAGAAGAACAAAAAAATCGTTCTAGAGCTGCCACTAAAATTGAAACTGGAGATTGGATTACTGTTCAAAATGCTTCGGGGACGGAATTTATTGGTTATGATAATTTAGAAAGCGAAACAAAAATTGTAAGCTATAGAAAAATTAAAGCTAAAGATAAAGAACAATATCAATTAGTATTAGAAAAAACACCATTTTATCCGGAAGGCGGAGGTCAAGTAGGTGATAAAGGTTATTTAGAAGTAAACGGCAAGAAGATATCTGTTTTAGATACTAAAAGAGAGAATAATTTAATTGTTCATTTTACTAAAGAATTGCCTGAAGATGTTACTGCATCGGTTAAAGCTATTGTTAGTAACGATAGAATACTAACCGCTGCTAATCACTCAGCAACGCACTTATTGCACCAAGCACTAAGAACTATCTTAGGTACGCATGTAGAACAAAAAGGCTCGTTGGTAAATGCCGACTATTTGCGTTTCGATTTTTCTCATTTCCAAAAAGTAAGTGAAGAAGAATTGCAACAAATAGAAGACTTTGTAAATGAAAAAATTCAAATTGCTATCAACTTAAACGAACACAGAGAAATTCCTATTGAAGAAGCTGAAAAACAAGGAGCCATGATGTTATTTGGCGAAAAATATGGAGACAAGGTTCGTATGATTCAGTTTGGAGATTCTAAAGAATTGTGTGGAGGAATTCATGTAAACAATACTAAAGCTATTGAGTTGTTTAAAATTACTTCTGAAGGCTCTGTTGCAGCAGGGATTAGAAGAATTGAAGCGGTTACATCAAAAGGTGCAGCGAATTATCTAAAAGAAAAAATTGATATTATAACGAAACACCCATTATCAGGATTGGTGACTGATGAAATTATTAGTAAAATAAATATTGCTCAACATAATTTATTACAACAGTACGCTAAAGTGAGTGATATGCCTACATTAAATATAATTTCTCCTTCAAATGGTTCTCTACAAATAGAAGTATTGAGCAATGCTATTGCAGATTTTACAAAAATTAAGTTGGATGCGGTTATTATTGATGAATTGAATAATATCAAAAAAGCGATGCTTAAAGAAGAAGAGCAGAAAGGTAAAGAACAAGCAAAAGCCATTAAAGAAGAATTATTAAACGAAGTTAAAAATATTAATGGTGTTAATGTAATTACCAAAAAACTAACTGCTGTTGATGCAGCAACCATAAAAGATTTAGCTTTTCAGTTAAAAGCCCAGATAGATAATCTGTATTTGGTCTTGGGTGCAGAAATTAATGGCAAACCTAACTTAACCATTGCCATTTCTGATAATTTAGCTACCGAAAGAAAATTACATGCAGGTAATATTATTAGAGAAGCGGCTAAAGAAATGCAAGGTGGAGGTGGTGGTCAGCCATTTTTTGCAACAGCAGGTGGTACTAATATAAATGGGTTAGATGCAGCTATGGAAAAAGCATTAGCAGTTTTAAATTAATGCTTAATTTAGCACTTCATTTTTTCATGAGGAATTTTATTTATATAGCACTAGTAGTACTTTTGGTCAGTTTTGTACCGCATAAGTATTATGTGTCTATTACAGAAATTAACTTCAACGAAAAAGAAGAATTGTTTGAAGCTTCTATTAAATTTATTGGTCACGATTTAGAATATGCCCTAGAAAAAGAAGGTCATCCAGAATTACATCTTGGCACAGAAAAAGAACATGAAAAAGCCAACGAAATCATTTTCAATTTCATCAAAAAACATGTTGAAATTATTGTAAATGAAAAAACTGTTGACATCCACTTTTTTGGAAAAGAAGTGAGAGCAGATGATGATATGTTGGTTTACTTTACTTCATCACCAATAGATTCAATAAGTTCAGTAGAAGTAAAATCTACCATTTTAAACAATTATTTTGAAGAACATGTAAACATCATCTACCTTACAGTAGGCGAACAACGTTTTAATTTTAGATTAAACGACTATAAAAAATCAGAAAAACATCAAATAAAACAGGAATGAAACGAATTACTTTAGCATTAATATTAGTAAGTGCATTTGGTACTATTAACGCACAAGAAAACACCAATAAAAACAAATTCAGACAGTTAAAAGAAGAATTTGCTACTCCTAATATTTACAGAACAGCTTCTGGTGCTCCGGGTCACGGATATTATCAGCAAAAAGCAGATTATATTATTGATATTACTTTAGATGATAAAGAGCAAAAAATTTATGGTAAAGAAACGGTAACCTACAAAAATAATTCACCAGATAAATTGGAATACCTTTGGGTTCAGCTCGATCAAAATATGAGAGCTCGAGATTCTGATACTAAACTAATTGAAACAGGGAGTATTAACAATAAGATGTCGTTTAAGGAAATTGCTGATTTGCACAACAATTTTGATGGTGGTTTTAAATTAGATTATGTTAAAGATGTGTCAGGGAATGATTTACCTGTAACCATTAATAAAACCATGATGAGAATAGATATGCCCAAACCATTAATGCCTGGAGCAAGTTATACTTTCAAAATAAAATGGTGGTATAATATTAATGATAGAGACGAAATTGGCGGTCGTTCTGGTTATGAATATTTTGAAGAAGACAGCAATTACTTATATACCATAGCTCAGTTTTATCCTAGAATGGCAGTTTATAATGAAGTAGAAGGTTGGCAACATAAGCAATTTCTGGGTAGAGGAGAATTTACTTTGCCTTTTGGGGATTTTAAAGTAAACATTACAGCTCCTGCTGACCATGTTATTGCATCAACAGGAACATTAACTAATTCGAATAGTGTACTTACTTCGGAGCAAAGAAAAAGATTTGCAGCGGCTCAAAATGAATACAAGCAACCAATAATTATTATTACTCAGGAAGAAGCTGAAAAGAATGAAAAATCTAGATCTAACGACACTAAAACATGGAGTTTTAGTGCTACTAATGTTAGAGATTTTGCTTTTGCTTCATCAAGAAAATTTATTTGGGATGCTATGGCTGTTGATTTAGGAGATAAAAAAAGTTTGGCAATGAGCTATTATCCTAAAGAAGGAAATCCGCTTTGGGAGCAATACAGTACTAAAGTGGTTGCCCACACCTTAAAAAGCTATTCAAATCATACCATTACATACCCTTATCCAGTAGCCATTTCGGTTCACTCTAAAAGAATTGGAATGGAATACCCAATGATATGTTTTAATGGCGGAAGACCTGAACCGGATGGTACATATTCTGAAAGAACCAAATATGCGATGATTGGCGTAATTATACATGAAGTAGGACATAATTTTTTCCCTATGATTATTAATTCTGATGAAAGACAGTGGACGTGGATGGATGAAGGATTGAATACCTTTACACAATATTTATGTGAGCAAGAATGGGAAAGAGATTATCCTTCTCGTAGAGGTCCGGCACACAAAATTGTTGATTACATGAAAGGAGATAAAGAATACATTTCTCCTATTATGACTAATTCAGAATCTATTTTTCAATTTGGTAATAATGCTTATGGTAAACCGGCTACGGCTCTTAATATTTTAAGAGAAACCGTAATGGGAAGAGAATTGTTTGATTTTGCTTTTAAAACCTATGCCGAAAGATGGAAATTTAAACATCCAACACCTGAAGATTTTTTCAGAACGATGGAAGATGCTTCTGCGGTTGATTTAGATTGGTTTTGGAGAGGTTGGTTTTACACTACCGACCATGTAGATATTGCCATTAAAAATGTAGAATGGTTTAAAATAGATTCTAAAAATCCGGAAGTAGAAAAAGCCATTCAGAAAGAAATGAAAGCCAATGAACAAAAAGGAATTGGTGAAATAAGAAACCCTAAAGAAGTAAAAGAAACGTACGAAGAAAAAGATCCTTCTGTAATGGATTTTTATGATAAATATGACCCTTTTGAAGTGAATTTAATAGACAAAGTGGAGTATCAAAAATACTTATCTAATCTTAATGAAAAAGATGTTGCTATTTTAAATTCGAAATACAATTATTATACGGTAAGTTTTGAAAGTGTTGGAGGCTTAGTAATGCCACTTATTCTTCAGTTTACTTTTACCGATGGCTCTAAAGAAGTGGTTAGAATTCCTGCAGAAATTTGGAAAATGAATGACAAAAATGTTTCTAAAGTATTTTTCTTTGAAAAAGAATTAGCAGGAATAGAATTAGACCCATTTTTAGAAACAGCAGATGTTGATTTAAGCAACAACAATTGGCCTCCAAAAATGCAACCTAGTAAGTTTGAACTCTATGAAAGAAAAGCTTATAATTGGGGGGGGTATGGTGAAAACCCTATGCAACGAGCTAAAAAAAATGAAGAACTGAAAAACAAACAATAAGAAAATTTAATAACAAAAAAGCACCTAATTATTAGGTGCTTTTTTTATGTTGATATCTTGTATTTCACTAAACCGTTCGATAATGTCTGTAGCATTAGCTTTTTCCAATTCAATTTCAACAAAGCAAGTTAGCTCAAAATGTTGTTTGGTAACCGTTAATTGGTGCTGATTGATAAAAGCCATTATTGCCGACATTTTATCATAATTAAATTCAATTTTATATGTTTCAGTAAGCTTTTTTGTGATGATTTCACCATTTTCTAATGCTTCTTTTGCAGCAGTTTTATAGGCATTTACTAATCCGCCAACACCTAATTTTGTACCACCAAAATAACGAACTACTACAATAGCAATATTGGTTAATTCTTTAGATAGTAATTGACCGTAAATGGGTGAGCCTGCGGAGTTTTTAGGTTCTCCATCATCATTATACCTGTATTGTTCGCCATTAATTCCAAAGCGAAATGCGTAGCAAAAATGTCGCCCGTTAGGATGTTCAGTTTTAATAATGGATAATTGTTCTTTAAAGGAATTTTCGGAAAGAACAGGAAAAGCGTACGCTAGAAACTTACTGCCTTTTTCCTTATACTCTCCTGTAGAAGAGTTACTTAATGTTAAATAACTTTCTTGATTTTCCAACTTTTAAAAAGATTTATACACCTACAAAGTTGGCAATAGAAATCATTATCGCAAATTTTATTTGCGGTAAATTAAATTAAAAAAATTCAATCGGCTTAGGCTTTCACTCTTTGTTTATTCTTCAATGCTCTTAGTCTTCTTAAAGCCTCTAAATGCTCTTTTCTTTTTTTTTTCGGTTTGTAGTTTTTACTCATGATGTAAAGTACTCCGAAAATAGCTCCAAGGAACAATGCAGTAACTAGGAACAAGATTAAATTTGAGTCCATAACGTTAGGTTTTAAGTGAAGCGATAGGTAGTCAATTCAACATTAAAACACAGTTTTTAGATAAATGAAATAAAAATTTCGACTAATCATTAAATCTGCACTATGAAACATATAACGTAAGTTTTTTTAAATTGTTACTTTTATGCTTTATTATTTTATGAAACGACAGATAAACATCAATAAATTAAACAAAAAAAAGCTACTTTCTGTAGATGAATATGTTAGTGCAATAGCTAAAGGAGATAGAAATGCATTGAGTAAAGCAATTACGCTTGTTGAGAGTAATAATAAATCGCACCAAGTTATTGCTGAACAAATTATTGAAAAATGTCTGCCTTTATCAGGAAAATCATTTAGAATAGGAATTACAGGAGTACCAGGCGTTGGAAAAAGTACTTTTATAGAAGCGTTGGGTATGTTTTTAATACAGCAGCAACATAAAAAAGTAGCTGTTTTAGCCATAGACCCAAGTAGCAACAAAAGTAGTGGGAGTATTTTAGGTGATAAAACCAGAATGAATGAACTTTCTGCTCAGGAAAATGCTTTTATTAGACCTTCCCCTTCTTCAGGAACCTTGGGTGGTGTGGCTAGAGCGACAAGAGAAAGTATTATTTTATGTGAAGCTGCCGGTTACGAAATAATATTGGTAGAAACTGTTGGTGTTGGTCAGTCGGAAACGGAAGTGAAATTAATGGTAGATTTCTTTTTGTTATTAATGTTGGCTGGTGCAGGAGATGAATTGCAAGGTATTAAAAGAGGTATTATGGAAATGGCTGATGCACTTGTAATTAATAAAGCCGAAGGAGATAATGTAGATAAAGCTAAAACTGCCAAAAGAGCTTATCAAAACGCCTTACATTTATTTCCGCCCAATAAAAATGCATGGACACCAAAGGTTGAAATTTGCTCAGCATTAGAGCATACCAATATTCCTGAAATATGGAAAATAATGGAAGATTTTCAGCATTTAGTAGTGAGCAACGGTTTTTTTGATACGCAGCGAAAAGAACAGGTAAAACATTGGTTGCAAAGTGAAATTAATCAGGCATTGATAGCTATGTTTAATGACAATACAGACATACAGGATAAACTAAAAGTTCTGGAAAAAGAAGTGTTGAATAATACCAAATCTCCTTTTGCAGCAGCAAATGAGCTGATTGGGTTGTTGAAACAGTAAAGCCATTAATATTTCTGATTACAAGCATTTTACCTTTTCTTTATAAATCAAAAAGCTTATTTGCTTATTTTTACCATTACGAAATTTGTTAAGAATGAAACGAGCTATGATTAAAGCTTAAACAAACAGGGGGATGATTATAGGCGAGTTCCATCTGACCGATTTAACAAAATAAAAAATAAACAGATGAAAAAAATATATGCTTTATTGTTAGTTATAGTAATGCCTTTTTTACTTAAAGCACAAGGTGATTCTTTGTTTATTCGTTCTATCTATGATGTGGCTTTAGAAAAAGGTCATGCCTATAAAAATTTAGAAGTGCTTTGTAAGCAGGTGGGAGCAAGAATTACCGGTTCTGCGGAAGCTCAAAAAGCAGTTGAGTGGGGGTACAACTTACTTTCTTCTTATGGTTTTGATACAGTTTATTTACAAGAAATTAATGCTCCTTATTGGAAAAGAGGCACTAAGGAAGCTGGGTGGATTTCAACTGCCAATAATGAATTTCATAAATTGAATTTATTGGCTTTAGGAGGTTCAATTGCTACTAACGGTTTACTTAAAGCAGATATAGTAGAAGTAGCAGATTATGAAGCGTTGAAAACTATAGATAAATCGGCAGTAAAGGGAAAAGTTGTATTTATCAATCAGGCATTCGACCAAAAGCTTATCAATACCTTTAGTGCTTATGGCTATTGCTATCCCATACGCGCATTTGGAGCTGTTGAAGCTAGTAAATTAGGTGCAAAAGCGGTTATTATTAGGTCGTTGGCAACACCAACCGATAATCATCCGCATACAGGTTCGTTGGTTTATGATGATAAAACTCCTAAAATTCCTGCAGCAGCTATTAGTACTGCCGATGCAGATTTACTTTCTGCTTGGTTAAAGCAAGGAAATGTTGCTATTGCTTTAGAAATGGATTGTAAAACTTTACTAAATGTAACAACTTACAACGTTATTGCCGAAATGAAAGGGAAAGATGACCAAATTATCACTTTTGGTGGACACCTTGATTCTTGGGATGTTGGTGAAGGAGCTCATGATGATGGAGCAGGAATTATTCATTCCATTGAAGCGTTGAGAATTTTAAAAACCTTGAATTATCAGCCTCAACATACCTTGCGTTGTGTGTTATTTATGAATGAAGAAAATGGCAATTTTGGTGGGAAAAGCTATGCAAAACTCGCAAAGCAACATAAAGAAAAACACCTTGCCGCTATAGAAAGCGATAGAGGTGGTTTTTTACCTTTAGGATATGATGTGTTAGGCTCTGATGAGCACCTCGACTTTGTGAAATCTTTCGACAAGTTACTATTCAATTATGATTTAACAAAAATAAAGAAAGGCTATAGTGGTGTTGATATTATGCCTTTAAGAGAAGAATATCCGGATATGCTACAAATAGGTATTGCCATTAATTCTCAATTGTATTTTAACTATCACCATGCTGAAACAGATGTGTTTGAAGCAGTAAACAAAAGAGAATTGGAAATGGGGGCAGGAGCTATGGCAACTATTGTTTATTTGTTAGATAAGTATTTAGAAGCAGGCGTTAAGCATTAATTTCTTTAAGTAAGTCATCCAAATTAAGTGGATGGGTAAACATTTCTAAAGAGCCATCAGCTTTAGTTGGCCAAAGTTCCTGAGGTCTATCCCAATATAATTCAACACCATTTCCATCTGGATCATCAAGATACAATGCTTCTGATACTCCATGGTCACTTGCACCTGTAAGTGGATAGCTTGCTTGGCGTAATCGATTGTAGATAAATGCAAGATCTTTCCTTGTTGGATATAGTATTGCGGTGTGATATAAACCAACACCTTCTTTACTAGCAGGAGCTGCACCTTTGCTGTGCCATGTATTTAATCCTATATGATGATGATATCCACCGGCAGAAATAAATGCTGCCTGACTTCCATATAACATGGTCACTTCAAAACCTAATAAGTCTCGATAAAATTCAAGTGAACGATTAAGATCGGCTACTTTGAGGTGAACATGTCCAATACGTGTTTGGGCTGGTATTTTATATGTTTCCATGATAGTATTTTTTATTTCCCTCCAACCATTTTTTTAATCTCGTTGAGTTTCATTAATGCTTCAACGGGCGTAAGGGTATTAATATCAATAGTAATTAGTTCTTCTCTAATTTGTTCTAAAACAGGGTCGTCTAGTTGGAAGAAACTTAATTGCATGTCTTCAACCGTTGGTTTAGCACTTACTTTTTTATTTTTATTACTGCTTACATGCGAGTTTTCTAATTGTTTCAGGATGTCGTTAGCTCTATCCAACATAATTTTGGGCATACCTGCCATTTTTGCAACATGAATACCAAAGCTGTGGTTGCTTCCTCCTTGCACTAATTTTCTTAAAAAATGAATTTTATTATTAATTTCTTTAACAGAAACATTAAAGTTTTTAATTCGCTTAAAGCTGTTGGTCATATCATTTAACTCATGATAATGCGTAGCAAAAAGTGTTTTCGCTTTAAAAGTAGGATGTTCGTGTAAATATTCAGCTATGCTCCAAGCTATGGAAATACCATCGTAGGTACTTGTTCCTCTGCCAATTTCATCCAACAAAATTAAACTTTTCCCTGAAAGGTTATTTAAAATGCTGGCCGTTTCATTCATTTCTACCATGAAAGTAGATTCTCCTTGAGAAATGTTATCTGAAGCTCCAACTCGGGTAAAAATTTTATCAACTACACCAATAATAGCATGTTTGGCAGGAACATAAGAACCAATTTGAGCCAACAGTGTAATTAAAGCAGTTTGCCTTAATAATGCCGATTTTCCCGACATATTTGGTCCGGTAATCATTATAATTTGTTGCTGACTATCATCTAAATAAATATCGTTAGCAACATACTCTTCGCCAATAGGCAATTGTTGTTCTATAACCGGATGTCTCCCCGATTTAATATCAATAATTTTGGTGTCGTTAACTTCTGGTCGGGTATAATTATGTTCTTTAGCAATAGTTGCAAAGGACAATAAACAATCGAGTTGTGCAATTAAAACAGCATTTAACTGAATAGGCGTAATGTAGTCTGCTAGCTCTAACACTAAATCGTTAAACAATTGTGTTTCGAGTACCAAAATTTTCTCATCAGCACCTAAAATTTTACTTTCATACTCTTTAAGCTCTTCAGTAATGTAGCGCTCTGCCTGAGTAAGTGTTTGTTTTCTGTGCCAAGTTGGAGGCACTTTGTCTTTATGTGTATTTCTTACTTCAATGTAATATCCGAAAACATTATTAAACGCAATTTTTAAACTTGGAATACCAGTAAGTTCACTTTCTCTTTCTTGAATTTCTATCAAGGCATCTTTTCCGGAATGTAATATTTTTCGGAGTTCATCTAATTCTTTAGCAACATTATTTTTAATTACATTTCCTTTGGCAATAGCTACGGGAGGGTCGTCAAAAATGGTAGTTTCTATTTTGTCTTTTAAAATAGTACATGGATTCAGTTGTTCTCCAATCTTTTTTAAGGCAGCATTATCAATAGACAAGCAAGCAGATTTTATGGGCTCTATTGCCAACAAAGCTCGTTTTAGCTGCATCACTTCTCTTGGGTTAATTCTTCCTGTGGCTACTTTTGAAACGAGTCTTTCTAAATCGCCAATTTCGTGTATGGCTGTTCTGATGGCTGTAGTAAAATTTGTTAGATTAACAAAAGTATTTACTATTTCTAAACGAGCATTAATTGGAGCCACATCCTTTAACGGTAGGGTAACCCAACGTTTCATTAAACGAGAACCCATTGGAGAAATAGTGCAATCGATAATGTCTATAAGTGTTTTGGCATTTTCGTTGGGAGAGTAGATTAACTCTAAGTTTCTAACGGTAAATTTATCGAGCCAAACATATTTATCTTCTTCAATCCTTGATAAAGCAGTAATGTGCTTCACTTTTTCGTGTTGCGTTTCTGAGAGATAGTGCAAGGCAACTCCGGCAGCGACAATGGCATTGGAAAAATCTTCAACACCAAAACCTTTTAGCGATTTGGTTTGAAAATGATTTTGGAGAGTTTCCCTACCAAAATCTTCTGTAAACACCCATTCATCAACAGCATAAGTGTAAAATTGGTTGCCAAAAAGTTCATGAAACTGTTTTTTGTTGTTGCGTTTAAAAAGCACTTCAGAAGGTTTAAAACCATGTAAAAGCTTATCGATATATTCTATACTTCCTTCGGCAGCTAAGAACTCTCCGGTAGAAATATCTAAAAAAGCAACTCCGGCACCTTTTTTTGTTAGTGAAACCGCAGCTAAAAAATTATTGGATTTATGATCTAAAATCTGGTCGTTAAAGGTTACTCCCGGAGTTACTAATTCAGTAACGCCTCTTTTAACTATCTTTTTTTCTTTGCTTGGAGCTTCTAATTGGTCGCAAATAGCAACACGCAATCCGGAACGAACCAATTTAGGCAAATAAGTGTTTAAGGAATGGTGTGGAAAACCAGCCAATTCTAATTTAGAAGAACCGTTGTTTCTGGCAGTTAGTACAATGCCTAAAATATTGGCGGCTTTAATAGCATCTTCACCAAAAGTTTCGTAAAAATCTCCTACTCTAAAAAGCAATAAAGCATCAGGGTACTTCGCTTTGATGGCATTGTATTGCTTCATCAAAGGAGTGATTGGTTTTTCTTCTTTTTTATCTTTTTTCAAGGCGGCTTGCATCTGTGTTTTAAAACTCACACAAACTTAAGTCATTGTCCTAAATTTTTGAAAAAATACCTATACCAACTAATGAATAGTTATTAACAGTAACAACAAACTTTAGTAATTTAATACCTAGCTTTTAAGTTAACAATAATCTCGTTAAAAAACTGATTAAGTGGTTTTTCGAGCATCATTTTCATAAAAGGGTTAATGTTAGCTTCGAAAACAAAAGAGGTGTTGGTTTTATTGTCCTCAATTTTTTCAAGATAAAAATTTAAGGTGAACTTGAATGGAGCTTTAAAAGAATCTAAATAAATTAAAGAGTTAGGAGTAGTAGCTACTTTTTTTAATCCAACTTCTGCCAACCCTTTAATTTTAAAAGAACAACTATCGGAAGTAGCGCTCCAATTTTCAATTTTTTCTGCGGGTAAGAAGTCTTTAAGATTATTTAGGTCAGATAAAAGGTTGAACAAGATTTCGTCACTAGTATTGATAAGTTCTGCTTTTGGAGCAATTTTCATGAGTCTATTTTTAGTTAAATGAGTTAACTTAGAGTAGGTTTTTATTTATTTCACATCCCATGTTTTAGGGTTTTCTCTCCACTGATTAAGAGAATTAACATCTTTTTCTGAAATATAATTTGTTTTTACGGCAGTATCTAATAATACATTGTAGTTACTTAGGGTGTATAATTTACACTTATTTGCTTCAAAATTTTTAACAGATTCGTCAAAATTATAAGAGAAGATAGCTAGCATACCTAATACATTTCCACCATTTTTTCTCAGTTCTTCTACTGCTTTAAGGCTGCTACCACCTGTAGAGATTAAATCTTCAATAACTACAATATTTTGACCTTTTTCTATTTCTCCTTCAATAAGGTTCTGCATACCATGCTCTTTGCTGGAAGAGCGAACATAAGCGAATGGTAAACCTAACGCTTCTGCAACTAATACACCATGAGCAATACCACCTGTTGCTACTCCAGCAATAACATCTACTGTTGGAAAAAATTCTTTAACAGCATCTACAAATTGCTGACGAATGTAGGTTCTTACGGGTGGGTAAGACAATGCTTTTCTATTATCACAATAAATTGGTGACTTCCAACCTGATGCCCATATAAAAGGATTTGCAGATTGCAATTTAATAGCTTTAATTTGCAGTAGTAATTCTGCAACTTTTTTTGCGGACTCATTATTAAATATCATGCTGCAAATGTATAAAGTTTTTGTTAACGATAAGGTTATTTTATTCATAAAAAACACCAAGTTATTAAGTGATATGGAAAACGTTTTGGTTCTCCATTATTACGATAATGCTATAGCATCTATGGTGGTGAATTTTTTAAAAAACGATGGCAAACTTAAGCATTTAGTTTTTTTAACGCCTACTCCAGATCAAGATTTTGAAAGTTTTAAAAATAATTTTGAATTGATAATTGCAGCGGGAGGTAAGGTAAGTAATACTGAAGGGAAAGTTTTATTTATTTTTAGGTTAGGAAAATGGGATTTACCTAAAGGCAAAGTTGAGGCAAATGAAACATTTGAAGCTTCTGCAATAAGAGAAATAGAGGAGGAGTGTGGTATTGGCAATTTAACGATTTTAAATCATATCAAAGATACATATCATATTTATGAATTAAATGGTAAAATGGTTTTAAAACAATCGGTTTGGTACTCAATGAAAAGTGATGATACAAGTGAGTTAGTACCTCAAATAGAAGAAAATATTACGGATGCACGTTGGATGACTGATGAAGAGATTCAACGAGAAGTGCTGAAAAATACTTACCCATCTATCAAAGAAATTATTTGATAGAATTATTTTAACTCAAAAAATATTCTTTCAAGAATCTTAAAAAAGTCACTATTTTTTTCAGTTCTATAGTAGAAATATTTAGTTAGCTTTTAACCTAATTTCTTTTTTCTGATAAGGGTGGCTATTTTTTCTTTTTTCAAATGACTATCTATCCATGAAAAAAAGTCAAAAAAGTGTAGAGAAATGGTTTCTTTAGGGTCTTTTATTAAGATCTCTAATTTTTCTTTTAGTGCTTTAAAGGATGCTATTTGTTCTTTTGAATTAACGAATTTTTTTGATGCAGTTTTTTTAATAAACTTTAAAACGGTTTCGTCAAACTGATTTAAAGGTCTGATTTTTTTGAGATTATTTACAGATTGGTTGTATAGATAGGTAATGGATTCGTAGTTTTTTGCTTCAAAATGAGCAATTATATTAATGATGTGTCCGTAGTAATAAATATTAGAACTTACATCGTTTCTTTTTATGCTGTAATCGTTTAAAAAGACGTTTAGCCAATAAATGGATTTTGAATAATTTTCATTGAATAGATAAGTGATAGCAATGTTAAGATAGAATAGTAATTTACTTATCTCATTAGTTTCTTCATCAAATAATTTTAAGTTTTTTTCAATTTCCGGAATTAATGCTAATGCTTTTTTTTCATCTCCAATCTCGCAGTATATACCTAGTTCGTAACAAGTTGTTATGTTAAATAAAAGAGGTTTGTAGCCTACTAAATCATCAAAATTATCATGTATTTTTTTTAAGGTGGTTCTATAGCGGTCGTAATTTTTGTTTAATACTTCCAGTAATAATAGGTTGTTTAAAGCTAAAAAATATTCATTTGATTTTAGGATGTTCTTTTTTTCAGAAGATTCTATTTCTTCAACAAGTTGAACATAAGCTAACAGACATTTCTCTATCTTACCTTTACTCATATAATACATTCCCTTGAAATTGAGTAAATAAAGTTTTTCCTCAAAAGTATGGTTAGCATTTATTTCAAAAAAACCTACTTTAAATAACTTGGTGTAATATTCCATTTCTTCATGAAGCTGAGCAACAACTTTATTTTTGGATAGAAGTAATAAATTGAATGTGTGGTACTTATATTCAATAAGTTTTTCGTATTTCTTTAATAGCTGATTTTCTTTTTGTAATATTTCTTTTAGTTTATTTTGAGATTGAATTAAATATTTGCCTTGCTCTTTTTCAATTAAAGATTCCCATTTTAGAAGACCTAAAAGTGCCAAATGGTTATCACAATTAGTAGCTATTTTTTTTGCTTTTAGAATGCATTTTGCACAATTTTTATAGAGTCTTTTGGTGTATAAAATTTCAATTTCTATTAATAAATGATGGAGTTCAATTTCTTGGGAAGTGTTAGCATGAAAACTTCTTAAGTGTTTTAAAATTAGTGTTTGAAGACGACTTTCCATCACAGATAAGTTGCTTTTTGATGGGATTCTTAATTGTTTCATTATTCCTGAATCAGTAGCATTTTTTTGACTATCAATTAGGTCGAACATTTTGATAAGCGACTTGTTTGTTTTTACAATAGAAGCATTAACCTTAAAGTATCTTTTTTCAGATTTTGTTAATGAGAATATAAGTTGAACAAGCTGTTTATTAAGCATAATAACGAAGGAATTTCGTTATAAAGTTAATTTAAAGTTGGTAGGAATGAAAAAAAATGATTGATTTATTAGATAGAATAAGTTGAAGTTATTTCAATTCAAAAAACACGCGTTCAATATTTTCTTCGGTAGGTCGTTCTATATTTCCTCCCGGACGAGGAGCAGGAAATCTTAAGATTTCACCTTCTTTTCCAATTAAAATGTACGTTGGTAAGGTTCTTACTTCATAAGCTTGCATTAGTTCCCTTTCGGTAAGATGTACAAAGGTCCATGAGTAGTTTGGGTTTTCTTTTAGTAAAGACTTTATTTTAGATTTATCGTTATCGGTACAAATGCTAATAAATGCTACTTTGTTTTTATATTGTTTATGAAGGGTTTCCATTATTTTCATTTCTCTTAAACTAGGAATGCTCCATGATGCCCAAAAGTTGATATAGACATATTTTCCCATAAAGTCAGTTAGAGTGATTTCTTCTCCGTCTATTGTAGGAAGTTTAAATGTTGGAGCTTTGCTTCCTTTAGCCAATTTTTTGTAGGTTATTTTGGTAATTACATTGTCGGCAATTTTTTGTTGCTCAGGATAAATACTGTTAGTTTTTAAATGAGTTAGAATTGAAATAATATTTTTTTGATTAAAATACTTATCGTTGCCAATCTCTTTAAGTCCATTTATTAAAAACAAGTCGAGCAATTCTTTATTTTCTAAGAAGGGATACTTCCCTAAAGCTTTTACTAAAGCATTATAATTATTTTCTTCGTTGATAGCTTTGGTAATATCCATACCGTGCAACTGAAGCGTTAGTTTCTTTATTTCGCCATTAAAAAAAGAGGTAAAGAAATTCATGTATTCAGGGTTATTGTATAGAATAGGATTGTTCTGTAGGTACTTAATAAAAATATCAGCTTTATCTAGTGATTTTTTATCACTTTTATAGTAGGAAATGTCTATAGAATTAAAAGTAGAAGCAATGGTGTATTTTGCATAATTGTAGGCAAAATCATTGTTGTAAGCCTTAAATTCATTTAATATATGTTGTTCAAATTCTTGAATTTTAGGAGTTATAGAACCATCTCTTTTTAAAAAGATGGATTCATTTGTACTTACAAAATCATCATATTTTCTATTAAACTTTGCAATTAACTGATTAAGTTCAGTAGGTGCCGGAAAGTTAAATTTTAAAGAAAGAAAACGGTCGTAAATCCTACCTTTGTTAAGTTCTGGGTCGTAGTTAAGGGTAATGTTGTAAACGCTCCCCGGTTCAATAAAAAACCAAGTAGTTTTGTCCTCAATAGCAAGTTCTACTTTTTTTATGGTATTGATGTCAATATTAAATTCAAAATTATTGGTATTACCAATTTTTGAGAATCCCATTTTTTCTTTGGTACCGGTTATAAAATCATCATAAATATAAACAGAAAGCTCACTGTTATTAAAATCTTTAGCAACGCCTTTAATCACTGTATTGCTTGCAAAAGATATGAAATGGATACTGAGAAAAAGTAAGGTTATTATTTGTTTTAACATTGATTAATTTTTAAAATCATTACTAATAATAACAGGAACAAATTTAGAAGCGTTGCCTTTATTAATGATTATATCACGCACAATTGTAGAATTTATTGCAGAGAGTTCGGGAGTTGTTTGAAAAAAAATAGTTTCTATATTAGCATGAAGATATTGATTCATTTGTGCAATGTTACTTTCAAAGCCATAATCAGCACTATTTCTTAGTCCTCTAACAATAAAATTGGCATTTTCTTTTTTACAAAAATCAACTGTTAAACCTTGGTAGCTTTTTACTTCTACTTTGGATTCATCGGCAAAAACTTGTTTTATCCATTTTTCGCGTTGTTCTAAGGAGAATAAATATTTTTTGTTGGTGTTGATACCAATACCAACTATTATTTTATCGAAAAGCGGTAGTGCTCTTCTAATAATATTTTCGTGACCTATGGTTATTGGATCGAATGAACCCGGGAATAAAGCAATTTTCATAAACTATGATTTGAAAAAAATTTACAAAGCAAAAATAAGCTTTTATTTTTTCAATTTCGGATTCATGGCATCTGTTAAGCCTTCACCAATTAGGTTGTAAATGGTAACAGTTATAAAGATAGCAAAACCGGGAATTATAGCCAACCACCAAGCTGAAGAAACTGCTCTGGCTTTAGAAAGCATAGACCCCCAAGTAATTGTTTCTGCGGGAACTCCAACGCCAATAAATGATAAGGTAGATTCAATTAAGATAGCAGAAGCAATTCCGAAAGCAATAGCTATTAAAACCGGTGAAAGAGCATTTGGTAAAGCATGTTTAACAATAATTCTCCACTCTTTGTAACCAAGAGCATTAGCAGCTTCAATAAACTCTAAATTCCTAATTCTTAGTAATTCAGCACGTGTAAATCTGGCTATTCCTGTCCAGGTTGTTAACCCAATAATTACCATTACAATAAAAATAGAAGGTTTAGCAACCACGGCAGCAATAGAAATAATCAAAAATAATTGAGGAATAGAAACAACAATTTCTATTAACCTGCTTATTAATATGTCTATAGGAATACTAATTTCTTTTACCTTAAACGGTAATTTTTTAGCTAATGAAGCAATAAGTTTGAATACATAAATTATTGCTACAAAAAGTAGAATACTTAATAAGAATTCCCACATAAAACTGCCAAAAGAGGTGCCTATAGCATCTGCTAAAGCATAAGAACGAGTCCCGAAAGCATAGAAAACAGCCAATATAAAACCTATTACATAAAGTAGGATAGAGATGATGTTCATTTTTAATTTTTCATCACCATAATAGCCTGCCACAGCTCCAAAAAAGATTCCGATAATGGCAGCAATTCCCATAGAAACTAATCCAACTAAAAGAGCAATACGTGTTCCATGTATCATTCCTGCCAATACATCATGACCTAAATCATCTGTCCCCAACCAATGTTTCCATCTTGCTGATTCAACATTTTGATCGTGAAAAGGTCCCACCCAAGTGTTAGAAACATCAATATTTCTTGGTAAGTAAGGAACCGGAGGCCAAATCACCCAGTCGTATTTTAAACCTCTCCAAGAAACATTTCTAAATTCATCATGCCAATCGGAAAAGCCTAAATCAACAGCATATTCTTTCATTACAGGGAAATATATGTTTCCATTGTATTTTGCAACAAGTGGCTTTTCATTAGCTATAAAATCAGCAAATAAGGCAATGAAAATGAAAATAAACACAACTCGTAATGAATAAACGGCAATCTTGTTTTTCTTAAATTGTTGCCTAACAATCTTCCAATAACTTTCATTATTGTTTTGAAGAATAAGGGTATTCGCTTCTCTGTTTTTTCTTCTATTGAATAAATTAAACAAGTTCATAGATTAAGATTTTTTGTTAGAAAAGGAAATTCTTGGGTCAACAAAAGCATACATAATATCTGCTATTAGAATACCCACTAGTGTTAATATTGAAGAAAACATCAATACGGTAAATACAATAGGGTAATCTCTTTGGAAAATAGCTTGTAAGGTAAGTTGCCCCATTCCCGGAATGGAGAAAATTACCTCAATAATGAAAGAGCCAGAAATAGCAGCAGGGAAAATATTAGCAAACAAAGTAATGATTGGTATTAATGAATTTCTAAACGCATGTTTCCAAATTACTACTTGTTTTTTTAAGCCTTTTGCACGAGCAGTTCTAATGTAGTCCATTTCCAACACATTTAACATCCCTCCACGCATTTGTCTGGAAATAAATGCAAACGAAGCATAGGTTAAACAGAATAGTGGTAAAATAAAATGATAAGCAGTTTCAAAGAACCTATCCCAATAAGGAGCAGATTCAGGTAATTCTCCCAAACCGTGTGTAGGAAACCAACCTAACCCGTCTCCATCACCAAGATATTGAATAAGCATTGTGGCTATCCAGAAGTTGGGTAAAGAGTAAAGTAAAAATAAGCCTGTGGTAATAATTTTTTCAGAAGTTTTTCCTTTGTCCACAGCAGATTTAACACCAAGAGGAACTGCAACAATATAAGCTATAATTATGGAAAGAATACTCAAAATCATAGACCATTTTAAAGCATCGAATATTTTTGAGCTAACGGGTCTTTTATCTTGGTAAGAAATTCCAAATTCTCCAACAATAAAATTAGATATCCAATTATGGTATTGGTTGTTAAATCCATAAATATGAATAGTGGGGATGTATCTATTAATAATCTCTTTATTATAGATGAGGTGTTCAAAACTATTTTTTAACTCAAAAAAATCTGTTTCAACAGTTTTTTTAATGTTGCTATCTTTAAAAATATCAAACTCTACAGTTTCTATAGTTTGTTTAATCTCATTTTCATTGTGTGTTAAGTATAGAGAATTAAGGTTGTCTTTAATGTTTCTTAATTTAGATGAGTTCTCGTCAGAAGGCATTATTTCAAAAACCTTAAATTCTAGAGCTCTTAATGCTTGGTAATAAGTAGAAACATTTTCCCATGCGCCATATTCGTAAGATAACCTTTGAAGTGTTTCTCTATGCGCTTTTTTTGGTATTTTATAAAGCGTATCAGGATATGTTTTATTGGTAAATGAAAAATAGAAGAGGGGAAGGTCGAAACCTAATTCTTTTCTTTTTTCATTATAGGTTTTTTCGCTAGCTAATTTTTCACCGGATCTTCCTTCTCCACCAACATTTTGGTTCAGCATGGTTTCTACCGGGTCTCCGGGAGCATTAATACTTATCACAAATGTTAAAAGTGAAATTACAATTAACGTAGGTATAAAAATTAAGATTCTTTTAAAAATATACTTTAACATTTCCTTTTCCTTAGCTTAATAAAAGCACCTTTTAAATTGTTATTTTAAAATTTGGGTGTAAATATAACAACTTATTTTAGTTTACCGCACTTGCTTGTTGAGTAGAAAAACCACTTACTCTATAACCCGGTCTCATAGGACTAGTTTCAGCATTAGAAAATCTTTTGTGAATAGCAATTTTTTCTTTAGGGTAATATAAGAAAATGTAAGAGCATTCATCATGAAGGATTTCCTGAAATCTGTGGTTTAACACAGCTCTTTTGTCATCATCTAATGTAATTCTAATAGAATCTATCAGTGCATCTGTTTGGTCGTTACCAAATCCGGTATAGTTAGAACCACCATTATAAGAGGCTGTATGATAAATTTGTTTATGATCAGTTGGTATAGGTGTACTAATCCAAGCGCCATAATACATGTCAAAATCATGTTGTTTAGTGCTTTCTAAGAAAATAGACCAATCTTGAGATAATACATTAACAGTAATACCTACTTTTCTGGCTTCTTCCTGTAATAACAAACCAACAGCTTTTCTGCTATCATTTCCTTGGTTATATAGGTAGTTAAATTCAAAATTTACTTTCTGACCATTAATAACATTATCTAAAACGCCATCGTTATTAGAATCTTTCCAACCAGCCTCTGCTAATAAAGCTTTTGCTTTTTCAACATCGTAAGGATAAGGAGTAATGTTATTGTTGTATTGTTTTGTTTTTGCAGGATGAATAGGTCCTATTGCTTTTTCTCCATAGCCTAAAACAACCACTTCAATAATTTTATCTACATCCACTAAATGAGCTAAAGCCTGTCTGGTTCTTTTATCAGAAAACATAGGTTTTCTAACATTTAAACCTAAATAGGTATATGCCATTTGAGGAGGAGTATGAGCAACAAAGTTTTTAACGAACTTGTCAGACTTGGGTAAATATTGGAAATCTTGAGGTTTAATTCCTCTCATTACATCAACTTTTCCTGCAATAAGTGCCTCTTTGGCGGTAGTTTGATCATTAATAGTTTGATAAATTATTTCGGGAGGATATACTTCAAAGTGCATTCCTTTTCCTTTTAATTGATCTCCCCACCAATTTTCTTTTTTAGTAATAATTAACTTTTGTCCGGTTTGCCATTCTTTTAATAAATAAGGACCACAACCTTGAATAAATTTAGGGTCTCTTTGGTATTTTTCTGAATTAAAATCTGTTGCAAATTCCACAATTTTAGGGTTGGTAGCTAATTCAGGCGCATTTTCAGCAAGTTGTTTAATAGTAAATTCATCCATTAAACCTTTAGGATCATAAATATGTCTTGGCATTAAATCAATATCACCACTTTGTACTTCGGCAAGAATATAAACATCTTTACAAACAAAAGTAAATTTAAGAGGATCATCTTCATAAAATTTCATATCCTCAATAAATTCAAAATAGGGCTTGTTGTTTAAGTTGTCAACTTTTGGATTTTTAATAACTTTTAAAGCAAATTCTACATCTTTAGCAGTAATTTGCTCACCATTATCCCATTTAGCTTCAGGTCTAATTTTATAAGTAATCAACATTCCGCCATCTTCAGTTTCTTCAATTTCTGGTCTGCTTTCAGCAACTACAGGTACTAATTCTAATGTTTCAAAATCAATTTCTAATAATGAGTAAAATATATTTGATAAGATATAGCCGGCACCTGCATCAGAATAATTAATTGGGTTAAGCATTTGAGCATCTGATAATTCATGACTAGTTACTACCGGGTTTACGTTAACTTCTTTTGTTCCGTTATTGTCTCCACCTCCGCAAGATAGCATTGTAAATGATGTTGAAGCAATTGCTAAAGATAAAATATATTTAAGTTTCATAAAATAGATTTTTTTAAGATTTTTTTTTTGAGCAACAAATATAGGATTACAACTTGATTTTAAAAATGATTTTAGACAAAAATACCTTTTGAAAGGACGAAGAAGGGGATAATCTTTAATTTACAACAAATTAGAGTTTTTAAAATTAAGTTAATGTTAGGATAATATCTTATTAACAACCTAAATTCGATTATTATTTTAAAATGTTAGGGTTAACCTCTGTATAAGTTTTTCATTCGTTTTGTGTAAGTTTGCCAGTGAATAACTTATTTTATTTTGAATAAGTTTGAAGGAAAAGGTAAATTACATGAAACGACCCTATAAAAAATCCACAATAAGGTAGTGATTAAACAAGGAGTTGCATGTGACCAAGGTTACTAAATATAACTTAACACATGAATTATATTCAATTTTTAGCAAAGGTTTCTCCATTAGTTATGGGGAGAGAAATTTTAATAGCAGAACTTGCCGAAATTGGTTTTGAGAGTTTTGTAGATACAGAAGATGGTTTTGAAGCCTATATTCAAGAAGCTAATTTTGATGAAAGTAATATTGAACAAATCAGTTTGTTATCTAATGAAGAATTTGAGATTGAATATACCATTAATAAAATCGCTCAACAAAATTGGAATGAACAGTGGGAAAAAAGTTTTGACCCCATTTTTGTAGATGAAAAGTGTATGATTAGAGCTCCATTTCATGAAAAACCTACAGATAATGTAATAGACATTATTATTGAACCCAAAATGTCTTTTGGTACAGGACACCATGAAACCACGCATTTAATAGTTAGTCGTTTGTTAAATTTAGATTTAACCGACAAAACTGTTTTAGATATGGGGTGTGGAACAGGGATTTTAGCCATTTTGGCTAAGAAAAGAAATTGCGGCAAAGTTTTAGCAATTGATAATGATGAGTGGGCGTATACGAACTCTGTTGAAAATTGTGAACGTAATAATGTTGATATTGAAGTTGTTTTAGGAGATGTTAACCAAATTAAAAGCAATAAATTTGATGTGATTATTGCTAATATTAATAGAAATATATTATTAAGAGATATGCATTTTTACGCAAATGCTCTTAACATTAATGGATTACTGTTGTTAAGTGGTTTTTTTTCTATTGATAAGGAGGTGTTAACCGAAGAAGCCAATAAATTAGGGCTGACTTTAACTTTTGAAAATACCAAAAATGAATGGACAATGTTGGAGTTTGTTAAAAAGTAAACAAATAATGATCTAAAATTATGAAGAAGCTACTAACTTTATTTTTAATACTATTATTTACACTCACTGCTTACTCTCAAGTTAGTAAGATAAAGAGTTTTACTCCAGATTCAACCGAATTTTTTAACGAGATGGAATCTTTTTTAAGAGCTTCTAGAGATGGTGATGGTAAATATATTATGGATGAATTTTCGTGGCAATGGTATGGTGGTAAATTTTCAGATGAGCAAAGAAAAGATGTGTATAGAATTGCCAATTTAATGTTGGCAAACAAAAAGAAAGCTTTCCCTGATTTTAGTAACTATATTAAAACTATATCATTTTTTGTAAACAGTAAATACCAAACAGAAAGTAGCTTTTTTAGTTGGCAAAAAATATTAGAAAAACTTATTTTAGGTGAAGCAACATCAAAATCAGCATCAACTGCAAGGAAGCAATTTGTTGATTATTTACAAGCATGTAATGATTTGTTTGAAAAAAATGCATTATACAGTTCAGCAGCAACCGAATGGAAATCAAACAACAGTAATTATACTTTTGGATTTGATAGTCTTCCATTTATTGAATTTGAAGCATTAAATTTAACCTGTTACTCTAAAGGAGATAGTGCTGTAATACTTGATACTAGGGGTAAATATTATCCAACAGAAGAAATTTGGTATGGAGAAGGCGGTAAAATTACCTGGGAGAGAGCAGGGTTTCCTAGTGATTCTGTTTATGCCGTAATTGATGATAAATATAATATTCATCTTAAATCTCCTCAATACGAAGTAAATAATGTTACTTTTTATGATCTTTATTATTTTGATGAACCTATGAAGGGTAATGTGAGGGAAAAAGTATTGGCTAACATTACAGAAGAAA
>LADZ01000049.1 GCA_000961845.1 Flavobacteriales bacterium BRH_c54
CTTCCTGTGTAAATACATAATATTTCTTCATCAGAAATACCTAATTCTTTTCTTTTTGCTACTCTAAACTCTTTACTTTCCTCATTAGTCTGTGGACAAAAGAAATCAATGTCAACTCCTAATGAAGCTAACTGCGTCTTACTTTTTGGAATGCCATAATATTTTACGGCAATATCTAATGCATCTATAGTTGCTGGATAACATTTAGATGTAACCCAACTAATCATCTTACCTGGAATGGTTCTCGTTATATAAAAAAGGAATCTATGAAGAAACGTATCCTGACCTTTTACATAAAGAGGAAATACAGAAGCCACAGTATGATTAGCTGTAAATAATTTATATCCAAATAACAACTTATAATAGGCAGCTTGTAAAGTTGGAAAAGAAAAAGGATCAAACACCTGAACAACATCTGGGTTTAATTCTTTTAGTTTTTTCGACAATCCTTTATAAAATAATTTACCACTTACTACTCTAAATGGTATTCTATGTAATGTGTATCCATCTATTTGTCTTTGTCCAACTTCCTGAATATTTTTTCCTAAAAAAGGTTCATAAACATTAGAATATTCGGGAATATCATAATATACTTGAGCAGTTGAGCTCACAACATGAACTTCATGTCCTAGTTTTGCCATTGCTTTTGGTAAACAATTTTCAATGTAACCCATTTTTTCAGAAAACCATGTGGTAAGTATTACTATCTTCATTCTAAATTTTTATTTTTATTAGTCAACAAAAGTATTGCTTTTATAATGAATATCATCACCCCTCCCGTAATAAAAACACTTAAAAACGGTGCACTTAAAAATATGTAAACGTAGCTAAAGAACAATCCAAAATACCCAATGTGCAATTTAAAACTATTAAACAAAGAAAAAAGTAACGTAAAAATTACTGAAAACAACACTACTCCTAAATAGCCTAAATTCATAAATCCATCTGAAACTATACCGTTATTCACATATACTGTAGGTTCATGCCAGTGTATTTTAGCTAATAAAAATCCTATGGGCAAATCATAAGGTTGTTCTACAAATTGATTAAAAAAATGGCTCTCTGCAAAATAATATGGGTTTCCATCAAAAAACTCAAAATACCATTGTGTTAATAAAGCCGGTATAAATAAAAATCTATTAATAAAAACTCCTTGAAGGATAGGTTGTGAAAACAAAAAAGCATCTACAAAAGGAGCAATAATTAACAACCCGATTATCATTATAAAAAAATTACTCATTTTAGAAGTGTAACTATATCCTAAATAATAGAAGAAAAGCAATAATATAGATGTAAAATATACAATTTTATTTCCTGAAATTAAATACAGATACATTAATGCTAAAAATATTATTCCTACAAAAAATACTTTTCTTTTTATTAAAAAATAAACTAATGCTATTGGTAAAAGAGTTTTAACCAAAATGTTATACAAATACCCTAAATAACCAATCAACTTTTCCGAGAAAACCTCTCTTACTTCATAAATGTCCTGAAGCAATAATGTTTTTAAATGAACATCATTCCTAAACGTTATTATTATTGGAACCATAGCTAATAATGAGAGAGTAAGAATGATATAATTATTTATCTTTTTAGGAAGGTTAATGGTTGGAAGCCTAAATTTAATTACACTCGATAAACTAAAAAAGCTTACAAAAAACACATTAGAAACAAAAGCACCTATGTGCATATTACTAAAGGCAAATATGACAGCATTAGGGATATAAAAGAAAAACATTAACAATAAATAAATACTATACAAAAACTTGCTTCGCTGATAAACCTTCCAAGACAAAAACAATAACCAAATGTAAACCAGCTTAGTAATAATATAATTGATGATACTAAAATCAGGGAAAAAACCTAAGTAAGCAAAATTATCTGAAATAAAGAAATGATAATACCCTTCTAAAAAGAAATAGATAATGGTAAGCAAAACACTTAGCCTTAAAAACTCTTTTGATATGATTAACTTAATAGTTGACATTATGCTTTTATTTCTTTAATCTCCGTTTCGTATTTCTTCACAATAAAAAATATTAATATAATGTTTACAGATAATAATATGGCTTCAATGGTTACATAAATTTTTAAAAATGATTCGATAGAAATATCTTTAAACAGCAATAATGAACAAATACTAAGAAAATAAGCTACTTGCCAAATACCATTGAGTCTTATTTTATCAAATGTTATAAATATTGAAGAAAAAGTAGAACTAATAAAATTTAAGGAAAAACTTACAATTAGAATTTTAGAAAATGTACTTGACAACACATACTCTGCTCCGAAAATTAATCCAAATAAAAAATCACCGAAAAAATACAACAATATCACTTCTATAAAAATAATGCTTAGCAGTAGAAAGAAAATATTTCTTAACTCTATTAAAATACTTGTTTGCTGATGCTTGTTTTCTGTTATTTTTTGAAATAACACCTGACTGATAGTAGTTGATATAAATATTAACGGTATAGACAACACCATCCTTGATAAATCTAAATACCCCACTATTTCGGTTGAATATAATTTATTGATAAATAAAAAAGGCAAAAGAGTTGCTGCACTACTTAATAAGGTAGGTAATAAATTAAATTTAGGATAATCAATGTATTTTTTGGCAACAAACCCCATCTTTCTTTTAGATACAAAAGCGTTGTTAAATTTATTTTTAAACACCTGCCTAATACCACTAATTACATTAGAGAAATTACCTATAAAATCACCCACAAATAATCCTCCCGGAAATTTAAGAACTCCCAATATTACTTGTACTATTCCTTCGGCAGTTCTTCTAACAATTTTATTGAAGGATGAAGCTTTAAAAGCTTTCTGACGAATTAACCAATAATTCATACTCTGATAAGCACAAAACAAAAAACTGGTAAAGGGTAAAAAATAAAGGTAATTGGCATATTTTAAAGGAAATCCAATTAAAGTGACTATCTCTGCTTTAAAAAATACTAATACCAATAAAATAATTGAATTAAAACAAAGGTTTATTAAAAAAGTAAGACCAAGAATATTCGCAGCTTCATTATCATTTTTGGGCAACACTATAGTAGATTCATACCGAAATGCAGCAACTATCGTAATCATGCTAAATAAGCTTAAAAACACTGCCATTGCACCAAAATCTTCAGCAGAATAAATTCTTCTCAAAAAAGGATGTAACAACAACGGAATAGCCTGAGCGACAACCGTACCCGCTATTAACACCATAGTGTTTTTAGTAAATTCTGATGGTAATAAACGTTTTTTTATCTGCAAAACTAAAATCGTAATTATTGATTATTCTTAACCGATTTTTTTACCCAAGTAAATCCATACAAGAAAAATAAAGCTATAACGAAACACAACAGTCCATACCCTATAACAATCAACATTTTTTTTCTAGTAGTGCTGATAGGATTATTTATCGGTTCAATTGGAACAAACTCTAATGAATTAGAATAACTCACTAACTGTTTTTCATAATCATAATACTTTTCTAATAAACCAACATAAGCTAAAAAATCTGTTGGATTATCTTTAGCTAGTTGATTTAATTGAATTTTTGAATCATTATTAGTTAATCGGATACCTAAACTATCAAACTTTTGCTCAATTATATGTTGTAATTCCTTAATATAAAATGTATTAGAATCTACTCTTATTTGATAATAGCTCAAGCCTTTTAAATAATCACTCAAAAAATTAAAAATCACCTCATTTTTTACCGGATCTTTATAATTAGCATAAACTTTAATATCGGTTCTTAATCCATCTATACTTAATTCTTTAACAGGCTCTACCTCTTTTAACACTTTTGTTAATTCGTTATCAACAATTGGTAATTGCTCATTCAAATTTTTAATAAAAGTATGTAGCATTTCATCCGTTATTACAGACGATTTAACATAAAAAGTTGACTGATAATAATCAGTATAGGTATTAGGTTGCTGCTTCATTCTAAACCAGCCTGTAGCGGCTCCTAAAACAAGAGACCAGAGCAGCACCCACTTATTTTTAAGCATAAATGCTACTATTGATTTTATCAATTCAAATAAATCAATTTCATTTTCACCGGTAATATACTGCTTCATTTTTTTAATATTTTATAAGCCACAAAGATAACTTTGTTTACTTAAAACGCTATAAAATCTTAAAATTACTTAACAAGCTTTACGATTTTTTTAAAAACTTCCGCTATATCAATTCATAAACTTAATTTTGCTTTATGATTTACCTAACTAGAAGAGAACGTTTCAATGCCGCTCATCGCTTATTTATTGAAGAATGGGATGACGCCAAAAATTTTGAAGTCTTCGGAAAGTGCTCCAATCCTAATTGGCATGGACATAATTATGAACTTTTTGTTACTGTAAAAGGCAACCTTAATCCGAAAACCGGTTTTGTTGTTAACTTAAAAGTGCTAAGTAAAATAATTCGAGAACATGTTATTGATAAAGTAGATCATAAAAACTTAAACTTAGATGTACCTTTTATGCAAGGAAAAATTACTTCAACAGAAAATGTAGCGATTACTTTTTGGGAAATTTTAGAACCTTTTGTAAATGAATTAAATTGCGAATTACACTGCATTAAAGTTGCTGAAACAGAAAATAATTATATTGAATATTACGGAAAATAAAACTCATGGCGAAATACAACGATAATATGACCAGCCAAAACAATATGGATGGTTATGAAAGAATAGAACAGTATAACGAAGCAAAAATAAACTTACTGTCTGCTAGTTATTCTGACATTATTAAAAACCTTGGTGAAGACGTAAACCGTGAAGGGTTACAAAGAACCCCCGAAAGAGTTGCTAAAGCCATGCAATACCTTACTCATGGTTATGATTTGAACCCTACTGAAATTCTTAAGTCGGCCATGTTTCAAGAAGACCATAGTCAAATGGTTATTGTAAAAGATATTGAGCTTTATTCTTTGTGCGAACATCACATGTTACCTTTCTTTGGGAAAGCTCATGTTGCCTATATTCCTAACGGACATATTGTTGGACTAAGCAAAATTCCTCGTGTGGTAGATGCTTTTGCCAGAAGGTTACAAGTGCAAGAACGATTAACTGATGATATTAAAAACTGTATTGAAGAGGGATTAAAACCTCTTGGAGTAGCTGTGGTTATTGAAGCTCAACATATGTGTATGCAAATGAGAGGAATTCAAAAACAAAACTCGCTAACCACTACTTCTTCTTTTACAGGAGCATTTGAAAAAGATAGTACTCGTAAAGAATTTATTAGTTTAATCTCTAACAAACTGTCATAATGACTTGTTTTTGTAACTGGTAAATAATTTGATTATAAAAAAACTGAATTAAAATTTATAAATTATGGAAAATAATAATTTTATTAAGAGTCCAATAGAGCACACAGCTTCTGCAAGCGGAACTATGGTAAAAACCTTTATGTCTAATGTATTTAGTTATATGGCGTCTGCCTTGGCTATTACAGGTATTACTTCCTATTGGTTTGGAACAGATTTAGAATTGGTAGGTATGTTATTCAGTCCAACTGCTGAAGGAGGTGTTAGTATGAATATGCTTGGCTACATTGTAATGTTTGCTCCTTTAGGTTTTGTATTACTGATGTCTTTTGGTTTTCAAAAGCTTTCTTCCATGGCAATGGTTATCTTATTTATAATTTACTCTGCTATTATGGGCGTTAGTTTAAGTACTATCTTTTTAGTTTATACAGCAAGTTCTATTTTTATGACTTTTTTCATAACTGCCGGAACTTTTGGAATAATGGCCTTATTGGGTTACACCACTAAGACTGATTTAACTAAATTTGGTTCTATTTTAATGATGGGATTAATAGGAATTATCATCGCAAGTGTAGTAAATATGTTTATGGGCAGCGAAACCATGGATTACATCATTAGTATATTAGGTGTATTAATCTTTACCGGACTTACTGCTTATGATGTTCAGAAACTAAAAAGAATTGGTAGTGGTGTGGAATATGGTACTGACGAAACTAATAAACTAGCCATTATGGGAGCCTTAAATCTTTACTTAGATTTTGTAAACCTATTCCTATTTTTACTAAGATTTTTAGGCGACAGAAAATAAAAAAACTTCATGTACAAAAAAGCCTAACAGATATCTGTTAGGCTTTTTTATTAGTTAAATTCTGTAATTATTTTCTAACCTTATAAACTCATAAACTATTTATTAGACATTAAATCTAAAGTGCATAATATCTCCATCTTGCACAATGTACTCCTTCCCTTCAACCGCCATTTTACCGGCTTCTTTTACTGCTGCTTCAGAACCAAGAGAAATAAAATCATTATATTTAATTACTTCAGCTCTA
>LADZ01000050.1 GCA_000961845.1 Flavobacteriales bacterium BRH_c54
GTAAAACATTGTATATTTTAGATGAGCCATCAACAGGTTTGCATTTTGAAGACATTAAAGTATTGTTGGACGTTCTAAATAAATTAGTTGATATAGGTAATACGGTATTGGTGGTAGAACATAATTTAGATATTATTAAAGTAGCAGATTATATTGTAGATGTTGGTCCAGAAGGTGGACAAGAAGGAGGGAAGATTGTTGCCGAAGGGACACCAGAACAATTAGTGAAAAATAAAAAGAGTTATACTGCTAGTTTTTTAAAAGAAGAATTGAATTAACTGGAAAATTTGTTCAAACTGGAATTTATAGAGTGGACTTTAAATAGTTTCATTAACTAAAAGATAAAAAAACATAAATTTGCCGACTTATCAAATAAAAAATATTCATGGGAAATAAAGATTACAACGAAGAACATAATAAAATACATCACGATAAAGATTGGAACGAAATAAAAGCTAACGATTCTTGGGCAATATTTAAAATGATGTCGGAATTGGTAAACGGTTTTGAAACATTAGCAAAAATAGGTCCTTGCGTTAGTATATTTGGTTCGGCACGTACAACTCCCGATAATAAGTATTATAAAATAGCAGAAGAAATTGCCGCTAAATTAGCCGAGAATGGATATGGTGTTATAACAGGAGGTGGTCCGGGAATTATGGAAGCTGGTAATAAGGGGGCATTTAACGTTGAAGGAAAATCAGTAGGATTAAATATAGACTTGCCTTTTGAGCAAAAACACAATGATTATATAGATCTTGATAAATTAATGACTTTTGATTACTTTTTTGTAAGAAAAGTGATGTTTGTAAAATACTCTCAAGGATTTATAGTTTTACCGGGTGGTTTTGGAACATTAGATGAACTTTTTGAAGCAATTACACTAATACAAACTAAAAAAATAGGTAGGTTTCCTATTGTTTTAGTTGGTAAAGATTACTGGCAAGGTTTATTTGAGTGGATAAAAACGGCTGTTTTGTCTGAAAAAAATATTAGTCCGGAGGATTTAAAACTTATTAACATATGCGATACTGCTGATGAAGCGGTTAAGTGTATTATTGATTTCTATAACGATTATTTGCTTCGTCCCAACTTCTAATTTATTAACATTTCTAAGTTGAAAAAACAAAGATTTTCCTAAGAATTCTTTTAAAGAATAAGCTATGTTTGTTTTGTCTAAAGTTATACTTTTTGTTAATAACTCTAGAAAAAAATTAGGAATATCAATTTTTTGTTATATTTTTATTGCCTGAATCGCAATAAATTATAAGTTATGATTAGAAAAATTACATTTTTTGCCGCATTAGTTTCATGTGTAATCTCACAGAAATCCCTTGCTCAGAGCGAGTCAAAGGGTGATGGGTTAAAATATATTCCTTCTATTGGAGCTAATTTTGGGACACTTTCTTACATGGGGAATTTACAAGGCTCTAAAGGTTCTTCTGTTTTTACTTATTGGAGACCTGTTTATGGAGTTTATTTAGAAAAGAAAATAGGAAGTTTTATAGGTATTACTGCTAATGGTATGTTTGGAACGGTTTCTAAAAGTCAGTTAGATGATGAGGTGTTTCATAATTTTGAAACTAAAGTTACTAATTTTGATTTAAACTTATTATTAGATTTTGATAATGGAAAAATTGTAAATGAAAATTCAGTTTTTTCACCTTTTATCTCAGTAGGTTTTGGATATTTAATGTTCGACCCTAAAGGAGATTTATTTGATAAGAATGGTAATTTTTATCATCATTGGAGTGATGGAACATTAAGAGATGTCCCTGAGAATATGCCAGGTTCAGATACTTCTTCAATGCTTTTAACAAGAGATCATAAATACGAATCTACATTAAAGGACTCTACCAATAATTACCCTAAAACAGCATTTACAATTCCATTGAGATTCGGATTGAAATTTAAACTTTCTCCACATTTACATGCCAGAGCTACAGTTGCATATATTTTAACAACAACAGAATATTTGGATAATTTAAGTGGAGGAGGAAGTGATAAAATGTTTCAAACTTCTTTTGGGTTACAGTATAATTTTGCAGGAGCTTCAGCTGCTGATGATAAATATAAAGATTTCGACTTTTCTAAATTAGATAAAGAAGATAGTGATGGAGATGGAGTGGTTGATTTAAATGATAAATGTCCGGGAACAAAATCAGGAATTACAGTAGATGCTACCGGATGTGCTCTAGATAGCGATAAAGATGGTGTTCCGGATCACTTAGATAAAGAACCTAACACACCAGCAGGAACGTTGGTAAACAAAGATGGAGTTACACTAACAGATGCTATGATTGCTGAAGAACATGCTATGAAAGATTCTGTAATTACTGAATACAAAACATTTAAAGCAGAAGATTTGTCTGATGAAGAAATGAAAGAAATACAAGCTTTATACGAGCAAAATAAAGGTGGTCAAATAGGTCAAACTAATATGCCTGCTAAATTTGTTCCGTTAGATACAGATAAAGACAAGTATTTATCAGCAAAAGAAATTACAAATGCAATCGACCAGTTTTTTGAAGGAGAGAATGATCTTACAGCAAAAGATTTAAATGAGTTGATTGATTTTTATTTTCAGCAATAATCTAAAAATAATATAAAATGATTAAACAGTTATTTCTAATAGTAAATTTTGTAAGTATATTTTTTTACCAACTATTTTTCACTTCAGATGTAACTGTTAAACAAAATATACCTGCTTCTATACAACCTAATGGTGAAGTAGAGGTAGAGCTTGTAATCACAAAAGCTGATATTGCCGGTTTTGCAAAAATACAACAAGAAATTCCGGAAGGTTTTGTTGTAGAACCCATAGAGACTGCAGGAGCAACCTTTTCATTTAAGGAGCAAAAACTTAAGTTGATATGGATGGCATTACCTCAAAATAGTGAGTTTTCTGTAAAGTATAAACTTAAAAACGTTTCTCATTCTTCTGGAAAATATACCATTACAGGCAAATTCTCTTATATAGCCGATAATGAAAGAATGAATGTTGATATTCCAACAGCGAATATTACTGTATCTACAGAAGAGTTGGTAGCAGAAGAAACTGAATCATCTTCTAACACAGAAGATGAAGAAAGTCGTTTGCCAGCTTCAAATAATACAGAAACATCCTTATCTGCATCTAGAAATATTGATAATGTTGGTGATAATAAGTTTAAAGTAACACTTAATATCAACAAAGAAAACGTAGAAGGTTTTGCTAAATTATCAGAGTTTATACCAGCCGGGTTTACTGCATCGAACAACAACTCAGCAGGAGGCGTTTTTTCTGTTGAAAATAATGAAGTAAAAGTACTTTGGTTATCAGTTCCAACAGAAAATAGTTTTGAAGTAAGTTATTTTATAGAAAGTACTTCAGTTTCAGGTATGCAAGAAATAACGGGAGTTTTATCTTATTTAAAAGGAGAAGAAACGCAAAAACATCAAATAGCAGCAACAAGCTTTTCTGCTGTAGGAGAAAGTTTAGCTTCAAATGATAATGAGGAAGAAGAGGAAACTAGTCTTCAGGATAAAGTAGATAATAAAGTAGAGGAAGATACTGAAGATGATGTGGTAGTTGATAATACAGAAGAAGAAACTGAAATCAAAAGAACGCCACTTGTAACCAATACTCCTGCTCCAGAAAAAAATGTTACCTATAAAGTGCAAGTGGGTGCTTTTAGAGAAGGTATAACTATAGAAAGATATCAAAAGAAATTTAACTTAAAAGATCAAATAAACTTAGAAAATCATCAAGGTTGGACAAAGTTAATTACAGGTAGCTTTTCTGAATATAAATCAGCAAGAGACAAACGTAACAATTTGAGAAATAAAGTAAAAACTGCTTTTGTTACTGCTTATAACCAAGGAGAAAGAATTACAGTACAAGAAGCTTTAATGATTACAAATCAAAAATGGGTACAATAATTTTCCCATTTTCAGTTAAATTGTATCTTTATTTCCCTATATTCGTATTACGTATTGTTAAGTAAAAGAATGAATAAGTATAGTTTGGTTTTTGTATGTATGTTATTAATTGGCTCTTTGCAAATTTTTGCTCAGAGCGATTCTACATCTATTACATCTCCTAAACTTCCGGAAACTACTAAACCTTTATCTTCTATTAATCCTTTTTCACCTACAATAGGATTGGGGGTTGGTAATTTTAAATTCTATGGTGATATTTTAGACGCTAATGTTGGTACACCTTTTATAAGTAACATTGCTTATGACTTACATGTAAAACAACGATTAAATCATTATTTAGCACTTAAATTTTATGTCTTATTTGGAAAAGTCAGTGCTAATGAGCGTTCGTTAAACAGGAACTTAAATTTTGAATCAAGATTATCTGTTGGAGGTTTTGCTTTAATGTATGATTTCGGTAATTTTTTACCTAAAAAGCGTTCATTAAGTCCATTTTTATCTTTAGGTATTGAATCTGTTGAATTTCATTCTAAAACAGATTTGTATGATGAGTTTGGAAATAGATATAATTATTGGTCAGACGGTTCAATAAGAAACATATCGCAAGATGCTCCAAATGCTAAAGAAGCAATAGTTATTCAAAGAGACTATGTTTTTGAGACAGACATTAGAGAATCTGATTTTGATGGTTTAGGAAAATATCCGGAAAGAACTTTTGCCATACCATTTGGTGGTGGTGTAATTATGCATGCAACAGAAAATATTGATTTTACTTTAGGTTTTATTATGCATTTTACTTTTTCTGATTTGGTAGATGGAGTTGTAGCGGAAAGTGAAGGAGATAGAATTGGTAGTCAACCGGGCAATGGTTCCAATGATAAATTTTTGATGAGTTCATTTTCTATTAGCTATAACTTCTTGAAACATAAAAAAGATTATGAAATTAAAGAATTTGAAGCCCCGATAGACTACCTAGCTTATGATATGGATGATGAAGATGGTGATGGAGTAATTGATTTTATGGATGAATGTGCTTGGACTCCAGCAGGAGTTGAGGTTGATGAAAAAGGTTGTCCGTTAGATATGGATAAGGATTTTGTTCCAAACTATAAAGATGATGAATTAGAATCTAGACCAAATGCTTTTGTAACACCAGCAGGAGTTGAAATGACTGATGATATGATTAAAGATGCTTACGACAGATATATGGATACTACAGGAGCATTTGCTACTATTGAAAATAGATCAATAACAGCTGGGAAAAAATCTAAAGTACAACCTAAAAAATACAAAGTTCAGTTAGGTAGATTTACTGAAGCAATAGATGCTGCTTTAGTGGATAAATTCTTAAGTGTTTCGGATGTGGATATTCAAGAAAAAGATGGTGAAACAATTATTACTGTTGGAGATTATATGAGTTTGAATGAAGCAGTTCAAAGAAAAGCAAGCTTAACAAGAGATGGTTTTGATGCTGCTATTGTAGTTGAAGAAACAAAAGATGGAAAATTAGTTTCCGTTGGTGATGAAGCCAATAACATGGCAGTTGGTGATGAGTTTGCTAGTATGGATAATACCGATAAAGTTGTGTTTAGAGTTCAGTTAGGTGCTTTCTCTAAAAAACAATCTAAGGAACAATTTAACGAATTAGATGGGGTAATTGAATTGAAAGCTGATGATGGATTATACAAATATTTAGCTCCTGGAGCTTATTCAACGATTGAAGAAGCTGCCAAACAAAAAATTAATCTAGCGTTGGATAATGGAATTAAAGACGCATTTGTAGTAGCATATCAAGGTGGAAAAAGAATTACGCTAAAAGAAGCTGGAGTACTTTCTGCTGCTCAGGAAAGTATAAAATCAAATGATAAAACGTACGATAAAAATAAAATTGTTTTCAAAGTACAAATAGGTTCTTACAAAAACCAATTGCCTGTAGAAGTGCTTACTAAGTTTATGACTATAAAAGGTGTAGAACAAACAGAAATTGAAAATGAATTAACAAGATATACAACAGGTACATTTAAAACGTATGATGAAGCTCAGGCTTATAAAACTACTATAACTGAAGAAAAAGGTATTAAGGGAGCTTTTGTAATCGCTTTACATGGAGATGAATTAATTCCGGTAAATCAAGCAAGAGAATTACTAGGAGAATAATTTAAAACTTATCCTTTATAATCGTCTAATTTTTTAACAACTTTTGCAGGGTTTCCTGCTAGCAGTTGATTTCCTTCCGGAAAAGAATCTCTAACAACTGCCCCTGCTGCAACAACAGTATGTTCACCCAACTCTACACCAGGAAGTATTACACAATTAGTAGTTAGTAAACAGTTTTTGCGAATAATTATAGGTTGTTCAGTAATGTATTTATTGTAGTCGTTTAAATCATGGTTCTGACTAATAAGAGAAACCCTAGGACCTAACCAAACATTTTCTTCCATAATTATTCCATTTCTCCCATCTAAATAACATCCAATAGCTGTTCCCGGTGCTTTACTGATATATTGAATTTTTTCAGGACACTTAACAATAGATGTTGGATGAACAGGCCAAGGCACATTTTTGTTATAACCAAAAAGTTTTTGGTTTACCCCCATTTTTAAAAAATAATAGGTGTAATAATAGTTGTCATTAACTTTTGGAAATAATATGTTCATTCCAAGTTTAATAAAGGGTTGGGCTATTTTTTTTAAACCTTTTTGCATCTAAAATTATTCAACTTTTTGTTGCTGATATTCTACTGCCTTAACATCTTTAATTTGGTTAAAGTATATTAAAACACTATATTTTCTAGCGTTAGGATGTTTATATATTTCTTCAAAGCTTTCGTCATTTCTACCTCTAAATTCGACTATATCAACTCTGACCATATTGTTAACAACTTCAGAGAAGTATAAAATCATATCCGAAGTTGGCTGGGTAGAATATTGGTATAATGCTAAATCTGTTCTAACAGGATGTGAAGAAAAACCATCTTTATATTGCTCAATATTGGCAGTAAGTTGGGCATTTATAGTATCACTTGTAAGTTTTTCCGGTTCAGTTAAAAACGGAGGTAATCCCAATGGAATAATAGTTGGAGAAACAACAAACAAGAACAAATCTTTTTTATAGTCGAAATACTTATCGTAGTATTTACGTTCTTTTTTTGTTTTGGTAAACTGAATTTTAATTCTATTTCTGATATAATAATTTCTTGCTAAATAGGTAATGGCACTTAAGTAAAAAGTATCTATTTCCTGTATTTGATTACTTGTATCAGCAATTAAACTATCATTAATTGGTTGTGGAACAATACTATCGTTTGTTGTTGGATTATTGCTTCTAATTTTAACAAAATCAAACATACCTCTTAAATAAAGATTAGGATATTTGGTAATGTATTTACCTCCATCAGTATTTAAACATTTCCATCTCCCCGATTTCTTTCCATTTCTATATCTTCCATAACATTTTAAATACCGATAAGCCCAATATTTATGTTTTATATCTTCCTTATAAATACCTTTTATAGCTACTTCTCCTGCTTTATCATAAAAAGTCCATTCACCATTAAGTTTATTATTAGCATAAACAGCTTTTATCATAAGTTTTCCGGAAGGATAATATGCTTTATATAAACCGTTTTGATAATTGTTAGTATAATTTTTTTCAATAGCTATTTGACTGGTATCATTAGCAAAAACAGCTATAATTTTAGAAAAAACACCTTTGGTTAAGGTGTCTTTATAAATTACATCATAAGTAACAAAATTGGTATCAATTTGAATAATTTCTTTTACTATGTTTTGGGCTTTTATTGAAAAGCATATTAAAGCAAAAGAAAGGAATAATAGTATTTTTTTTAACATAGTAATTATTGAGTTATGCGTTTGCATTTTCTACTCGTTCATATTTTTCAATCATCTCAAAAACTTTATTTACCATATTTTTAGACCCCATTAAAGCAGGAACTCTTTGGTGTAAAGAAGTTGGTTTAATGTCCATAATTCTTTCTTTACCTGTAGAAGCAATTCCACCTGCTTGCTCAACAATAAAAGCCATAGGGTTACATTCGTAAATTAAACGCAGTTTGCCATCTGGAGAACCGGCTGTTGCTGGGTAGCAAAACACACCACCTTTTATTAAGTTTCGGTGAACATCAGCAACCATTGAAGCAATATACCTACAAGAATATGGTCTGCCTGTTGAAGCATCCTCTTCTTTAACCCAATCGCAATATTTTTGAAGACCTTTAGAGAATGTATTGTAATTTCCTTCATTAAAAGAGTATAACCTTCCGTCATCAGGAGATTTTATATCGGGATGAGAGAGACAAAACTCGCCTATGGATGGATCTAACGTAAATCCATTAACACCTTTGCCTGTGGTATAAACTAACATGGTAGAAGAACCATAAATAACATATCCGGCAGCAACTTGTTTGTTACCTTCTTGTAAAAAATCTTCTAGTTGGGCAGGACCATCTTTACTAACTCTTCTGTAAATGGAAAAAATAGTTCCTATAGAAACATTAACATCAATATTAGAAGAACCATCTAATGGGTCAAAAGCAACTACATACTTCCCTTTTTGAGAAATTTCATTATCAAAAGCCATGAAATTATCATTTTCTTCAGAAGCTATTCCACAAACTTCACCACCATATCTAAATGCATTGATGAATTGATTATCAGCATAAACATCTAGTTTTTGTTGATCTTCTCCCTGAATATTTTCACTGCCGGCTTTTCCTAAAATATTACCTAAACCTGCTCTTCTAACTTCTTTATTAATGATTTTAGCTGCTACACCTATATCGTTTAATAATCGGGTTAACTCCCCTGAAGCATAAGGAAAATCAGCTTGTCTTTCTAAAATAAATTCGTTGAGGGTTGTAAAATTAGTCATAATACTATTTTTCTAAATTGGACTTTTAAAAACTTCATTACAAAGAAATGAAATTATCGTGAATTAACTCAGTTTTACTACTTTTGTTTTATGGAAATCATAATCAGAAAAGCTACAAAAAATGACCTGCCGGAAGTATTAAATCTAATTAAAGAATTAGCACTTTTTGAGAAACAGCCGCAAGAAGTTACCATTACACTTAAACAATTAGAAGAAGACGGTTTTGGAAATCATCCGTTATATTGGATAATTTTAGCAGAAAATAACAATGAAATTGTAGGCATGTCTTTTTATTATATTCGCTACTCTACATGGAAAGGCAGGTGTTTGTATTTAGAAGATTTGGTAGTAAAAGAGGCTTATAAGCAAAAAGGAATAGGTTCTTTACTTTTTAAAGCTACTTTAGATGCAGCCAAAGAAATGAACGCTAAACTAATGACGTGGCAAGTGCTAGATTGGAATGAACCTGCTATTGAATTTTATAAAAAGTTTAACGCAGAATTGGATGAGGAATGGTTAAACGGAAAAATAAGATTGTAAAATTAAAACAAATAAATGTTGAAAGTATTTAAGTTTGGAGGAGCTTCTGTTAAAGATGCTCAGGCGGTAAAAAATGTAGGAAAAGTTATCCAGTTGTATGATGAACCACTTGTTGTGGTGATATCTGCAATGGGAAAAACTACCAATGCATTAGAAGAGTTGGTAAACGCTTACTACTTTAAAAAAAATGATGTAAATGTGTTGTTGGAAAAAGTAAAACAATTTCATGTTGGTATAATGAATGGACTTTTTGAGAATAAAAACCATCAAATATTTACAGATATACATAATACTTTTGTAGAAATAGAGTGGGAGATAGAAGAAGAACCACAAAGAACTTATGATTACGTGTATGACCAAATTGTTTCTGTTGGTGAATTACTTTCTACAAAAATAGTTAGTGCATATCTTAATGAGATAAATATTAATAATCATTGGATAGATGCCAGAGCTTTAATTCAAACAGATAATACTTACAGAAAGGCTAATATAGATTGGAAGCTTACTACCGAATTGGTTCAATCTTCTATACCGAAAGTAATTACAACAGGTAATAAGTATGTAATAACTCAAGGGTTTATTGGAGCTAGCTCAGAGAACTTTACTACTACATTAGGGAGAGAGGGTTCAGACTTTTCGGCAGCTATTTTAGCACATTGTTTAGGAGCAGAAAGTGTAACTATTTGGAAAGATGTTCCTGGAATGTTAAATGCCGACCCGAAATGGTTTGACGATACCCAACAGTTAGAACATATATCCTATCATGAAGCGGTGGAATTAGCTTATTATGGAGCAACGGTAATTCATCCAAAAACCATTAAACCGCTTCAGAATAAAAAAATTCCGTTGTATGTAAAATCTTTTTTAGAACCAGCACTTAAAGGAACATTAATAGATGAGTATACAGAAGGTGATAAATTAATACCTTCATTTATATTTAAAATGGATCAAGTATTGATTTCTATATCTGCTAAAGATTATTCTTTTATTGTAGAGGATAATTTAAGTCAGATATTCAGTCAACTTTCGGCACATAATATTACAGTAAATCTGATGCAAAATGCAGCCATAAGTTTTTCTATTTGTATAGACTTTAGTCCATTTACCACGATGAAATTTATTGAGGAATTACAGCAAGATTATCACGTGTTATACAATAAAAGTTTAGAGTTGGTTACTGTTCGTCATTATGATGAAGCTACTATTAAAAGAGTTATTGCCAATAAAAATATTTTAGTGGAACAAAAAAGTAGAAATACCGCTCGTTTTGTAATGAAATAAAAAAAAAACCTCATTGTTTTTCAATGAGGTTTTAGTAAAATTTTATATTGATGCAATTAAGTTTGCATTCCTCCACAAACATTTATCACTTGTCCGTTAACGTAAGAAGATAAATCGGAAGCTAAGAAAAGTGCTGCATTAGCAACATCTTCCGGTTTTCCGGGTCTTTTCATAGGGATATCTTCAATCCATCCTTTCATTATGGTTTCATCTAACTGAGCAGTCATTTCTGTTTCAATAAAACCGGGAGCAATAGCATTGCTTCTAATGTTTCTTGAACCAATTTCCTGAGCGATAGATTTAGTAAAACCAATAATTCCTGCTTTTGAAGCAGCATAGTTAGATTGTCCTGCATTTCCTTCAATACCTACAACAGAACTCATGTTAATAATAGAACCGTATCGTTGTTTTAATAAGGTTTTTAAAGCGCATTTGGTAATGTTGAATACAGATTTAAGGTTTACATTCATTACTTCATCCCAATTTTCTTCTGTCATTCTCATTAATAAACCATCTCTGGTAATTCCTGCATTGTTTACAATAGCATCAATTTTACCAAAATCAGCTACTACTTGGTCAATAAAAGCTTCTGCATCGCTATAAATAGCAGCATTAGATTTATAACTTTTTACTTTAACTCCATAAGCAGTTAATTCATCAACTACTTTTTTTGCTTGTTCATCAGATGAAACATAAGTGAAAGCGATATCAGCTCCATGTTGAGCAAAAACTTCAGCTATTCCTTTTCCAATTCCTCTGGTAGCTCCTGTAATTATAGCAACTTTTCCTTCTAATAATTTCATAATATCTAACTTTATGAGTTATGCATTAACTTTCATTAATTCAGCCATAGTTTGACCTATATCTGCAGGAGAGTCAACTACAGTAATACCACAATCTCTCATAATTTTCTTTTTAGCTTGAGCAGTATCTTCTTCACCACCAACAATAGCACCGGCATGTCCCATTGTTCTTCCTGCTGGAGCAGTTTCTCCGGCAATAAAACCAACAACAGGCTTGTTTCCGTTTGCTTTAATCCACTTAGCAGCGTTAGCTTCTAAATTTCCGCCTATTTCTCCAATCATTACTATTCCTTCAGTTTCAGGATCATTCATGAATAATTCTATCGCTTCTTGAGTGGTTGTTCCAATAATAGGGTCTCCACCAATACCTATAGCAGTTGAAATACCTAAACCAGCTTTTACTACTTGGTCGGCAGCTTCGTAAGTTAATGTTCCTGATTTTGAAACAATACCTATTTTTCCTGATTTAAAAATAAAGCCCGGCATAATTCCCACTTTCGCTCCATCCGGAGTAATAATTCCAGGGCAGTTTGGTCCGATTAAACGTGCATTAGTTGATTTTAAATATTCTTTTACAGGAATCATATCTTTAACAGGAATACCTTCAGTAATACAAACAATTACTTTAATTCCTGCATCAGCAGCTTCAATAATCGCATCAGCTGCAAAAGCCGGTGGAACAAAAATAATAGAAACATCAGCTCCGGTAGCTTTTACAGCATCTTCTACAGTATTAAATACAGGCTTATCTAGGTGTTGTTGACCACCTTTTCCGGGAGTAACACCACCAACAACGTTAGTACCATATTCTATCATTTGTCCTGCATGAAAAGTACCTTCACTTCCTGTAAATCCTTGAACTATTATTTTTGAATTTTTGTTTACTAATACACTCATATTTTTATATTTTCTTAGTTTATTTTTTTGCAAGTTCAAAAGTAGAATTTAAAACTGAAACATACAATAACTTTTTTTAAACTTATTCAACAAAACAATTGGTCTATTTTTTTTGTCGGTTATCGTTTGTAAAATATATAACTTAGTTATTAAGGGGGGATACTGCTTTGGTTCAAAATAAATAAAACCCGATTAAATTGATAAATTTTCTAAAGAATATCTAAATAAGGTAGGTGGAAAAGTCGGGGTGAGAGGATTCGAACCTCCGATCTCGCGCCCCCCAGACGCGCACTTTAACCGGACTAAGCTACACCCCGAATAATTTTAGCAAAAGTAATAAAAAAGCGTATTGAATATAGTTTGTAAGAAAATAATATCTAATCACCTCATTTTAATTTTTTATTTTTACCAATTATCAACTAAAAGTTAGTTATTTGCCTAAATATATTCGTCCATATTTATTAATACAAGTCTTGTTATGGAGTTTTTTCTTTATCTCAACCGCTTATTTTAATAGGTACGCAGCAGATGATTTTTATTTTATTTCTGAAATAAAAAATAAAAGTGCAGTTGAAGTTTTTAATCACTTACAGTTTAATTGGCATGGAAGGTTCGCCTCTAATTCATTAATAGCTTTTTTGTTGCCGCTTACTGAATTCCCTTATTTTTTAATGGTTTTCAATTTTAGTTCGTGTCTACTGTTGTACACGGCTATTGCTCGTTTTACTAAAAATTCAGCAAGTTTTTATGCCATTAATATAAAGAATAAGTGGCTACTTGCTTTTTTGGTTATGACTGTATTTTTCTTTCTAACACTTTTTCCTAATGATGTTTGGTTTTGGTTTACAGGTTCGGTAGTTTACTTATACAGCACTATTGCTTTATTTTTTTTGTTAAGTGTGTTTTTTAAAAAAGAAAAAAATAGTGGAGATTATTTTTTATTGGTGGTATCTTCCATTTTTATAAGTGGATCTAACGAACCAATGGCACTTATTCTTTTATTGTTTTTAGTCGTGTTTGCTGTAAAACAACCATTACAATTTAAACTACAGTTACCTTATCAATTATCTGCAGTATTACTTTTTTCAGGCTTTTGTGTGATATTTTTTAGCTCAGGAACCGCTTTAAGAGATGAACTAACCCCAAGTTTACCATGGACAAAGGTAGTACTATTTACAGCCTACGCCACAGTAAAAAGTTTGTTGTTTAAACTGCATTATACTTTCATTCCTGCCATTTTACTGGCTTTTCCATTTTATGTGTTAGGTACAACTGCTCAATTTAAATCAGTGAATTTTCGTCCTGTAAGGGAGTTATTTTATTCTTTATTTCTTATCGTTTTTATTGTAATTATTAATCACCTTATTGTGGTAATTCCTTTAGGAGCACTTCCTCCCGATAGAGCTACAATGGTTTCTTCTGTACTTGTATTATTGTTGTTAATCAGGTATTTATTTTTATTAGGAAGTGAAATTACCATTTCAGAAAAGTTGAAAAAGATGATTTTAGGAATAAACACAGTTGCAGTGTTGGTGTTTGTTATAGTTACATTTCAAATCCACAATAACTATACATCAGCTTACGATAAGCGTATGGGTGAATTAGTAAAAATGAAAACAAACATTGCTCATCAAGATCCTATTTATTTAACCCCTTTGCCTCATTCGGGATATTTACCATCGGCAGAAATAACCACCGATACTACTCATTTTTTAAATGTAGATTTAAAAAGACATTTTAAGTTGAATAATGCCTTAATTTTGGAGGAATAAAACTAACTGTTTATTATGAATCAAGTTTCTGAAATACAACTTAACGCTTTTGCATTAGAAGATTTGTCCCAAATAGCCGAGCAGCTTTTGTCAGCAATAGGAAATCATAAAATAATTACTTTTTACGGAGAAATGGGAGCGGGAAAAACAACTTTAATTAAACAACTGTGCAAAACATTAAAAGTTACGGACACCATTCAAAGTCCTACTTTCTCTATAGTTAATGAATACCTTACGGAAGATCATCAACAAATTTATCATTTTGATTTTTATAGAATTAAAGAGGAGGAAGAAGCCTTAGATTTTGGTGTGGAAGAATACTTTTATAGTGGAAATTATTGTTTTATAGAGTGGCCTGAAAAAATTCCTAACCTTATTCCTGAAAAAGCAGTAAAAGTCTCCATAACACTAACTGAAGATAATAAAAGATTAATAACAATTTTGTATTAATAAATGTTTTGTTTTTAGCTAGTAAAGTGCTTGCTAATTAATAAATTTGTAACTGTTCATTAAGAAAAAAATATTAAGGATATGCCAACATCAGATGATTTACTGAAATCTTTAGCCCATGGTTTTATGCCTCAAGAAGAAATGCTTGAAGTGGCTCGTAAAAAAAGTAGTTTACAGATAGGAATCCCTAAAGAAACTTCTATACAAGAAAAGAGAATTCCTTTAGTTCCTGATGCGGTGGCATTGCTAGTAAACAATGGACATGAAGTTATTATTGAAACCGGAGCCGGAGAAGGTTGTAGTTTTAGTGATAAAGATTACAGTGAAGCGGGAGCTCAAATTGTTTATGGTACTGAAGAGGTGTATAAAGCCAACATGATTCTTAAAGTTGAACCACCAACTTTGGAAGAAATTGACTTGATGCAACATGGACAGTTATTAATTTCGGCTTTACAGCTGCCAATTCAGCCAAAAGATTTTCTTAAAAAATTAATTTCTAAAAAAATTACTGCTGTAGCTTTTGATTTTATTAAAGACCCGGAAGGTATTTTGCCTATCGTTACTGCTATGAGTGAAATCGCAGGAAATACGGCTATACTTATTGCTGCTGAATATTTGAGCAACCAGCGAAATGGCCAAGGACAAATGTTTGGAGGGATTTCAGGTGTTTCACCAACAGAAGTGGTAATTCTTGGAGCAGGAACAGTAGGTGAGTTTGCTGCAAGAACTGCGGTTGGTTTAGGTGCCTCTGTAAAAGTTTTTGATAATAATATTCATAAATTAAGAAGATTGCAAACAGCAGTCGGACAACGATTGCAAACCTCTATTGTACAGCCAAAAGTGTTGTTAAAAGCCTTAAAAACAGCTGATGTTGTTATAGGAGCAATTAGCAGTAAAATAGGTAGAGCCCCAATTATAGTTACTGAAGAAATGGTAAAATGCATGAAAGATTACTCTGTAATTGTTGATGTAAGTATTGATAAAGGTGGTTGCATAGAAACTTCTGAAATAACCAGCCACCAAGCTCCTGTATTTAATAAACACGGTGTAATTCATTATTGTGTGCCTAACATTGCCTCTAGAGTTGCAAGAACAGCTTCTTATGCATTAAGCAATGTTATTGCCCCAACAATTATAGATACAGGTGAATTTGGTGGAATAGATGCTATGATTCGTTCTTATGTAGGAATTCAAAATGGAGTGTATATTTACAAAGGCATATTAACCAATAAATATTTAGCAGAAACCTTTAATATGCCTTATAAAGACATCAATTTGTTGTTAATGGCAATGTAATTTAATTAGAAATTAATAAACATGGATAAATTCATACACAGACTAAAATATTATTTAATAGGATTCGGATTAGGATGCGTAATGGTTTATGCCATTTTTTATACAGGAGATGATGCGCGTTCTTCTTGGTTGCCCGAAGGCAGAGTGCTAGAGTTTATTGAAGAAACAGAATTGGTTGTAACGAATAAATACATAACTTGTACACTTGAGTGCAACAATATTGCTCTAGAAGATTTCGATAAAACTTTTTTCCAAAAGGCTAAAGTTAATTTTTCGGAAAGTTCAACAACAAGAGAGCCTTGTCCTGAATATCAAATAGAAGGAAAATTAGCTGATGGAAGAGAAGTTATCCTCTTGATAGAAACGTGCGAACCTAGAAGGTTATCTACCGCAGAAGAAAAAGAAGACATTGCAACACTTGTAAATATTTCCTTTGAAGGATTAAAACGAGATTGCCTTTGCGAATAAACTTGTAACTAAATTGCAAGAATACATCTTAAAATTAACTGAATGAGCATTACTCTTATTATTATCATAATTACCGTTATTGTATCTTTTTCTGCCAATAGTAATACTCAGCTCTATCACAAACTACTTTTTAATCCCTATTTAGTTTATAATAATAAAGAATGGTATCGTTTGTTTACACATGCTTTTATTCATGATAAACAAAATATTTTTCACCTTATCTTTAATATGTATGTATTGTACAGTTTTGGAGAGATTGTAGAAACTATTTTAATAAACGAAATGGGAACGATGGGAATTGTTTACTATTTGTTTATTTATATTGGCGGAATGGCGGTAGCATCATTACCGGCATTAGCCCGACATAAAAATAATTACGGTTACAATTCTGTAGGAGCCTCAGGAGCTGTTTCGGCAGTATTGTTTGCTGCTATAGCATTTATGCCTTTTACAGGAGGAATAGGAATTATCTTTTTGCCTTTTACTATTAATCCATTATTGTTTGGAGTACTTTATTTAGCTTATGAAATTTACATGGACAAAAAAAGTAATGATAATGTGGCTCATGATGCTCATACTTGGGGAGCAGTGTTCGGGTTTTTGTTTACATTAATTTTTGTTCCGGGTGCTTTTATGAATTTTATAGGTCAATTAATGAATGCTCTAAATTTTTAAACTATTAACCTTATGCGTAAAGTTATTTTTTTAGATAGAGACGGAGTAATAAATAAAGAAAGAGGAGCATATACTTTTAAAATAACTGATTTTGAAATAAATGAAGGAGTGGTTGATTTTTTAAAATTGGCTCAAGAAAAAGGGTTTGAATTTATTGTAATTACCAATCAGGGAGGAATTTCTAAAGGAATATATAACAAAAATGACGTACATCTCGTACACGCCCACATGTTAACTCAATTCAAAAAAGAAGGAATTACTATTTTAGAGATTTATTATTGTCCGCATCATTCTGATGTAGAACGATGTATATGTCGCAAACCCGATTCATTACTGTTAGAAAAAGCCATAGCACGTTTTGAAATCGATAAAGCTGTATCGTTTATGATTGGTGATAGTCAGCGAGATATTGATGCAGCAACTAAAGCAGGAGTAAAGTCTTTTAAAATTGAGCCAAACACCAACCTAAAACAACTTAAAAACTACTTGTTTTGATAGAAAAACGCTACATAAATTATGATGGTTTTTTATATGAAGAAGAAGAGAAGGTATTTACAATAGACAACAGAGCGTTTAAGTATGGCGATGCTGTTTTTGAAACCATTAGAGTAATTAACGGAGTTCCCGTTTTTGTTAAAGATCATTTTGCCCGTCTAAAAAAAGGAATGGACTTGCTGAGAATGAATGCTATTCCACTTACTTTTGAAGAATTACATGAAAAAATAGTACACCTAATTAAGAAAAATAACATTAAAAAAGGCGGAAGAGTAAGAATTACGGTTTTTAGAGTTGGAGAAGGTCTTTACACTCCAAAAAACGATACAAAATCTTATGTAATAGAAGCCATTCCAATTTCCAAAAACTTGTATGTGCTTAATAAGAAAGGATTGTCAATAGATTTATATACAGACATTAGAATTCATCCAACCGTATTAACACAAATAAAAACTACCAATAAAATTCCGAATGTACTTACCGGAATTTACAAAACAGAAAATAATTTAGACGATTGTTTAATGGTGAACCAAAACAACCACATTGTTGAAGCGATTAGTTCTAATGTATTTTTATATAAAAATAATACACTTTACACCCCATCACTTTCTGAAGGCTGTATAGATGGAATTACTAGAAAACATATTATTGAAGTAGCTCAAGCTATGGGGATAAATGTAATAGAAGGAGCAGTTACAGGAAGCATGCTGTTGCAAGCAGATGAATTGTTTTTAACCAACTCTATTGCCGGAATAAAATGGGTAGCTCACTACAGAAGTAAGCAATATACCAATGAAGCTACAATAGAAATTTTGAAAAAATTTAATGAAGTGGTAAGCTGATTTTATTATTTACCAAAAACTAATTCCAACTAAATTTTATAGTTCAACATTTAATATGCTTTCTTATTCCGTATGTTTATTTTTGTTGCAATGAAATATAGTTTTATAGTTTTATGCAAGAATTAATAGCCAAGATAAAAGAGCAAGAAAAAATTGCCAACCAATTAGAAGTAAATTTATCCGACAGAAAGCAATTGCTTGATAAAGTAAGTGCATTTGCCAATCAATTTATTGAAGAATTACCCAATTCGATCTCTTTTACTGCAACAACACAAGCAAGTGATAAGTTGGCAATTAAAACACCAACAACCATTGAAGCACTTTTAAAACTGTACCAATCAGAAGTTATAGATACAGGGATTAAAGCAGCATCGGGCGGACATGTAGGATATATACCCGGAGGTGGAATTTACACCGCTGCTTTAGGTGATTTTTTAGCCGCCATTTCTAATGAATATGCAGGAGTTTTTTATGCTTCACCGGGAGCAGTTACCATAGAAAACGAAGTGATTAATTGGTTGAAAGATGTATTTTCTTTCCCTAAAACTGCGGTGGGTAATTTGGCTTCAGGGGGCTCTATCTCTAATTTAATTGCTTTAGCTGCTGCTCGAGATAAACATCAAATTAAAAATGAAAAAATTACAAAAAGTGTAGTTTATTTAAGTGCTCAGGTGCATCATTGTATTCAAAAAGCGTTAAAAATTATTGGGTTGGAAGACGTCATTATCCGTTATGTGGAGCTGGATGAAAAACACAAAATAAATACAGCAATATTGGAGCAATTAATAAAAACAGATAAATCTAACGGATTACATCCATTTTTGGTAATTGCCTCAGCAGGAACAACAGATACAGGAGCTATTGATCCATTAGCAGAAATCGGAAATATTGCTCATCAACATAATTTATGGTTTCATGTAGATGCTGCCTATGGTGGTTTCTTCGTGATGACATCTAAAAAGCATTTATTTGAGGGAATGGAAACGGCCGACAGTTTAGTGGTCGATCCACACAAAGGAATGTTTTTACCTTATGGCTTAGGAGCTGTTTTGGTAAAAGATAAAGAAGCGATGTTACATTCTAATCTTTATACAGCTAATTATATGCAAGATGCTATGGGGGATGAGTTGACTAATAGTCCGGCAAATGTTTCTCCTGAATTGACCAAACATTTTAGAGGATTACGATTATGGTTACCCTTGCAATTGCATGGTGTAAAACCTTTTATTGCTTGTTTAGAAGAGAAATTATTGCTCACCACTTATTTTAGAGAACAATTAGTGGAGTTAGGTTTTGAAGTAGGTCCTGAACCCGATTTGTCGGTAAGTTATTTTTGGTATCCTGCTAAAGAAAATGCGAATGCGTTTAATAAAAGCTTAATGCAACACATTCATCAAGATGGTAGTGTGTTTTTGAGTTCTACCGTAGTAAATGAGAAATTTGTAATACGAATGGCTATTTTGTCTTTTAGAACAAAACTTACCACCATTAACAAAGCACTGGCAATGATAAAAAGCAGTTTAGAAAAAACGAAGCAAGAGTTATTGGCTTGAAGCTTCTTTTATTTGTAGCTGGCTATTACTGTTTTTTCTATAAGTTGCTGGCATAATTCATCCGTATCTAATTTTTTAGGACTAATTAAGTCGTTATCTCTATCGACTGTTTTAAAGTCGCCTAGATTGCCTATTCTTCTCCATATTTCATCACCATTGTATTTAAACCTTTCAATAGAAAATTTGGTGTTTTCAATTGTCCGGTCACCCTTTAGACGAATAGTAATTTTTTCAAAGTTGCTATTTCCCGAATCCTCTTTAAAGTTGTTGATGTCTAAAAAAATATGTTTTTCGGTTATTTCCTTTGTGATAAACTCCTCTGTAGTATCTCTAAGTTTAAAGTCAAGGTCGCTCCATTTGTTAAAAATGGTATTTTTAAAACAACTGTTTAACTCTTCGCCAAAATTTTCTGTCTCAATGTAAAATGTTTTATCTTCAAATTCATCGTTTTTTGTTAAAACAGGTTTACCTTCTGTTTGCGAACAACTTAAGCAAATCAAAGTTAACATGGATAATAGTGTAGTTTTTTTCATCATACATATTTCTCCAAATATATAAATAATTACTTATAAACCATTAAAAAGAAGTGAGATAGGTTGTTTGGGTAAAAGCTTGGGTTATTTAAACCCAGGAACTTTTCTCATCATAAAAGTAAAAACCAAGGCATAAAACAGCCCCATAAAAACCAATCCAAACATAGTCCAGATGGCTTGGAAATAAGGAGATAAATACATGTTTATTCCTAATATTTGGTTAGATAAAAATGCAGTTAGTTCCGTTTTGTTCATAGTTGGAGCTTTTTCTTTAGCATCTCCAGCTAATTTTTCAAAAAGCGGTTGTTTTTTTATTTCAAAAAAATCAGCATCAATTTGAGCATAATACACAAAAGTAATAATGGCTACTAATATAGCTAGGAAAGAAGCTGTTCTTGCTCCGGCTTTAAAATCTTCACCAAAAGTGGGAGGATTGGGGTTGTTTATTTTATTACTTCTTATACCAAAGAAAACTGCCAATAATAAAATTAACATGTAAATATAGATAAGATATCTTTCCATATCTCCATGCTGAGCACCTAACGAAAATATAATTAATTTAACACAAAGCGCTACTAAAGAAAATGTTATGGCTACTTGAAAAGGATTTTTTAACACAGTTTAGAAAATTTTAATTTTAAATTGTGAAGGTTGAGTCTGAACCCAATCTTCACAACTTATAAGTATAGTATTATCCATTCATTGAGGCTAAAAACTCCTCATTGTTCATGGTTTTGTTCATTCTGTCTTTTAAGAAATCCATTGCTTCAACAGGATTCATATCAGCAATATAGTTACGTAAAATCCACATACGCTTAGTGATATCAGCTCCCATTAATAACTCTTCTTGACGAGTACTTGATGAAACAATGTCAATAGCAGGATAAATTCGTCTGTTAGATATTTTTCTATCTAATTGAAGCTCCATGTTTCCTGTACCTTTAAATTCTTCAAAAATAACTTCATCCATTTTAGATCCTGTTTCGGTAAGTGCTGTAGCAATAATGGTTAAAGAACCACCATTTTCAATGTTTCTGGCAGCACCAAAGAATCTTTTTGGTTTTTGTAAGGCGTTAGCATCAACACCACCAGAAAGCACCTTTCCTGAAGAAGGAGAAACCGTATTATAAGCTCTTGCTAAACGGGTAATAGAGTCTAACAAAATAACCACATCATGTCCGCACTCTACCATTCTTTTAGCTTTTTCTAACACCAAGTTAGCTAGTTTAACATGTTTTTCTGCCGGCTCATCAAATGTAGAGGCAACTACTTCAGCATCAACATTTCTTGCCATATCAGTAACCTCTTCAGGACGTTCGTCAATTAATAAAATTAACATGTAAACTTCAGGATGATTTTCGGCAATAGCATTGGCAACATCTTTTAATAAAGTGGTTTTACCTGTTTTTGGCTGAGCTACAATCATTCCTCTTTGTCCTTTACCAATAGGAGCAAATAAATCAATTACTCTGGTAGATAAAGAATCTTTTGAATGTCCGGTTAATTTTAGTTTTTCTTTAGGAAAAATAGGAGTAAGGTATTTAAAAGGAACTCGGTCTCTTACAAAAGCAGGCTCTCTGTTATTTATAGCTTCCACTTTAATAAGCGGAAAATATTTTTCTCCAATTTTCGGAGGTCTGATAGCTCCTTTTACAGTGTCACCTGTTTTTAAACCAAATAATTTTATTTGCGATTGAGATACATAAATATCATCAGGCGAGTTTAAATAGTTGTAGTCTGATGAACGTAAAAATCCATAACCATCGGGCATAATTTCTAAAACACCTTCGCTAACAACAATACCATCAAAGTTGTATCCGTGGTCTTCGTTTCTTTGTTTTTCGTTGTTATCTTGTTTTTGATTAGGGTTGTTACTATTGGGATTGTTGTTGTTATTATTGTTAGGATTGTTATTTCCTTTATTTTGGTTGTCTTGCTGTGGATTCCTAGGTTTATTATCAGCTTTAGGTTTGTTAGTATTTTGTTGAGTAGGTTTTTTTTCGGGAGCAGGAGCAACTTTATTTTCTACTGGAGCAGTTTCTTTAGCTGGTTCTATGCTTTCTTCTTTTTTTGGAACATTAGTATTGTCTGATTTTGAAGTTTCTTCATCTTTAAACAAACTTGGTTCTTTATCAGCAGGCAGTCTTTTTCTTTTAGGTTTAGACTTAGCTCCATTTGAAGAAGCAGCCGGAGTTGGTTTTTTAGGTTGTGGATTAGCTTCTTTTTTTACATCAACTATCGCTTTTGGGTTGATGGCTTGTTGATCTAAAATTTGATAGATTAAATCTTCTTTTTTAAGCTTATCTGCTTTTTTAATTTCAAGTTTGTCGGCAATTTCTCGCAATTCTCCAACAAGCTTTTTGTTTAATTCAATAATGTCGTACATAAATTTATAATATGAGATATATGATTTTCTAGATTTGTTATGTTATAATTCAAATATGAAATTCCATTGAGTGTGGAAATAAATAAAAATAAGAGGTTTCGCAATAAGTGAAAGATTAAAATAATAAAGATTGGTTTACACTTATCAGGACTCTGATGGTGCAATATTAAACAAATAAATATTATTTACTCTTTTTTATGATTTTTTTTTACATTTTTTTTTGGATTAATTTATGCTGATATTTTTTTTGAAAGCATAAGCATACAATTTAATAAATAGCTACTTTTGTAGCTTTTCAAAATATAGGCACTCTTAACTTTAATAATTGAATTTGAGTAATTTTAGATTATACAATTTACCCAGTAGGCTTATTTGCTTCATGTTATTGTTTATACTAAGTATTGGTTTTGTAAACGCACAATCGCTTACTAAAATTAAAGGTACTATTGTAGATGCGGACACTAAAGAACCATTACCTTTTGTAAATGTTTCTTTTAAAGGGGCAAATGTGGGTACTACTACCGATTTTGATGGAAATTATTATTTAGAAACTCAATGGGGAACGGCAACATTACAAGCTTCTTTTGTGGGGTACAAAACCTTATCTAAAACAGTACAATTAGGAAAGTCTCAAACTATAAATTTTTCTTTAAAAAATGAAGCTATCACGATGGAAGAAGTGGTGATTAAAGCAGATAAAAAAAAGTATAAAAACAAAGATAATCCGGCTGTTGCTTTAATTAAAAATGTTATTAATCATAAAGACGATAACAGGTTGGAATCGTTGAGTTTTTACGAATATGATAAGTATGAAAAAGTAGAAATAGATTTAAATAATATTACAGACGATTTTTTAGAACAAGGCTGGTTAAAAAAGAAATTTCAAATAGTGTTGGAACACATAGATACTTCTGAAATAAACGGAAAACCTTATTTACCTATATTTTTGAGAGAAACAGCTTCTAAAATGTATTATAGAAAAGACCCTAAAGCTCTTAAAGAATATGAAAAGGGGACTAAATTAACAGGTTTTGAAGGCTATTTAGATGATGATGGGATTTCGTTTATAATGGATAAACTTTATCAAGACATCAATATTTATGATAATGATATCTTTTTATTGTCCAACCAATTTACTAGTCCTATTTCGGTTGTTGGACCAACAATTTATCAATATTTTATTATAGACACAGTTGATATTAATGGCTATGAAGCTATTAGGTTAGCTTTTACACCAAGAAACAAAGGAAGTTTTGCATTTGTGGGAGACATGTATATTTTAAATGACTCTACTTATGCCGTTGTTAAAATTGAAATGGGGGTGGCAGATCAAATTAACTTGAATTTTGTTAAGGATATGAAAGTGGATCAGGAATTTACAAAATTTCATGACAGTGTATGGGTGTTAACAAAAGATAAAATTATTATAGACTACAATTTAACTAAAAAAGGTAGAGGTTTTTTTGGAAAAAAGAATGTTCAGTACACCAATTACCTGTTTGATGTTGAAAGGGAAAAAGACATATATTCTTCTGTAGAAAAAATTATTAAGGCAGAAGATGCTAAAGAAAAAACAGATTCTTTTTGGGTAGAAGTTAGAACTGATACGCTTACAAAACAAGAGCAAGGTGTTTATACTATGATTGATAGTATTCAAAAAATACCGGCTTTTAAACGTACCATGGATATTGCTTTTTTACTAATAACAGGATGGCACTCTATCGGAAAAATTGAAATAGGACCTATTAATACTTTTTATAGTTTTAATGATGTAGAAGGATTTAGATTGAGAGGAGGTTTTAGAACTACTACTAATTTTCACAAAAAAATTATGTTTGATACTTATCTTGCATATGGCTTTAAAGATGAAGAGTACAAGTATTACATAGGAGCAACTTATTCTTTTAATAAAAACTTTTTAGAAAACCCTCAAAACAGAATTTTAGTCTCTTATCAACACGAAACGGTTTTTCCCGGACAAAATCTTATGTTTTTAAATGATGATAACTTTTTGCTTTCATTTAGAAGAGGTCAAGCAGATAAAATGTTGTTTTTTGATTCTTATACAGTAGATTACAATAAAGAATTTCATAGTGGTTTTGCCTATAACCTTATTTACGAATACAGAAAAGAGCGTCCTATTGGAAATATGGTATTCCAAAATGATGAATCGCCACAGTTGTTTGATGCCATAAGAACAGATAACGTTAGTTTGAATTTAAGATTCGCACCTAATGAACAATATTACCAAGGAAAAAACTTTAGATTGCCTATTTATAATAAATACCCCATTTTTCAGCTACGCCACAGACAAGGTATAGATGGATTAACCAACGGAACCTTAACTTACGGAAGAACTTCATTTAATTTATTTAAAAGATTTTACTTGTCTATTTTTGGTTATATAGACACTGAATCAGAAACAGGAAAAGTATGGGGTAAAGTACCTTTCCCACTATTAAATTTACCTCAAGCTAACCAATCGTTCTTTTTACAAGAAGCTTCATTTAACTTAATGAATTTTATGGAATTTATGAGTGATGAATATGTGAGCTTTAAAGCAACCTATTTTCCTAATGGGTTTTTCTTTAACAGAATACCTTTATTCAATAGATTAAAATTAAGAGAAGTAGTAGGGGTAAAAGCATTATTAGGACGATTAACAGATCAAAATAATCCTGATATACAAGCAGATTTATTTAATTTCCCAACCAATGCAGACGGAACACCAACAACTTTTGCCTTTAACGAAGCAATTCCATACATTGAAGTAAGTGCAGGAGTTTCTAATATCTTTAAAATATTTAGAGTAGATTTATTACAAAGAGTTACTTATTTAGATCATCCTAATGTAAGTACACTTTTTGGAGTTAAAGGATTAGGTATTAGAGCCAAAGGAAAGATTGATTTTTAAATTATCTACAATCAGTTTTCTACTTGTATATAATGATACAATCAGTTGATTAATTATCTCCGCTGGATTTACCTTTGGTAGTTTTAACTTTAACCCTACGTTTCCTGTTGTTCTTTGCGCGTTGTTTGTTAGCGTATTTTTTCTTTTTTTCTAACTCCTTTTCGGCTTTTCTTGCTGCTTTTTTAGGATTCGTATCGTATTTAGATTGTTTGTCGTATTCCTCTTTTATTTGAACGCTAATAGGTTTTTTGTGATTTAATCCCGCATCATAAATTCCTTTTTTCTTGGTTTTATGACTTCGTCCATGAAACATGGAGGATTGATCTATTTTTTTATTACATGAAAATAAAAAAATAGTAAGCAGTATAAGTAGGGTAGTTTTGTTTAATTGCTTCATAAATTTATTTACTTTTCGTACTCCGCTAATAACGTATAAATGTCCTTAATTAGTCTATCAACATCTTTTTTCGATGTGCCGTCATAAAACCCTCTCAATCTTTTTTCTTTATCTACCAACACAAAATTTTCGGTGTGGATAAAATCATCAACACCGCCATCTCCTTCGGTTACTGCTGCAAAGTAAGTTTTTCGGGCAAGGTCATAAATATGTTTTTTATCACCCGTAACTAGTTTCCATTTTTCAGATGAAATATTAAATTTATTAGCATATTCTTTTAATACAGGTACAGAATCTTCTTCGGGCATTACGGTATGTGATAAGAGTAAAATGTCGTTATTTTCATTAAACTCTTCGTAAACACGTAACATTTGGTCTGTCATTTTCGGACAAATAGTAGGGCAAGTAACAAAAAAGAAATCTGTAACATAAATTTTTCCTTCAAAATCTGTTGGAGTAACTGTTTTTCCATCTTGGTCGGTTAAACTAAATTCACCAACTTTATGGTTTTTAGAAGTTCCTTGTAAGGATTCATCCACTAATTTGGGGTTGATATCGGCAGGATTGTAAATTTTTAAAGGCTTTGGTTTGCTTATCATAAAATAGGCAATAGTAATACCAATAATAACTATAATAAGAGAAGGGATAAGTCTTTTCATCTATTCATTTTTCTGCAAAAGTAGCTGTAAAAAGGATATAAAACAACCGAGTATTTTATTCTGTAGCTTTTTTATCTTCGGTAATTCCTAACTCTTTGTTAAGGACTTGCTTTAATAAATCACTGTCTAATTTTTTGGCAATAATGGTTTTGTCTTTATCCAATAAATAAATTTGAGGAGTAGTAAAAACATCATAAGTAGTGGTGTAATTCAAGCTTTTTAAATCAGTATATCCTTTAGCAATATATTCTGTTGCTTTTTGTTTGTCTTCATAAACTTCTTTAGGCACGGCAACATTTAAAAAGTCCATATTATTTTCTCTAATAAATTTTTTCCAAGCCTCATTATGGTCGGAACTTACCGCATATACAGCCACACTCTTATCTTTTATTGTTTGGTAGTACTCAGCTATTTTTGGTAATTCTTTTTTGCAATGCCCACACTCCGGATCCCAAAAAATAAGAATGGTATAATCTTTATCAATTTTATGCATGTTAACCCAATTTTGTTTGGCAGTATCAAGAAGCATAAGATTGATGGCTGTTTTACCTATTAGTACAGGAACTAACTTTCTGGCCTTGTCTTGTACTTTTTCTATTAGCTTTTCATCTGCCCAAAAAGCTTGTTCTTTAGTATAGTAATTTAAGGCTATATGAGCAAAAACAGCATCCATACCCATTATTTTAGATTTTTCGTAATGGTTGATTAAATAATGTATGGTGTATTTAAAAATTTCTTTGTTCGCTCTAGCTTTTTCAACTACCCAATCAATATCAGCATTAATAGAGTCAGGGTTAGGGTAAGCAAGTTTGGTAAAGTATTTTTCAATTTTATTGTGGTATAGCGGACTTCTAATTAAACGTTCATCACTAAAATCGATATCATCAAAAAAATGTTTTTTGTAATATTGATAACGTGTGTATTGAAGTATAGAGTCGTTTTGTATGGTATCGAAAGCAGTAGTTTCAGGTTCTTTCATCGCTTTAAACAAAGCTGCAACAAAAGTATTAGGATGTTTTTCAATTATAGACAATCTGTAGTTTTGAATTTCTTTTTCAATGTCAGCCAATTGATTTTCTATTTCTTTTTTTTCTTCGGCAGAAGTAGTTTCTTGTTTGTACTTTTCACGAAGTTTGGTAGCATTTTCTTGTATTTTACCAACATGTAGCAGGTGTTCTAAAAACAATTTATTTTCTTCCGATTTTTTTACCACCATATTTTTAATCGGGTTTAATGTATCGGTTTCAATTTCAATAACGGGTTCATCTACCAAAATTTCAAACAATATTTTACCATTATGAAAAACACCATAAATACCACTTTCTATAGTTTTAGTACCTGTAAAATGAGCAATACTTTTTTCATTAACTTTTGCAGTATCATTATAATAACGCTGATTACCATAGTAGTTAATTAAAAATAAATCGGTGTTTTTTAAACCGTCAATTTTTAGTTTTATGGAGTAGTTATTTTTTTGACCAAAAACAGTAGTCGAAAGACTTAATAGAAATAGTATAGGTAATAATTTCTTCATAATTTTGCTTGGTTTTTAGTAAAGTTCAAATTTATGATTTAATTTGAGCAACAAAAACAGATTAAAAAAAATTAACATATCATTAAATTGCCAAAATACCTACTTTATATATCAATTATAGTGCCTTCGGTGTTGGTATGTTTAGGCGTTGTTATTTACTTTTACCAAGAGTATTTGATATTTTATCCTGAAAAGCTTTCCGAAAAACATATTTTTAAATTCAATCAACCGTTCGAAGAGTTTACCATTCAAACTCCTGATAAAGAAAATATAAATGTATTGATGTTTAAAGCAGAAAATGCTAAAGGGTTGGTTTATTATCATCATGGAAATGCAGGTAGTTTAGAGCATTGGGGTTTAAAAGCAATTGATTTTACCAGTAGAGGTTATGATGTTTTAATGTATGATTACAGAGGGTTTGGAAAGAGCACAGGAAAGATTAAAAACGAAAAAATGCTTTACAAAGATGCTGTTTTAATCTACAATGAAATTGAAAAAAGATATACGTTTGGTAAAATTATTTTTTACGGCATATCTTTAGGCTCTGGTATAGCAGCCAAGTTGGCTCATGAAATTACTCCCAATAAATTAATATTGGAGACACCGTACTATAATTTTTATGATGTTTCTAAATTTCATTATCCATATTTGCCCAACTCTATTTTATTGCATTATCAATTTAAAACCAATAAATGGTTGCCCGAAATAAAAGTTCCCATACATTTAATACACGGAACAGAAGATGAAACCGTTCCTTACGATATGAGTGTAAGACTTAAAAAAATAGGAAAAAATATTGATTTATGCACTATAAAATATGGTTCTCATAACAATCTAAACACTTTTGAAGAATATCAAAAATATTTAGATAAGGTACTCAATTAAAGGGTTTATCCTAAATCAATTTTAATAAATTATTCATTTAATCGAAATTATTTATACATTTGTCGGAGGATAAGTAAATTTACTTATTAGAAAATTAATTTACAAAGCATAAAAGTTATAATAGATTAACACATGAAACGAGCCATGACAAATCTTTAACCGAAAAGAGGATGTTTATTAGCGAGTTATATATGACATTAAAAAAACAATAAATTTATTTACATATGAAAAGAAATTTAAAATATGCAATAGCTATTATTGCAACGTTTCCAATGTTAATGTACACATCTTGTACCGAAGATAAAACGATGGAAGAAGAAGTTGAAGTGGAAATTGTTACTGACGAAAAACCACAAAACGAAAAATTTTATCAAATTCCGGCTCCTGATGAAATGTTTGGATTTATAAAAAAATCAGGGTTAACTTACAATAAAGCACTTATTAACTCTCCACAAAAACAAACAAGCTATACAACACCATTAGAACAAACTATGATTTTTGGTGTGTATTCAGCTGATTTAGCTTATACAGCAGCTTATGAAGAGTTTAATGAATCTATTAAATATTTTGCAATTATTCAAAAAATGGCTGAAAACATTGGTATTTCAGGTGCATTTAATGAAGAGTTGATGAATAATATTAAAAATAACTTAGACAAACCTGAACAATTACTAGAAAACTCTAATGATTCTTATTTTTCTGTTGTAGATTATTTAGAACAAAATGAACAAGGAGATAAATTAGGAATTATTGCTGCGGCAGGCTGGTTAGAAACAGTTTATATAGTTGCTAACTCTATTGACTACAATAAAAATGAAGCAGCTCTACAAAGGTTAGCAGACCAGAAGCTTACGCTTGATAATTTATTGATGTACTTAGATAAATACAACGAAAATGCAGATGTTAAAGAAATGACAGCAATGCTAAAAGAATTAGAAGTAGTGTTTGAACCTGTAGCAGAAAAAGATGCTAATTCATCAGGAATTACATTAAAGAAAAAAGGTGAAGGAAAAATGGTGTTAGGTGGAGGAAGCTCATTAAAAATTTCTAAAGAACAATTTGAAGCCATTAAATCTAAAGTAACTGAATTAAGAACTAAAATTGTTAAATAAGTATATCAATTATATAGATAATTCACAATAATAAAATTTAAAAGCTCAACAATGAAAAATATAAACAATATCCTATTAATTATTTCAATTATTGCAATGCCAATAGTTGCATCTGCACAATACTGCAATCATTTTCATACTAAATATTGTCCACCATCAGAAAGTGGAATGTATAGCTTAAATGGTCAATCTAAAAGTGCCTTATTTAGTAAAGGTCAAACATCAGAGCTTAATGTGATCGTTTATAAAGGTCAGGATTATAGAATATCGTTATGTTTTGATGAAACCTTAGGTTCTCAAATTACTTACAAAGTTTACGAAACTAAAAAGGTTAAAGTAGAAAAAGTTATTGAAACAAAAACCATGGAAGATGAGTACGAAAAAGATGAAAATGGCGAGCTAGTTGTTGATGAATGGGGATCATACGTTCCAACAGGAAATCAAGTAGAAGTGGTAAATAAAGAAACGGTAACTGTAGTAGAGCAACAAAAAAACTTACTGTATGATAATAGTCAAGATGGTTTTGCTACTGAATTAGAGTTTTCTGTAGAAACTACTAGAAGATTAATAATAGAAGTTTCTATTCCCGGCAGTGGCGGAAGTGGAAATACTAAAAACAAACTTATTAAATCAACTGATATGGGATGTGTAGGTATTTTGGTAGAACATATGACGACTCCTATACAAGGATTTAAAGGAACAGGTTTTTAATATAAATCAATATATAATATTTAGAAGAGGCTACAAATAATTTTTGTAGCTTTTTTTATTTAATGCTCTTTTAAATAGCTACCTTTACGGGTATAAAAACAATTTCGTTATTTATTATAAAAGATAAATTCTAACTTGAAAATGAAAAAAAATAAGGAACTATTCATTTTAAATATTTTTATTACGTTTTTGTTATTTTCATGTGAAAATAATAAAACACAAACAATAACGCCTGTTTATGAAAAGCTTACTGAATCGGTTTATTCTTCTGTAACCATTCAGCCGGATAGTTTATATGCTGTTTTTTCTTCTGTTACAGGAATTATTGATAAAGTAATAGTGGAGGAGGGAGATGTTGTAAAAGAGGGAGACGAATTATTCTTAATAACTAATAATACACCGGTTTTAAATACAGAAAATGCCCGTTTAGCCTTACAAATTGCTCAAGAAAATTACAATGGTAAAAATGCTGTTTTAGAGGATATGAAAAATGAAATAGAAATAGCTAAACTAAAATTAGTAAACGATTCCATAAACTATTTAAGACAAAAAAATTTATGGCAACAAAACATAGGAGCTAAAGCTGAATATGATGCTGCCAAACTAAATTTTGAAGCATCTAAAAATACTTATAGTACGCTACAAAATAAATATAAAAGAACAAAAAACGAACTGAAACAGCAAGTAGAACAAGCTAAGAATAATTACCAAGCTTCATTAATTCTAACGAAAGATTTTACTATTAAAAGCAATATCAATGGTAAAGTATATGCTATTAACAAAAAGCCAGGAGAAATTGTCTCTAGTCAACAACCTATTGCTACCATGGGAAGTTTGTCAAATTTTATTGCAGAGTTGCTAATTGATGAAGTGGATATTGCAAAAATTGAGATTAATCAATTAGTTATAATAAAATTAGATGCTTATCCTAACCAGGTTTTTAAGGCGATTATTGATAAAATTTATCCGCAAAAAAATGAAAGAACTCAAACATTTAAAATAGATGCCAAATTTGTAGATTTTCCTCCCAAATTATATCCGGGATTATCAGGAGAAGCTAATATTATTATAAATGAGAAAGAAAAAGTATTGGTTATCCCAAAAAATTATTTGATAAACAACAACTTTGTAAAAACTAAAAAAGGATTAGTGGAAATTACAACCGGATTAGAAAGCATTGATAAAGTTGAAGTAATTTCCGGTATTGACGAGCATACAGTTATTTATCAACCCGAATTGTAGGATGAATAGTTTCCGTATTATATTAGGTATTTCTAAAATTCATTTAATTTCTAGAATAAAACAAACTTCAGTTGCTGCAGTGGGAGTTACTTTTGGGATAAGTGCTTTTATTATACTTATGGGATTTATGAACGGCTTAAATGGTTTGTTGGATGGATTAATTTTAAATCGAACACCTCACATTCATATTTATAATGATATAAAGCCCAGCGAAACTCAACCTATTGCTTATTTTAAAGATGTTTCTGAAGCATTTAATGTAGTACATTCAGTAAAACCTAAGCAAACACAAAAAAAGATACATAATGCACAACCATTAATCAATTATCTTAACCAAAATCCAAAAGTTAAAG
>LADZ01000035.1 GCA_000961845.1 Flavobacteriales bacterium BRH_c54
AGGAAGATACCCAACGCTTACGTTAAATGGAAACTACTCTTATCAAGGGTTGAGTGACGAGTTTCCTTATACAGCAGGGGATAAGACTAATTGGTTTGATGTTGCTTCAATTAGTTTAAATCTAAGAATTCCCATATTCAATGGCTTTGCAACCAGTTCTAAAATTCAACAATCTAAAATTGCCAATCAGAAAATACAGGAAGACATTGCTTTAACCACCAATCATTTGAACTTTGCAGTTGCCAATGCAAAAAATCAAATAGAAAATAGTCTAATCACCTTAAACATTCAAAAAGAGAATGTGGAATTAGCAAGAGAAGTAGCATCGAGCATTAAGGTAAATTATAATAACGGACTGGCAAGTTTGAATGATTTGTTATCATCAGAAACATCGCTAACAGAATCAGAAAACAATTATTTGATGGCTATGTTAAATTATAAAATAGCCGAAATTGAGTTAATAAAAGCAGCAGGAAATCTTAAAAATTTAATAAAATAACCATTTGATTTAATAATAATAAAAATGACAAAAAAAAGAAAAAACATATTGATAACAACTCTAGTAGTTATTTTATCTTTAGTCTTAATTGCGGTAGTACTTAATCACAACAAAAAATCCAATCAAGAAAAAATAGATGTTGTATCACAACCGGTTGGGTCTGTAAATGTTGAAACATATAAAGTTGTAGCAAAACAGCTTACCATGAATTACGATGCAAATGGTGTATTTCTAGCCAACAAACAACTCGATTTCTCATCCGAAATATCAGGAAGAATAGTAGATATATTAGTTGCAGAAGGAGACTTTGTTAAAGAAGGAGAAGTTATGGCAACAATTAAATCAGATAAATTAAGTGTCGAGTTAGAAAATGCTCAAGAAGTTTATAACAAGTTATTAAAAGACAAAGAACGATTTGAAAATTCATATAAAAACGGAGGTGTTACGCAACAACAATTAGATCAGGCAACATTGGCTTTAGAAAATGCATCAGCTCAATTAGAGCAAGCAAAAATTAGGTATAATGATACCAAAATTAAAGCACCTATTATAGGTTATGTTAACAAAAAATACATAGAAACTGGCACTTATACCTCACCCGGAATGCCATTGTTTGAGTTGGTTGATGTTTCTAAATTAAAACTAAGAGTAGCGGTAAACGAAACTCAGGTAGCCAATATAAAAGTAGGAGATACCGTAATAGTTAAATCCAGCATTTTTCCAGATAAAGAATTTACAGGAAAAGTATCATTTGTTGCATACAAAGCAGACCAATCTTTAAACTTCCCGATAGAAGTTGAAGTAGATAATGATAACACCTTAAACCTAAAAGCAGGAATGTATGGCAGTGTAGTATTTAATTATAAAGAAAGTAACGATAAACTTATAATACCTAGAACAGCTTTTGTAGGAAGTGTTAACAACAACGAAGTTTTTGTGGTAGAGAATGGAGTAGCAAAAATGAAAAAGGTAGTAGCTGGAAGAATTTTGGGAGATGAAGTAGAAGTGTTAAAAGGATTGAAAGCAAATGAAGTAGTGGTTACTACTGGTCAGATAAATCTTATAGATGGAACCAAAGTAACAGTTTTAAATAAGAGTATATAACTTACTTGTTTAACAATTAGTTAAGATAAAAAGACAAACATGGAAATAGCTGAAATATCAATAAAACGACCAACCTTGGTAATAGTACTGTTTACAGTACTTACATTAGGAGGTTTATTAAGTTACTCCTCATTAAATTATGAGCTGATTCCTAAATTCAGTACATCAGTTATCTCGGTAGTTACCGTATATCCGGGAGCATCACCAAGTGAAGTGGAAAGTACTGTGTCAAAAGTAATAGAAGATGCTGTTTCTTCTATGGAAAAAATAAAAAAGATTGATACCAAATCATTTGAAAGTGTATCAATGGTAACTGTTGAATTAAAAGATGGAGCCGATGTTGACTATGCCATTAATGATGCTCAAAGAAGGATTAATGTAATTCTAAAAGATTTACCTGAAGATGCAGACCCCCCATCATTGAACAAATTTTCTATTGATGATTTGCCAATTATGACTTTGGCGGCTACTTCACAAATGAATGCTACGGAGTTTTACGATTTGATGGATAAAGAATTAGCTCCTATTCTTTCCCGAACAGATGGAGTAGCTCAAATTAATTTAATTGGAGGACAAGAAAGAGAAATAAAAGTAAGCATAGATGCCTTAAAATTAGAAGGATATGGATTGTCATTATTGCAAGTTCAAAATGCAATTTTAACATCTAATTTAGATTTCCCTACAGGAAGCGTAAAAACAAGAGAGCAGTCTGTAATTATTAGGTTATCAGGTAAATTTAAAAATGTAGAAGAACTAAGAAAACTGGTAATTCTCGAAAACAAAGATGGTGCACAAATACGATTAGAAGATGTTGCAGATGTTCAGGATGGTGAAAAAGATGTTGAAAAAATTGCGAGAGTAAATCAAAAAAGTGCCATTATTGCCCAAGTAATTAAACAAACAGATGCTAATGCTGTTGAAGTAAGCAAAACAATTCAAGAACAAATAAAAAAAGTTGAAAAAGATTATAGTGGGGTGAATCTAAAAATAGACGTAGCAAACGATAAATCTGTCTATACCTTAGAATCTGCAGATGCAGTTATTTTCGATTTGATGTTGGCAATTATATTAGTAGCTATTGTGATGTTGTTTTTTATGCACAGTATAAGAAATTCCATTATCGTAATGATTTCCATACCGGCATCGTTAATAGCCACTTTTATAGGTATTTATTTATTAGGATATACTTTAAACTTAATGTCTTTACTTGGGTTATCATTGGTGGTGGGGATTTTGGTCGATGATGCCATTGTGGTACTCGAAAACATTTATCGCCACATGGAAATGGGTAAGAATAGGGTGAAAGCTGCTTACGATGCTACTTCAGAAATAGGATTTACTGTAATTTCAATAACACTAGTAATTGTCGTAGTTTTTGTTCCAATTGCATTAAGTAGTGGAATTGCTGCTAAAATTTTAAAAGAATTTTGTATCACAGTATCAATAGCAACTTTATTCTCCTTACTTTCTTCATTTACCATTGTTCCATGGCTTTCATCTCGGTTTGGTAAATTAGAAAAATTAAGTAACAAAACCCTTTTCGGTAGAATGGTAATATCTTTTGAAAACGGATTAAAAAAGTTCACCCATTGGGTTACAGGAATATTAGAGTGGTCATTAAATCATAAAAGAATTACATTAGGATTAGCATTAGTGTTACTATTCTCTTCATTTTATTTAATTGGAGGTGGTTATATCGGTGGTGAATTTTTTGCCAAGGGAGATGCAGGTGAATTTATTGTTCAATTAGAAATGAAAAAAGATGCATCTATCGAACAAACCAATTTTGCCACACAAAAAGCAGAAGCCTTTTTAGCTCAGCAAAAAGAGGTTAAAAAATTAATTACCACTGTTGGACAATCAAGCGGAGAAATGGGAGCATCACAATCACCATCCTATAAATCAGAAATAACTGTTCAATTAATTGATAAACATTTAAGAGAAGATGAAGCAAGTATTTATGCTGCTAAAATCAAGCAAAAACTGAAGCCTCTAATTTACGAGGCTAAAGTAAAAACAATTCCCATAAGCATAATGGGAACAGCAGAAAGAGCACCGTTGTTATTGGTAGTAAAAGGATCAAGTTTAGACAGCGTTAATCATTATGCAGAGCAAGCAATGGCAGTATTACAAACCATTGATGGGGCAACAGAAGTTAAACTTTCAGTAGAGGCAGGGAATCCCGAAATTAATGTGAAAGTGAACAGAGATAAGATGTCGTCATTAGGTTTGTCATTAGCAACCGTTGGAGCAACCATGCAGACAGCATTCAATGGAAATACCAAAGGAAAATTTAGGCAAGGAGATTATGAATATGATATTAATATTCAGTACACCAACTTTAACAGAAAAAATATTGATGATGTGAGAAACATCTTCTTTTATAATAATAAAGGGGAAAAAATAAAACTTACTCAATTTGCCGAAGTTATTGAATCATCTGGTCCTAGTCAATTAGAACGAAGAGATAAAAGCACATCCATTTCTGTTGAAGCACAAGCTGTTGGACGCCCATCAGGAACCATTGCTGATGAATGGGAAACAAAACTACAAGATATTAGAAAACCAGTAGGTGTAAATTACATCTGGGGAGGAGATAAAGAAAGACAAAGCGAAGGATTTGGTTCATTAGGAATAGCATTGTTGGGAGCTATCATACTGGTTTACCTTATTTTAGTTTCGCTATACAATAACTTTGTTTATCCCTTGGTAGTATTGTTCTCCATACCTTTATCTATAATAGGAGCTTTATTGGCATTGGCATTAACCAACAACACACTTAATATATTTACAATTCTTGGATTAATTATGTTAATTGGGTTAGTTGCAAAAAATGCCATTATTCTGGTCGATTTCACTAATCAGCGAAAAAAAGAAGGAGAATCTACCCGACAAGCATTAATAGATGCCAACCATGCGAGGTTACGACCTATTTTAATGACTACAATTGCCATGGTATTCGGTATGTTGCCTATTGCATTGGCTTCTGGTGCAGGAGCTGAATGGAAAAACGGATTGGCATGGGTAATTATTGGTGGATTAACCAGTTCTCTTTTCTTGACTTTAATTGTTGTGCCTGTAGTTTATAACATTTTTGACATTATACTTGCTAAATTCTCTAAGAAGAAATCCATTGAAGAGTTGATGTATGAAAAGGATGTGTTGGATTTGGAATTAATAGAATCGGCAAAAATGAATTAAAACAATTAAGTCCTTCTGCCTGCACCTCACCATTTTTAATTAAACCACATAATAATTGATGGTGCAGGTAAGAAGGCACAAAAAATAATAGTATTACTAAAAAATGTTCTCATTATTAGAAATTTAAATTAAGTATTATCTTAATGTTGTTAGTAAACAATTTTTTATACAGTCAGTCCTATTTATTTGTATGATATGAAAGAATTTGTGTTAAAATATATTGGAAACAAAGGAATAAAAGAGTTATCTATATTTATATCGTTTTTAATTTTTTATAAGATATCACGTTACATAGCAATAGGAGATGCAAGTACAGCATTTAAAAATGCACACAAACTAATTGAATTTGAAAAAGAGTTAGGGATATTTACTGAGCCAATAATTCAAAGTCTATTTCTTTCAAAAATTAGTTTGATAAAATTTTTAAATACGTTTTATATGTATGTGCATATACCAGCAACAGTGGTATTTTTTGTTTGGCTATTTAAAAAACATAATAAAAAATATTACTGGATAAGAAATGGGTTTATAGCTGCCAATTGTATTTCAATTATCTTTTTTATAACTTATCCTTGTGCTCCACCTAGGATGCTTGGTGAATATGGATTTACTGATACATTATTACAGATAAGTGGAATTAATTTATATAGTGGTTTTTTTTCTAATTTATTTAATCAATATGCAGCTGTTCCATCCATGCATTTTGGTAATGCTTTTTTAATTGCAATTGTTGTTGTTTTATATGCAAAAAAAAGCTACAAATTGTTGGTATTAACATATCCTTTATTTGTTTTGTTAGTAATTGTATTAACGGCTAATCATTTTTATTTAGACGCCATTTTAGGAGGTTTAATTGTTATTACTCCATACCCATTAATGTGTATGATATCAAATTTAGCTCATAATAAGATTATGATAGTAAAAAGATGTTAAAGAAAGTAGTCATATTTATTCTTTACTTTTTGATAATTGATGAAATTTTGCTACAAGCTCAAGAGGAAGATAAAATTAAATGGGGGATAGAAACATCGCCTTATATAAGTTATTCAGGTATTAATTTTGGGTTACAAGTAAATGGTTTTTACAAAAAACATAGTCTGGGAATAGGTACTAAAATAGCATTTCAATCTAGTTATTTTCCTTATCAAACATCCATAGGATTAATGGTAGATTATAAATATTTTATTATGAATAATAATAATATTAAATCTTACATATCCATTAATTATACCAATTTAATGTATGACGTAACAAATCGGTATTATTCTAATAAAAATATTATTCATGAGTATGTAGTAAGTAATGGTTTTTTAATAAAATTAACTAAAAAAATATGGATTGGAAATTCTATAGGAGTGGGAGGATATACCGAAAGATATTTTAATTTTTCAGAAGGTAAAAAAGAGAATTACATAGGTTATAATTTAATGTTAAAAGGGTTGATAAGTTATGAATTTTAGAATTATAATGTTTGTATTATTGATGATAACTTTATCTTGTAAAAAGGCAAATATGAATGATATTCATAACCTAAATGGTGATTTTATATACATAATTGGTGATGGAGGAATAGGCTTTCAAACATTAAATACACAATTACCAGAAAATTCAATGTTAAGCATTACAAAAGCCATTGATGTTTATGGTGCTGATGGAGTAGAAGTAGATGTGCAATTATCAAAAGACTTAAATTTAGTGTTGTTTCATGATGACAGACTAGAAACTTCTACAGATGGATATGGCTATGTATACGAATATGATTTAGCAGAACTACATGAGTTTAAATACAATCGAGATATACATGCAAATTTGTTTATAGATGAACATATTGTTTCTTTAGAAGCTGTTTTACAAAAGTTTTCTAAACAAAAGATAAAACCACAATTACATTTAGATTTAAGGTCTTGGTTATACGATAGTTCATTATATAACTCTACTGGTTTTTTTTCAGTGTATGCCAGTAAAATAGTGGATATTATTAACAAATACCAATATTATGAATATACTTATATAACTTCAGGGGATATAAACTTATTAAAAGAATTGAGTCAGCAAGATGCTAGCCTAAAATTAATGATTGAAACTAATCAAATTAGTTGGGCTATTGAACAGATTCAAGAAAATGGATGGTATGGTATTTTAGCAAATAATTATAATATTTCAAAACAAGATATAAAATATGCTCATTCACAAGGTATTAGAGTCGTTGTATTTGATATAAAAACACAACCTAACCAAGTTAAAGCTGTTAATAAGCACCCTGATTTTATAATTACAGATAACATTTCTCAACTACAACAAATATTATATAATTAACAAACAAATTTTTTAATATGAATCTGAACATAAAAAGTGCAAAAGGAAGATTAGGTATTTTATTACCTGGTATGGGTGCGGTAGCAACTACCTTTATAGCTGGAGTTTACGCAGTAAACAAAGGTATTTCTAAACCAATTGGGTCAACAACTCAAATGGGAACAATTAGAATCGGAAAAAGAACCGACAACAATACTCCGCTTATTAAAGATTTTATTCCATTAGCTGACATTAAAAACATTGCTTTTGGTGGATGGGATTTGTTTGACGACAATGTGTATCAATCTGCTGTTCATGCAGGGGTTTTAGATAGATATACTTTAGAACAATTAAAACCTGAGTTGGAAGCTATCAAACCGATGAAAGCAGTTTTCGACAAAAAATACGTTACCAAATTAGATGGCTCAAATGTAAAAACAGGTGCTACTAAAATGGATTTAGCAGAGCAATTACGTCAGGACATTCGTGATTTTAAAGCAAAAAACAATTGCGATAGATTGGTAATGGTATGGTGTGGTTCTACAGAAATATATATTCAAGAAAGTGCTGTTCATCAAACCATCGAAAGCCTTGAAAATGGTTTAAGAAACAATGATGAAAACATACCTTCAAGTATGATTTATGCTTATGCAGCATTAATGGAGAAAGTTCCTTATGCAAATGGAGCTCCTAACTTATCAGCAGATATTCCTGCATTGGTTTCTTTAGCAAAACAAAACAATGTTCCAATTTGCGGAAAAGATTTTAAAACTGGTCAAACCTTAATGAAAACAATTGTTGCTCCAGGTTTAAAAACACGTAACTTAGGTATTGCTGGTTGGTTTTCAACCAATATTTTAGGAAACAGAGATGGTGCTGTATTAGACGATCCTGCTAGTTTTAAAACTAAAGAAGTATCTAAATTGAGTGTGCTTGAAGATATTTTAGAACCAGAAAAACACCCTGATTTATACAAAGATTTATACCACAAAGTACGTATCGATTATTACCCACCAAGAGGCGACAACAAAGAAGGTTGGGACAACATTGATATTTTTGGTTGGATGGGTTACCCTATGCAAATTAAAATCGACTTTTTATGTAGAGATTCTATTTTAGCTGCTCCTTTAGTGTTGGATTTAGCTATTTTCTTGGATTTGGCTCAACGGTCAAACATGAGTGGTGTTCAAGAATGGTTATCGTTCTACTTTAAATCTCCACAAGAAAAAGCTCCTGGTTTAAAACCAATGCACGATATCTTTAAACAAGAAATGAAATTACAAAACACCTTACGTCACTTAAAAGGCGAAGATTTAATTACTCATTTAGGTTTAGATTATGAATATTTATAGTTTAATTTGTACACATGAAAGATAAAATCAAATTGACAGCCAAACAGCAACAGCTTATAGAAAAGGCTACTGTTATTCATGAGCGATTGGGATATACACCAGCTGCTTCTCAGATTTTAGCTTTATTATTGATTTCTGATGAGGTTGAATTAACTTTTGATCAAATAAGAACCACACTGAATTTGAGTAAAAGTGCAACAAGTAATGCTTTGAATGCACTTATTCAAATAAAGCGAATCGAATACATCACTAAGATGGGAGATCGTAAACGATATTTTCGTAGTTTAATTATTAGTTGGAAGGCTAAACTAAGGGAGGTAAACGATAGTATTTTTGAATTAAATAGTTTGTTTAAAGAAATTTTAAGTGTCAGATCAGAATCAACTTTGGATTTTAACCATTCTTTAAAAGAAATCATTGATTTCATGAATTATATGGAAGTAGAAATGCCTAAACTATTCAAACAATGGGAAGAGAAAGAAAAGAAAATATGATTTTTTTATTTGATAAGCTACTTTGTGTTAAGTAGGATAGAAATCTTAATGGAAATCTCTTATTTTTTTTATTATCTTACTGGCTCTTTTTCTGAAATTAACGAATCTATCAAATTTTAATCAAGGATAAACAAACTAAACGTTAAATCTTTCTAAATTTTACTTCCCCAAAAAATACATGTACCTAAATTAGTTACATTTGTAAGCTTTTTAAACTACTACATAAATTAGTGATTAATCAAAATATATATGGGTATGAAATGGCTCGTATTTCGGAGGTGTATCTAAGTACTTTGTCATCTATTATGAAGCCTTTTGGCATTGAAAG
>LADZ01000045.1 GCA_000961845.1 Flavobacteriales bacterium BRH_c54
TGAGTTTATCTGCTATTTGTTTATGTGTCATCCCATCAGAAATATGAACTAACACTTCTTTTTCTCTGGGAGTAAGTTTTGGAATATTATTACCTTCTTTCATAGGTACAAAGAAGTAGAATTAATCCAATTCTTTCAATACGTCATTTGTCGTATATTGAGGTAGTTAGTCTATATTAAATTGTTTTTCATAGCTTTTTGTACTGCTTCCATCTTATTATGTACTTGCAGTTTTTTATAAATATTTTCTATATGTTTTCTAACAGTTGGTGGCGAAATAAATAAATTTTCTGCAATTAATTGATAGTTTAATCCTTTAGAAAGTTGCTCTAAAATTTCTGTTTCTCTTTTAGTGAGCGATATTTCTTCTACTTGTATTTTATCTGCTGTTACTTTTTCAGGAAACCTTAATAAATTCAATGCTTTTGCAGCAATAGAAGGGGTCATTGCTGCACCTCCCTCTAGTACTTGGCAAATTCCATCATGCAAAGTATCCGGGGTAATTTCTTTGAGTAAATAGCCATCTGCTCCGGCTTTTATGGCATTAAAAATATTTTCATCATCATCGAAAACAGTAAGCATTATAATTTTTATTTGCGGATAACGGTTTTTTATCAATTCAGTAGCTTTTATTCCATCCATCTCGGGCATTTGAATATCCATTAAAACAACATCAATTACATGATCCTCTTCTAGCTTACCAATAAGCTCTGCTCCATTTTTTCCTCTAAACTTAAATTTAAAATCATCAAAAAGAGCTAATTTTTCTTCTATGGATTGAGCTAAAAAATTATTGTCTTCTGCTATGGCTATTTTTATGTTCATAATAATTGGTCTTTTAGGCAAATTTAGGTTGTAAGTGTTTTATAAATAATACGTCATTTGGCTTATTTAATGGGCATTTCTAATAAAATTGTTGTCCCTTTTTCTGGTGTAGAATCTATGCTGAAATTAGCTTTTATGGATGTGGCTCTATTTTTCATATTATCCAAGCCATTACCTAATTTTACTTCATTAATATTGAACCCTATTCCATCATCCTCAATCTTTAATATCAGTTTATCTTGTTCTTCTTTAAGTAATACATTTATGGTTGTTGCAGCAGAATATTTTAATGAATTGTTTATGGCTTCCTGAACTATTCTGTAAATGTTTACTCCCTCAATAGCATTAAAACTAATTTTTTGTTGCACATCAACATCAAAATTAAAAGTAATGTTTTCTTTAACAATTTTGGCTGTTTCAATATAATTATACAACCTGGATTTTAAATCATCAAAGCTTATTTCATCTTTATTTAATGCCCAAATAGTATCTCTAAGTTGGGTAATGGTCGTTCTACTAAAATCAGCAATATCAAGTAACTTTTCTCTAAGTTTTTCGTCTACAGTTTTAAATAAATAACCCATGTTATCTACCGAAGAAATGATAAAAGTTAGTTGAGAACCTATATTATCATGCAAATCTCTTGATATTCTGATACGCTCTTCATGCAGTTCATTTTGTAATTTTATTTTGGCTAATTCATCTTTCAACCTATTTTCTTCAATAAGTTTTTGTTGCTTAAATTTTTGTTGTTTGTAGATATAAAAGCTCAGGATAACAATAAAAATTAATACTAAAGCCAAACCTACAAGAGTGTAATTCCTTTGTCTTACCCGCAATTGTTCTTTTGTAATAATAACTTCTTGTTCTGCCAATTGTTTCTCTTTCTTCTCTGTTTCATATTGTGTTCTAATTTCTTCAATTTGTTTGTTAGATTCTTCATTAAATATGGAATCTTTATAGACAAGGTAATTTTTATGTGCTTCAAATGCTTCTTTAAATTTTCCTAATTTATCATAGGCTGTTGCTAACCCTAAGTAATTATCTCTAGTAGCCTCTTTAAAACCAATTAAAGTAGTAAATTCATTACTCTTTTTGAAAAAATGAACTGCACTGTCAATTTTATTTAGTGAAATATAGACACTAGCTAAATTATTATATAAAATTGCTTGGCCTTCCAAATCATTAGATTCCGTTCTTATTTGCAGTGCTTTATTTAAGTAATTTATAGCTTCATTATAATTTCCTAATTTTTCTTGTGTAACTCCCATATTGCCATAAGAAATAGCAATTAATCTATTTTGACCAAATTCATCTGCTTTTTTTATTGCTATAGAATAATAATGAACAGAAGAATCTAACTCATTCATCTCATCATAAATATTTCCTAAGTTATTTAGAATGAAAATTTCCTTATCAACAACATGGTGTTTAGTGTTAATCTCAAGTGCTTTATGGTAATATTTAATAGCATCCTTAAACTTTTGTTGTTTGTAATAAATCATTCCAATATTATTAGTAGAAGAAGCTATTCCAGCACTATCTTTAATAGTTTCACGAATTTTAAGCGATTGAAAAAAATATTTTACTGCCTTATCATAATCACCTTTAGACATCATTACATTTCCTAAATTATTTAAAGATGCTCCAACCCCTACACTATCATCCATTTGTTTTCGCATTTCTAATGCTTTTAAAAAATATGTTTCTGTACTATCAAAATGTCCCATATAAACATGGTAAATTCCTATTTGGTTGTAGGCTGTACTAAGTTGAGTAGCATCAAACTTATAATTTGGAATCGTAGTTTTATAAAACTCTAAAGCTTCTTCTAATTTTCCGGACATGGCATAAACATTACCGATCTTAGTAATTGCAGATAATACACCATTTAAATAATTTTTTTTAGATGCAAATTCTAACGCTTTATTAGCATAAAACAAAGCTGAATCTTCTTGTTGGGATTGGTCAGCCTGCTTTAATAAGCTAGCTACAAGCAAAGAATCTTCATTTGCTTGTACATTTGAAACAAGTATTAACAAAACAAAAACACTTCCAAATAGAAATTTCATTAAATTAAAGTTTAAAAATTACTCCTCAAAAATAAATGAATACATCAATTAATCTAAAAAAAACAAACTTTTTATTTATTCTTTTTATTTTTGGATTACATTTGTTCATCCTTAAAAACAACTAATTATGAAAAAAATACCATTTTGTTTGGCAACAATAATGTTGCTTATATTAAGTATAACAAGTATTAAAACTAATGCTCAAGCCTTCCAAAAAGGTAATTGGAATATTGATGTAGATTTAGGTTTAGGAATTTATGCTACCGAAACAACAACTTCAATAAAAGCAAATGTTTTTGGATTTAATATTGATGAATCTGATACTGATAAAGATGGAACAGCAAGCAGTATTTTTAGAATTGGAGGTGAGTATGGAGTTTCAAATAAAATTGGTGTTGGGCTAAAGATAGGCTTTAGTAATTATTTTATTGACGAAGAAGATAAAGATACGGTAAAAAGTGTAAAAAGTACTGATTTTGCAATTCATTTAAATTACCATTTACTTAATGCAGACAAAAATGATTTATTCTTGACTTTAGGATTAGGTATTGCAAATGCTAATTGGGAATACCATGATATACAAGGTGCTTTTCTAAAATCTGCAAAAGGAAACGGTGGCTATTTTACATTGGGAATTACCGATAGAATTTTCTTTTCAGACAATATCGGAATGTTGTTTAGTTTAAACTTTCCGCTTATGAATATAAATATCGATCCTGAACTTTCTGATGATGTTTCAGCAGCTTTAAATGCTTTTAATGTAAACTATGATATAGATATGAAAATGCGTTTAAGGGGGGTATATTTAGGCACAGGCTTAGCTATAAAATTCTAAGTTTAATAAATTCCTTAACTTTACATAAAAATAAAACTACAACTATGAAAAATATTTACTTAACTTTTTTAGGGCTGAGTATAGCTCTAACTTCAATAGCTCAACCAACACTTATCTCTGCTAACCATGCTCCTTTAGTAGGAGAAAACCAATTGTACTATGTTGCCGATAGTAACAGTGTTATTGATAACACTATTGGAGCTAATGTAACCTTTGATTACAGTACTCTTGCTGGTTACGGAATGTCTCAAACCAACTATTATGTTAATCCTGCTACAACAACTTATGCAAGTGATTTTCCCACTGCAACTTATGCTGACACTACAGTAGGGTCTCCTGTAAACAAACGCTACGGACAATTAGTTAGTACAGATAGCTTAGTAAACAACGGGATGGTACTTGATATTAATACTTTTGGTGTTACCATTATTAAATATGCAGACCCTGAAAAAACAATGACTTATCCATTTGTGTATGGAAATAGTTTTAATGATGCTTTTTCAGGTCAGTTTACAGCTGTTGACTATAATACAACAACAAATGGTAGTGGTACCGTTTCTGTAAATGCAGATGCTTGGGGAACATTATTACTTCCAAACAGCGTAAGCATTCCTAATGTGCTAAGAGTTGTTCAGTTTGATAGCTTAGTTACCGATACTATTATTTTACCATTTCCTTTGCCAGCTATTCTTCCTATAACTATAAAAGGTAAAATCATTAACTATTACGAACCTTCTGTTAGCAAATACCCGCTACTTTCTATTATTGATGCAGAAATTGCAGGAGATTCTTCTAGAACGGTAATTTCTCAATACCCTATGCCTATGGTTGGTATAAATGAATTAGAAAATAAATTCAATTTGAGTATTTATCCTAACCCTATCTCCAATGAAAATGCTACGCTTACTTTTGAATTAACAACTGCTGAAAAAGTAGAAATAGCTATCCTTAACCAATTGGGACAAGAAATTAAAAATGTATTTACCGGCAATATGCAGCCAGGAATGAATACACTTACCATTGAAACAGCTAACTTAGCTAAAGGAATTTATTTTATAAGTACCTTAATTGGAGAGCAAAAAATTACTAAAAAACTGATAGTTCAATAATCAATTAACTATTTAAAACAAAAAAGCGGGAACTGATTATCACTTCCCGCTTTTTTTATGTCTAAACTTGTTCTTTAAAAATAAAATGAAAGTAACAACCCGGCTGTAGAATTTACATCAAAACCTCTGTCGGAAGTGCCTCCTTTAGAATTAATAAAAGAAGACGTTTGTTGTCCGCTAACAGGGGTATCCACTACACTTTCACTTTGGTCGCCACCTCTTACTGATGCCATATAACCTAAGTTAAATTCTGCTCCAATAGAAATATGTTCAGCAAAGAAATAATTAAATCCGGCTAACACATTTACGCCAAAGCTCATTCCTCCATCTTGCTGAATAATTCTTTTAATTCGTTGCGTTCCTAATTTGTCGGTGATTTCTGTTGTAGCATCAATTTTAGTATTGCCAATTCTGCCAACTACCAACTCACCGCCAACGTAAGGCATTAATCTTCTTGTGCCTTCAAATTGAATTTCGTAACCCAACGCAACCGAAAAATCAAATCGGGTTTCAATAGAATCTACTTCACGCCAAGCTCTATTGCCTGATAACAACGAAATACTGTCGGCAGCAAAATTATTCTCTCTTTTAGAGTATAAGCCTAAGCCAATTCTCAAAGCTCTATTGTCTTTCAACTGGTATTTTGCCAATACAGTATTATTATTGTTGATATCCGAACGAGTGCCTAAAGAAATATTATCTACCAATCCGGCTAAGTTTAACACAAAACCCCAATCGCCTTTTAGTGGTTTTAAAGTATCTTGTTTTTCTTGAGCAAAAATGCCAGAAGCAACTAGCAAAAAGCAAACTATCAATAAATTAAGTTTTAAAAAATTATTTTTCATGGTTGTAGTTTTTAATTTAATGAGAATACAAACTAAAAAGATTTTGTTTTATTATCTTTTGGTAAAACTAATTATTTCTTTAACTCTGCTGTAAATATTTTCTTAAAAAATGAAACGCATAGGACTTATTTCAGATACGCATGGATATTTTCATCCGAAATTGGAAAAATTATTTGCACAGTGCGATGAAATTTGGCATGCCGGAGATGTTGGCAATTATGAAGTAATAGAACAATTGGAAAAATTGAAACCGCTAAAAGGGGTTTATGGCAATATTGACGGACAAACCGTAAGAACTCGTTTTCCTAAAAACTTACGATTTAATTGTGAGGGAGTGGACGTTTGGATAACCCACATTGGAGGCTACCCAAACAGGTACAACCAAGAAATTAAAGCAGAAATAACCAACAACCCACCTAAACTTTTTATTTGCGGACATTCTCACATTCTAAAAGTGATGTATGATGAAAAACTTAAACTCCTGCACATCAATCCTGGAGCAGCAGGTCAACAAGGTTTTCATAAAGTTAAAACCATTGTGCGGTTTACACTTGACAACAATGAAATTAAAGATTTAGAAGTAGTGGAGTTTAATTAGGGATTGGAGGTTAAAAATTATCTAAACTTATAAACTACCTTCCCAACTCACGATTAATCGCTAACTTTGCCAAAATCAAAAATTGAGAATAAACATGACAAATCCATTATTAGAAAAATTTAATACGCCTTTTAATACTCCACCTTTCTCCAAAATAAAAAACGAACATTTTAAACCTGCATTTGAGTCTGCTATTAATAAAGCCAAACAAGAAATAGACACTATTACCGATAATTCGGAAACCCCCACTTTTGAAAATACCATTGCTGCATTAGATTTCAGTGGTGAATTATTAGATAGTGTTTCTCATATTTTCTTTAACCTAAACTCAGCTGAAACAAGTACTGAAATCCAAAAAATTGCCAAAGAAGTATCTCCAATGTTATCTGAGTTCGGAAATGATGTTGGGCTAAATGAACAACTTTTTGCAAGAATAAAAACAGTTCATGACAACAAAGCAACTTTTCAGCTTACTGCAGAAGAAGATATGCTGTTGGACAAAACCTACAAAAGTTTTGTTAGAAATGGTGCTAATCTTAACGAGAAGGATAAAAAAACACTCAGAGAAATCGATAAAAAACTTTCGGAAACATCTTTAAACTTTGGTGAAAATCTGTTAGCAGAAATCAACAATTACGAGCTGCACATTACTGATGAAAAAGACTTAAGTGGATTGCCAGAAGGTGTGGTAGAAGCAGCAAAAATGACTGCCGAGCAAAAAAATAAAGACGGCTGGGTATTTACCTTAGCCATGCCAAGCTACTTCCCATTTATGACTTATGCCGATAACCGTGCGTTAAGAGAAAAATTGGCAAAAGCATCCGGTGCTAAAGCTTTCAATAACAATGAACATGACAACAGAAACAATGTGTTGACCATAGCTCAATTGAGAGAACAAAGAGCCAATTTATTAGGTTATAAAACCCATGCTGACTTTGTGTTAGAAGAGCAAATGGCTACTTCTTCTAATAATGTAATGGACTTTTTAAATAATTTGTTAGACAAGGCCAAGCCTGTTGCATTAAGTGAATACAAGCAATTGTGCGAATTTGCTAAGGAACTAGATGGACCGGAATTGTTGCAAAGTTGGGATGGGGCTTATTACAGCGAAAAATTAAAACAAAAATTATTTGAAATAGACGATGAGCAACTAAAACCCTATTTTCAGTTAGAAAATGTAATAAAAGGAGCGTTTATTGTTGCCGAAAAACTTTACGGACTCCAGTTTACCGAAGTATTTGACATTGATAAATACCACGAAGATGTAAAAACCTACAAGGTAACCGACAATAACGGTGAATTAGTGGCTATTTTTTATGGAGATTACTTTCCAAGAGAAGGTAAAAGAAATGGTGCCTGGATGACCACTTTTAACAGTCAGTGCATTAAAAATGGCGAAAATATTCGTCCGCAAGTAATTAACGTGTGCAATTTCACCAAACCTACTAAAACAAAACCTTCTTTATTAACTTTTAATGAAGTAACTACTTTGTTTCACGAATTCGGACATGCCTTACACGGAATGTTGGCAAACACTACTTATCCGGGACTTTCAGGAACAAGTGTTTACCGAGATTTTGTGGAGCTGCCATCACAATTATTAGAAAATTGGTGCTACGAGCAAGAAGCATTAGAATTGTTCGCATTTCATTACGAAACAGGTGCAGTAATTCCTATGGAGTTGGTAGAAAAAATTAAAACTTCCTCTAATTTTATGGAAGCAACAGCAATAGTAAGACAGTTGAATTTTGGACTGCTAGATATGGCTTGGCACACTACTCCTGCCGATACCATTAAAGATGTAGAACAATTTGAAAAAGAAGCGACTTTGCCAACTCGTATTTACCCAACTATAAATGGAACTTGCTTTAGTGCATCTTTCGCACATATATTTCAAGGCGGTTATTCCGCAGGATATTACTCTTACAAATGGGCAGAAGTGTTAGATGCCGATGCTTTTGAATATTTCTTAGAAAAAGGTATTTTTAACCCAGAAGCCGGAAAAAAATTTAAAGAATATATATTATCTAAAGGAGGAAGTGAACATCCGATGGATTTATACGAAAAATTTAGAGGTAGAAAGCCTGATAATGATGCATTATTGAGAAGAGCGGGATTATTAAAAAAAGCACTTGTTTAACCAAACAAAATATTAATTATGGATTTAAGTTTAAAAAATAAAAATGCATTTGTTTGCGGAAGTACGCAAGGAATAGGAAAAGCTATTGCCATAGAATTAGCATTTTTAGGGGCAAATGTCACATTAATTGCTAGAAATGAAGAGAAGCTAAAAACCGTTTTAAAAGAGCTTCCCAACAACCAACAAAAACACGATTACATTGTTGCTGATTTTTCTAATCCAACAGCATTAAAAAGTAATGTAAATCAATATATGCTTCATTCGGATAAAACCGTAAACATTTTAATAAACAATACAGGAGGTCCTGCTGGTGGCCCTATTGAAGATGCTAATGAGGATGCTTTTTTAAGTGCTTTTTCTAATCATTTGCTTTGCAACCACATTTTAATGCAAGCAGTAAAAGAAAAAATGAAGCAAGCAGGATATGGCAGAATTATTAATATTATTTCTACATCAGTAAAACAACCGCTAAACGGTTTGGGAGTTTCTAACACCATTAGAGGTGCGGTTGCCAATTGGAGTAAAACATTAGCTAACGAATTAGGACAATTTGGTATAACGGTAAACAATGTACTTCCTGGAGCTACCAACACCGTTAGATTGGAATCTATTGTAGAAAATAAATCAGAAAAAACCGGAAAATCTACCGATGTTTTGTTTCAAGAAATGGCTAACGAAGTTCCTATGAAAAGAATAGCTCAACCAGAAGAAGTAGCTAATGCTGTAGCATTTTTAGCTTCTCCGGCAGCATCTTACATTAATGGAATTAATTTACCTGTAGATGGAGGTAGAACGAAGAGCCTGTAAGTTAGTTTATGAGGTTAAAAGTTTATAAGTTTAGTTGATTAATAGTTCTCTGAAAAACTGTTAACTGTCAACTAAGTATCTTACCCATTAATCGCTTCTACCGATTGTACTTCAGGCAGCATATTTTTAAGCATTTGCTCTATTCCTGCTTTTAATGTCATAGTTGATGATGGACAACCACTGCAAGAACCTTTTAAAACTACTTTTACCACACCATCGTTGTAAGAATCTAATTCTATAGCTCCACCATCGCTTTCAACTGCAGGCTTAATATACTCATCTAAAATTTCAACAATTTTTTGCTCAAAATCGGTAAAGTTTTTATTTTCAGATGGTTTTACTGTATTGTCTGAAGAAGCTTCACTAACAACTTCCTCTTTTGCAGGATTTAAAAATTCTTCACGAATAACAACACCTTCTTCACTATTCAAATAATCAGTAATAAAATCTCTTAATTCCATTACCACATCTTGCCATTCAATGATATCACTTTTGGTAAGTGTAACAAAATTAGCAGCTATAAAAACACCGTTAATAAACGGAAAATTAAACAACTTTTCTGCTAACGGAGATGGTCCGCCAACTCTTTGGTTCGCTAAAATTTCATAACTTTTGTCGTTGGTAATTAGCCATCTATTCGACACAAATTTCATGGTATTTGGATTCGGAGTCATTTCCGCATAAACCGTAAAAGGAGATAATGTTTTTGTAGTTTCCATAAGCTTAAATTTGTTTCTGCAAAGTTAGTGAATTATTGTAAGAATGGAGCAGTGAAATTGCTTAAACAACTTTTAATATCGTTCTGAAAGCAACGAATTTCCCGTCATATCTATCCAAGTGTTCTTTTTGTAATTTGGGAGCAAATTCTTCTTGATATTTATTTAATTGTGTTTCATTTTCGCAAGTATATTGAATAGCGTAGGTATGTCCTTGCTCATCATGTTGTACCGATAAAACTTTACAAATTTTATGCTCGATAAAGCAACCTGTCTCCATCACATCAGGAATATGAACTTCCTTCATCCATCGCAACCAATCTCTGTGTATTTGATCTTCAATATTTATCGTTACGTTGTATATTATCATGTTATTTTATTTTTTAGTAGCAACCTTTATTACTTCTGAAAATAATTCTTTTAGAGAAATCCCTTCATAAGCTGCCATTTGCGGAATTAAACTTTGTGCAGATAACCCTGGAACAGTATTAACTTCAATCACATGGGGTTCCTTACCTACCAAAATATAATCTACTCTACACATTCCTTTTAATCCTAAAATTTGATATACCTTATATGTTATTTGTTTTATTCTGTTTGTCATTTCAGCATTTATAGCTGCCGGAGTAATTTCTTGCGATTCACCTAAATACTTTGCTTCAAAATCAAAAAATTCATTTTGAGTTATTATTTCGGTTATGGGTAGTACTTTAATTCCATTTTCAGAAAGATAAACTCCATTAGTAAACTCTCTGCCTTCCATAAAGGCTTCAATCAATACTTCTGTACCATGTTCTTGTGCTTTTTGAATGGCAACTAATAACTCATTTCCTTCTTTAACCTTTGATACGCCAAAACTACTTCCTCCATCAGCAGGTTTTACAAAACAAGGTAAGCCAACTGTTTTGATAATTTTTTCTAATTCAATTATTTCATTTTTTCTCACTAAGACTGCATTTGCGACCGTTATCCCTAAGCTTTTAAGAAATTGGTTGCACACGTATTTATTAAAGGTAAGCGTAGCAGCTAAATGATTACAAGTAGAATATGGCAGTCCTATCATATCAAAATAGGCTTGTAATTTTCCATCTTCACCGGGAGTACCATGAATAACTATAAAAGCAAAATCAAATTTAATTTTTTCGTTATTTACAATAACTGAAAAATCATCTCTGTTTATAGGAATTTTATTATCGTTGATAAAAGCAACCCAACCCTCTTCATCAACTCTTACTTTAATGGGAGTGTATTTTGCTAAATCTATATTTTCAAAAACGGTAGCGGCGCTTTTTAGTGATATTACCTTTTCGTGGCTGTATCCGCCTTCAATTATTGCAATAGTTGGTTTCATTTAACATAAATATATATGGACAAAATTAGTCTTATAATTTTATGAAACGATTAGGATAACCAACTTTTTCAAACAAGAAAATGTTTACAGGAAGTTCTTATAAAACTAAAAAAGCTGCAACATTAATTTGTTGCAGCTTTTCTAAAAACTTATTTATGATTATTTATTGAACAATAATCTTTTTAGTAATCACTTCGTTGTTGGTAATAATATTTACAAAGTAAACACCTTTAACATTTCCAATATTAATTTCTTCATTGATTACATTAATATTATCAAAGTTATTTTTCACAAACACTTCCTGACCTTGAATATTAGTTATTCTAATTTGTAAATCGGTTGTATTTTGTGTTGTTAAATTAAGTGTGAATTGTCCTTTGTTAGGATTTGGGTACACATTTAAATCAACCGTTGAAGCTAAATCTTCAATACCAACACAAGTTGTAATTTCTACTACAATAGTATCTCTTGACACACAACTATTAGTTGAATCAACCACTTCAACAGAAATTGTATGAACGCCCATACCAAAAGTAGTTGAATCTACTGTAAGTGTAGGAGAAGTTGTCTCTGCTACATCCGACCATAAATAGTCGATATAGTTTGCACCTGCATTAAGCACGATTGAATCTGTACCACAAATAATGGTATCGTTACCCAAATTAACAAGTTGTGGCGAACAAACAGTAGCTTCTTTTATTCTAACATCATCAATAGACATATCTCCATAGAAATTTGTACTTCTTATAGACCTAAATCTAACTTGAATAGTATTTGTGTATCCTAAAAGAATAAGATTTCTTTTTAACCATGGATCTGTAGCTGAAGTTTGTTGTTCTCCAATAATAGAATCGACAGTTATCCAATTCGTTCCATCATTTATATCAATGTATAAATCTCCCATTGTAGAGCCATACATGTGATAGTAGAATTCTAATTCTGGTGTATTTAATGAAGAAACATCAATCAATGGAGAATATAATTCTGCAACATCACCTGTTGATCCATCAGACGCTTCTACATAAAAATAATTGTTTCCACTATAAGCACTTGACGGGCCTGTACTAGAAGACGGTGTAGACCCTGATCCATCAATGTTCCACGCATATAAAGTTGTAGTATTTGACGGATTTGTTGTCCAACAATTTTCAATGGTTGCATTTGTTGTCGTAGCATGTGTTTCTACATCATCAAACCATGGTGCATTAACAATTGTACATGGTGTTGTGAATGTGAATGGACCTACCCACAAGCTTGTATCTCCAACACCACATATACTTCTCACATAAAAATCATACTCTGTTTGAGGAGATAAGCCTAATTGAGTGTAAGGGTTGTTAGTAGTATTTAATCTAACTCCACTACCTAAAGTAAACCCAGACAAAGCCCATTCTACCTGCCAATTAGTTGCAGTACCAACTTCTGTCCATACAAAATCCGTTTGAGTAGGAAGTAAGTTATTAACTCCTAAGAATTTTGGCTCTAGGCAAGACGGAGTTTCTAATACACTAACATCATCAATACTGATATCTCCCAAACCTCCACTACCTTTTACAGCAACAAAACGCATTTGAAGTGTATCAAAAACAGCACTACTTAATATTACTTGTTGTTTTAACCATGGGTCTGTATCTGATATTTGTTGTTCTCCTTTAATAGAGTCTATTTTTATCCAGTTAGTACCATCAAACATTTCTACATATAAATCTCCAGTATTAGCCCCATACATGTGATAGTAATATTCTAACATTGGTGTTGTTAATGCTGAAGCATCAATTAAAGGTAATGACAAGAAAGCTTCGTCACCTGTTGATCCACTTGAAGATTCAACATAAAAATAATTATTACCGCTATAAGCTCCAGAAGGACCTGTACTTGCCGTTGGAGTTGAACCAACACCATCAATGTTCCATCTAAACGAAGCAGTAGTTCCAGATGGTGAAGAAGACCAACAGTTTTCTATTGTTGAATTAGTTGTTGTTGCATGTGTTTCAACATCATCTAACCATGGAGCTATAGTTGGAGCACATAAAGTGGTTAATGTGTAAGGATTTGACCATAAACTGGTATCTCCTACTGCACATATACTTCTTACATAATATCTGTATTCGCTTTGTGGTAATAAGCCTGTAATAGTATGTGGATTATTTGTGGTTACTACTAAGTTACCAAAACCTTGAGCTACACCTGCAGTATCCCAATCTATTTGCCATGTAGTGGCACTCCCTGTTTCTACCCAACTTAAATCTGCTGCTGTGCTTGTAACATTTACCGTTGCTAAACTAACTGGTTGCGAACAGTTTGGTGGTGTGAACTCAATAGCTCCTGGATCTGGTGTTACCGCTCTTGTTGTTCCAAAGATATCAGTAGTAACGTTTACCGATGCATCTGCAATAGCATCTACTAATGGATTGCTTGGTGCAAAATCATTAGCTGTTAGATTTACATATAATGGATTTACATCTACTGAATTAGCATCGCCTGAAATGGCTGTTTGCCAATCTAATAAAGTAGCTTGAGCACCTCCAGCATACCCTAAGTTATTAGTTCCGGCTGCTGCGTTCATATACAATACATTATTGTCACTTATTATAGTAGATGTTGATGTCCCATGATAAACACAATATTTAGTTCCTGTTCCTGCTCTTGTAACTGTAACAATATTGTTTTTAAACTCTATATTGGATGCTGCTGAAGTTTGATAAAAACCTCTTGTAGTTCCTGCTGTTGCATTTTGATCATCTAAAGAAACAGTATTATGATAATAATAAACGCCATCACTACCATCATTATATAGTGCATAAATGGTTCCATTACTATTGATATTATATATTAAGTTATTGATAACTCTGTTTTCATTTCCTACTGTTACAGTAACCCCTGTGTGATAAATAGGATAAGAAGCACTTGTTGACACTCCTCCTTGACCTCTAAATGGATCATGTAATCTATTGCCTTCTATCGTATTTCTTTCTCCGCTAGTGACAAAATAAAGTCCATTAAATAATGAAGTAGAAGTTCTATTCGGACGACTGATATCATTAAAACTTATGCTTGAGTTGGAAATACTTCTTAAATAAGTAGCATAATAATAAAAGTCTTCAATTCTATTGTTTTCAATAACATTATTCATTGACTCACTCGTAGATGAAGCTCCGTTTATGGTTAACCCATAATAACCTCCGATAATATGGTTATTGGTAATAGTATTATACGCTCCCGATGCTCCAGCAGTAGTTGCACCAGTTAAACTTCCTGAAATAACTATACCCGCATTAGTTGTTGATGTACTTGTAAGTGCCGATGTTAAATCAACTATACAATTGTTTATCGTATTTGAATCAGCATCATTAATTAACTGTATAGCAAAGTTATTAGTAGAAGATTGTGTTTGTACTACTAAACTATCAAAAGTAATATGATCTGCTCCGTCTAATAAAATAATTGAACGTGCTGATGATGATGTTGTGGAAGTAATAATCTCTCCATTTCCGTTAAAGGTAATGGTATTTACTCCACTTGCTCCTATTATTGATGGAATAGTAATTTGCTCATTGAATGGACCTGAACCTGATAACACATTAAATACAACCGGACCCGAAATACCGCAAGTAATCATATCATTTATTGCATCTGTAAAAGTTAGATAATTACCCGCTGTTCCTATAGTGTAGGTTCCTGATAATTGAGTGGCACATCCAGTTGAGAACATGTATGGTCCTGACCATAAACTAGTATCATTAACACCACATATACTTCTTACATAAAATTCATAATTAGACAGAGGAGTTAATCCTGTTATTTGATGTGGATTAGTGGTGGTTCCCGTAATTGTTGGAATACCTGTTGGTGTAAATCCTGCTGTATCCCATTCTATATCCCAAACGGTTGCCGTTCCGTTTTCTGTCCAGCTTAAATCTACTGTTGTACCTGTAACATTAATAACAGCTAAGTTAGATGGTTGTGGGCAATTTGGCGGAGTAAATTCTATTGCTCCAGGGTCTGGTGTTGCTGCTCTTGTTACTCCGTAAAAATCGGTAAGTACATTTACTGAGGCATCGGCCATACCATTTATAGCTGCATTGGTTGGTGTAAATTGTGCTGATGAAGGATTGGCAAAAATTGGATCATCATCTACTGAATTGGCATCACCTGAAGTAGCTGTTTGCCATGCTAATAAGTTAGCTTGATCACCTCCATAATATCCTAAATTATTAGTCCCAGCTGGTGCATTCATGTACAGCACATTGTTATTACTTGTAACCACAGATGCTGCCGCATTTAAATAAATACAATATTTTATTCCAGTTCCACCTCTGGTTATTGATACAATGTTATTTTTAAATTCTATATTGGATGCAGTAGTTGTTTGATACAATCCTCTTGTGTTTCCTCCTGTAGCATTTACATCATCTAACGAAATGGTATTATGCAAATAATGAACACCATCACTTCCTGTATTATAAAAGGCGTACAATGTTCCATTATTATTAATATTATAAATTAAATTATTTACCACTCTATTTTCATCACCTATTGCAGCATCAACGCTAGAATGATATATTGGGTATGAAACATCTGTTCCAGCTGTTAATGTCCCTGTATAGGCATCATGTATTTGATTCGCTTCAATTAAATTTCTACTACCACTAGTAACAAAATACAAAGCATAAAAATTATCTACAGTTAATCTATTCATTCTGTGAATATCATTATTAGATATTACAGAGTTAGATATGCTTCTTAAGTAAGCTCCATAGTAATAAAAATCTTGAATAGTATTACCTGATACAATATTACTCACAGACTCATTAGTTGAAGAAGCCCCATTTATAGTAATACCATAATAACCACCAATAATAGTGTTATTAGTAAATGTATTGTTAGTACCTGATGCTCCTGCTGTTGTTGCACTGGTTAAACTTCCTGATACAACTATTCCTGCATTTGATGAAGCTGTTGATGATAAGGTAGACGTTAAATCTATATTACAGTTATTAACAGTATTAAAGTCTGCATTATTAATAAAGTGAATTGCAAAATTGTCGGTAGCAGATTGTGTAACTACATTTAAACTATCAAAAGTAACATAATCGGCATCATCTAACCTAATAACAAAATTATCTGATGAACCGGTTGATGCATAAGTAATGGTTTCTCCATTTCCGTTAAAGGTAACAGTATTTGTTGTACTAGAGTTAATTATCTGTGGTATAATTATTTGCTCATTAAATGGACCTGAACCAGTCAATACATTAAATACCACTGGTCCTGCAATACCACATGACATGGCTGCAACTGCTGCTGTAAAATTAGGATAGTTTCCTGATGCACCAATGGTATATGTTCCCCCTGGTAAATTTGGATTTGTTTGTACAAAAACTGCTATCGTTGTATCTGCTAATGAACTATTTGTACACACAACCTCACATGCATAATAAGTATCCGTTGTTTGAGAAACAGCTTCGGTAAATGATGTTGCACCAGAAATAGGTGTCCATGGTCCTGTTGCTGAAGGAGCAGATAACCATTGGTAGGTTAATCCTGTGCCTACAGTTTGACCTGATAGTGATAAATTAAATTGTTGATTAGCACAAACATTTGTTGGAGCAGAAGCTATACCCGCAGTTGGTGCTCCCGAACAAGGCGTGGCTAATATATAAGTAACACCTCCATTTACTTGTCTTGGAGAATACGCATTTGCAGTAGTATTATACGTAAATGCAGAACTTAAATCAGCAACAATTGTTACAGTACCATCAGTATAGGTTGGTTGAACAATACTATTTGTTGGATATACATTAGAAGTAAATTGCAACGCAACTCCAATGGTATCTCCTGCTGCTAAATATAAATTTACTGGCACAGGGATATCTTGCACAATAGGAGAAGTTGAAGTTGTAGTAAGTCCTGTCATTGGAGCAGTACCTAATGAAATCCATCCATTTGTTGCGTTAATACTTGCAGCACCACCAGGATTTCCATTAACTTTAGTAGTATTATAAAATACTTCTGCTGTTCCTGCTACATCATCAAAAGCACCTCTAAAATTTTGGATAATAATATTTTGATTGGTAGTAAAATTGAAGATATAACCAGCGGTAGATCCACCCGTACTTCCTCCTCCTGACAAAGGAGGTACATTATCAAATGTTATTTGAGCCATTACACTTTGTGTAATAAGTAAACTCAAAATTAAATTTAAAAATAATATAGATTTTTTCATGGGATTGATTTTTAGTTAAAAATATTTTAATTTAGATTAAAATGTAGCCCACAAAATTCTAGAAAATTTAACAGCTTATGTTACATTTTTAAATTTACTAGACGATAATACGTAATTTGACCTATAAAAGTTGTTGTTTTTTAGACGAATCTAAGTTTTCCGACCAAAATATAATAACAAATCTATTTTTTTGTATAACACATTAATTATCAGAGTGTTAAAAAAGCTGTAACAAATCAATGTTACAGCTTTTCTAAAACTTATTTACTAGTTATTTATTGAACAATAATCTTTTTAGTAATCACTTCGTTGTTGGTAATGATATTTATAAAGTAAACACCTTTAACATTTCCAATATTAATTTCTTCATTGATTACATTAATATTATCAAAGTTATTTTTCACAAACACTTCCTGACCTTGAATATTAGTTATTCTAATTTGTAAATCGGTTGTATTTTGTGTTGTTAAATTAAGTGTGAATTGTCCTTTGTTAGGATTTGGGTACACATTTAAATCAATAGTTGAAGCTAAATCTTCAATACCAACACAAGTTGTAATTTCCACTACAATAGTATCTCTTGATACACAACTATTAGTTGAATCAACCACTTCAACAGAAATTGTATGAACTCCTATTCCAAAAATAGTTGAGTCAACTAAAAGTGTAGAAGATGAAGTTCCTGCTGAATCAGACCATAAATAGTTAAAATGGTTATTATCTGCATTAAGAATAACTGAATCTGTACCACAAATAATGGTATCATTACCCAAATTAACAAGTTGTGGCGAACATACGGTTGCTTCCATTACACGAATATCATCAAGAGACATATCACCAGTAAAACTAGTTCCTGTTTTAATAGATCTAAATCTAATTTGAATAATATTTGGCATTCCTAATAGAATAACGTTTCTTTTTAACCATGGATCAGTTGTAGCAGTTTGTTGTTGCCCGATAATTGAATCTACCGTTACCCAATTAGTTCCATTATTTACATCAATGTATAAACTCCCCATAGTAGCACCATACATATGGTAGTAGAATTCTAACTCTGGTGTGTTTAATGAAGAAACATCAATCAATGGAGAATATAGTTCTGCAACGTCTCCTTGAGAGCCACTACTAGCTTCGATATAAAAATAATTATTGCCACTATAAGCACCTGAAGGTCCTGTACTAGATGAAGGTGTTGAGCCAGCACCATCAACATCCCATCTATAATCAGCTGTAGTACCTGTAGGAGATGATGACCAACAATTTTCAATAGTAGAATTAGTAGTAGTAACATGTGCTTCAACATCATCAAACCATGGTGCTACAAAACTTGCACAAGGGGTGATGAAAGTATGCGGACCTGACCAATTACTTGTATCACCTGTAGCACAAATATCTCTCACATAGAATTGATAAACTCCTGTAGGAGTTAATCCAGAAATATTATAAGGATTATTAGATGTTATAGCAATATTTCCAGTTCCTTGAATAAAGCCTGTAGTATCCCACTCTACTTGCCAAGAAGTTGCTGTACTATTAACTGTCCAGCTTAAATCTACAGAAGTAGCCGACACAGCAAAGTCTGATAAATTAGTTGCTACAGGACAAGAAGGACAAAATACTGAATCTGAGTATAATGTAGATCCTGATAAATCAGTACCCGGATTATGCGTAAATATAGATGTATTGTTTGCATCAATAATTTGCACTCCAACTTCAGTATTAAAACTACCACCTGTATTCCAATATAAATCAAATGGGAAAGTACTACATAACGGAATAGTTACATCTACAGGACCATTTCCAGTGGTAAATGTGCCTCCAATAGTGGCAACAGTAATTCCATTCTGAATAATATCCATCGTATTTCCATTCCATCCATCTCCCCAAGAATCAGTCATTCTAAATATATAATTACATTGTTGTGATGAATTACAAATTGGAGTAGTAAACGTATATGGTCCTGACCAAAAACTAGAATCTCCAACTGCACATACACTTCTTACATAAAAATCATAAGCAGTTGCTGGTTGCAATCCTAATTGAGTGTGAGGGTTAGTAGTAGTCATTAATCTAACTCCACCACCTAAGGTAAATCCTGAAATTCCCCATTCTACTTGCCAGTTGGTGGCAGACCCCATTTCTGTCCAACCAAAAGCAGCTGAATTCATCGTTACATTGGAAACATTAAGTGCAATTGGTTGAGGACAAGTTGGCGCCTCTCTAATTTCAATATCATCTATTGCAATATCACCATCAAAACTTGCTCCTCTTATACCTCTAAACCTAACTTGTAAAGTATCTGGAAATCCATTAATAATTACATTATGTTTTAACCATGGATCGTTAGTAGTGGTATGTTGTTGTCCAACTATTGAATCAAGTGTAACCCAATTATTACCATCAAATACATCTATATAAAGTTTATTTATATCAACACCATACATATGATAATAAAATTGTAACTCAGGAGTTGTTAAAGCACTTACATCAATTAAAGGCGTATATAATTCAGCCACATCACCAGTAGAACCACTAGATGCTTCAGTATAAAAATAATATTGCCCACTATAAGCGGCTGAAGGACCTGTATTAGTAGAAGTTGTAGGTCCTGAAGTCATATCCCATCTATAAGCAGAAGTTGTTCCTGACGGAGAAGAAGACCAACAGTTTTCTATAGTAGAGTTGGTTGTAGGTGTATGTGTTTCTACATCATCCAACCATGGTGCAATTGATGGAGCACATAAAGTAGTTAAAGTATAAGGACCACCCCATAAACTGGTATCTCCTACCGCACATATACTTCTTACATAATACCTGTACTCACTTTGAGGTGATAGTCCTGTAAGAGTATGCGGATTGTTTGTTGTTACTACTAAATTCCCAAAGCTTTGTGCTACTCCTGCAGTATCCCAATCTATTTGCCATGTAGTTGCACTTCCTGTTTCTAACCAGCTTAAATCTGCCGAAGAACCAGTAACATTTATGGCTGTTAAATTTGATGGCTGTGGACAACTAGGTGGTATGAATTCTATCGCTCCAGGGTCTGGGGTTACTGCTCTTGTTACTCCAAATATATCAGTTAACACGTTTACTGATGGATCTGCTATGCCATCCACTAATGGACTACTTGGCGCAAAATTATTTGCTGTTGGGTTTACATATAAAGGTTGAGCATCCACTGAATTAGCATCTCCTGTTGTAGCTGTTTGCCAGTCTAATAATGAGGCTTGGTCTGATCCCGAATATCCTAAATTATTAGTTCCTGCAGGAGCATTAATATAAAACACATTATTATTGCTAGTTATAGTAGATGTTGTTGATCCAAAATATATACAATGTTTTGTTCCTGTTCCACCCCTAGTTACTGTAATAATATTATTTTTAAACTCTATATTGGATGCTGTTGTAGTTTGGTAAAAACCTCTTGTAGTTCCACCACTTGAATTTTGATCATCTAAAGAAACAGTATTGTGATAATAATACACACCGTCACTTCCAGAATTATATAATGCATATATAGTTCCATTACTATTAATATTGTATATTAAATTATTGATAACTCTGTTTTCATTTCCTGTTGTAGCATCTACACTTGAATAATATATTGGATAAGATGCACTTGTCGATACTCCACCTAGACCTCTAAATGGATCATGTAATCTATTGCCTTCTATCGTATTAATCTCTCCACTTGTAACAAAATATAATCCGTAAAATGTACTTACACTTGTCCTATTTGGACGACTTATATCATTAAAACTAATACTTGAATTAGATATGCTTCTTAAATAAGTAGCATAGGTATAAAAGTCTTCAATTCTATTGTTTTCAATAATATTATTCATTGACTCACTCGTAGATGAAGCTCCGTTTATGGTTAACCCATAATACCCTCCAATAATATGGTTATTGGTAATAGTATTATACGCTCCCGATGCTCCAGCAGTAGTTGCACTGGTTAAACTTCCTGAAACCACAATACCAGCATTCGTAGTAGAAGTACTTGTAAGTGCCGATGTTAAATCGACTATACAATTGTTTATGGTATTAGAGTCTGCATTATTTATTAACTGAATCGCAAAATTATTTGTTGTTGATTGTGTCTGAACAGTCAAACTATCAAAAATTACATGGTCTGCTCCGTCTAATAATATGATTGAACGAGATCCTGTTGTAGTAGTTGATGTTATAATTTCTCCATTTCCGTTAAAGGTAATAGTATTTACACCACTTGCTCCAACAATAGGAGGGATAGTTATTTGCTCATTAAATGGTCCTGAACCTGTTAATACATTAAATACCACGGGTCCTGATATTCCACAGGTAATCATATCATTTATTGCATCAGTAAATGTTAGATAATTACCCGCTGTTCCTATGGTATAGGCCCCTGATAATTGTGTTGCACATAAGGTAGAAAACATGTATGGACCTGACCAAAAACTAGTATCACTTGCTGAACAGTAAGCTCTTACATAAAATTCATAATCTGTTAATGGTGTTAAGCCTGTTAACGGATGTGGATTGGTTGTTGTTCCTGTAATTGTAGGTATTCCTGTTGGTGTAAATCCTGCTGTATCCCATTCTATATCCCA
>LADZ01000051.1 GCA_000961845.1 Flavobacteriales bacterium BRH_c54
GTCGGGGTGGCAGGATTCGAACCTGCGACCTCCTGCTCCCAAAGCAGGCGCGATAACCGGGCTACGCTACACCCCGTTTGGTGTCAAAAAAAAACGTTTCTTTTTTGGAGGTGCAAATATAGCACTACTTTTTACTTTACGAAACAATTATATAAAAAAAATAATGCAAATGCCGCTTTGTTTTATATCGTGCTAATTTAGTGTAGATTAAAATGGGTTTAACCGCCTAATTTTTCAAGGTGTTTGATGTATAATTGGTTAATTATACCATCGGCTAACCCTACTTTCGGCACAAACATGTCTTTTACTCCCGCCTTTTTCATTACCGTAAGGTATATTTTAGAGGCATGTGTAATCACATCGGCCCTATCGGGACGTAATCCTAACTTCAGTTTTCTTTCTTCAAGTGTGTGCTCGTTTAAAAATTCATCCATCTGCTTAAGCTTGGCATATTTCAAAATTTTATAATTGCTCAGTCGGCACAGGGTATAAATAGAATTGATATTCCCTCCCGTTCCTATTATCATGTCTATGGTATAATTATCCCTCAACCCCTCTACCCAACTTTTCATTTCCAACCAGGTAGATTTTTTTACCATATCGTTTTTCAACCGAATGGTTCCTATTCTAAAAGAATGAGAAGTAATTTTTTGTCCTTTACTGAATAAAGTTAACTCGGTACTTCCTCCACCAACATCCATATAAAGATAGGTACCATTCTGATCTATTTTTTCGGCAACGTGTGTTTCAAAAATAATATCGGCCTCCATGTTTCCCTCAATAATGTTGATGTCTAAATCAGTTTCGTTTTTAATTTGAGCGGCAATTTCCTTTCCATTGGTAGCTTCTCGCATGGCAGAGGTAGCACAAATCTCAAAATCTAACACGCCATAAACTTCTGTTAAGTGTTTAAAGGCAATTAAGGTTTTAAGTAATTTTTTAGCATTGATAGGAGAAATTTCCCCGCTAGTAAAAACATCCTCCCCTAACCTAATGGGTAACCTTACTAAAGATATTTTTTTAAGTTGTGGGAATGTTTCCGTTGGATATACTTCGCAAAAAAGTAATCGGACAGCATTAGAACCTATATCTACAGCAGCAAATCTCATAAGTGGGATAAAAATACACTATTTTTTCTGCCATAGATATAATTTCTTTTATAATTTTTCAAAAGTGTTTATCTCATTCACGATTTCAGATATTCAGAACTTCTATCAAACAGATTGCTTCGTTCGTACCTCTCTCGCAATGACGTTAAATAACCCCCAACCTCAAACTTCCAATCTTTAAACAAACATCAATACTTCCACCTATTAGCAATAGCTACCAACGAAAGCATTACGGGAACTTCTATTAATACTCCGACAACAGTTGTAAGTGCCGCTCCGGAATTTAATCCGAATAATGAAATAGCTACTGCTACAGCTAATTCGAAAAAATTGCTGGCGCCTATCATGGCAGCCGGAGCACAGATGTTGTGTCGCAATTTTAAAAACCTACCCAACAACCAACTTAAAAAGAAAATGAAATAGGTTTGTAAGGTTAATGGAATGGCTATTAGCAGAATATTTTGAGGTTCGTTGACTATTTTCCCTCCCTGAAAAGCAAATAACAGTATTAAGGTAATTAGCAATGCTGCGATAGAAACAGGTTTAAGTTTCGCTAAAAATCGTTCTTTAAACCAAGTCTCTCCTTTTGTTTTTATGAGGTACTTGTTAGATAAGTATCCGAAAAATAAAGGCAATACCACAAACACCACAACAGAGGTAATTAAAGCTTGATATGGAATGATGATTTCCACTGATGATGAGCTACTTGCAAATATAGAAATATCGAAAAAGTAAAACAAAAAGCCTACAATGGGAACAAAAGCAAATAACAAAATAATATCGTTCACCGACACTTGTACTAAGGTATAATTAGCATCTCCTTTGGTAAGGTAAGACCACACAAAAACCATGGCTGTACATGGTGCTGCTCCCAACAGAATAGCTCCTGCTAAGTATTGTTCGGCATCTTCGGGAGTAATGTATGCTTCGTAAATTTTATAGAAAAAGATAAACGCAAAAAAAGCCATGGTAAATGGTTTGATTAACCAATTGATGACTACCGTAAGCCCTAATCCTTTCCAGTTAGAAGCTACATCTTTTAACGATGAAAAATCTATTTGCACCATCATAGGGTAAATCATTAGCCAAACCAATATGGCTACAGGAATATTTACCGTTGAAATGTTCCAACTACTTAATACGGCTATGTGCGTTCCGAACCAGTTACCTATTAAAATTCCTGCTCCAATACAAAGCAATACCCAAAGGGTTAAATAACGCTCAAAAGTTCCCATTCAATTAGCTTTAGAAAATTAACAACAGTTTGAATTCGGATCGCAACAGTTTTCGGTTTTTTCGGCATAAACCGTTACACTGTAAATACCGAAATCAGGAGAATCATAATACTTCGCTAATGCCTCTTCAGATAAATACTGAGCAACAATCTCTTTAGGCAACACAATACTTTTTTCTTTTTGAACGGTAATGTTGTTAAAGCCTGCATTTTTAATGATGTCTAAATATTCATCTAATTGAATAGCTCCGGAAACACAACCGGCATACATTTCAGCGTCATTTTTTAAGTCCTCCGGCAAATTGCCTTTAAGCACCACATCCGAAACAGAGAAATGTCCGCCAGGTTTTAATACTCTAAAGGTTTCCTGAAAAGCTTTGTTTTTATCGGGAACTAAATTTAATACACAATTGCTAACCACCACATCAATACTGTTGCCTCCTATTGGCAAGTTTTCAATATCACCTTTTCTAAACTCCACATTGTTAAAGCCTAATTTATCGGCATTTGTACGAGCTTTTTCTATCATGGCATCTGTCATGTCAACTCCTATTACTTTTCCTGATTCTCCAACAATTTCTCGGGCAACAAAACAATCGTTTCCGGCACCGGAACCTAAGTCTAATACTTTATCACCTGTTTTTATTTTCGCAAAAGCCGTTGGCAAACCACAACCTAAACCTAAATCAGCATCCGATTGATACCCTTTTAAAGCAGAATAATCCTCTGCAAAAACTGCATAATCAACAGTTCCGCAACCTCCTACTCCACAGCAGGAATTAGCATTTTCTGTTTGAGATTGATTGGCTATTTCGCTGTACTTGTCAGCTACCATTTTTTTTATGTCTTCTGATGTTTTCATATCGTTATAATTTTTTTAACAGCATGTTGTTGCTGATAGATTAATAATATATTGATTAATAATGTTTTGAATTAACTTTATTTTTTCTTCGTTTACACAATAACACGTTTTTACGCCTTCAATTTCACCTTTAATTATCTGAGCTTCTTTTAATGCTTTTAAGTGTTGCGAAATAGTAGATTGAGATAAATTTAGTTCATCTACTACTTCACCACAAACACACGTTTTTCGTTGTATTAAATATTCTAAAATGGCTATCCTTGCAGGATGACCTATTGCTTTAAACAATTGAGCAATTTCTAATTGAGCGGCTGTATAAGCTTCGGTTTTTGTTGTTCCCATGGTTGTAATAAAAATTATATCGCAATATTACGATTAATATCTTAATTACATCTCAAAAAACTTCAATTATTTTTTTAACCGTAAGTTTATTAGTAAACAAATCAGGGAATTAGAAAATTAAAAGCAACTATTATTTTTTGATAAAATCGAATAAAAAAGGAATTCCTCTAAAAAAAGCTTTTTTTAAAAGGTATATTTATAAATTTGCATCACTAAAATAAATACTATGGCAAAAAAATCAACATTCTCGAAAGAACAATACCTTAAGTGGTATGAGTCTATGTACCTGATGCGTAAGTTTGAAGAAAAACTTAGTCAACTGTACATTCAACGAGTATTCGGAGGATTTCTTCATTTATATATAGGACAGGAAGCGGTTGTTGCCGGAGCTGTTTCTGCAACTCGTCCTGAAGACAACATGATAACTGCATACAGATGTCATGCCCACCCTATTGGTAAAGGAACTGAAATTAAATATTTAATGGCAGAGCTTTACGGTAAAAAAACAGGCTTATCTAAAGGTAAAGGTGGTTCTATGCACATGTTTGATGTAAGCAGAAAAGTTTTTGGCGGACACGGAATTGTTGGAGGTCAAATTCCTTTAGGAGCAGGCTTAGCTTTTGCGGATAAATACAAAGGAAATGACAACATTACCATGTGTTCTATGGGAGATGGAGCTATCAGACAAGGAGCGTTACACGAAGCGTTTAATATGGCTATGACTTGGAAATTACCGGTTATCTTCATTATTGAAAACAATAAATATGCGATGGGAACTTCTGTAGAAAGAACATCTAACGTTACTGAATTGCATAAAATAGGATTGAGTTACGAGATGCCTAGTGAGGCTGTTGATGGAATGGATGTTGAAGCTGTGCATCATGCTATTGAAAAAGCAGCCAAACATTGTAGAGACGGAAAAGGACCTTATTTGTTAGAAATGGAAACGTACAGATATAAAGGACACTCTATGTCCGATCCTAGAAAGTATAGAACCAAAGAAGAAGAAGAACAATATATTAGCAACGACCCTATTGAAAAAGTGTTGCAAGTAATAAAAAAGAACAAATACGCTACCGATAAGCAAATTGAAGCGATACATGAAAAAGTGAAACAAGAAATTGTTGACGCTATTAAATTTGCAGAAGAGTCTCCATTTCCGGAGCCGGAAGATATGTATGAAGAAATTTATGCTGAACCAAACTACCCGTTTATTAAAGATTAGTTTGCAGATTAATTAAAAATAAAATTAAAAACCAGGCTCTATTTAGTGAGCAATAAACGATACAGAATATGGCTGAAATAGTTAGAATGCCCAAATTAAGTGATACCATGACAGAAGGTGTTGTTGCAAAATGGCACAAAAAAGTTGGTGATACGGTTAAAGAAGGTGACTTATTAGCTGAAATTGAAACAGATAAAGCTACCATGGAATTCGAATCTTTTGTTGATGGTACGTTATTATATATTGGTGTTAAAGAAAAAGATGCTGCTCCTGTAGATACTATTCTTGCTATTTTTGGAGAAAAAGGAGAGGATTATTCTGCTCTTTTAAAAGATGAAGATAAAACAGAAGAAAAACCACAAGCTACTGAAAAAACTGAAGCTAAGGCTGACAACAAAAAAGAGGAAGCAACCGAAAAAATAGATACTTCAGGAATTAATGCAACGGTGGTAAAAATGCCTAAACTAAGCGATACCATGACTGAAGGTGTGGTAGCAAAATGGCATAAAAAAGTAGGAGACAAAGTAGCCTCAGGAGATTTATTGGCAGAAATAGAAACAGATAAAGCCACCATGGAATTTGAATCTTTTGAAGATGGGGTGTTATTACATATTGGTATTGAAGAAGGTGGTTCTGCTCCCGTTGATGCTATTTTAGCAATTATTGGAGAGAAAGGTGCTGATTTTGAAACCTTAATAAAAGCAGAAAAAACAGGTGCTAATAAAACGGAAGAAAAACCAAAACAAGCCGAAGAAGCTCAAGCACAACTAAAAGAGGAAATAAAAACAACCAGCACTACTTCTACTCAAACACAAAACAATACCGCTACAGGAAGCAGAATTATTGCTTCTCCCCTAGCTAAAAAAATTGCTCAAGATAGAAACATCAACTTGTCTTTATTAAAAGGAAGTGGAGATGGCGGAAGAATTATAAAATCTGACGTTGAAAATTATCAAGGAGGTACTTCAGCTGCTTCTTTTGTTGGAGTTGAAAAATATACTGAAGAACCGGTTTCTCAAATGCGTAAAACCATTGCACGCAGATTGGGTGAAAGCAAATTTTCTGCACCACATTTCTATTTAACCATAGAAATGGATATGGACAGAGCCATTGATGCCAGAAAATCCATTAACGAAATTGCTGCGGCAAAGATATCTTTCAACGATTTTGTTATAAAAGCTGCTGCTTTAGCATTGAAAAAGCATCCAAAAGTGAATGCTTCTTGGTTGGGAGATAAAATAAGATATAATGAACATGTAAACATTGGTGTAGCAGTAGCTGTTGAAGAAGGTTTATTGGTTCCTGTTGTTCGTTTTGCTGATGGAAAACCGTTGAGCATCATTACTTCTGAAGTAAAAGAGTTTGCTCAAAAAGCAAAAGATAAAAAACTACAACCTCAAGATTGGGAAGGAAGTACTTTTACCATTTCTAATTTAGGAATGTTTGGAATAGATGAATTTACCGCTATTATCAACCCACCAGATGCTTGTATTATGGCTGTTGGTGGTATTAAAGAAACGCCAGTAGTTAAAAACGGACAAATTGTTCCGGGAAACATTATGAAAGTTACGCTTTCTTGCGACCACAGAGTTGTTGATGGAGCTACCGGAGCTGCTTTCTTACAAACTTTTAAACACTTAATAGAAAATCCGGTTATTATGCTAGGACAACAAAGTATTTAATACTTATACATTATAGTTAATGAAAAAGCCAAGTGAAAGTTTTTCACTTGGCTTTTTTCATATGCTATCGTTTACACTGTTTGCCTTTCAATAGAATCCAATCTTGTTCAATACAAAATGTTTAGATTAAGCCTATAAAAAAGCAGCTTCCAATAATTTGAAAGCTGCTTTTTAAGATTAACTGAATTAAGTTATATTAATGAAGGATTACTTTTTTAACAACAGTTGCTTTATCTGTAGTTAAGTTTATAAAGTAAATGCCTTTATCGTTTCCACTTAAATCAATAGTTTCTACTAAACTTGCTGAGTTGGTGAAATTGTTTTTAGAATAAACAACCTTACCTTGAACATCAACAATGGTTAACATAGTATTAATAGTAGCTCCATTAATCATTATATTAAGTAGTCCATTGGTTGGATTAGGATAAATTGCAATAGCATTTCCATTTCCTAACTCATCAATATCAGTACATAATTGGAAGGTAACATTAATGTCATCTGTATAAAAACAACCACTTAAATTATCCGTAATAGTTACAGTAATGTTGTAAGTTCCATTACCTCCCATTAAATTCGTATCAACTAACTCCGTTTGAGCAGTACCACCAGTTGACCACATGTAAGTATAATTACCTGCACCTGCATCAAGCAAAATACTTTGGTTTGAACATAATGTGGTGTCAGCACCTAAATCTACAACAATAGGCATACATGGAGGAGTTGTGAAAGTAAATGGACCAACCCAATTACTAGTGTCTCCTAACCCACAATCAGCTTGAACATAGTAATCATAAGCAGTTCCGGGAGTTAGTCCTTGTAATAAGTATGGTTTAGCAGCTACTGCTTGAGGGTTACCTGTTCCTAATGTGAATCCGGTTACATCCCATTCAATGTTCCAGTTAGTAGCTGTTCCATTTTCTGTCCAATCTAACATTGCTGAAGTTGGTTGAATGTTAAATGCTGTTAAGTTAGAAGGATCTGAACAAGTAATTGCATCATACACTTCAACATCATCAACAACGTTTGCACGTCCATAGTTATTAATACCTTCAAATGCTATTTGATAAGTTGCTGAAGGGTTTGGTAACGTTAATGTATCTGCGGTCCAAGCCGGAACATCTGTTGTATAATGAGCTATTTGTATCCATGCAGTAGCAGCACTTGTTCTATAATATACTTTAAGCTCATTTTGATCTCCAGACCAATCTTCTTGACCATAAAAGAAGGCCAATTCTGGGGTGTTTACAGCACTTAAGTCTAAAATAGGACTCACTAATTTAACAATTGGAGAATTAGTACCAGACTGAGATACAAATTGTGCATTCTCAGTACCGCTATAAGCAGTTGTAATTGAACCACCTGTAGAACCTGTAGCATAGGTCCAACTTCCTGTTCCTACTTCTTGTATTTGAGACCAGCAATCACGTGTATTACTAGTTGTTTCAAAGTCCTCAAGGAATGGGAAAGTTGTTACTGAGTTACATGGAGTAGTAAAAGCAAATGGTCCTACCCAGTTACTAGAATCAGAAGCACTACACATTGATCTTACATAAAATTCATAAGCAGTTTCTGCTGTTAATCCTGTTAAGTTATGAGGATTGGTAGTTGTTCCTACTATAGTTGGTATTCCTGTTGGTGTAAATCCGGCTGCTCCCCACTCTATATCCCAGATAGTGGCTGTTCCATTTTCTGTCCATCCTAAATCTGCTGTTGTTGAAGTTAAGTTAGTTACTGTTAATGCTGATGGTGCCGGACAAGATGGAGGAGCAACTATACTGATAGTATAATCTTCAAACTCAGCTCTTGGTCTTGCAGCACAAGGATCTGATGGATTATCATCATTCCAATCAGCAGTAACTCTCATTCTATAGTTTCCTATAGAAGTCGTACCAGGAATCGTTATTGTCGATGTAAATGGTCCATTACTAAAAGCTGTAGTATTAAATACTTTTTCTGTTAAATTATCAAATATCAAATCATTATTCCAATCTACCCATATAGACAAACCAACAGTTCCTCCAACGATTTCAGCATTAAAATCGAAAGTACCATTAGGATAACTTTCTACTATTTGAGCTGTTGCATCTAAATATCCTCCGGTAGTAAATCCTGAAGCTAAATTAGAAATGTTTAAAGAACCACCAATAGTAGTAAAATTATTAATATAAGTTGATGATGATGTACTTGAAGGAATACAATATCCTGTGAAAAAGCTATATGGTCCTACCCAAGCACTTGAGTCAGAAACACTGCACATAGCCCTTACATAAAATTCATAAGAAGTATTAGCTGTCAACCCTGTTAAGTTATGAGGGTTAGTGGTTGTTCCTACTATAGTTGGTATTCCTGTTGGTGTAAATCCGGCTGTATCCCATTCTATATCCCAGGTAGTGGCTGTTCCGTTTTCTGTCCATCCTAAATCTGCTGTTGTTGATGTTAAGTTAGTTACAGTTAATG
>LADZ01000001.1 GCA_000961845.1 Flavobacteriales bacterium BRH_c54
GGATTAGTCCAAGCCGGATTAACATCAGGACGAACAGTAATGGTTTGAGTAGAAGTTTCCTGACAAGGAGCAGTACCCACAGTATAAGTAACCGATTGTGTACCACTAGCCGGATTAAAAGTAGAACCGGAGACACCAGTTCCACTCCAAGTACCACCAGCAGTACCGGTAATTAAACTATTTAAGTTAATAGACCCGGCAGCTGCACAAATAGGCGAGGGGTTAGTCCAAGCCGGATTAACATCAGGACGAACAGTAATAGTTTGAGTAGAAGATTGAGTACAAGGTGAAGTACCCACAGTATAAGTAACCGATTGTGTTCCAACAGCCGGATTAAAAGTGGAACCGGAAACACCAGTACCACTCCAAGTTCCACCACCAGTACCAGTTACTAAACTATTTAAGTTAATAGACCCTGCAGCTGCACATATAGGCGAAGGATTGGTCCATGCAGCTGATTGTGTAGGACATGCTGTTGTTACTGAGATATCGTCTACAAAATATCTAATTGTTCCATTTGATCCACTAACAGCAGTTGTTGTTGTTGCACCATCAGTAAAAAAATTTCCGAAAGAAAAATAACGCAAACCGGCAGTGGTAGGAGTAAAAGTAAAGGAAATTAATGTCCAACCTGTTTTGTTGGTTATAGGTGTTCCAGTATAATAAACATCCGGAGTTGTTACCCATACACACATGCTACCTGTATTTTGTCTTGCAGTGGTAAATTTAAAACCAATATTACTTGTTGCTCGATTTGATTTATCTGCTAAAGAAACATAGGCACTTACATTGTATGTTGTACCTACTGTTAGAGGGGTTGATAATTCTCCTTGTAAGTATTCTCGATAAGGAGTACACCCTCCGGAACCATATACAACAATGTTTGTCATTGCATTTCCAGTCCTTGGAGCTTGAGTGCCGGGTGATGAAGCATTAGTAGAGAAAGGGCTGCAATAACATGATGTAGCCAAGCTTGTGTGAAAAATATCAGTACTACCGTCATTTGGGTAATCCCAATTTGCAATTGCATTGGTAAATTGAGCTTCACTAGTGTACCATGAACACTGTAGGCTTGCTAAATTAACACTTTCAAAACTCGGATTTAAAACTAAGTTTTGACCAAAACAAAATGAAGGGATTAGTAGTAAGAATAGATATACTTTTTTCATAATAATATTAAAAGGTTAAAATTGTATTTTTTGTGCTTGCATAGTTGCTCTTAATGAAATTAGATAAAGCTATGGTAATATCGTTTTTGTTTAATGAAGAAGGTAATGAGTAAAAATATATAGATAGAATATTACCTTGTTCATCAATGATTATTTCGCCATCTGATTGGTTTATTATTTTCTTAATTTCTGAAAGGTTAGATGGGGCATTTATTTCCACAATAGAAAAATTTTTTGTATCAAGTTCTATTTCATTAACGATTGAAGTTCTTTTAATAAGTTGATTATCTTTGAATTTTTCAATCCTAACTAGATTATCATTAAAATCATAATAGTTCCATGTGCCTTGTTTCATGCCATCAGCATCTATTATTTCTGTTTTTGGATCTCCATTTTGATGGTACTCAGTTTTGAACTGAGCAAACAATGAACTTGGAATTATAACTAATAAAATAAAATATAATCTTTTCATAAAAATTTGGTTTATTATCTTTTCAAATGTATATTAAAAAATACTTACAAACAAAAAATAGTAACAATGATAATAAAAGATGCTGATTATTAATGAAAAAGAAGTTATAGTAGTTTATATACAGCATTATTTTAAACTACCTGAACTACTTTCATTATCATATGTTTTAATAATTTTGTTTTGTGTTCAATCTTAAAAGGCTACAAAAATTACAATTAAGAAGTAAAGTAAAAGTAAATAGTTATAGTATATAAGATTTAAATGACACATCGTTCAAGACGAAGTAATCGTTAGATATGTTGCATAATAAGTTAATGTAGATGATAATAAAAAACAAAGTACTGATTAATAATGTTATAGAAAAACCTATTGTGATGGATGTTGGACTTAAATCTGATAATAAGCCTAAACCAATAGTTATTTTTGCTCATGGATTTAAAGGATTTAAGGATTGGGGACATTTTAACGAAGTGATGGATTTTTTTATCACAAATGAATGTGTGTTTTTAAAGTTTAATTTTTCTCATAATGGAGGAACTGTTGAGCAACCAATAGATTTTCCGGATTTAGATGCTTTTGGGAAAAACACTATTACTAAAGAGTTGAATGATGTTTCATCTGTATTAGATTGGATACACACAACAGAAGAACTTCCTAAAGAGGAATTAGATATTAATGACATTACTTTAATAGGACATAGTAGAGGCGGTGGGATAGCCATGTTAGCAGCCAGTATAGATGTTAGGATAAAAAGAATAATTACATGGGCTGCTATCAGCGATTTTGAAAGCAGGTTGCCATCAGACTTATCCGAATGGAAAGCTAAAGGAGTGGTTTATATTGAAAATGCTCGTACAAAGCAACAAATGCCTATGTATTATTCATTTGTAGAAGATTTGTTTGCGAACAAGAATAAATACAAAATAGAAAATGCCATTAAAAAGGCTAATCAGCCACATTTAATTATTCATGGAGATAGTGATTTAACAGTAAATGTTGAAGAAGCTAAGCAACTAAATGAGTGGAATAAAAATGCTGATTTGAAAATAATTACAGGAGCCAATCATACCTTTGATGTTAGTCATCCACACCAAGAAGAACAACTTTCTGAAGCAGCTAAAAAAGTGTTAACGTATTCATTAGCATTTATAAAAAAAATGGTTTGATTTCTTACTATAAAAAATAAGGAATAAAATTTTGTAGGAATAAAAAAATATCTATTTTTGCATTCCTTTTTTAAGGGATGTTCTTTAAAGCATATCAATACAATTAAGCGAGAGTAGCTCAGCTGGTAGAGCACGACCTTGCCAAGGTCGGGGTCGCGGGTTCGAATCCCGTCTCCCGCTCATTTTAGTTAAGATAGTTGCTTGAGTGGTGGAATTGGTAGACACGCAAGACTTAAAATCTTGTGCCCATTAGGGCGTGCGGGTTCAAGTCCCGCCTCGAGTACAAAAAAGCCCTGTAACGCAAGTTACAGGGCTTTTTTGTTTGAATTGATTTTATCGAAAGTTCTTTGGTAATAATTTTTTGCCTGCCATTTCTGCTATTTCACCAATACGTTTTTCCCTCGTATCTTTCTTCTTTGCTGATATCACCCAATACAAAAGTCTTTTACGAATTACAACGCTCAAACTTTGAAAATAGTCTTTGGAATTTGGGTATTGCTGAAATTTACGTTCTAAATCTTCTGGGATTATTAGCTTCTCAACTGTATCTAAAATTGTCCATGAACCGTTTTCTTTTGCAATCCTAACACATTTCAGTCCAGCATCACTCATTAATCCTTGTTTAGTCAATGTTTCTACCTTATTTTTGTTAATTTTTGACCAAATACTTGTGGGTTTTCTTTTTGTGAAATACTGAATATACCGCTCCTCATCAAGTGACTTTTTTACACTGTCAATCCAACCAAAGCAGATTGCTTCGTCAACAGCTTGGGACCATGAAAGATTGAAATTGGCAGATTTCTTTTTGTAAAAAATTAACCAAATGGATTCTTCTTTTTTATGATTCTTTTCAAGCCATTCTCTCCATTCGTCTTTATTTGATGGACAAAAACTATTTTTTGGCACTTCATTCATTGCGTACAAAATTACTCACAAAGAACCAAAATCTTTGATGTATCATTATTCAATTTGGTTCGATAATGCAACATTGTGGGCACAAAAAAAGCTCATAACTTGGGTTATGAGCTTTTTTTATAATTTTTAAGCACTTACACTTAAGTCCATTCTTCCCCCTTTATAACAGCAGATAGATTTTTAGAAATAAAATTTGAATACTGTTTCAAAATTGTCCCAACATTTTTATCATTTAACAATCCAGGTATTTCAATTTCTGGATGGGAATCTAATATCAAATCATTCACATTAATTTGATTTTTTTTTAAAGTAAATGATCGATTGTGAATTTCAATAATAATTAAATCAGGATCAGGCATAGTAATACTAATTTTTCTATGTTTTGATGAGTAAGAAACGTTAGCTTCTAAAGAAGATATACTCACAGTAGGTTCTGAATAACCATTTCGTAATAGAAATTTAAAATTTCTAAGAACTTCTAATATGAAAATTTCTTTTATACTTACTACATTAAAATACATATCATTATGTATATTATTTTAACTAATCCAAATTAATAATAATTCAAATATACAACTTAATAAATTTTGTTTTTGATACTTTCTTCTATTTTCTACTTACCTCCACAACTTTTCAGTAAGTACAGTTCCATCTTCATATAGGGCTTGTACAATATAAATACCGCTAGGTTGATTTTCTAACGAAAAATTATAAGTAAGTTGCTGAGTAGATTCGGTAACTACTATTTTACCAGTAATATCATAAACAGTAATGGTTGTTAAAATAGCATGGGTAGAAGTAATTTGGTAGTTACCATTTCCAAAATTTTGTAGGGTTAATTGATTTTTTTCTATGTTTTCAACAGAAGTTACAACATTTGGAGAAGCTAAAACAGTAATGTTTTTAGAACTTTGTTCTGTACAGTTGTTATTCGAAGAATTTAACACAATAGTATAATCTCCAACCGAAGTGTACATATAATTCGGATGAGTGGCTGTTGAATTTCCTCCATCACCAAAATCCCATGAATAAGTAACAGCATTTTGAGATTGGTTAGTGATATTGACAATTCCTCCTTCACTTAAATAAACAGTGTCCTTATCTAAATCAAAATTAGCGATGATTGGTGCAGGAGTATTAATAGTAATATTCGTTTCATCAATAATTCCTTTATTGAAGCTTTTTACTAAATATGTCTGAGCAGTTATATTGTTTATATGTATAGAGTCTGTAGTTGCTGTTCCGAAATGTAAAATATTGTTTGAAAGATCAAGAATCTCGTAATCCCAATTGGAATTGCCGTGTTTTATTAAATCTATTGTTCCATCACCACTATTGAAACATAATTCGTCTGTAGAAATTACAGAAAGAGCTGTGGAAATATTAAAAGTAAAGGTAGCTACCTCTTGCTGTTGATTAAGCGTAAATACAATAGAAGTGTCTCCTAAAATAGTGTAGTGGGTGTTAGAAGAAATGTCTGTTAAACTAACTTTGTAATTAGATGTTAATGGAAAAACTTCTTCAATTAATAAGGTATAAGTACCCGAAACAGGAATATTAGTGTATATAGTTACAGATTTGTCTATACTATATTCGGGAAGAGCATTTATAGATAACTCTTGTCCGGGAGCAATTTGTGTATAAATTGAAGGAACATTAGTATTGGAGCTGAATAATTTCCATGCATCATAATTTCCATCGAAATTTTCAGTAGCACCATTAAACATTCTTATAATGGTTTCGTCAGTATAGTTGTTACCGCTTATTTTAAACCTAAAGGCATTGTTGTTTCCTAAGCCATTTATACTTATTAATAAGAAGGAAATGGTAAGCAAATGAGTGCATAAATTTTTCATAGTTTATAGTTTTAAAAATTAATAATGTAAAAGTAGTTGGTAGTTATTCCGAACTAAACGGTATAAATGCTGAAAATGAACTGGGTATTAACCGAAGTGTTGGGATTTAAAAACACTTAATACAGGTTTAACCAACTAAGTATTTTCACTATTTAAAATCAGGTATTTTACGCTTTTTTCAGAGCTATATGTGAGCGAACTTTGGGGTATAGATTTTTAATCAAAAACAATAAAGATTTGAAAATTGAAAAATTATTAATAAACTTTAAAAGACTATACATTATGAAAATTAGTATCCAACTTACTCCGCTAAAACAAGCAATTATAGCTTCTATTATCGCAATTTTATTATTGTTTGCTACTAACAAACTTAGAGCACAGTCGGTAGCTACTAAAGTTACTTTTGAGGCAGTTCCTGAATATGTAGTTAAACAATTTACAGCAAAGCATATTCAGAATAAGTTTTATTTTAAGTTTTTAATTCAAGAAAATAGAGAAGATGCAAATTATGTGTTAGAATCATCTATTGATGGTGTTAATTTTAATGAGGTAGCTATTAAAGAAGGGGTGAAATCTCCAAATAAGCAACCATTATTATACTGTTACATTGTTGATGATACAACTATAAGTGATAGAATTTTCAGAGTTAGAATTACTTCTAATAAAGATGTGACTTATTCAAATTGGTTAGATTTTTCTTCTACAACCGATCAAGCGTTAGTAAATAAATAAAAAATATTTTTTTTGACAAAGGATTGGTGTTTTGTTGAAAAATTGTATATTGCGTCACTCAATAAGTAGGAATAACTTACTTGTTGAGGTTTTGTTATATAATTTTTGCATTATGGATCCAATCAGAATTTTGCTTACCGATGATCATTTAATAATTAGAAATGGTATTAAATTGATGTTGAAGAGACATAAACAATTTAAAGTGGTGGCAGAAGCAGGTTCAGGAATTGAAGCAATAAATTATCTGGAAAAAAATCATAACGATATTGATGTGGTATTAATGGATATTGATATGCCGGAGATGAATGGCATAGATGCCACCAAAGTAATTACTAACTCTTTCGAAAATATTAGAGTATTGGTCTTGTCTGTCCATAACGAAGAACCTTATATTAAAAGTATTATTGATGCAGGTGCTTTTGGTTATGCTTTAAAAGATGCAGATACAAATGAAATAGTTAGTGCAATAGAAACTATTGCTAATGGGAAAAAATACTTCAGTTCTGAGGTGTCTAATATCATGATTAATTCTTTAATGAACAAACAAAAAGGACAAGCTGTTGAAGTGGATGAATTATCTGAAAGAGAAATAGATGTAATTAAGTTGGTGGCTTCTGGAGCTACTAATAAGGAAGTGTCTGATAAATTATTTATTAGTTCTAGAACGGTAGAAACCCATAGAAGAAATATTATGGATAAACTGGGACTTAATAATATAGCAGAATTAATTAAATATGCAATTAAAAGAGGGTATGTAGATGTAGATTAAATCTTCACATTAAGGGTACTCATTTTAAGTAAATTCACTTCTTCTTCTGTTAAAAACCTCCACTGACCTCTAGCTAAGTTCTTTTTAGTTAAACCCGCATAATAAACTCTGTCTAATTTAGAAACTTCATAACCTAAATGTTCAAACATTTTTTTTACGATGTTATTTTTTGAAGAATGAATTTCTACACCAATTAGCTTTTTATTTTCACCATCACCAACATGAGTGGCTTCTTGCATTTTGGTAAGCCCATTTTCTAAATCTACACCATTAATTAATTGTTGCAAGTGTGTTTTAGAAACATTGGTAGAAGTTGCTATCTGATAAATTTTCTTAATATGTTGTTTCGGATGAATTAGTCTTTTCACCAATTCTTCATCGTTGGTTAAAAACAAAACGCCTGTAGCATCTTTTCCTAATGGGTCAACAGGAATAACACTTTGTTTTAATTTTCCGAGTAATTCAACTACATTTCTCCTATTATATGGGTCGTTTAATGAAGAAACAAATCCTTTAGGTTTGTTCATCAGCAAATACACTTTCTTTTCATGTCTAAGCGTTTCTCCACCACAAACAATTTTATCTGTATCAGCAACTTTAAACCCCATTTCTGTGATGATTTTACCATTAACTTCAACTACTCCGGTTTGAATTAACACATCAGCCTCTCTTCTGGAACATATTCCGGCATTAGCCAAAAACTTATTTAAACGAATTTTTCCATCATCAACTTTAGGCAAAGGAGCTTGTCTAGGAGGTCTTTTTTTAAAGTCGCCTCTTTTATTTGTAGGCTTCTTAGTAAAAGATTTTTTTTTGTCTGATGAGTTGTTTTTTTTATCTTTCATTGTTGGATTATATCGTTATTGGTTATTTGGTTAAATGTTATAGGTTTGAGGTTTAATGTTATTCGTTAACTGTTAATGATTAAATGTTTGAGGTTGCTATCATTGAACTTCTATCTTCCGACTCCAACCTACCTCACCTCCCCACCGTTATCTATTGCTCTTTCCGGAGAAACAAATGCCAAATTTCCTTCATTATCTTCTGCCATTAAAATCATACCTTGAGAAACAATTCCTCTGATTTTTCTTGGTGCTAAATTGATTAAAACGGACACTTGTTTGCCTATAACCTCTTCGGGGGCATAATGTTCAGCAATTCCAGAAACAATAGTGCGGACATCAATTCCTGTGTCAACCGTCATTTTTAATAACTTATCGGCATCAGGATGTTTTTCTGCGGTTAAAATAGTTCCTGTTCTAATGTCCATTTTGGTAAAATCATCAAAAGTTATTTCGTCTTTCATGGGTTTTGCTTTTGGATTAGATTGTTGTTTATTCGATTCTTTTAATTTCTTTATTTGAGCTTCAATCACATCATCTTCAATTTTTTGAAAAAGAAGTGTTGGTTGGTTGATTTGGTGACCTGCTGTTAACTTAGCTTCGTTGCTATTCAACATCGCTTTTAATTTTTTACTTGTAGCAGGTAAAAATGGTTCAAAAACCTCACTTAAAGCATTACAAATTTGTAAGCTAACATGTAAAATGGTTTTTACTCGTTCCTCATCAGTTTTAATGAGTTTCCAAGGTTCGGTGTCAGCTAAATATTTGTTTCCGATTCTGGCTAGGGTCATTGCTTCTGTTTGAGCATCTCTAAACTTAAATTGGGAAAGTAATTCATTTACTTTCGTTTGTATGGTAGCAATTACTGCCAATACTTCATCATCCAAGTCTGTTTTATTGGATATGGAAGGAATTTTCCCATCATAATATTTATGTGTCAGTACCACCGTTCGATTAACAAAATTTCCTAAAATAGCTACTAATTCATTGTTTACTCTAGCTTGAAAATCTTTCCAAGTAAACTCACTATCTTTGGTTTCGGGAGCTATGGAAGTTAATACATAACGTAATTCATCTTGTCTTTCTGGGAAATCTGCTAAATATTCGTGTAACCATACTGCCCAATTTCTTGAAGTAGAAATTTTGTCGCCTTCCAAATTTAAAAATTCGTTAGCAGGTACATTGGTTGGTAAAATATAATCGCCATGAGCTTTTAAAATAATTGGAAAAATAATGGCATGAAATACAATGTTATCTTTCCCAATAAAATGAATTAATTCGGTATCTTCTTTTTTCCAATAATCTTCCCAATTTTTACCATTTTGTTCCGCCCATGCCTTGGTTGCCGAAATGTAACCAATTGGAGCATCAAACCAAACGTACAATACTTTTCCGTTAGCACCTTCTATAGGTACTTTTACCCCCCAATCTAAATCTCTGGTAATAGAACGAGCTTGCAAGCCATTATCTATCCATGATTTACATTGTCCCAATACATTTTTCTTCCACGATTTTGGGTCGTGGTGGAATTTTCCATCCAACTTTCCCTCTTCTAACCATGTTCTCAACCAATCTTCATGTTCATTCATTGGTAAATACCAATGGCTGGTTTCTTTTAAAACAGGTATGTTGCCGCTTATAGCAGATTTGGGGTTAATTAAATCCGTTGGGCTTAAAGTAGAGCCACATTTCTCACATTGGTCGCCATAAGCATTGTCGTAGCTGCATTTCGGACAAGTACCAATAATATACCTGTCAGCTAAAAACTGTTGTTCTTTTTCATCGTAAAACTGTTCAGATGTTTCTTGAGTAAAAGCATTTTTTTCGTATAAATCTTTAAAAATTCCGGCAGCAGTTTCGTGGTGGATGGGTGATGAAGTTCTGTGGTAAATACTAAAATCTATTCCAAAATCTTCAAAGGCTTTTTTAATGATTTGATGATTTTCATCTACAATTTGTTGAGGCGTTTTTCCTTCTTTTTTAGCTCTAAGTGTAATGGCAGCACCATGTTCATCAGAACCACAAATAAAAGCTATATCGTGTCCTTGGCTTTTTAAATAACGCACATAAATATCCGCAGGCAAATATGCTCCGGCAATATGACCTAAGTGCAGAGGTCCATTAGCATAAGGTAATGCAGCAGTAATGGTATATCTTTTTGGTTTACTCATAAATTTCTTGATGTCATTAAGATAATGTTCCTAACCACAATTATAATTATTTTTGCAAAAGTACATTTACTAATGATACTATTGACAATTCACTATGGAAAAACCTCAAGCATTAAAAACAGGCGATAAAGTAAGCATCATTTCAACTGCTCGAAAAATAAGTTTGGAAGAAGTACAACCGGCAATTAATTTGTTAACGGATTGGGGATTAGAAGTAGTTTTAGGTGAAAATTTGTTTGCGGAAGATCATCAATTTGCAGGTACAAAAGTACAACGACTTGCTGATTTACAACAAGCTTTAAATAATGATGAAATAAAAGCGGTTTTTTGTGCCAGAGGTGGTTATGGGACAGTGCAATTAATTGACGAAATAGATTTTTCACATTTCAAAAAACAACCCAAATGGATAGTGGGTTATAGTGATGTGACGGTGTTGCATAATCATATTAATCAAAATTTTGGGATAGCTACCTTGCACGCAACTATGCCCATAAATTTTAGTACAAATACCCATAAAGCACTTCAATCGCTAAAAGACGCATTGTTTGGCAAAACTTTAAACTATCAATGTGCTTCACATCCCTATAATCGATTAGGTGAAGCAAAAGGTGAACTGGTGGGAGGAAACCTGTCTATTTTGTATAGTCTTACGGGAACGGTTTCACAAATTAACACGCAAGGTAAAATTTTGTTTTTGGAAGATTTGGATGAATACCTATACCACATAGATAGAATGATGCAAAACCTTAAAAGAGCAGGAATGTTAAACGGTTTAAAAGGGTTATTAATTGGTGGCATGACAGACATGAATGATAATATCATTCCTTATGGACATACAGTTATTGACATTATTAAAAGCATACTAGCGGAGTATGATTTTCCTGTAGCTTTTGGTTTTCCAGCCGGGCATTTAGCGGACAACTGTGCCTTAATTATGGGTGATGAAGTAGTTTTGAAAGTTGAGGAAGGAGGAACAACACTTACTTTTTGAAACAAAAAAAATGGCACAACACAACGACTTAGGTAAGCAAGGAGAAGAAAAAGCGTTGACTTTTTTAGAAGAGCAAGGTTATCAAATTGTAATTGCTAATTGGCAAGAACATAAATTTGAGATAGATATTATTGCTATTGATAATAATGAGATTGTTTTTGTGGAAGTAAAAACCCGAGCTACTGATTTTTTTGGTTCTCCTGAAGAGGCTGTAACTATACCCAAACAGCAACACCTTATTGAAGGAGCAAATTATTATTTAGAGCAAAATGAAATTGACCTCAACGCTCGTTTTGATGTTATTGCTATTGTGATGAGCGAAAAAAATATCGTTATAAACCACATAAAAGATGCTTTCAGTGCTTTTTAGCAAGAAAAAAAGCCACTAACACACAAATTTATTAGTGCTAGTGGCTATCTGTATAGATTAAATGAATTTTTATTAATGTTTTGATGCCAAAAATCTTTCTGCATCTAAAGCTGCCATACAGCCTGTTCCAGCGGCAGTAACAGCTTGTCTATAAGTTTTATCAGCAGCATCACCAGAAACAAAAACACCTTCTACATTGGTTCTAGATGAACCCGGTACATTTTTAATGTAGCCCACTTCATCCATTTCTAAATAAGGTTTGAATACATCTGTATTTGGTTTATGTCCGATAGCTAAGAAAAAACCTGTACAAGGAATCACTTTTTCCTCATTGGTTTGAGTGTTTTTTACTTTAACACCTGTAACCAAATCATTTTCTCCTAAAACTTCAACAGTTTCTGTATTGTAAAGAATCTCAATGTTTGCTGTTCTTTTTACGCGTTCTTCCATAATTTTTGAAGCACGGAATTTTTCGCTTCTTACCAACATGGTAACTTTTTTACAAATGTTGGATAAATAATGAGCTTCTTCACAAGCGGAATCTCCCGCTCCAACAATTACCGTTTCTTGGTTTCTGTAGAAAAATCCATCACAAACAGCACATGCAGAAACGCCTCCTCCTGCTGCTAAATATTTTTGCTCTGAAGGTATTCCTAAATATTTTGCGGATGCTCCCGTAGCAATAATTACGGTATCGCAATGCAATTCTTTGGTGTCATCCACCCAAACTTTATGCGGATATCCTGAAAAATCTACTCTAGTAACCCAACCTGTTCGTACATCTGTTTCAAATCTTTCGGCTTGTTTTTGCAATTGAATCATCATTTCAGGTCCGGTAACTCCATCAGGATAGCCGGGGAAATTTTCTACTTCGTTAGTTGTAGTAAGTTGACCACCCGGTTGCATTCCCATATACATTACAGGTTTTAAGTTTGCTCTTGCAGCATAAATTGCAGCAGTATATCCCGCAGGACCTGAGCCTATAATAAGGCATTTGATTTTTTCTATTGCTTCTGACATATCTTGAGATTGTATTTTTTGTTTCCGCCCAAAATTATCATTCTTAAGATTAAAAAAGAATAAAAAAAAACTTTTTTGGATAAACTATTAAAATCAAATAGATAGAACTTGTAAAACAATAGCTTAACTATTTTTTTATTGAAGCAACCTATTTATTTCATAATTCGTCTTTGTTTCATGAATATCTGCTTTTGAAAGTTATTCATGTTACCTTTTTCTTATCAAATTCCCCTTTATTTCGAAAGAAGTAAAGGGGTTTTTTAATTTTAATGATGTTTGTCATCTATTGTAACTGCATTTATCTTGTTACTTTTTCATTAATTTTACACAATAAAGTTTTTCCAAATCTGTTAAAGCAACTATGTTTTTTAATACCGTTAAAAAGTTACTTATTCTAGCAGTTAGCCTATTGCTTTTTATTGATCTCAAGGCTCAAGATATTCCTATTGGCTCTTGGCGAGATCATTTACCTTATAGTGATGCTGTTTCGGTTAGCTACGGCAACCAAAAAGTGTATTGTGCTACTGGTTCAGCTGTATTTATTTATTCTCAATCAGATAATAGTGTTGAACGATTAAATTTAGTTAATGGATTATCGGATATAGGGCTGAGCAAAATTAAATATAATCCTTACAATCAACGAGTAATCATTAGTTATCAAAATGGAAATATTGATATTTTAGATGCCGAAAATACCATTACTAATATACCGTTTATTACCATGAGTGGTATAATGGGTTCAAAAAAAATCAATCATATTTATTTAAAAAATCAATACGCTTATCTTTCTACCGATTTTGGAATTGTGGTGTTAGATACAGATAGAAAAGAAGTTGCCGATACTTATTTTTATGGTGCTTTGGGAGCAGACATGGTTACACATGCAGTAACTATGGATAATCAATACATTTATGCTGCTTCGGATGATGGTGTTTTCTTCGCAGATTTTAACAACCCTAACTTATCCAATTTTAATAATTGGAGTTTTTTACCTGATTTAGGAAATAGAAAGTTCAGTAGTATCGTGTATTTTTCCAACATGTTGTTTGCTGCTAATGATGCAGCTGTTAGTTTAGGAGATACCATATTTTTTAATTTTAACGGAGTATGGCAAAACTTTTCTACAATAGGTCAGGATGTAGAGAATTTACAGGTATTATCGAGCAACAGATTAGCAGTTAATAAATTATATTCTACAGAGATTTTTGATGAAAATTTAATGACTCTGAGAGAAATTTTTACTTATAACGGAGTTTCTAGCGTTTCTAATGAAGTAACACTTGATGCATCTGCTAATCTTTGGTTTGCCGATAATTTTAAAGGATTAGTAAAAGTTACACCAAGTAATGCTGTTGAATTTATAACTCCTGATGGTCCTTCCACATCAACTTCTTATGCATTAGACATGCGAGATGATAATTTATGGATGGTTTCCGGTGGGTTTGTTAATCAGGTAAGTCAGAATAATATTAATCATAGAAAAGAAGGAACTTGGGTAAAATTTCCGCAAACCATACAAAATCCGGAAGGTGGTATTTTGGCCGGGCTTGTCGCTGTTGCTATTCATCCAAAAAATATTGATAATGTATTTGTAGGTTCATGGTCTAATGGGTTAATAGAATTAAATAACGACCAAGTTACTAAAGTATATAATGCCAGAAATTCCCCATTAGACAGTGTGTTTTTTGGACCAACTCAAGTAGGAACCTTAAATTTTGATAGTGATGATAATTTGTGGGTGACAAGTTCATTTCCCAATAATAATAAAGTATTACATGTAAAAACAGCCGATAATAATTGGCATAGTTATGCTTTTACAGGTAGTTCAGGAAACTATTTTTCTAGTGCTTTGGTAGATAGAAATGATTATAAATGGATAGTTGATCCTATTAATAAACATATAACAATTTTTGATGAAAATAAAACATTTACTACTACTACTGACGATAGAGTTACTGAATTAGGTGGAAGTTTAAATGCAGGAAATATCCCCGGAACGGTTATTTATTGTATTGAACAAGATTTAGATGGAAAAATTTGGTTGGGAACAGATGAAGGTGTTGCTGTAATATTCTCTCCTGATGCTGTTTTTGACGGAGAAGTTACTGCCAATCAAATTTTTGTAGAGCAAGACGGAAATGTAGAAATATTGTTAGGAACAGAATCTGTAACAGCAATAGCTGTAGATGGAGCTGATAGAAAGTGGTTTGGCACACAAAATTCCGGAGTATTTTTAATGAGTGCTGACGGTACAGAAGAGGTTTTTCATTTTACTGAAGATAATAGTCCGCTTTTTTCTAATCATATTTTAGATATAACCATTAATCACACTACTGGAGAAGTTTTTTTTGCAACGAGTAAAGGCTTACTTTCTTATAAAAGTACTGCAACCGAAGCTTTAGATGAATATGAATTATTTGTTTATCCTAACCCTGTAAAACCTGACTTTAATGGAACAATAGCCATTAGAGGAATGGTGGTAAATTCAAATGTGAAAATTACAGATATTGAAGGTAACATTGTTTATGAAACTACTTCGTTGGGTGGACAAGCAATTTGGGATGGTAAAAACATTAATGGAGAACGAGTAAAATCGGGTGTTTATATGGTTTTTGCTAATAGCGAAGATGGTAGCCAGAAAAAAGCCGGAAAAATTCTTATACTTAATTAGGTCAGAAGCCGGAAGACCGAAGTTTTACAAATAACAAATAACTTTAAACCCATATGCTCCACACCACTAAAGGAATAGTAATTCATCAGTTTAAGTATGGCGAAAAAAGTATTATTGCCAAAATTTATACTGAAAAATTCGGATTGCAGTCTTATATTATTAATGGAGTAAGAAGTAAAAAATCAGCTAATAAATTTGCCTATTTACAACCTCTGTCACTAGTTGATGTAAATGCTTATCACAAAGAAAATAAAGGGTTACAACAACTTAAAGACATTAAGCTAGATGTTCCTTTTCGGGATATTCCTTTTAACGTTTATAAAGGCAGTATTGCTTTTTTTATTGCTGAGGTTATTTATAAAACCATTAGAGAGGAGGAAACCAATAGCGATTTGTTTCATTTTTTATATCATAGTGTTCAGGTGTTGGATGTAACCGAAAAAAATTACGCTAATTTTCATATTTATTTTTTAACACTTTTTGCCAAATATTTAGGATTTCCACCACAAGTAAACACCAAACTAAATGCAGAAAATAAATATTTCGATTTGCAAGAAGGTGTGTTTTTACCTATAAAGCCTTTTCATCCTGCATATATAGATTCAGAAGCCTCGCAAATAGTGTTGGGAATTATTCAACACCATTATCAGGAAATTGAAAATACTGTTATCAATAATAAATTAAGAGCAAACCTATTACAAGCCTTATTGGATTATTATAAAATACACGCAGTAAATTTTGACACCTTAAAAACCAAAGAGGTTTTAGAGGAATTATTTGTTTAATTATGCGAAGAATAAAAAGCTTTATACACGCATTTAATGGGATAAAGATGGCTTTTAAAGAAGAGCCTAACTTTAGAATTCATGTTGTAGCAACAATAATGGTTATTGCTGCCGGATTGTATTTTAAACTATCAACAACAGAATGGTTGGCAATAGTAATTGTAATCGGATTGGTTTTGCTTACAGAACTACTAAATACCGTTATTGAAAATATAGCTGATTTTATTTCACCGGAAAGACACGAAAAAATTAAAACGATAAAAGATATTGCAGCCGCAGCCGTTTTAATAAGTGCTATAGTTGCTTTGATTGTGGGGTTGTTGATTTTTATTCCTAAAATTTAAATTATGAAGATTTACGGCATAAGTGGTCTTGGTGCAGATGAAAGAGTGTTTAAATATCTTAATTTAAAACATGAAATTATTCCTTTAGCATGGATTAAACATGACAAAAACGAATCACTAGAACATTACGCAAGTAGATTGGCTGCAAAAATTGATACAAGTAAAGAATTTGGTGTTTTAGGTGTTAGTTTTGGTGGCTTAGTAGCTGTTGAGATTAGTAAAACTTTAAATCCAAAAGTTACCATTTTAATATCATCTGTAGAAACAAAAAATGAACTTGGTTTCTTAATTAAAGGACTTGGTAAAATGAATTTGGTTAAATATTTACCCTCAAAAATATTTAATCCTCCTAAAAAAATAGCTCATTTTTTATTCGGAACAGATAACAAAGAATTATTAAATAAAATTTTAGACGATACTGATTTGGATTTTACCAAATGGGCTGTGAATGAATTATTAAATTGGAAAAATACCACACACCTTTCTTCAATAATTAAAATTTCTGGTACTAACGATAAATTGTTGCCACCAACTAAATCTAATAACTCTATTCTTATTGAAAAAGGCGAACACTTTATGATAGTTGATAAAGCTAAAGAGATTAGTGAAGTTATTAATGAACGAATTTAAATTTTTCTAAGGATGATCAATCTAGTTTTTATTGTGGTTTAAAAAAGGTCAATTTTGTTTCTTTAGATATACTATTTCTTTATTAAATCCTGAGTTTTTACTAATTCTTATAGTTAAAATATCTTCTGACAATTCTAGAACCTTCCAAGAACCACTGTCTGTAAATATTTTGTCAATAAAATAGATCCTTTTGCCATCACTACTTAATGACCATTTCATTTTTTTTTCACGTCCCATATGTTTCACTAATAGAGAATCTTTGTCAAAAATTAATTTGTAATATATATCTTCCTCATTTATATCCATAAGAGGAGGTATAGGTTTTGGAACAGAAATTTTAATTTCATTCCAATTTCCAATAAGATTATTTTGTTGAGATATTTTCTCCGTTTGAGTAAAAGTAAATTCAACATTTTCTTGAATAGGACATTCAAATACCATTTTTTTACCAGTACTTGATTTTAAAACTAACAATGGGAAAAATTGATTTTGAATATTCATAAAATTAAATCCTCCATAATTTATTATCTTCCATTTGTTAACTGGGAAATTTATATTATATTCTCCTGTAAATATTAATAATGAATCGTTAATAAAATCAACACTGTCGTTGTAGTTTTTACTTGAAATAATATATGAACCGATGAATTCCTTTTTTTTAAATTGTTGGTCTTTCCAGTGGGAATTTAATCGTCTTAAAATAGATTTTTCCTTACTATCTTTATGTTTAATAACTATTGAATCTGCTTTGTAAATAATGTTCATTGTATGATTTCCAATTTGAAGTACTGAATTATTTAGAGTATATATAGATGTATCAATAATTATTAAATTTAAATCCCCAGTAGACAAGTCTCCAAATCGAATTGTATAAACGGTATCATTTTTAAATTCTAATAAGGTTTTCTGACTTAGCGGCATGATTTCATTATTATCAGTCAATGTATATGCTGAAAACCAAATCCCGTCTATCTTTTGTGGATGGTTACAAGATGCTAAAATTGAAATGATAAATATGTAAAATAGTTTTTTCATTTTTTGAAATAAAATTTACTTTTAATTGTTTATGGCGTATCCACCGAAACAGGAATAACTTTTCCATTGATGAGAACAGGTTGTTGAGTAGCAAAGTCAAAAATAAATTTAGCCATTTCTTCCGCAGTAGTTTGTGCTTTAAAACCAGGGAAAGCATTGTTAAGCATTTCTGTCTGCACCGAGCCTAATGCCAAGCAGTTTACAAATACATTTTTACCTTTAAATTCTTCTGCCAAGCATTCGGTTAGATTGGCTAAAGCAGCTTTTGAGGCACTATAAGTAGCCAATCCCGGGAATTTTATAGAACCTTGAAAGCCACCCATGCTGCCAATGTTAACTACATGACATTTTTTTGTTGCATCAAGATGAGCAAATACACTTTGTAAAAGCAACATCGGAGCAAAAACATTTACCTGAAAAGTCTGCTGAATAGTTTTTAAATCTGTTTTTTCAAAAGGAGCATGAGCTAAAAATCCTGCATTATTGATAACAATATCAATGTGTTGATGTTCTTTTAAAATAGCATTCAATGGTATTTTAAAATCAGGTTGACTTAAATCTACTTTATAAACATGAATGGATTTTTGATATGTTTTAGCACAAAAATTTTGCAAGTTTTTCAGTAATTCGATGTCTCTTGCTAAAGCAATAATAGTGGTATCGGTATGGGCTGCGAAGTGTTTTACTAAAGCTGCTCCAATACCTTTGCTTGCTCCTGTAATTAGTACATTCATTCTAATCGTCCTCCAGTTTTAAAATGTTTAGCATAATAAGGATGTTCTAAACTTGAAATAATTACTCCTTTAGAAGTACTTGCATGTACAAACCTATTGTTGGTTAAATAAACACCTACATGATCTACTTTGTTACTTCTTATTGAGAAAAAAACAAAATCACCTTCACTAAGTTCTTTTTTAGAAACACTTTTAGCAACAGCTGCAATATCGGAAGATGAACGAGGCAATTCTTTATTAAATACTTTGTTATAAAGCATATTGGTAAAGCCTGAGCAATCTACGCCTTTTTTGGTAGTGCCACCATATTTGTATTTAACCCCTAGCCACTCATCAATAAAAGCATATAATTCAATAAGTTCTAATTCTTTAGGAGAGGCTTCTAATAGTTCGGCATATTTGGTTTTAAGTTCAAGTTCTTCTTTAGATAAATTTGGTTCAGCAACTGCAATTTCTTCTTTTGTTTCATCAGTTTCTTCTAATTCATCAAAAACAACATTTACAGGCGATGTGTTCTTTTTTGTAGTAGTTTTATTTTTGTCAAGAAGTGGTTGAGTGTTTTTGCAACTCCACAATACAAATGCAGCAAGTAAAAGGTATAAACGATATTGATGTTGCGATGATAGCATTATAAAACTTAATTGGAACTACACAAAAATAACTTTAATCTGAGTTAACTCTGTTGAAAATAAAAAGTGGTTTTGAACAATGAGTTATTGATAGACTTTATCGGTTATTAGTCAATTATTGTCTATAAGTTAAACTTGAAATAAAATAAACTCATAATAGACAGATTACTTCGCTGCACTGTGTTTCGCTCGTAATGACGATAAACATCAAACTTCAAACATCCAACCTAAAACCTTAATCCATATACGCACTCAAAACTGTTCCAGAAAGTCTGTTTAGACTAATTTCTATTGCTTTTGAAGCCAACTGTAATTGCATCAGCGTTAATTCGCTATTTAGTAAAGTTAATTGTGTTAAACGGAAGTCATAACCATTTATAGCTCCTTTTTTCAATTGTTCTGAGGCGGTTTCATATACTTTTTGCATGGTAGCTACATTGCTTTTTGCCAATATTATTCTTTCGCTCAAGGAAACGTGTTCGTTATAAAGTTTTAATACATCTGCATTAATGTTTTGAGTAACATCTTGTTTGATTAATTGGGAATTTTCGGTAAAAATTTTAGTGTTTTTAATCTCTCGGGTTACTGTTCCGCCATTAAACAAATTAAAACTTACACTTATGCCAACAGTTGGTCCATAGTTTTGATTAGAGCTAAAAAAACCTACTTCAGAAAAAGTTTTTGAGTACTGATAACCGGCAAACAAATCTATTTTAGGGTAGCGATTGGCTTTTGCCATGCGTAATTCTGTTTCGGCAATTAACTCTTGTAGATGTTGTTGCTCCAATTGATTATTACTGCTTTCTACCATTTTAGAAAGTTCTTCTTTTACAGGAATTGGTAGCAAAGTAAAGTCTTCATCAGAAATAATAAGTTCTTTTTCTAAATCATTACTTAAAATTCGGTTCAATTCAATTTCAAGGTTTTTAATAGTATTTTGTTGATTCAATAACATAATGCTATCTGTTTGATAATCTACCAAGGCTTGTCCGAAAGCCATAGCGGTACTCGAGCCAATTTCTTTTCTTTTTTGCTCTAAATTTAATCTGAAACGAGAAATATTAAGCGTTTGTTGGTAGTGTTTTAGCAATTGTGTTTCATAAACTAACTGATGATAAGCCATCACGATATCTGAAACAGTCTGTTCTATGTAAAATTTAGAATTGAGTTCTCCTAATTGTTCTAAATAACCTAACTGATTTTTTCTGGCATACACACTAAATCCATTAAAAATAGTCCAGTTGGCTAAAACAGATAAGTTTACATTAGTATTTTTAGCATTATTTCCTTCTCTAATTGAACCATCAGCAAACTCTTGTCGGGTATTGTTAAAAGAAGTGGAATAGGCACCATCCAAACTAACTGTTGGTAATTGCCCTGCATTGCCCATCGTGTTGTTATTAGCCGCAACTTGAGCTTCGTTTTTCAATATTCTTATTTGATAATTGTTAGCCAACGCAACATTTATCAACTCTTGTAATGTTTGTGCATTTGCTAAAGAGCTAAAGCCAATCAATACAACAACTAAACTATTTTTATTTAAAAATTTCTTCATCTCAATTATTGAAAATCTTTTTCATCTATAATTTTATTCTCTTTACTTGCAATGTAGGTGTACAAAGCAGGAATTACGTATAATGTTAATACCAACGATAAAAGTAATCCCCCAATAATTGCCAATCCCATAGGAATTCTACTTGTAGAGGAATCTCCCAACGCCAACGCAATCGGTAAAGCTCCTAAAACAGTGGATAAACTTGTCATTAAAATAGGTCTAAAACGTTGTGATGCTGCTTCAAAAGCAGCTTGTTTTAACGACATTCCGGCATCTCTTTTCTGATTGGCAAATTCTACAATTAAAATTCCGTTTTTGGTAACAATACCAATTAACACAATCATACCAATCTGACTAAAAATGTTGATAGTTTGCCCGAAAACCCATAAGGTTAAAACAGCACCAGCCAACGCTAAAGGAACGGTGAGCATGATGGTTAGCGGATCTCTAAAGCTTTCAAATTGAGCAGCCAATGTTAAGTAAACTAAAATCAGTGCAAAAACAAAAATGATGAGCGTGCTATCAGAGCTTTGGGCAAAATCGGAAGCAGTACCGGCTAATTCGGTACTAAAAGATTCATCTAAAACAACTGAAGCAATTCTTCGCATTTCATCAATTCCATCGCCTAAGGCAAAACCCGGAGCTAAATCGGCTTCTACAGTAGCTGATGTATAACGGTTGTATCTTAATAATGATGGTGGACGACTAGTTAATTCAATATCTACTAAATTATCAAGAGTAACCATTTCACCATTTTTATTACGAACGGTAATGTTATGCAAATCTAAAGGTTCATCTTTTTTGTCTTTTTTAGCTTCTGAAAGCACAAAATATTGTTTTCCATCTTTGATGAAATAACCCAGTCTTTCTTCATTTAAAAATGTTTGCAAGGTTTGAGCAATATCAGCTATGGTCACTCCCATTAAAGCAGCTTTATTTCTATTGATGCTTACTTTAATTTCCGGTTTATTAAATTTCAAATCCACTTGCGACATAGAGAAAACAGGGCTATTTTGCACACTGTCCATGAAAACAGGTAAAGCAGCTTTTAGCCTTTCTAAGTCGGGAGCTTGTAAAATAAACTGAACAGGCAATTTATTAAATCCGCCACCACTGGTTTGTATGGTTGGATCTTGAATAACAAATGATTTAGCGAAAGTGTGATTTTTTAAGATTTGATTAATTTCTCCTGCCAATTGAGCTTGAGATTTTTTTCTTTCGGAAGGTTCTGCCAAAGTAATTCTGATAAAGGCAGAGTTGGCAGCAGTTGAAGCTCTAAAAGTTGGGGAAGTAACGCCTAATAAAAATGCTTTCTCAGGAATGGTATCCATAATTTTCATTAACTCATATTGATAAGCATCCATTGCTTCATAAGAAGTTCCTTCCGGAGCAGTAGAAACAATACGCAACTGACTTTTATCTTCCATTGGAGCTAATTCCGATTGTAGTTGTGACCCAATAAAGAAAATGCTGGCTAACATCACTAAAAAAACAGGAAATGCTAACCATCTTTTATCCATAAACTTGGTTAAAGAAGTGGTATATTTTTCGGTACTCACATTTACTATTTTACCGAAAGTACGCATCAAGACATTTTCTCGTTTGCTTTTCTTTAACATTCTAGAACTCATCATTGGTGTTAGCGAGAGCGTAATAAAAGTAGAAATGACAATAGCTCCAACAACCACCATAGCAAACTCTCGGAACAATTCACCTGTTAAACCCGGCATAAAGAAAATAGGTAAAAACACACAAACTAAGGTGATGGATGTGGCTAAAACAGCAAAAAATACTTCCCTTGATCCCTGAAAAGCAGCTTTCATAGGGTGCATACCATCTTCAATTTTAGTATAAATATTTTCCATTACCACAATGGCATCATCCACCACCAAACCTGTTGCCAATACTAAACCTAACAAAGAAAGTACATTGATGGAAAATCCGGCAGCATACAAGAATCCAAAACTCCCTAATAATGCAATTGGAATTAAAACGATAGGAATTAGGGTAGTCCGCCAGTTCCTTAAGAAAAAGAAGATTACCATTAATACCAAAATAAAGGCTAATACTATAGTAGATTTTACTTCACTTATGGCTTTTCTAATGGAAACAGTTTTGTCTAATGCCACATTTAATTGGATATCCTCAGGCAAGTCTTTTTTCATAATTTCCAATCTACGAAAAGCTTCGTCAACAATTTCTACATAGTTAGAGCCGGGCTGAGGTTGCAAAGCAATTCCCACCATGGGTATAACGCCATTTCCTCTCAATAATGTTCTTTCCGCTTCAGCTCCCAATCGAGCAGAGCCAACATCTTTTAATCTTATTAAGGTATTGTTTTCTTCTTTAATGATTAAATCTTCAAACTCATCAACTGTGTAGAGCCTTCCAATGGTTCTAACGGTTAGTTCTGTTTCGGCACCTTCTACTCTCCCCGAAGGTAATTCGATATTTTGTTTACTTAACGCATTTTTAATATCAATGGGAGTAACATTATAATCACGCATCTTGCTTGGGTCTAATTCCAAACGCATGGCGTATTTTTTTTCTCCCCAAATTCTGATGCTGCTCACTCCCGGAACAGTTTGCAAACGCTCTTTAAAAATATTATTTCCTATTTGAGAAAGCTCTAACAAACCTCTTTTCTCACTCTGTACAGTAATGGATAAAATCGTTTCAGCATTAGCATCGGCTTTGTTTACAATAGGAGGGTCAGCATCTGGTGGTAAATTTCTAACTGCCTGAGAAACTTTGTCTCGTACATCATTGGCAGCATTATTCAAATCCATTTCGGGTAAAAACTCAATGGTAATGGTGCTTCTGCCATCTGTACTATTGGAGCTTAGTGTTTTAATTCCATCAATACTATTTATTTGTTCTTCAAGTGGCTCTGTAATTTGAGATTCGATAATTTCTGCATTAGCTCCAACATAATTGGTAGTAACCGTAACAACAGGTGGGTCGACACTTGGATACTCCCTTACTCCTAAAGATAGATAGCCTACAGTTCCTAAAATCACAATAATGATAGCAAAAACAGATGCTAAAACAGGTCTTTTTATACTTATATCTGATAATGTCATCGGATTACTTTTATTTTATTAATTCTACAGTAACAGGCATTCCGTCTTTAACTTGTAAAAGTCCTGTTGTTAAAACTATTTCGCCTTCAGACAAACCTTCTGTAATGTGTACTAAATCTTTAGTTCTGTTACCAATTTGAACAATTTTTTTCTGTGCTTTTCCATTTTTTACCACATAAATAGTTTGGTCGGTTATGGATGGAACAATAGCTTGTGTTGGAACTAATAAAGCATCATTAATAAAATTGGTAGTGATAATAATTTCAGCAAAAACGCCCGGCATATACATTTTATCTTCTTTTTGTTTTAGCATTGCTCTAACATTTATCGTTCTGGAATCTGCACTAACCACCGGACTAATTGCATAAATTTCAGCTTCTAAGGTGTCATTTTCAATTAGTACTACTATTTTTTTGCCTATTGCTATACTGTTTTGGTGGTTTTGAGCCATAGTAAAGTCTATCTTAAGTTTATCAATTGCTGTAAGAGAAGTAATTACTTGTCCTTGTGATAAAAAAGCCCCTTCGCTAAAATTTCTCATGCCTAACTTTCCTGAAAAAGGAGCTTTAACATTGGCTAAATCAATGTTAACTTTTAATTCTTCTGCTTGAGATTTTAACGTCTCAACAGTAGAAAAAGCATTATCAACTTCTTCCTGACTGCTACCCTCAACCGCTAGCAATTGTTTTTTACGTTCATAATCTTTTTGAGCATTCTCTAACGCAGCGTTTACACCCACTAATTGAGCTTTCCAAGAGCGATCATCAATACGGATGAGTTGTTGTCCTTTTTTAACGTTAGCTCCTTCATCAAAATAAATGGCTAACACTTGTCCTGCAATAGGAGCTTTCAATTCCACTTGCTCATTAGCCATTATAGTTGCTGTGGTTTTTACTTCACTACTAAAAGGTTGTGCAGTTACTTTAATACCTTTTACCTGCAAACTCCCTTGATCTTGCTGAGTATTTTTTTTGACATCTCCACATGACCAGATTATTGCTGTTAGGACAACTAGCGCTATATTTTTGAATTTTTTAATCATCGTTTATTTATTATTTCTTTTATATGCTTTAACTATAAAATCAGGTTCGGGCAAACTACCTATGGTTGTAAATAATTTATCCATACTCTTCTTAAAACTTACTTTTTCTTCTTCGGTAAAATCTCTAAGTAATAAATCATTGGTTTGTTGTACGCCTTCTTTAATTTTAGGTAGGAGTTCCAATGCTTTATCAGTAACTTCTAAAATCTGACATCTTCGGTCGTTGCAATCTGGTGTTCTAACCAACAAGCCTTTTTCGCTTAAGTAATCTACCATTCGCATGGTAGAAACTTTGTCTCTTTTTAATGCTTCGGCTAAATCTTTTTGGGTAACCTTTCCACTATTTTCACATAAAAACAGCAATGGAGCAAAATACCTTTCAATGCCAAAAGGCTTCATAATAGATGACAAAGTACTTAGATACACCTCTGAAATACGAGCCATTTCATATCCATACATATTTTGATTAATCATTAATTTATGATGTAGTTTAAAAGGTTACAAATGTAACTAATTTAGGTACATGTATTTTTTAAAGCAGTAAATTTTAAAAAGATTTAACGTTTAGGTTGTTTATCCTTGATTAAATACATTGAAGGTAACTCTTAATAATTTAAGTATGTTCAATTTGGTCACCCTTTCTTAATTAGTTATTTTTGTTGATGATTGATATAATTGAATTTGATTTCTCTACTTTTTTCTCAATTATATTCTTGATGTCTTGTTGAATTTTAATCCAAAAACAAATTACTGATGCACATTGTAGATTTAACTGTTTTTATAGTTTATATGCTTGGTTTATTAGGCATGGGCTTTTATTTTTTGCGTAAAAACAAAACCACGGAAGACTTTTTTGTAAGCGGACGTAACATGAGTAGCTGGCATATTGGTCTATCAGTTGTCGCAACAGATGTTGGTGGTGGGTTTTCTATTGGATTGGGAGGTTTGGGCTTTATGATGGGCTTATCTGGTTCTTGGATGTTGTTTACAGGATTAATTGGAGCTTGGGTGAGTGCAGTATTTCTAATTCCAAAAGTATATCAATTGGGAAAAGATAGTAAATTGACTACTTTTCCTCAATTATTTGGACATTATTATAATGGTAAAGTGGCATTGATGGCAGGAATTATTTCTGCTATTGGTTATTTAGGTTTTACTGGTTCACAAATTCTAGCAGGTGCTAAATTGGCTTCTTCTTCATTTGTCGGGTTGGATATTCAAACAGCCTTATTGGTGATGGGAATCGTAACAATTCTTTATACTGTGATGGGTGGAATGACTGCAGTTATATATACAGATACTGTTCAATGGATTGTTTTGATATTAGGATTGTCACTAGTAGGTATTCCACTTTCCTATCATGCTGTTGGTGGATGGGATGAAATCAGCAAAACCGTTCACCCTGATTTTATGTCGCTTACTAACGTTTCATGGCAAATGTTAGTCAAATGGGCAGTAACCATTATTCCAATTTGGTTTGTGGGCATGACGTTATATCAAAGGATTTATGCCAGCAAGAGTGAGAAAGGAGCAAAAAAAGCTTGGTTTATTGCAGGACTTTTTGAATGGCCTGTTATGGCTTTTATGGGAGTTTTGTTGGGATTATTTGCTAGGGTTGCTGCTGATCAGGGAATGTTTGCAGAATTGGGGTATGCTAGTTCAGAAGGAATGGATGCAGAGTTAGGCTTGCCGCTGTTGTTGAGAGAAATATTACCTATTGGTTTGATGGGAGTTATGCTTTCAGTCTATTTTTCAGCTATTCTTTCTACAGCTGATAGTTGCTTGATGGCTTCTTCAGGAAATTTATTGACAGATATTTTACAGAAATTTTTTCCTAAACTTGAAAATCATTCACAAGTACTGAGAATAACACAGTTACTTACTTTGTTTATGGGAATATTTGCTATTCTTCTAGCTTCAACTATGGAAAATGTGTTAGATTTGATGTTATACGCTTATGGTTTTATGGTTTCAGGCTTGTTAGTTCCCTTAGTGGTGGGTATGTTTTTTAAGATAAACAACAGTACTGCAGCACTGTGTTCTATGATTGCCGGAGGTACAACAACTGTGGTGTTGGCCTATAATAAAACAGCTCTACCTTTCGATTTAGATGCAAATATTTTTGGAATTACAGCTTCTTTGTTTGTTTTTATTCTCGTTTCAATGTTAACTAAAAACATTAGAACAACTACTTAGTTTTTTTCAGTTTCTAGCTTTTTATTTGAGTTTTTAAGGAACTTCAAGGTTATAAAGTTTAAACAAAATTGGCTCTAATTAAATATTTATCAGAAAGTGTTAAACTTTCTAAAAGATATTTTTGTAAGCAATCAAAAAATCGTAAATTCGCAGCAAGAAAGCAAAAGAGTTGGAATATCCATCATGGGTTAAGTTGGCGTTGGCAAGAGCATTTATTCACTTCAAGCTTCATTTTACAAGTATTTTATTCATTTATAAATTAAAAACTAACGTATCATGGCATTCGACATTGAAATGATTAAGGCAGTATATGAGAAGTTTCCTTCTAGAATTGCTGCAGCAAGAAATGTAGTGGGTAAACCACTAACTTTATCAGAAAAAATATTATACGCTCATCTTTGGGATGGAGTAGCAACAACTTCTTTTGAAAGAGGGAAATCGTATGTAGATTTTGCTCCCGACAGAGTAGCCATGCAAGATGCAACGGCTCAAATGGCTTTATTGCAATTTATGCAAGCCGGAAAAAGCAAAGTAGCTGTTCCTTCAACTGCTCATGCCGATCACCTTATTCAGGCAAGAGTTGGAGCAACTAAAGATTTACAAGAGTCATTAAATAAAAACAACGAAGTATTTAACTTCTTAAGTTCTGTATGTAACAAATATGGAATTGGTTTCTGGAAGCCGGGAGCAGGTATTATCCATCAAGTAGTATTAGAAAACTATGCTTTTCCGGGAGGAATGATGATAGGAACAGACTCTCATACTGTAAATGCAGGTGGCTTAGGAATGGTTGCTATTGGAGTTGGTGGTGCTGATGCGGTTGACGTAATGGCTGGAATGGCGTGGGAACTTAAATTTCCTAAATTAATTGGAGTTAAACTAACCGGAAAAATGAATGGATGGACCTCTGCAAAAGATGTTATCCTTAAAGTAGCTGGAATTCTTACCGTTAAAGGTGGAACAGGTGCTATTGTTGAATATTTTGGCGAAGGAGCTAAATCACTTTCTGCAACAGGGAAAGGAACTATTTGTAACATGGGGGCAGAAATAGGAGCTACTACTTCTACTTTTGGATATGATGATGCCATGAGACGATATTTAAGAGCTACCGATAGAGCGGATGTTGTTGAATTGGCGGATAAAGTTGCTGAACATTTAACCGGAGATGATGAAGTTTATGCTAATCCTGAAAAATATTTTGATCAAGTGATAGAGATTGATTTATCAACTTTATCTCCTCATGTAAACGGTCCTTTTACTCCGGATTTAGCTACTCCTATTGCTGAAATGAGAGAAAAAGCAACTAAAAACGATTGGCCATTAAAAGTAGATTGGGGATTAATAGGTTCTTGTACGAATTCTTCTTATGAAGATTTGGCTAGAGCTGCTTCAATTGCTAAACAAGCTGTTGAAAAAGGACTTACAACAAAATCTGAATTTGGTATTAATCCTGGTTCTGAGCAAGTAAGATATACTGCTGAAAGAGACGGTTTGTTAAAACCTTTTGAAGATTTGAATGCTACCATTTTTACCAATGCTTGTGGACCATGTATTGGACAATGGGACAGAGCCGGTGCTGACAAACAAGAAAAAAATACCATCATTCACTCTTTCAATAGAAATTTCTCTAAACGAGCTGATGGAAACCCAAATACACATGCATTTGTAACTTCACCAGAAATGGTTGCTGCAATTGCCATTTCGGGAGATTTAGGATTTAATCCCATTACAGATACATTAACAAACGACAAAGGGGAACAAGTAAAATTAGACCCTCCAACCGGTGATGAATTACCAAGTAAAGGTTTTGATGTGGAAGATAACGGTTATCAAGCTCCTGCTGCTGATGGAAGCGGTATTGAAATTCTAGTTAACCCTGATTCTCAACGATTACAATTGTTAGAACCTTTTAAACCATGGGATGGACAAAATATTACCGGAGCTAAATTATTAATTAAAGCTAAAGGTAAATGTACTACCGACCATATTTCTATGGCGGGTCCTTGGTTAAGATACAGAGGTCACTTAGATAATATTTCAAACAACATGTTAATTGGAGCGGTAAATGCTTTTAATGATAAAACCAATGAAGTAGTGAATCAATTAACTGGTACAAAAGCTGAAGTTCCTGCAACAGCAAGAGCTTACAAAGTTGCCGGAGTACCAAGTATTGTTGTAGGAGACCATAATTATGGAGAAGGTTCTTCTAGAGAACATGCTGCAATGGAACCAAGACATTTAGGTGTTGTGGCAGTTATTGTTAAATCTTTTGCTCGTATCCACGAAACTAACCTTAAAAAACAAGGTATGTTAGGATTAACTTTTGCTAATGAAGCAGATTACGACAAAGTTAGAGAAGATGATACGTTTAACTTTATTGACTTAGCTTCTTTTGCTCCTGACAAACAGTTAACATTAGAGTTAGCTCATGCCGATGGAAGTAAAGAACAAATTAAATTGAATCACACTTATAACCAACAACAAATTGATTGGTTTAGAGCAGGTTCAGCTTTAAATTTAATTAAGCTACAAGCTACTTCTTAAGAAGTAAATTAAAAACAAAAAAGCCTCTAAATCATCTGAATTAGAGGCTTTTTTATTGTTAAATTCCAATTTTGCATAAATTTTATAATCATAGTTAATACCGATAAAATAAATTAAAAATTTACCTTTGCCTTATGTTTATAGATTTAAGAAGCGATACGGTAACCAAGCCTACTCCAGAGATGTTGGAAGCAATGATGAACGCCAAAGTAGGCGATGATGTTTTTGGTGAAGATGAAGCCATAAACCAACTAGAAGAGTTGGCAGCAACCATGTTTGGCAAAGAAGCTGGTATTTTTTGTCCATCAGGGACTATGACCAATCAAATTGCCATAAAAATTCATACTAACTCTCCCGGAGAAGTAATTTGTGATGAACTTTCTCACATTTATCAATATGAAGGTGGAGGAATTGGATTTAACTCAGGGTTGGCAACTAAACTAATTTCTGGCGATAGAGGTAGGTTAACAGCTAATCAAGTTTTAGCTGCCATTAATCCGGATGATGTACATAAACCAGAATCGCAGTTAGTGAGTTTGGAAAATACCATGAACAGAGGTGGTGGAAGCATTTATAGTCTTAATGAGATGAAAGAAATTGCTGCTTTATGTAGAGAAAAAGGATTGAAATTTCATTTGGATGGAGCCAGAATTTTTAATGCCATTGTAGAAAGTGATTATACTGCCAAAGATATTGGGAATGCTTTTGATACGATTTCTATTTGTTTGTCTAAAGGATTGGGAGCTCCTGTGGGTTCTTTGTTGGTCGGTAGCAAAAAAGACATTAAAAAAGCTCGACAAATAAGAAAAATATTTGGCGGAGGAATGCGTCAGGCAGGTTTTATAGCTGCGGCAGGAATTTATGCCTTAGAAAATAACATAGAGCGATTAAAAAATGACCATAAAAGAGCAAAATTATTGGGAGAAGCCTTGCAAAGCCTGCCCTTTGTTGATAGTTTAATGCCTGTAGATACCAATATTGTAGTGGCTAACATTAATGCTAAATATGTTCATTCGGATATCATCGAAAAGCTAAAACAAAAAGAGATTTTAACTATCGCTTTTGGTCCTCAGCAAATCAGAATGGTTACGCATTTGAATTTCACAGACGATATGTTGGAAAAAACCATCCACATCCTAAAAAATCTCTAATTAATAAAAGAATGATTCAAATCCAAGATACTATTGTTTCCGAAGAAATTTTAGAAAGAAAATTTGTGTGTAACCTTAACGCATGTAAGGGTGCTTGCTGTGTACAAGGAGATGCCGGAGCACCGTTGGAATATGAAGAATTAGAGGAGTTAGAAAATGTTTTTGAAGCCGTAAAACCTTATTTATCAGAAAAATCAATAGCCGCTTTAGAAGAAGATTTATATACTGTTGATGCCGATGGTGATTATGTTACTCAATTGGTAAATGGAAAAGAGTGTGCTTTTGTCTTTTTTGACGAACAAAATATCACCAAATGCTCTATTGAGCAGGCTTACATAGATGGAAAAACATCATTTAAAAAACCAATTTCTTGTCATTTATTTCCGGTAAGGTTATCCAAAATTGCGGATTATACAGCTGTAAATTATGCCTATTGGGATATTTGCGATGATGCTTGTAAGTTAGGAGAAGAACTGGGCGTAAAAACCTATCAATTTTTAAAAGAACCGCTTATCAGAAGGTTTGGAGAGGAGTGGTTTAAAGAACTTACCTTGGTGGATGAAGCCTTGGAGAAAGAGAAAAAGTAAATAAGTCATTTCTTTAGGCTCGAAAATTTCTTTTACAAACAATCCTTAATTTTGTAGGTTGCTTATGTTAAAGATTGATCACATAGTTATATTCGTATTGTTTTTTGGTTTTTTAAACAATAATCAAGCTCAATATACTGATTGCTCTAAAATGCTTCACCTTACAGACACTTTTTATGAAGCCAAAAACATTTCGGGATATGGAGATAATTTAGAGTTTGAAAGTAATGATTTATACGATTCATTAAATTTTGAAATTGAAAAAAATACCATTTGGTATTTAATATCCATTCCTTATGATGGAGAACTGTCATTTGATATTCAGTCTCTTGATGAAGGCAATGATTGGGATTTCCTTTTGTTTGAACATAAAAATTTATTTTGTAAAAGAATTGAAGCGAAAAAGATTACTCCTATACGCAGTAACCTTTCCAGAAGTGCCAATACAGGAATTTCTAAAGATGGAAATATGCCTTTTGTAGCTGCCGGAATTAACGATAATTACAGTAAATCGCTTTTAGTTAAAAAAGACGAACAATATGTGTTGGTAGTAAACAACTCTAAAAGAGCGGGAGGGAGTCACTCTTTAACTATTAATGTAGCAGGAGAAAAACCTGAAGTAAAAATTGAAGAGCCAATAGCGGAAACAAATTTCCTTTCGTTGAGTATTGAAATAAAAGATAAAACAACTAATAAACCTGTTGCAGGTAATATTATTATTGATGGATTGAGAAAAAAATTGGTAGAAAAAAATAATATTATGACGTATGCTGTTGACGTTCCTCAACGTAAATACAAACTTACAATTAGCACCAATTCTCCGGGTTATTTAATTTATTCTGAAGAAGTAACTATTACTTCAAACAGGACTACTTTTAGTCAAACTGTATTATTAGAGAAAATACAAAAAGGCAGAAAAGTAAACTTAAGAAACATTCAGTTTTATGGCAACCAAGCTAAATTTTTACCTCAAGCTTCGGGCGATTTAAAAGCATTGCTAGCATTTATGGAAATCAATAAGAATGTAAAAATAGAAGTAGAAGGACATGTAAATGGTCCTAACCAAAGAAACACAAAAGATTATCAAACTCTTTCTGAAGATAGAGCAAAAGCAGTTAAAGAATATCTGATTGAAAATGGAATTGAAGCTACTCGAATTGCCTCTATTGGCTATGGCAATACACAAATGTTGCATCCTAATCCTAAATCGGAAGTAGAAATGAGTGCCAACAGAAGGGTAGAAATTAAAATTATGGAGAATTAAAATGAGTATAATATTAGGAATAGAAACAGCTACAAAAGTTTGCTCTATAGCACTTTCTAAAGATAATGAGTTATTGGCTATTGAAGAGCTTGGAGGAGAATATAGTCATGCTGAAAATGTAACTAACTTTATAGAAAAAGTGGTTAAAAAAGCCAATATAAATTTTAATGATATTGATGTTATTGCGGTAAGTAAAGGTCCCGGTTCTTATACCGGATTAAGAATTGGTGTTTCCTCAGCAAAAGGACTGTGTTATGCGTTAAATAAACCATTAATTGCAATTGACACCTTGCAAGCGATGGCATTGCGTATGGCAAAACAAACCACAGATGAGAACTTGCTTTTTTGTCCGATGATAGATGCCCGAAGAATGGAAGTTTACACTGCTATTTATGATGCTAACAATGAGTTAATAGAACCCATTTCAGCTAAAATAATTGATGAAAATTCTTTCAGTAAACTTTTAACTGACCAAAAAATAGTGTTTTTTGGTGATGGAGCAGAAAAATGTCAAACATTATTTGCGGAAAATAAAAATGCAGTTTTTAATAAAAATGTGTTGCCATCAGCCATAGAAATTAATGAATTAGCGTTAAAGAAACTAATTAATAATCAGTTAGAAGATGTAGCTTATTTTGAACCGTTTTACTTGAAAGACTTTATAGCTACAACACCTAAAAAAATAATTTGAAAACACTTGCCAGCCAAACAATAAGTGCTTAAAATTGTAAGCCGATAAAAAATCGAAAATGATTCGTGAAAAACTAGATAAAGCCATAAGAGAAGTTCCCGATTTTCCTAAGCCGGGAATCTTGTTTAAAGACATTACACCTATATTCTTAGATCAACAACTTTGTTCCGAAATTGTTGATGAATTAGCTAAACAATCTGAAAGAATGAATTTGAATGCCATAGTTGGTATTGAAAGTAGAGGTTTTTTCTTCGGAATTTTATTGGCTAATAAATTAAATATTCCATTTATTCCTATTAGAAAAAGAGGTAAATTACCTTACAAAACAGTTTCTTATGAATATGAGTTAGAATATGGAACAGCCGCAATGGAAATGCATCAGGATGTGGTAAAAAAAGATTGGAATGTGTTGATTCATGATGACTTGCTGGCAACAGGAGGGACAGCAGCAGCAGCAGCAGAATTAATACAAATGCAACATGCCAACGTATCCGGCTTCTCTTTTGTAGTGGAATTGGAATTTTTAAAAGGAAGTGAAAAATTAAAAAAATATACAAACAATATTATCAACTTAATTTCATTCTAGAAATAAAGAAGGTAACTTAACTTATTACAATATGAATTTTGAATATACAGAAAATCAGCGAATGATTGCTGACATGATTAGAGATTTCGCAGAAAAAGAAATTCGTCCAAAGATGATGGAATGGGATGAGACTCAAGAGTTTCCTGTAGAAGTATTTAAAAAACTCGGAGAGTTAGGCTTAATGGGTGCAGTTGTTCCACAAGAATATGGTGGTTCGGGAATGAGTTATAGTGAATATGTTGTGGTAGTTTCTGAAATTGCAAAAGTTTGCGGCTCTATTGGGCTTTCAGTTGCTGCACATAATTCTCTTTGTACCAACCATATTTATATGTTTGCCAATGAGGAGCAAAGAAAAAGATGGTTACCTAAACTGACAACTGCTGAATGGATTGGAGCTTGGGGATTAACAGAACATAATACAGGTTCTGATGCAGGAGGAATGAATACTACTGCTAAACAAGATGGCGATTATTGGGTGCTAAATGGTGCTAAAAATTTTATTACTCACGCTATTTCTGGAGATATTGCAGTAGTAATTGCTAGGACTGGTGAAAAAGGTGATTCAAGAGGGATGACTGCTTTTGTTATTGAAAAAGGAACTCCGGGTTTTTCATCAGGAAAAAAAGAAAATAAATTAGGAATGAGAGCTTCTGAAACTGCTGAGTTAATATTTGCAGATTGTAGAGTGCATAAAGATAATGTGTTGGGAAATGTTGGAGAAGGATTTATTCAGGCAATGAAGGTTTTAGATGGAGGAAGAATTTCTATTGCATCGTTAGGATTAGGTATTGCCAAAGGTGCTTATGAAGCTGCTTTAGCTTATTCTAAAGAGAGAGAACAGTTTAATCAACCAATTTCTCAATTTCAGGCAATTGCTTTTAAGTTAGCAGACATGGCAACTGATATTGAAGCGTCAGAATTGTTAATTTATGAAGCAGCAGACCTTAAAGATAAAGGATTGCCTGTTACTAAAGTATCTGCAATGGCTAAATATTATTCTTCTGAGGTTGCTGTTAGAGTTTCTACAGACGCAGTACAAATTTTTGGAGGTTATGGATATACCAAAGATTTTCCGGCAGAGAAGTTTTATAGAGACTCTAAACTTTGTACTATTGGTGAAGGGACATCAGAAATTCAAAAATTAGTTATATCAAGAGAAATATTAAAATAAAAAACTTGCAGATTATAATTTTATCTTTAAATTTGCAGCCCTTTTAATAATTTTAAAAACACAATAGGAATGATAATTATACCGATTAAAGATGGTGAAAACATCGAAAGAGCTTTAAAGAAGTACAAGAAAAAGTACGAAAGAACTGGGACTATCAAAGAATTGAGAAATAGAAAACAGTACGATAAGCCTTCTGTAATTAACAGAGCACAGAAAATTAAAGCTATCTATGTTGAGAAATTAAGAAAAGCTGAAGAATAATTAAGTTTGTTCTTTTCTTTTTTAAGAAATATTTTTACAGCCTACGTTTGAAAAAAACATAGGCTTTTTTTATTTTAGCTATATGGCATCAAAAATTGTAAAAAAAATACTCGATTTAAAAGTGGTGAAGCAACTTATTGCTTGGTCGAAAAAAATTGTTTTACCTGGTTTTGATGGAATCCCACTGTTTGAAGTATTAACTTTTCTATTTAAAGGTATGCAAGAAAGCTCTTTAACTACAAGAGCTGCAGCATTGGCTTTTCGTTTTTTCTTGGCTATTTTTCCTGCATTAATTTTTTTACTTTCCCTATTACCTTATATTCCTATTGATGATTTTTATAATAACTTATTGGTTCTTTTAGAAGGTTTGTTACCAGATGATGCATTTGAAATGACTAGAAGCACGATGGACGATTTGGTGCATAAAAGACATGATACCTTACTTTCATTAGGATTTATTTTCGCACTATACTTTGCAAGCGATGGCGTTAATTCTATGATTGAAGAGTTTAATCATTCTTATCATTCACTACAGAAAAAAATAGGTTTTATAAGGCAACGATTAACCTCTTTTTTAATATTAGGCATCCTAACTGTATTAATGGTGTTGGCTATTTTTTTAATGGTTTTCTATAAAGTAATTATTAATTATTTAATCACTCAAGAGTGGCTTCCAGCTGATATTTCTTTAGGGTCACTTGCCGTAATTAAAATGCTTACCTTACTTACTTTGTTCTTTACAGGCATATCTTCCATTTATTATTTTGGTAACTTAAAAGGTGGTAAATTTAGGTTTATGTCGGCAGGTTCTACGTTAGCTACGGGGTTGGCAATTCTGATTTCTGCAGGTTTTGGATTTTATGTAAACAACTTTGCTAATTATAATAAAGTGTATGGTTCTATAGGCACATTAATTGTTGTGTTATTGTGGATTTATTTTAATTCCTTAGTTTTGTTAATTGGTTATGAGTTAAATGCAAGTATTGCTCATGCCAAAGCAGATAAAAAAATAACCAGCGAAGAAGATTTAGAAGATATAAACTTAGAGATTAGAGATAAAAATAAACCTGAAGAAGGGGATTTACCAACTATATAAACTAATAATTATGAAATACGTCATGAGCAAATTACTCTTCAACAAGGATGAATAGTTGAAATGGCGATTCCATATGACCGATTTAATAAAATAAAATATACATATGAAAAATTCAAAATTATTGTTATTTGTTTTACTGATTTTAACGACAACTATAACTCAAGCTCAAATTACTATTGGTGATGTTACCATGCCTAAAAAAGTAAAAGTTGGCGAAACAGAATTAGAGCTTAATGGGGCAGGTGCCAGAGTAAAGTTATTTATGGATATGTATGTGGCAGGGTTATATATTAAAACCAAATCTATCGATGCTAAAAAAATTGTTGAAGCCAATGAACATATCGCTATAAAATTGCAAATTGTTTCTTCATTAATTACAAGTGATAAAATGATAGATGCCGTTAATGAAGGCTTTAAAAATTCTACTAATGGAAAAACTGCTTCCATCCAAAAAGAAATAGATCAGTTTATTGGAGCGTTTAAAGATGAAATAAAAAAAGGTGATGTGTTTGATATTTTTTATGTTCCTAATAAAGCAACTCTAGTTGTTAAAAATGGCAAATTAATGGCAAAAATTGAAGGGCTTGATTTTAAAAAAGCATTATTTGGCATTTGGCTTTCTGATACACCTGCCGATAAAAACTTGAAAAAAGCACTTTTAGGAGAGTAAACCTTATTTCTTAATCAGTTTTCCTCTTCCGGTGTGTTGACTAATAGTAATGCTTGGATTGCTATAATATTCAATGTTTCCTAATGAGGTTAATTCTATGAGTAAACTATTAGTTGATGTCAGAATTACATCTCCTGTTCCATCGTGGTTGACATGGGCATTCTCACTAATTAAGTTTTTGCAAGTTAACCAACCTGATCCCCCTGAAAATAAATAAGTGAACTTAGCTTTTCCATTTAAAGTAAAATCTGCCGGACCGGTATGTTGTAAAATATTTATTTTTTGAGCATCTACCGTTAGATTAATGCTTCCTGTTCCGTTGCGTGTTTCAAAAGTAAATTCATCTAATTTTAGCTCTCCTAAGCTACTAACATTTCCAAAGCCTGTATAATTGATGTACTTTATATTAGGTAAGGATAGGTAAACTGTAATATCTTCTTTGTAGCTTCTTAAAAAATTACACTTGTTATCGTTTTTCAATTCTAATTCCGTTCCTTTTTGCCTAGCCCTAACATATTTTAATAAGTTTTCTCCGCCTTCAATAGTAAGTGAAGCAATACTATCCTGACGGAGCACCAAATTCAATTTATCTTTTAAAACAATGCGGGTAATATCATTGCCAATAACTCTTGTCTCTACAACTTGTTTTCCGGTAGATTTAATACAGGCACTTTCTTTTACACAAGCATTTAGCACAATCATAATAATTGCAAAAAAGAAAATTCTATATTTTAAAACAAGTTGCATTTATTTTATTCTAAATCCCAGACCTACTTCTATGAAATCAGCTACCGCCCAATGACTTTTTAATCCTAAATTAAAAAATAAGTTGTCGTTTATTTTATATCTAGAGTTTATTCTATGATAAAAATAACCATCCTCTTTGTAATTTGGTAAAATATATCCACCCATGTGTAAAGAAAGCATTATATTTCCTATGTTTATTCCGTACATTACTCCAAGTCCGGTTCTTAAGTTGTCAGTTTTTGATGCCTCTATATTGTCATTGTATTCAATTAAAGCTTCTATTGATTTGTTGTAAAAAATATCGGCACTAAAACCAAAGGAGGTTTTGTTATTAATTGGTTTTACCATGTTGTAAGCAATATTTGCGATGTAATACTTAGGACCTTCCACGGGAGGGATTTCTTTTAACCCGGTATTGCCAACTATAAAATGTTCCCATGTTTTTTCTTTGTTAGTAAGGGTAGTTGTTTGAATTTCTTTATCCTTACCAAAACTATAAGAAACGCCCGTATTTAATGAAAAAACGTTAAAACCTAAGTTTGGACGTACAAAAGAACCATTAGAAAAATGGACTAAAGAAATACCCGCAGAAAAAGCGATATGTTTAGAAGCCTGAATTTCCCATAAAGAATTTACATTTATGAGTGCATTAAACCTAGAACCTATGGCTATGTTTTTATAATTATCTGCACGGTCAAAAGGTTTTTCTACATAACCGAACCCATAACCAAAACGAAGTTCCCACCTAATTTTTCGCTTGCTCAACGGAATTTGAATATAAGGAAAAAAACCAAAGGAATTGCCCAACTCTTCTTCATTTCCTAAATTTAGATACATTGCTGAGATACCAATTTTTGGGTAATTAAAGAGTTGCTGCCACGCTTTATTACCAGTGGTGTTTTTATAAAAAGAAACTTCATAAATAAAAGAATGTCCTTCAATAATTTCGGTTACTATCGGGCGATGAGGTAAGATAGAACCATAATGAACGGTCTCTTCAATTCCAAATTCAGGAACGCTTTGTTGAGAAAATGATGTTTGCCAACTAAGGAAAAGACATAAAAATAGTCGATATTTGAAAATCATTTTTACCACCAAACAAAAATAGAAGATAAAACCGAAATACCATTTTTTATGATGCAAGAAAAATTAAAAGCCTTTGAACGTTTGTTAACCATTATGGATGAACTAAGAGAAAAATGTCCGTGGGATAAAAAACAAACCATGCAAAGTCTTCGTCACCTAACGATTGAAGAAACCTATGAACTTACCGATGCCATTTTGGATAATGATATGGAAGAAATCAAAAAAGAGTTGGGCGATTTAATGTTGCATCTTGTTTTTTATGCTAAAATTGGTTCAGAAACCAATGATTTTGATATGGCAGATGTGTTAAATGGTGTTTGTGAGAAATTAATTCATCGTCACCCTCATATTTATGGCGATGTAACTGTTAAAGATGAAGAAGAAGTAAAATCTAATTGGGAAAAATTAAAACTGAAAGAAGGTAAAACTTCTGTGTTGGAAGGTGTACCAAAATCGCTTCCGGCATTAATAAAATGCATAAGAATACAGGATAAAGCCAGGGGAGTAGGTTTTGATTGGGATAACAAAGAACAAGTTTGGGAGAAAGTGGTAGAAGAAATGGAGGAGTTAAAAGAAGAAGTGGATGCTCAAAACCAAGAACGTATTGAAGCAGAATATGGCGACTTACTTTTTGCAGTAGTAAATTATGGAAGGTTTTTGAACATTAATCCCGAAGATGCCTTGGAAAAAACCAATAAAAAATTCATTAACCGTTTTCAATACTTAGAAAAAGAAACTAAAAAAGATGGTAAAATCCTAAGCGATATGACATTGGAAGAAATGGATGTTTATTGGAATGCGTCTAAGAATTTTTATGAGTAGTTTTTTTTAGATGCATCAAGAAAAAATATTGTTAAGTTGTGTGTAAAAATGTTAAGGTGCCATATTATCAGTTTAAAGAAGAATGAAGTTTATTTTAACTTATAGTTTGTTATTTGTCTTATTCAGTTTAAGTCTGAGCTTTTGTTATGGACAAGATAATGTGCTAGATTTAAAGAAGATTAACAGTAACAAGAAACTAACAGTTGAAAAACCTATTTACTTAAAATTAAAAATAGATAGTACAGAATCACATTATATACTTTTTGAAACATTTAACGAAAGTTTAGTTTTGAGTTCGCCTAAAAAAGTTGATTTAGATACATATAAAATAGTATCGTTTGATACTGTTTCTTTCACTTCAATAGAAAAGATGTGGATTAATTCAAAGGATATTTCTCAAAAGTGTTATCGTAACATGTATTTTCTATCTATAGGTACATTTGTTGGCTCTACACTTTATGCTATGTTTAACATTTCTGAAAATAGTTCTAACCAAAAAAGGATATTACATGCAATACCTATTGTCGCATCAGTTTATTTTACATTTCATTTTAGAGATAGAAAAATAAATACTAAAAAATGGCAATTAAATTCAACAGTTTCCCCTTAAGGGTCTTTATTCAAAATTGATATGTTTAACTTCATAAAGAGAAAAACTTTATACATCAGATTATATACAAATATTGTGTTTATAAGAGATGTTGAAAGCAAAAAAGAACTAAAAAGAGAGGCTACTAAACTTTTTTCAAATAACAGGCTTTTATTTGCTGATTTTATAAATGGTGAAGAGTGCTTAATAACAACTATAAAAGAATTGTTTGAAGGAAAATCAACTTCAACATTTAATATATTAATTCAACCAATGGAGAAAATTGAGGGAGGTTTGTCTTCGGTTGAAAATAGAGCTTTAATGGATGTTGCTGAACATATAGGAGGAAGAAACATTGTTATTTATAATAAAACCAATCTATTAAGTGACAATATGGTGTTAGAAATGGTTAAAAAGTGAAATAGAATTAATTTTTTTTATAATGAGATTATTTAAAATAATAATTACAATGTTTATACTTACTACTATTATTAATTGTAATAGTATTAAAAATAAAGACATTAAGATTTATAATGTTACAAGTAATTCAATTTCATTAAAAGCATATAATTGGAATGATTCAACATATCATGAGCTTAAAATTATACCAACAGGAAAAATAGTTACTTATCAGGACACTTCTTTTATTGGATTAAACATTATTTATGAAAAGGACACTATTTTAAAAGGTAATTTTTATTGGGATAATGGTCAAATTTTTACTTTTTGGTGTTTTTATAAAAATGATATTCCAGAAGATATTCCTGCTGACATTTTTGATGATTTAAATAGTTATGAATTCAATTGTGGAATAGACAAGGTTTTTGATATGGATACTTCTTATTTTTTCTATGATGATAAGAACCATTTCTCTCCAAATATGGCTATATCTTTAGGGGATATAATCCCTAGTAATCTTTATAAAGGAAGATTTTTAAATTATAAAATACAAAATTTTCCTTTTACAGAAGAGTATATTGAAATTAATATGAATAAAAATTATAGAATTGAATCGATAACATTTAGATTTAAGAATGGTATTCTTAAATACCCATGGGAGGAACTTTGACAATCAATCAATATACATTTTATACCATTCTTGAAAAGAAATAAGGGCATAAATGAGTGCGGAATTGTCTTCTTCACCTCGCAAATGAGCTTGGATAATACGTTCAATGTGCATCATTGAAAATCCATCGATTTGATAGAAAAAGTTTTTGTCGAGGAGTTCATTTATTTTTTCTTCGGAGCTAAAAATACTTCTTAAAGGCATGCCAAAACCCGCTTTTCTTCGGTTGGTGATGTAGTTGGGTAAAGCAGTTTTGTAAGCATCCTTTAAAACAGCTTTGGTTTTTCCAAACTTATTGAGTTTGTAATTTCTCGGCAGGGCATAAGCCAACTCTATAATTCGGTAATCTAAAAAAGGCACACGAGCTTCAATACTATTAGCCATGGTCATTCTATCGAAATAAGCTACATTTTTTTGTAAGAAATTTTCGTGTTCAAAATCGGTAAAAGCATCAAATGGGTTTTGTTCTTCAGGAAAATAAGAAGAAAGTAAATCAATGGTTTTTTCTTTGTTGTTGCCAAAAACACTTGCTGCGTTTTCAAAATCTCCTACAATGGTATAAATGCCAAACCTATAATTGGGATAGTTATGGTATTTTCCCAATTTATGTAAATATCTTCTAAAAGCTTTAAACTTTCCTTTTCCTTGATCGAGATTAGCCAATACATGAGAAATTTTTACCGACAAAGGCATCTTGTGCAGCCAACCATCTATCAATGCAAGTTGATGCCCGGCATAACCTAAAAAAAGTTCGTCAGCGCCCATACCCGATAAAATAACTTTTGAGTGTTTAGCTGCTTCTTGTGTAATTAGGTAAGAAGGAATTTGAGAACCATCAGCAATTAAATCATCACTGTATTGAATGGTTGTTCTAATGTTTTCAAGTGTAGTATTGTCGCTTCCAATAGCAATTTTAGAAAGTGATAAGTTCCATTCGTTAGCTAATTTTTCAGCATAGTAATAATCGGAGGTAGTACCTTCTTTTTTTAAATCTTCAAGAGCCTTTCCTGCACAATAATGTTTAATATTAGTATTGTCTTTTAGGTAAGAAGCAATAATAGAAGAATCAATTCCACCGGATAGGAAAGTGCCAATAGGAACATCGGCAATTAATCTTTTTTCAACAGCGTCTTGCATTAAGTTACGGAGTTCTTCCTGAGCTTCAGGATAAGAGATGTTGTTATAATTACTTTGCTTTTTAGGGTGCCAATAAGCAGTTGTTTCAAAAGTTCCCGAATTAATATCGAAAGTGCCAATATGAGCAGGCGGAAGTTTAAAAATGTTTTTAAACAAGGTTTCCGATTTCGGAGAATATTTGAAGACAAAATAGTTTATTAGGTTTTCGGTATCTAGTTGAGGTTGAACTCCCGCTTTTATAATGGCTTTAATTTCTGAACCAAAAATTAATGACGTTTCATTTTTATGAAAATACAAAGGCTTAACTCCTGCTCGATCTCTCACTAAATAAAGTTGGTTGATGTTTTCATCTAAAATAGCAAAAGCAAAATCGCCATTGAGCAAGTGAACGAAATCGATACCTTTAAGTAAATAGAGTTTTAACAATACTTCCGTATCAGAACTAGAGCTAAATTTTTCGTTTGCTAAATAAGTGGTTTTTAATTCCTGAAAATTATACGTTTCGCCATTATAAATTAAATGTACTTTACCATCGGGAGACGAAAAAGGTTGATTGCCATTTTCAGAAAGGTCAATAATGCTTAGCCTGTTGTGCCCTAATCCAACATAACGGTTGTTTATTTCTTTTTCAATATTTCCGGTAGCATCAATACCTCGGTGGTGCAATGCATTTATCATTGCCGATAAAGGAAGTTTTTTGTTAGAGATATAGCCGCTAATTCCGCACATTTCTGTTGAATATTTTTTTATGTAACAAATGTTACCAAATTTTAGAAACTAGAGGGCTTACATTTGAATAATTATTCAACTAAACTACAATTACATGAAACATTTAAAGCTTACTACTTTCTTTTGGCTGTTTTTTTCGTTGGTATTAACAGCTCAAAATAATTTTAATTATTCAGTTCATTTAGATTCTGTAACCATTTCTAATTTACCGGGAGTACACTCTTTTGCTTATGCTCAGCATGATGGTAAATGGCTGATAATAGGAGGTAGGCTTGATGGTATTCATGCTCGTCAGCCTTTTAATGCATTTCCGGAAAATCAAAATAATCAAAACATATTAGTGATAGATCCTGTTAGTCAACAGTATTGGTCATCAAGTGTTGGGGTGTTGCCAACTAACTTAAAAGAGCAATTGCAATCAACTAACATGAATTTTTATCAGGACAATGATACCTTGTATATTATTGGAGGATATGCTTTTTCACCAACTGCCAACGATCATATTACTTTTCCGTATTTAGCATCGGTGCAGGTTTCAGACTTAATGAACGCAGTAATTAACAATGCATCCATTACTCCATATTTTAAACAAATTAGCGACACAGCTTTTGCAGTTACAGGTGGACAAATGGGAAAAATTGGCAACGAAATTTATCTTATTGGCGGACATCGATTTGATGGAAGATACAACCCAATGAACAATCCTACTTTTGTGCAAAAATATACCAACCAGATAAGAAAATTTGTTTTTAATAATTCGGGTACGCAGCTAAGTTTTTCTAATTATTCAACCATTACAGACCCCATACATCTAAGAAGAAGAGATTATAATTTATTGCCTCAAATTTATCCTGATGGCAGTCATGGCTATACTATTTCATCAGGCGTTTTTCAGATAAACGTAGATTTGCCGTTTCTTTATCCTGTTGATATTACTGCTGTGGGACATAACCCTATTACTTCATTTAATCAATATTTAAGTAATTATCAAGGAGCAAAAGTTGCTTTGCACGATAGTATTAATAACGAAATGCACAATTTATTTTTTGGAGGAATGAGTCAGTATTATTACCAAAACAATACACTTGTTCAGGACAATCAAGTACCATTTGTAAAAACCATTAGCAGAATGAGTAGAGATTCCTCAGGTAATTTACTTGAGGTTCAGTTGCCAATAGAAATGCCGGGTTATAGAGGGGCAGGTTCAGAGTTTTTTGTTAATAAAGACTTACCTCATCACGAATCAGAAGTGATAAAGTTAGACGCTATTCAAGCAGATACCATTTTGTTGGGCTATATTTTTGGAGGAATTTTAAGTCCTACCATTAACCCTTTTGCAAATAATGTAACCAATACGACTTCTGCCGATAATAAAATTTATAAAGTGTACTTAATTAAAGATATTCCTCAAAGTGTGTATGAAATTAATGGTAAAAACCCTTATCAAGTAAATCTATACCCTAATCCTGTAGATGATATGCTGAATGTTTCTTTTGAAATGGAAAATCCGTCACCAGTAGATTATTTTGTAACAGATGCTAAAGGAGCTATCGTTCAAGAAGGTGTAATAAAAGCTGTAAGTTCAGGAGAAACACATCATAAAATTAAACTCAATAAAATAAGCGGAGCTCAAACACTATTTGTTACTTTTATATTTGATGATAAGTTTTATGTAAGCAAGAAAGTAGTTAAAAATTAACTTTACTTTTGGAAGGTAAATCTCTATTGATAACTAACAGTTAGGTTTTAAAAGAGTTGTAAGTTGTTTCAAGCTAGTGCGTAGCTTAATTTTACATGGATTTTAAACTTTTTAATAAATAATTGTTTAATTCAAACTAATTTGTAAATTTGCAGCCCCAATTTATTTTGGGAGAACTAATTATTTATTTATCAATTTTTAAACATTAGAAGATGTCTACAAAAATTAGATTACAACGTCACGGTAAAAAAAGATATGCTTTTTTCCATGTTGTTGTAGCAGACGCAAGAGCCCCACGTGATGGGAAATTTATTGAAAAATTAGGTGTTTACAATCCAAACACTAACCCGGCAACTATCGATATCGATTTTGATAGAGCATTGCATTGGGTAAAAACAGGTGCACAGCCAACAGATACTTGTCGTGCATTATTGTCTTACAAAGGAGTACTTCATAAAGATCACTTAGATAGAGGTGTGTTGAAAGGAGCTATGACTCAAGAACAAGCAGATAAGAAATTCGAAGCTTGGATGAAAGACAAAGAAGGTAAAATTGAAGGTAAAAAAGATAGCCTTTCTAAATCTAAAGAAGAGCAAGAAAAAGCTAGATTAAAAGCAGAGCAAGAAGCTAAAGATAAAAAAGCTGCTGAAATAGCTGCTAAAAATACTCCGGTTGAAGAAGCTCCTGTAGTTGAAGAAGCTGTAGAAGAAACTACTGAAGCTCCTGCTGAAGAAGTAGCTGCTGAAGTAAAAGAAGAAGCACCGGCAACTGAAGAGGCACCTGTAGCTGAAGCTAAAGAAGAAGAGGCTCCTGCTGAAGAAGAGAAAAAAGAAGATTAATAATTATACATGAAAATAGAAGAAACCTTTTATTTAGGCTATACTTCTAAAGTGCATGGAAAAAATGGAGAATTGGTTGTAAAACTTGATGTTGATCAACCAAATGCTTACAAGAAATTGGAATCAGTTTTTATCCGAATAAACAAAATGGATAACCAACTGGTTCCTTTTTTTGTTACCAAAACAACCTTGCAAAATAACAATACTGTTGTTATAAAATTAGATGGTGTAGAAGAAGTTGATGAGGCTAAAAACCTTGTTGCTAAAGAAGTATATTTGCCTCTAAGTATGCTTCCGCCACTGAAAGGAAATAAGTTTTATTTCCACGAAGTAGTAGGTTTTGTTGTTGAAGATTTGCACAAAGGAAATTTAGGAACAATCAATCAGGTGTTGGACTATCCTCATCAGGCAGTGTTAGAAATTATTTCTCCTGATAATAAAGAAATTCTTATTCCTGTTAGCGATGATTTTATTGTTGAAGTTAATCGTGAAAAACAACTAATCAAAACAAACGCTCCCGAAGGCTTAATTGATATTTATTTGGAATAAATCACCTTTGAGATGAGTAAAGGCTTTCAATTCAAACAATTTTTTATAGAACAAGATAAGTGTGCCATGAAAGTGGGTACTGATGGAGTATTACTTGGTGCTTGGGCAAACATACAAGACGGAAATGTATTGGATATTGGTAGCGGAACAGGGTTAATTGCTTTAATGACCGTTCAAAGGAATTCGAATGTTGTTGTGGATACTATTGATATTGAAGAAAATGCTTTTATTCAATCAACAATTAATATTGCTAATAGTAAATGGATCGATAGCGTTTTTGCTCATCATATAGCATTGCAAGATTATGCTCCCGATAAAAAATATGACACCATAATTTCAAATCCACCATTTTTTAATAACACTTATCAGCCTGAAGAAGAGAAAAGGAATATTGCAAGGCAAAATTTGCTACTCCCTTTTGAGCAACTGGTCTTCCATGTTAATCGCTTGTTGAAACCGGAAGGTGTTTTTTCGGTAGTGTTGCCAAAAGAAGCGGAACATTTTGTTGAGCTTGCAAAAAAACATTCGTTGTATTTAAATAAGAAAATGAATGTTTTTCCCAATTCAAAAAAAGCTTGTAAACGAGTTTTGTTAGAATTTTCGAGAAAGGAAGACGAAGTAGTAGAGGGAAATTTGATTATAGAGACCGACAAAAGACATGTTTATTCTTCTGAATATGAGTTGTTAACAAAGGATTTTTACCTTGAATTTAAGAGAGGTTAAAAAATACACTTTATACTTTTTTTACAAAGAAATTAATTCATAACTTTGTCCGCTTTCATTAATGCGGATTAAAGTGAAGTTTTTGAAGGAGTATACGATAGATTTTTCAGGGTTGAAACAAGGAGTTCACCAATTTGACTTTAAAGTTGGCAAAACGTTCTTTAGTTTATTTGAAAATGAAGATTACAATGATGCTACTTTTGAAGTAGATTTAGCATTAGAGAAACAATCAACTATGATGTTATTAGATTTTTCTATTAAAGGAAAAATTAATGTAGATTGTGATAGATGTTTAGAGCCGGTAGATATTGAAGTGGAGTGTGAGGAGCATTTAATTGTAAAGTTTGGAGAAGAAATGTATGAAGGCACAGATGAAATAGTTATCTTGCCGGAAAGTGAGCATCAAATTGATGTTTCTCCATACATTTATGAGTTTATTCAAATAAATATTCCTCAAAGGAGAAAGCACAAAAAAAGTGATTGTAATCCGGAGGTAATAAAAAAACTTAAAGAAATAGAAGTAAAGAATACAAAACAAAAAGAAGCAGAAATCGACCCTAGATGGGCTCAATTAATAAATTTAAAAACAGAAAACTAAATAAAAATGGCACATCCTAAAAGAAAAACCTCGAAAACGAGAAGAGACAAAAGAAGAACTCACTACAAAGCTGTTGCACCAACTGTTGTAAATTGTTCAAACTGTGGAGCACCAGTTCTTTATCACAGAGTTTGTGGTGATTGTGGTTATTACAGAGGTAAGTTAGCAGTTGAGAAAACAGTAGCTATCTAAAAAAACATTGATTAACAAAACTTACTGCTATTATTTCAGTAAGTTTTTGTTTTTTATAAATCTCTTCTAATTTTGAAAGTAATTTTCAAAATAGAATACCCACACTTTTAAAGCAAAACTAAATTATGAGTAAAATTACTGCTGCGATTACTGCTGTTAATGGTTATGTTCCTGATTATGTTTTAACAAACAAGGAATTAGAAACCATGATAGATACTTCTGATGAATGGATAGTTTCTAGAACAGGAATTCAAGAAAGAAGGATATTAAAAGGCGAAGGTAAAGGTTCGTCAGTAATGGCAGCAGAAGCAGTAAAAGGATTGTGTGAAAAAAGAGGTATTTCTCCAAAAGAGATAGATTTATTAATCTGTTGTACTGTAACGGCCGATCATATTTTTCCGGCAACAGCCAATATTATAACAGATAAAGTTGGAGCGACTAATGCTTTTGGCTTTGATCTTAATGCAGCTTGTTCAGGTTTTCTTTACGGATTAACAACAGGTTCAAAATATGTTGAGTCAGGTTCTCATAAAAAAGTTGTAGTTGTAGGAGTGGATAAAATGTCCGCTTTGGTAGATTATGAAGATAGAGCAACATGTATCATCTTTGGAGATGGTTGTGGAGCAGTGTTGTTAGAACCAAACGAAGAAGGTTTTGGAGTGAAAGATTCTATTTTAAAAAGTGATGGTTCTGGGTTTCAATACTTGCACCAAAAAGCTGGAGGATCTGCTTACCCACCTACATTAGAAACGGTTAAAAATAAAGAACACCATATTTTTCAAGACGGACAACCTGTATTTAAATTTGCTGTAACCAATATGGCAGATGTTTCCGCTGAAATTATGGAAAAAAATAACTTAACCAGCGATGATGTTGCTTGGTTAGTGCCACATCAGGCAAATAAAAGAATAATCGATGCCACAGCCAGAAGAATGGGATTAAGTGATGAAAAAGTGATGCTTAATATTCAGCGTTATGGAAATACTACTTCTGGTACAATACCTTTATGTTTATGGGAATGGGAAAATCAACTTAAAAAAGGAGATAATGTAATTTTATCTGCTTTTGGAGGTGGATTTACATGGGGAGCTATTTGGGTAAAATGGGCTTACGATACAAATAAATAAAATAACAAAAACAAATAAATTATGAAGTCATCAGAAATTCAAGAACTAATAAAATTTGTTGCAAAATCGGGAGTTAGTGAGGTAGAAATTGAAGACAAAGATTTTAAAATCACAATCAAAACTCCACCTTATAAAAGAGGAAATCAGCCAACTGTTGAGGTAATCAGACAAGAAGTTGTTCAGCCACAACAGCAACAAGCTCAGCAAGCTCCTGTAGCTGCTCCTCAGGCACAAGCTCAAGCAGCTCCTGCTGCTCCGACAAAAGAAGCACCAAGTGAAGATGCTAATTATGTTACTATTAAGTCTCCAATGATTGGAACGTTCTACAGAAAACCTTCGCCAGACAAGCCTAACTATGTTAGTGTTGGTGATGAGGTGAAAAACGAAACAGTAGTTTGTGTTATTGAAGCAATGAAATTGTTTAACGAAATTGAAGCTGAAATTAGCGGAAAAATCGTTAAAATTTTAGTTGATGATGGTTCTCCTGTTGAGTACGATCAACCACTGTTTTTAGTAGATCCAAGTTAAATTAATATTTTGAACAAATTGTAATCTATTAAGATAGATTCTTTTTCAAATTTTCAAATTGTTTAATTGCCAAATTTAAATTATGTTTAAAAAAATATTAATTGCAAATAGAGGTGAAATAGCTTTGCGTGTTATCAGAACTTGTAAAGAAATGGGAATTAGCACGGTTGCTGTTTATTCTACTGCAGATAAAGATAGTTTGCATGTTAGATTTGCAGATGAAGCTGTTTGTATAGGTCCAGCTCAAAGCTCATTATCTTACCTTAATATACCTAATATAATTGCAGCGGCTGAAATTACAAATGCTGATGCTATTCATCCGGGATATGGATTTTTATCTGAAAATGCCAAATTTTCAAAAATTTGTCAGGAAAATGGAATAAAATTTATTGGAGCATCACCAGAAATGATTGATGCTATGGGAGATAAAGCTTCTGCAAAAACTACTATGATTAAAGCAGGAGTTCCTGTTGTACCAGGTTCTGAAGGATTATTAAAAGATTTAGCAGATGCAAAAGCAACGGCTAAAAAAATAAAATATCCAGTAATGATGAAAGCTACTGCCGGTGGTGGTGGTAAAGGTATGCGTGTAATTTGGAATGAAGAAGAAATGGAAGCTGCTTGGGATTCTGCCAGAAAAGAAGCTGCGGCTGCTTTTGGAAATGACGGAATGTACATGGAGAAATTTATTGAAGAGCCTCGTCATATTGAAATTCAAATTGCAGGAGATGGCAAAAATGCTTGTCACCTTTCAGAAAGAGATTGTTCTATTCAAAGAAGACACCAAAAATTAGTAGAAGAAACTCCTTCGCCATTTATGACGGATAAGTTGAGGGAAAAGATGGGTGAAGCTGCTATAAAAGCTGCTTTAGCAGTTAAATATGAAGGTGTTGGTACGGTTGAGTTTCTGGTAGATAAAAACAGAGATTTTTATTTCATGGAAATGAATACGCGTATTCAAGTGGAACATACCATTACCGAAGAGGTAATTAATTTTGATTTAATTAAAGAACAAATAAAATTAGCTGCCGGAGATAAAATTTCTGGTAAAAACTACTATCCTCAACTTCATGCCATTCAATGTAGAATTAATGCAGAAGATCCTTTTAATGACTTTAGACCAAGTCCGGGAGTGATTAAAACGTATCATTCTCCTGGAGGACATGGAATTAGAATAGATACACATGCTTATGCAAGTTATGTTATTCCTCCTTATTACGATTCTATGATTGCTAAATTAATTACCGTAGCTCAAACTAGAGAAGAAGCTATATTGAAAATGCAACGAGCGCTAGATGAGTATATTATAGAAGGAATTAAAACTACTATCCCATTTCATCAGCAATTAATGCAAGATGAGAAATTTAGAAAAGGAGACTTTACCACAAAGTTTATGGAGACGTTTAAATTAAAAGATATTTAAAAAAACTTTTTTGATAAGTTCTTCAAAATAATAAGAATAATATTATATTTGTTCGGAATAATTTCAATAAAACTACAATTCTATGGATAAAGAAATTTATAAAGTGCTTGTTCCTCATGATTTTACACCTGTTGCAGATTGTGCAATCAGTCATGCTGCTCAGGTAGCTAAATCTTATAATGGTGATGTTTACCTTTTGCATGTTGTGTCAAAACAAAAAGAAGTTGAACCAACTCGTGAAAAATTAAAAGAAATTGCTTTAAAAGCGGAAAACAAGTATGGTGTTAATATGCATGTAGTTGTAAGAATAGGAAGTATATTTGAAGATATTGGAGATGTTGCATCAGAAATTTCTGCCGGATATATTGTGATGGGAACGCATGGGGCAAGGGGAATGCAAAAAATATTAGGTAGCCACGCTATAAAAGTAATATCTCATTCTAAAGTACCTTTTATTGTAGTTCAAGAAAAAGAACCATCAGCAACAGATACTTATGACGATATAGTTGTGCCTATCGATCATGCAGATGTAACCAAACAAAAATTAAAAATTGCAGCAAGTATTGCTAAGCATTTCAAAAGCAGAATTCACATTTTTGCTGATTCTGAATCTGATGAATTTTTAAAGAAAAAACTAAACCAAGAATTAAGCTTTGCTAAAAAATATTTCGATGAGAAAAATTTACCTTACGAAATAGACAGGGCGGTAGAAGGTAGCGGAAACTTTAAAAAACAATTAGTAAGATATGCTGCTAAAATGGACGCAGACTTAATTGTTATTGTAAATACACAAGAAGGAGCTTTATTACCTGATTTCTTTGGTAGCGATGAACAAGAAGTAATTGCTAACGATGCTGAAATTCCGGTATTAATCACTAATCCAACACATGAATTTGTTGCAAGTAGTGTTTTTGGAACATAAAAAAATGCATAATATTAATATGAAAAAGTCCCAATTGGATTGTTAATTACATAGGGATATGAAAAAACTTTAAAGATAAAAACCATCAGCAATTCTGTTGATGGTTTTTTTGTAGCTTACTCTCAGAGTGAAATGTAAGATGAATATCATAAAACTTTTATGTAGAATTTTTTCAAAATATGAATATTTATTTAAATGATTATTCTTTCAAATAGTTTTAATATTTTTATTTTTTTATATAAAATACCTTATTTGTTTATATTTGGAAGATTAAAGAAAAAAGATGAATGATATATTAATCAATAAATTATCCGAGATATTCACGGAGCTTGAAAAGCTAAAGGAAGGTGAAGGTTATACTTTTAATAGGATAGTTAATAGAATTAAATCAATAAGTCTAAAACATTTTTCTCAATCTTCTTACGCTAGTGATATAGAAAAAATTTTAAGAAAAGTAAATGATAGTTTTTCAGGTTTGAAAGATAGGCATATAATTGAATTAATGGGTGTTGTCCAAATAATGATTGATGATTTAGAATTATCACCAAATACTTCATCTGCTAAAATAAATGCAAAACCTATAGAGAGCAAATTAGATAAATCTAAAGTATTTATTGTGCATGGACATGATGATGCATTAAAAAATGAAATAGCAAGGTTTATTGACCAATTAGGGCTTAAACCTATTATACTTCACGAACAACCTAGTTCCAGTAAAACAATCATTGAAAAAATTGAGGATTATTCTAACGTTGGATATGGAATTGTATTATATACACCATGTGATGAAGGTGCTAAAAAAGGAGAAGAATTAAAAGGTAGAGCTAGACAAAATGTAGTGTTTGAACATGGTTTTCTTATTGGGAAAATAAGAAGAGAAAATGTATGTGCAATCATTAAAGACAATGTAGAAAAACCTAATGATATTTCAGGTATCGTCTATATTCATTATTCTGGCAACTGGAAAATGGATTTAATTCAAGAGCTTAAAAAATCAGGGTATGAGGTGAATGCCGAACAACTATTTAAAGAAATATAGAATGTACAAAGACAACTTATTCAATTTAATTCGAAAAGAGGAAGTAATAATTGTAGCTGGTGCTGGGTTGTCAATATATGCAGGTTTTCCTTCAGGAAAAGAGTTAGCAGAAATAATTTATAATGGTTTAAGTGAAGCTGAAAAAAAAGAGGTGAATGAAAACTTGCTTTTACCCGATTTAGCAGAAGAGTTTTACCGCATAAAAGGAAATAATAAAAATGCTCTCATTACACTATTAAAAAAACACTTTGTTGAGTTTACCACCAATATCAACTGATTATCATAAGAAATTAGTTTCTATTCCCCATTTTCATGGCATTATTACTACTAACTATGATAATTTATTTGAAGATAATTGTGGTAATGGATGTCAAGTTATTGTTACGCCAGAGGATGTTCCCTATATAGATAATAAAAAGAAGCAGATTTTTAAAGTTCACGGAGACTTATCAAAACCAGAAAGTATAATAATATCTTCATCAGACTATAATACATTCTTTAAATATGATAGTCAGAACAATGTTTATTGGAGTGTTATCAAAGAAAGAATTGCAACAAAAAATGTTTTATTTCTGGGATACAATATAGAAGACTCTAATATTAGAGTAATCTATGAAAAAATAACTGATTCATTAAAACATCACAAAAAAGAATGTTTCCTTGTTGCTCCAAATTTAAATCAAGCTAAAATTAATGATTTAAATAGGCAGGATATACACTATATTGATTCTAAAGCTGAAGAAATAATTGATGAGTTAATTGATAATATTAAGGCAAATATTGTAGCCGATTTACATTTAAATAAAGTTTCTGCTGATACATTTAAAAGATTTTGTAATAACTATCAAATAGCTCCAGATTTAAAAGATGGAGAATCAAATTTTATAGTATCTGGATTTAAAGGTTTAAAAAATGAACCCTTGGATGGGAAAATAAACTTTAAAATAAAAAAAGAATCTGAAGCAATTAAAAGTTTAAAAGAACTTATTGAGGGGAATTATTTTGGGGAAATTGATATTTCTAAAGAGGAACTTGAAAAAATGAATCTGACTTATAACGGAATTACTGCAGTTTCAACTGAAGATGCTGATAGGTTGAAAATAAAAAGCACTCCGAGAGTAGATAGTAAAATAGATTTAAGATTTGAAAATGGAGAAGAATTTACAGATATACCTGTCGTTATTTTTACCTCAAAAGTAAAAATAGAGATTCGGGCTCAACTGATAAATTCTGTTTTATCAATTACAATTCATCTTCCTATAACTGAAAATTTGGAACCAAAGGTTCATTATTCTCATAACGAAATATGTGAAAGGGTTCAAGACGAAATTGCTTTGTTTACTATTCTTGAAAATTTCACTAAAGGTAGTAAGTTTACTGCTTATGGAAAGGATGGTTTTCAAACAACAAATACTTTTGGAACTATACCAGACTTACATCAACATTCGGTTAATATGTTAAATTATTTAGGTAAATTAAAAGAAATTGAAAATAATTATAATATTCGATTCACCAATTTTCCTTTTACTTCAATTAGTGAGTCTATTGATTCCATTGATATAGTACACTCAGTAATTAATAATAAACCTCTTTCTGGCACAATGAATAGTGATAAACTATTAGAAGTTGATATTGATAAATCTGCAGAAAATATTATACAAGTATTGGAAGAAATAGATACAGGTAAATTTCCTTTAACAAGTCATTTTGAAGAAGTGGAATATATTGAATTAATAGGACATAAATTAAATTTAGGATATAAGATTGTTGAATATTTAGACTTAGAAGTCACTAATTGGGATTCTATTAAATCAAAAAGGGAGAATGTAGCATTTGTGAAAAGTAAGACTAAGCAAGTAAAGATATTTTATAGCTCCGAGAAGAATTAGTTTCGGGAATAATTAAGGTTAATTGCTCTGTGGTTAATTGAAAAAATTGGAAGAAGAAATACTTTATGATTATTAACATTAAAAATAAAAGGAATTAATAATCTTATTATTTTTTATCTTTTAAAGATTCTGCGTAATTGACAATTAAATTGGGACTTTTTTGTTAATACCCAACCTCTAAATCTAATCTATCTTTTAATAGTTTTAAGACAGGATTTTTCTCCGACATTTTTTCAAACTTTTCTTCGGGAGTAAATGCTTTTTTATTGGCTTTGTCTTTATTAATGGTCAATTCAAAATCAATATTATAATTGTTTAGTGTAGCTCTAAAAAAGTCTAAGATGTCAGGTTTTTGAGCAGTAAATTCATCTACTATGGCTTTATTTTCTACAATAACTTTTATTAGTGTGCCTTCAATTTCAGGAGTGTTTTCAAAAGCCGAAGCAAACATAATTTGACCATCAGTTAAAAGTTTATCCTTATAGATTTTCCATTGAGCTAAGAATGCTTCTTCTGTAAAAGCTACGGTAGGTTTTTCTGAAGTATCTTCTTTTTTGCCGGAGTTTTCTTTGTCGGCAAGTTGTTCTTTTATAGAAATGGTTCCGGACAACTGAAAACTCCCTAATTGCTTACTATAAGTCGCTTTTTTTTCTTCAACCGGTGGTGTTTCCGGTTTGGTAAGAGTAATTATTGGTTCATTAACAATTGTTGGCGTTGGTTGGGGTTGTTCTTTTTTAGGTTGAACAACAACGCCCTCATGCTTTTCAACAGCTTTTGCTAACTCTTTGTTGTTAGAAAAAGGGAGGTTAATTATGGGCTTTTTTTTTTCGTCTTGCGAGTAGTTTCTACTGCATAGTTGCATTAACATTACTTCTACCAAAAGCCGTTTGTTTTTACTGCTCTTATAAGTAGTGTCTGTTTGGGAAGTAATGGATAAAAACGAAATTAAATCGTTAAGATTTATTTTTTTAGATTGATCTAAGTACTTTTCTTTAATAGAAGGACCAACTTCTAATAAATTAACCGTTGCATTATCTTGGCAAACCAATAGGTTTCTTAAATGTTCAGATAATCCGTTAATGAAGTTATGACCATCAAAACCATTGTTTAATATTTCATTAAAAATTAACAGCGCATTAGAAATATTATTAGTAATAATAGCATCGGTAATTTTAAAGTAATAATCGTAATCTAAAATATTAAGGTTATCAATTACATCCTGATACGTTATTTTATTTCCTGAAAAACTAACAATCTGGTCGAACATAGAAAGAGCGTCTCTTAAAGCTCCATCTGCTTTTTGAGCGATAATATGTAAACCTTCTTTTTCAGCTTCAATAGTTTCTTTTTCAGCAATGTGTGCCAAGTGATTGGCGATATCTTCAATTTGAATTCTATTGAAATCAAAAACCTGACAACGAGATAATATCGTTGGGATAATTTTGTGTTTTTCGGTAGTAGCTAATATAAAAATAGCATGTTTAGGAGGCTCTTCTAATGTTTTTAAGAAAGCATTAAAGGCAGCTTGGGATAACATGTGTACCTCGTCAATAATATACACCTTATGTGTGCCAAGCTGAGGAGCAAACCTCACCTGATCTATCAAAGCTCTAATATCATCAACAGAGTTATTTGAAGCTGCATCGAGTTCATATACATTTAAAGAATGTCCTTCATTAAAAGATTTACATGATTCACACTCATCACAGGCCTCAATATTTTGAGTAATATTAAAACAGTTAATGGTTTTTGCTAAGATTCTTGCACAAGTAGTTTTTCCGACTCCTCGTGGTCCGCAAAAAAGAAATGCTTGTGCTAAATGTGCTGTTTTTATGGCATTTTTTAAAGTAGAAGTGATGGAGTGTTGCCCAACTACAGTATCAAAAGTTACCGGTCTGTATTTCCTGGCTGAAACAATGTAATTTTCCATAAATAAATACTACTTTTTAAGAGGTAACAAATATACTTTTAAATGAAGCAATAATGAAAATGAATTAAGAAATATTTATCAACTCCAAATAAAAAAATGCACTTTTGTAACTGTGCAGACTATATAAATTTAAGTACATTCGCATGTTTTTATACTAAACACTGTATTTTGTAGTTATACAACACAAAATTTATTTTTTGAAGTTAAACAAAGTCATATTAATAACATTTGCACTTTTATTGGTGCTTGCTTCTTGTTCAAGAAAGAAAAATACTTTTACCAGAAGAGCTTATCATAATACCACAGCAAGGTATAATGGGTATTTTAATGCCCGAGAAATCATGAAAGCAGATGTGAAAAAGCTGCGAGAAGAACACAGTGATGATTTTTCTGAGCTTATTCCAATATTTATTTATCCTGATGAAACAAAATCTAAAAGCATGTTTCCTAATATGGAAAGAGTGATAGATAAAACCACTAATGTAATTGATAGACATTCTATATATATTAGAAATGAAGAACATGTTAGGTGGATTGATGATTGTTATATGTTAATGGGGAGAGCTCGTTTTTATAAACAAGAATTTTATATTGCGCTAGAAGTTTTTGAATATGTGGCGAAAGCCTATAACAAAAAACCACCCGGTTACGAAGCTCAAATTTGGTTAGCAAGAACTCATTTGGAATTAAAAGAATTGAATAAAGCTGAAGCTATCCTGAAAAAATTAGAAGAAAAGAAAAGTATTCCTAAACAGTTTGCTAGCGAATTTAATGCTGTTTTTGCTGATTATTATATTCGGGTAAACAATAGGGAAGAAGCTATAAAACATCTTGAAAAAGCATTGGAAACTACTAGAAAGAAACACCATAAAATAAGATTCAATTATGTGTTAGCTCAACTTTGGCTAAAACAAAAAGAGTTTGAACAAGCTTCTATTTATTTTAGTAAAGTAATAAAATTGAAGCCTGGGTATGAAATGCTTTTTAATGCAAAAATCAGTAGAGCATTAGCTTTTGATACAGAAGGAGAAGGGCAAAGTAGCATTAAAAAAATGCTTAGAAAAATGCTAAAAGATAAAAAGAATGAAGATTATAAAGATCAGATTTATTATGCTTTGGCAGATATTGCTTTTAAAGAAGAAAAAGATTCGTTAGCGATAGATTATCTTACAAAATCTGCTGCGTATAGTACCACAAATACTAAACAAAAAGCAATAACTTATTTAAGGTTGGGGCAATATTTTTATGATATTCCTAAATACTTAAAATCGTACAATTATTATGATAGTTGTTTAACCGTATTGCCAAAAGAGTATAAAGACTATGAAAAAATTGAAATGCGAACAAAAGCATTGAAAAAATTGGCAGACAACATTGTTATTGTACAAAAAGAAGATAGTCTGCAAAGAATGGCAACTGATGTAGAATTTAGAACTAAGGTTATTGATGATTTAATTGCAAAAGCTGAAAAAGAAGAACAGGAAAAGCAGTTAGCCGAAAGTAATAACAATAGTGTAGATTTTATGGAGAATAATGTTCCGGGTGGAGGAACTAATAAAGGTGAATGGTATTTCTATAACCAAAATACTATGGGTTTTGGTTTTTCTGATTTCAGAAAAAAATGGGGAGATAGAAAATTAGAAGATAATTGGAGAAGAAGTAATAAAGAAAGTTTAATACCCGATGAGGAATCTATAGCAAACGAAAATGATTCTTCTAAAACCGATACAAGTGGAACTAAAGTAAACGAAAAAACCACTCCCGAATATTACATGCAGTTTTTGCCTCTTACAGAAACTAAAATGAAAGCTTCTCACAATAAAATTATTGAAGCACTTTTTGCATTAGGAAATATTTATAAAGAAGACTTTCAAGACTACCCACACTCCATAAAATCTTTTGAAAGATTGATTTCAGATTACGATACATCAAGCTATGTACTTCCATCCTGGTTTAATCTTTATAGAATTAGTTTGCTAATTAAAGACGATGAAATGGAGGAGAAGTATAAAAATTTAGTATTGAGAAATTATCCAGAGAGTGAATATGCTAAAATAATTTTAGACCCTACTTATAATCAAGTAACCAGAGAAAACAGACGAAGAGTAGATAATTATTACTCTATTGTTTACGAGCTTTTTAAAGATGGGCATTATGATAAAGTTATTATGCGATGCGATAGGGCGACAACTATTTTTGCTGAGAATCATATTCAAGATAAATTTGATTTTCTGGCAGCATTATCAATAGGGCATACTATGCCGAGAGATACTTTTAAAGTAGCTTTAGAAATATTTATTGAAAATCATCCTGAATCTGAGTCGAAACCAGAAGCGGTTAAAATTCTTAAATTGATGAAAGATGGAATTAAAATCGATATTGAAACGGAAAAAGAAGTGCCATATAAACATGTTTTTGATACAGAATTTTTAGTTGTAGTAGTGGTTCCAAATACCGATAAGCAGCTCAACATGTATAAAAATAAAATAGTAGATTTTAATAGAAATAATTTTAGCGACCTTACTTTTGAGCCGGTAAAAAGTATTTTTTTAGATGCCAAAAGTCAGATAATTATAGTAAAACCAATTAAAGGATATGAAAAAGTGATTAATTATTATAAAGCATTAATCCTAAACAAAACCTCATTACAAGAATTAAACGCTAAAGAATATCCAACATTTATTATTTCAAGTGATAACTTTAACTTGTTTTATAAAGATAAAGATATCCCTTATTATTTAACCTTCTTTAACAAGAATTTTGATGTGAGCATAAAATAAATATGCTAATTTTAGCCACGTTTTAGATTGGAATAAAAAGAATTTTGAATGTAAAAGAATAAAAAATTACCTTTGTCCGCTGAAAACTTAATTTATTAACGTAAATAATGTTTACCAAAAACTCAAATAAGATGGCAAAAACACAAGAAATAACCAGCCCGGAAATTAATATTATTCAGAAAGGAACTGAAATTACAGGGAATATTACTTGCTCAGGCGATATTAGAATTGATGGTGCTTTAAATGGAACATTAGTTTCTCAAGGAAAATTGGTTGTTGGAAATTCAGGAGTAATAGAAGGAGAAGTGAAATGCAAAAATGCTGATGTTTCTGGAAATATCAATGCGAAAATATATGTTGAAGAATTATTACAATTAAAATCTACAGCAAACATAGTTGGTGAAATCAATACCAAAAAGCTTTCTATTGAACCGGGAGCAAACTTCTCAGGAACTTGTAACATGGGCAATGGAAACAATACTCAACTAAATGGAGCAAAAAAAGAAGCCCACCAAGAAGTCCAACTCGTTTAATAAATTTGCTAGGCTATCAGGTATAGCAGTTCAGATGGGGGTGATTATTTTTTTAGGAGCATACTCAGGCAAGTTGTTAGATGAAAAATATCCTTCCGATAAAAAATGGTTTACTATAGGGCTAACTATTTTGAGTGTTGCCATAGCACTATATACAGTGTTAAAACAAGTAAATAAAATTAATCAAGAAGAAGATGAAGAAAAACAATGAACCGAGTTACTGTTAATTTTTTTCTTCTGTTATTAATATCTCTAGGTGTAATTTTTTGTGGACATCTTTTTCTTTTACATTTTTTAGGTTTTCCATTGTTTGGTAACAAGATTATCTTAGCCTATTTAGTTAACTTTAGTATCACCTTTGGCAGTTTTGTTTTTCTATTCAATTTCAGAAATAAATTTGCTGAAAGTTTAGGCTATTTTTTTATGGCTGTGAGCATGTTAAAGTTTGTGGTGTTTTTCATCTTTTTTCATCCTGATTATCATGAAGATGGTAAGGTAGATAAATTAGAATTTGCAGCCTTTTTTATACCATATGCAGTGAGTCTTTTTTTAGAAACTATAGTGCTGATTAGGTTGTTAAATAAAGGGGGTTCAGGAGGTTGGAAATAAGTGGTAAATATTTTTTTGAATATGCTTTGAAAATAGATATTAATAATTACTTTTGCAGCGTTTTTAAACAACCTTTTTTTGAAGACTGATATGCAAGGAAAAAAAATATTCAAGTTACTTTTATTTTTATTGTTAATAACGCCATCATTAACTATTGCTTCTGAGGAAGTTGCGAAAGAAGAAAACAGTGTTAAATCAGAAATTAAACAAGACATTATGCATCATTTGCAAGATGCGTATGATTTTCATCTTTTTACAGATAAAACTACCAATACACATTACGGATTTCCATTACCTATAATTTTATGGGATAATGGTTTGCACGTTTTTATGTCGTCAAAATTTCATCATGGAGAAGCTGTTGCTGAATCAAAAGGAAATTACTATAAAATTTATCACAATAAAATCTACAAAACAGATGCTGAAGGAACGTTATCTATGGATGAAAATCATCATGTAACGAATGCTAAGCCTTTAGATTTTTCTATTACCAAAAGTGTTTTTAGTGTAATGCTGATTTCTTTACTTATATTTTTATTGTTTAGAGGATTTGCTAAATCATACAAAAAATCTCATATACCTAATGCAGTTGGTAAATTTATGGAGCCATTAGTGTTGTTTGTAAGAGATGAAATTGCTATCCCAAATATTGGTGAAAAACATTATAAAAAATACATGAGTTACTTATTAACTGTATTCTTTTTTATATGGTTTATTAATTTAACAGGGTTAACTCCACTTGGAATTAATGTAACGGGAAATATAGCGGTAACATTTTGTTTGGCATTAATTACTTTTTTAATTACTCAATTTACATCTAAAAAAGATTATTGGAAACACATTTTCTGGATGCCGGGAGTGCCTGTGCCAATGAAGTTTGTATTAGCTCCAATAGAATTGTTAGGAGTCTTTATTAAACCATTTGCATTGATGATTCGTTTGTATGCAAATATTTCAGCAGGACATATAGTATTGATGAGTTTAGTAGGGTTGCTATTTGTTTTTCAAAATTGGTTTGCACGAGGAGCATTTTTAGGGTTGACATTGTTTTTGTCTATCATAGAATTGCTAGTAGCTTTTTTACAAGCATATATTTTTACCATGCTAACAGCCCTTTATTTTGGAGGAGCAGTGGCAGAACATGATGACCACCATTAAGGTAAATCATCATTTAATTTGTAATTATTAACTTAAATTTTATATATTATGGAAATTCCAGCGATTGTAGGTGCAGGTTTAGTAGTAATCGGAGCCGGTATTGGTATCGGACGTATTGGTGGTTCAGCAATGGACGCTATTGCGAGACAGCCTGAGGCTACTAACAAAATTCAAACAGCTATGCTTATTGCAGCAGCGCTTATTGAAGGTATTGGATTTGCTGCATTATTTGCAGTTTAACTAATCTAGAATCAACCGTAACGATTGGTTACGGTTGATTCTTAAAATTTAAAATTTAATAAAAAGATATGGAAAAATTAATAAATGAATTTTCGGTAGGCTTGTTTTTTTGGCAAACACTATTGTTTTTAGTGTTACTTTTTTTACTTAAAAAGTACGCTTGGAAACCTATTTTAAATGCAGTAAATGAGCGTGAAAAATCAATTGAAGATGCTTTGAATAAAGCTGAAGAAGCCAAAAAAGAGATGGCTGAATTAAAATCTGCTAATGAAGATTTATTAAAAGAGGCTCGTGTTGAAAGAGATGAAATATTGAAAGAAGCTCGTACATTAAAAGATAAAATTATTGCAGAAGCTAAAACTAAAGCTAATGAAGATGCAGAGAGAATTGTTGCATCAGCAAGAGAAAGCATTCAGCATGAAAAGATGGCTGCTGTTACTGAACTAAAAAATCAAGTAGCTGTTTTATCTATTGAAATTGCAGAAAAAATATTAAAACAAGAACTTTCTTCTGAAGCAAAACAATCTTCTATGATTAGTAGTGTTGTTAATGAGATTCAACTAAATTAATACCTAAAATGTTAGATTCGAAAGTAGCATCAAGATATGCTAAGTCCTTAATAGACTTAGGAAAGGAGCAGAATGCTTTAGAAACATTGATTAAAGATATGATCTTAATCAAGGATGTTTGTAATGAAAATCCTGATTTCATAACTTTACTTAAAAGTCCTGTTATCAGAGGAGATAAGAAACAAGCTATTATCAAAGAAGTTTTTTATAACTCATTTAGTTCCGAAGTAACAAAAGCTTTCGTAGAAATTATTTTAAGAAAAAAAAGAGAATCAATTCTTTATGCTATTGCGGTTTCTTTTATTAGTTTATATAAAGAACATTATAATATTAAAATAGCAAAAGTAACTACTGCAGTTCCCCTTTCTGCCGAGCAAAAACAAAGTATTATTGCTCAAATTAATAAAACAGAAAAAGCTACAATAGAATTAGAAGAAGTAGTAAATAAAGATATAATTGGTGGTTTAATTCTAAGAATAGAAGATAAACAACTGGATGAAAGCATCAGAAGAAAACTCTTAAATTTAGAGATGGAATTTGATGAGAACCCTTATGTAAGAGAATTTTAAAAACTATAATAACGATAAAATAATATAAAATGGCCGAAGTAAAACCAGCTGAAGTATCAGCAATCTTAAGACAACAATTAGCCGGATTCAAAACAGAAACTCAACTAGAAGAAGTAGGAACAGTACTTCAAGTAGGTGATGGAATTGTTAGAATTTATGGTTTATCTAGCGTTCAAGCAGGTGAGCTTATTGAATTTGATAACGGACTTTCTGCAATTGTACTTAACTTAGAGGAAGACAATGTAGGTGCTGTATTGTTAGGTTCTTCAGAAGGACTTAAAGAAGGAGATAACGTTAAAAGAACAAACAGAATTGCTTCTATTAATGTAGGTGAAGGAATGTTAGGTAGAGTGGTAGATACCTTAGGAACTCCAATTGATGGAAAAGGTCCTATTGAAGGAGATGTTTATGAAATGCCAATTGAAAGAAAAGCTCCAGGTGTAATTTACAGAGAGCCTGTTGCCGAGCCAATGCAAACAGGAATTAAAGCTATTGATGCGATGATTCCAATTGGTAGAGGTCAAAGAGAGTTAATTATTGGTGACCGTCAAACAGGAAAAACTTCTGTTGCTATTGATGCCATTATTAACCAAAAAGAATTTTACGATAGAGGAGAACCTGTATTCTGTATTTATGTAGCGGTTGGTCAAAAAGGATCTACTGTTGCTAACATTGTACAAACATTAGAAAATGCTGGAGCAATGAAATATACAGTAATTGTTGCTGCAAATGCTTCAGATCCTACCCCAATGCAATTCTACGCTCCATTTGCTGGTGCTGCAATCGGAGAGTTTTTTAGAGATACAGGAAGACCAGCACTTATTGTTTATGATGATTTATCTAAACAAGCAGTAGCGTATAGAGAGGTGTCTTTATTATTAAGAAGACCACCGGGACGTGAGGCTTACCCTGGTGATGTATTTTACCTTCACTCAAGATTATTAGAAAGAGCAGCTAAAATTATTAATGTTGATAGTATTGCTCAAGAAATGAACGATTTACCTGAATCTATCAGACCATTAGTAAAAGGTGGAGGATCTTTAACTGCATTGCCAATTATCGAAACTCAAGCAGGTGACGTTTCTGCATATATCCCAACCAACGTAATTTCTATTACTGATGGTCAAATCTTCTTAGAATCTGATTTATTTAACCAAGGTGTTCGTCCGGCAATTAACGTAGGTATTTCTGTATCTCGTGTTGGTGGTAATGCTCAAATTAAATCAATGAAAAAGGTGGCAGGAACATTAAAATTAGATCAGGCTCAATACAGAGAATTAGAAGCATTTGCTAAATTTGGTTCTGACCTTGATGCGGCAACAATGTCTGTATTAAACAAAGGAAAGAGAAATGTTGAAATCTTAAAACAAGCAGAACATACTCCTTTTACTGTTGAAGATCAAATTGCTATTATTTATGTTGGAACAAAAGGGTTAATTAATGCTGTTCCTGTTGATAAAGTAAAAGAATTCGAAGCAGAATTTATTAGCTTCTTAAACAACAAACATAGAGATACATTAGATTTATTAAAAGCAGGAAAATTTGATGATAGTATCACTTCTGTTTTAGATAAAGCTTGTGTTGAATTAACTGCTAAATATAAATAAGTCAAAAATTAAAAAGTTTATAAAACAGAAAGGACAGATTCTATACAAACTTTCAACTTTACGAACTTTCAACTTTACGAACTAAATGGCAAACTTAAAAGAAATTAGAAATAGAATTGTATCTGTTAATTCAACAAAACAGATTACATCTGCAATGAAAATGGTTTCTGCGGCTAAACTAAGAAAAGCTCAAGATGCTGTTGTTCAGATGCGTCCCTATTCTAATAAAATGCAAGAAATTATATCAAACATTAGTGCAGGGTTAGATAGTATGGATGGAGCTTTTTCAGACCAAAGAACTGTCGAAAATGTACTTATTGTTGGTATAACTTCTAATAGAGGACTTTGCGGAGGATTTAATAACAACGTTATTAAATCTGCAATTAAATTAGCCGAAACAACTTATAAAGATAGCAATGTAACGGTTCTTCCTATTGGAAAAAAGTTTAAAGATGCAGTAAAGAAAACTAATTTTTCACTTAGTCCGGTTTTTAAACCGGATACCGAAAAAATTTGGGATGACCTTACATTTGAAAATACTTCGTCAATTGCTGATGAAATCATGAATCTTTTTATCGATAAAAAAGTAGATAAAGTGGTTTTGGTTTACAATCAGTTTAAAAATGCAGCTGTACAATTGTTGCAAAATGAGCAATTTTTGCCTGTATTACCTCCTGAAGTAAACGAAACATCAAGTAGTAATACAGTAGATTACATCTATGAACCGGAAAAGAAAGCAATTTTAGATGAATTAATTCCTAAGTCGCTAAAAACACAACTTTTTAAGGCATTATTAGATTCTATGGCCTCAGAACATGGAGCTCGTATGACAGCTATGCATAAAGCTACAGATAATGCTACTGATTTAATAAATGATCTTAAGTTAGTTTATAACAAAGCTCGTCAGGCATCAATCACAAATGAGATTTTAGAAATTGTTGCAGGAGCAGAATCTTTAAAATAAAATCGTTTTTCATAATTTAAAAGCCTATTACTATTTTAGTTAAGTAATAGGCTTTTTTAGTTAAAAAAAGACAGTAATTAGCTTTTTATACACTTGTATTTAATAGATATATTATTACATTTGCAAACTTATTTTTTTAACCAATTTAGTACTTAAAAAACAAAGATGAAATTATCAAAATTTAAATTCAATTTACCACCAGAATTACTAGCCGATAAACCGGCTGACGAAAGAGACGAATCAAGATTATTAGTTTTACACAAAGATACTGGAGAAATTGAACACCGCATGTTTAAAGACATCATTGAATATTTTGATGATGGTGATTTAATGATAATGAATGACACCAAAGTTTTTCCTGCCAGAATGTATGGAAACAAAGAAAAAACAGGTGCCAAAATTGAAGTTTTCTTGCTTAGAGAATTAAACAGAGAAAATTACCTGTGGGATGTGTTAGTTGACCCAGCAAGAAAAATTAGAATTGGAAATAAACTCTATTTTGGTGATGATGATTTAGTTGCTGAAGTAATAGACAACACCACTTCAAGAGGTAGAACACTTCGATTTTTATACGATGGTTCTTATGAAGATTTTAAAGCAATCATCAATAGATTAGGAGAAACACCAATTCCAAAATATATCAATAGAGCAGTAGAACCAGAAGATGCGGAAAGATACCAAACAGTATATGCTAAAAACGAAGGTGCAGTTGCAGCTCCGACTGCAGGATTACACTTCAGTAAACACCTAATGAAAAGATTAGAAATAAAAGGGATAGATTTTGCTTTTGTTACACTTCATGTTGGCTTAGGTTCTTTTAGAACAGTAGAAGTAGAAGATCTTACCAAACACAAAATGGATTCAGAAGAAGCTTTTATTGATGAAGAATGTGTTACTAAAGTAAATAATGCTAAAAAAGCAAAAAGAAAAATTTGTGCAGTAGGAACAACATCAATGAGAGCAATAGAATCTTCTGTGTCAACAGATGGTTTGCTTAAACCTTACCAAGGTTGGACAAATAAATTTATTTTTCCTCCTTATGATTTTAGTGTTGCTAACTGTATGATTACAAATTTCCACATGCCCGAATCTACATTGTTAATGATGACAACTGCATTTGGTGGTTACGATAATGTGATGAAAGCCTATAAAGAAGCTATAAAAGAAAAATATCGTTTCTTCACCTATGGCGATGCCATGTTGATTATCTAAGTAAATTATTAAATTGTAAACTTTATAAAAATTATGAAACTAGAAGACCTTAAACTTTACCAAGAATGCCTAAACCTAGAATCCACCGTGTGGAAAATTGTAGAAAAATGGGAAGGGTTTAATAAAGAAACCGTAGGAAAATCATTTGTAACAGCTGCAGATGCTATTTCTTCAAACATTGCCTCAGGTTACGGAAGATACAACTTTAAAGATAAAAAACACTATTGCTATATTTCAAGAGGTTGTTTACTAGAAACCAAAGGCTGGGCTATAAAAGCTAACGAAAGAGGTCTTATAGACGAAACAATACAAAATGAATTAATTGAAGAAATTGAAAAAATTCATCGTATGTTAAATGCGTACATCCGTTCAATAGGCAGAAAGAAAGAAGACAATAACTATGATAACAATACCAATAATAGTTATGATGAAGACGATAACAACGGAAACACTTTCACCGCTAGTGCAGATGAATTCTTCAATGAAGAGGAACTAACCAATGCATAAATACATCATAATAGTTGCCGGAGGTAAAGGAGAACGAATGGGAGAAAGCATTCCCAAGCAATTTCTTGAACTTAATGGTAAACCTATTCTGATGCATACCATAGAGAAATTTTATTCCACTTATCTGGAAGCTCAAATTATACTAGCTCTTCCCGAAAATCAATTCGACTTTTGGGAGGAGCTTTGTTATAAAAAGGAGTTTACCAAAATTCCACATCAAATTGTAGCAGGAGGAAAAACACGCTTTCACTCCGTACAAAATGCCTTAACTTTAGTTAATGAAGAAGGTATAGTAGCAATACATGATGGCGTTCGTCCATTAGTTAGTAAAACAACCATAGTTAACTGCTTCAATGCAGCAGAACAACATCAAAATGCCATCCCTGTGGTTGATGTGGTAGATTCACTTCGTCATGTAGATAAAACAGGAAACAAAGCAGTAAAACGGTCGTGCTATAAAATTGTACAAACCCCACAATGCTTCCAAACGTCACTCATAAAAAAAGCCTACCAACAAGGATATACAGAAGCTTTTACAGATGATGCAAGTGTTGTAGAAGCAACAGGAACAAAAATCCACTTAGTAAGCGGCAATAAAGAAAATATTAAAATCACCTCTCCCGAAGATCTTATAGTTGCTAAGGCTTTTATAGAATCAGTAAAGTAGCTTTTAACATTTTTTCTAGATTTAGAAACAAAAAATCCCAATCTCAGCGTAGCATGTCAAACAAAGCGATCTAAGCTTAGCATGTGCTAAGTTTTTAAGTATTTTTATGGCTTAAACTACCGTAACTAACCACCCCCAAACTTTCATTCAAGCCTTCGTTTGGAAGAACATTAAAAGATTATAATATATAAATCAAAGGGAGCAGTACAATAAACAAATTAAAGATTCGAAAAAAAGATTAAAAAAATTGTCTTCA
>LADZ01000002.1 GCA_000961845.1 Flavobacteriales bacterium BRH_c54
TACACTCACCATAGCTCCCGGCACTCCATGTCCGGTACAATCGGCAGCAGCAAATAGTATGTTATCATCTTTATGCTCTAACCAATAAAAATCTCCTGCTATAATATCTTTTGGAAGATAAAGTATAAAATTATTAGGCAAATATTCTTTTACGGTTGTATCTGATGGCAGTATTGCATTTTGAATACGTTTGGCATAAGTAATGGAGTCTGTTATTTCCTTATTTTTTTCTGCTAATAATAAGTTGGATTTCTTTTTTTGTTTATAGCTTCTAAAAATAAAAAATGCCAATAAAAGCATCAAAAAAAGTCCAATTGCCATAGCAATTTTTTGTGTATTTTGTTTTTCGATTTCTGCTTCTTGCAATTTATTTATATTTTTTAAATTGTCTAACTCTAGTTGACTCCGTTCATTTTTAAAGGCATTTTCCATTGCCAGCAATCTGTTATTAGAATTTTCTTTATTGATAGAATCTGTTATTAAAATATGTTTAGATTGATAAGCATGTGCTTGAGCAAAATTTCCAATAGCCAAATAACTACTCGACAAGCCTTTGTAAACATTGCTTTTTAATGTTACAGAACTGTTTTTAGAATACTTATCTAACCCTTCAGTATAATATTTAATAGCAAGGTTGTATTTTTTTTGTTGATAATAAAGCTCTCCATAAATATTGTAAACTTGAAACAAATCGTAAGGACTATTTACTTTAGTAAACTTTTCTTCTGCATCTTGAAGATATAGTAATGTTTCTGCATAATTGTTTTTAGCTAATTCACTTTGTGCTTTATATAAAAAAACGTTAGCTAATAAATGTATATTATCTTCTTTTTTTTTAACTGATTTAAAAGCTTCGTCAAGATAGTGTTCAGCACTATCTTCTTGATTTAAAGATTTATAAACTTTTGATAATGATAAATCCGTTTTTACTTTAGAATCTATTCTATCTAAAGCTTTAAACTCATTGTTTGAGAGTAAAAAATATTCTTTTGCTGTTTTAAAATTTTGTAAATGTGCATGAATATTAGCTATATTGGCATAAGCACTTGCCATTCCATCTTTTAAATCATGTTCTTTATTTATTTCAATAGTAATATTATAATACTTTAGGGCTTCATTATACATTCCTAAATCAGCATAAATAGTTCCCAATGTATTATAAGCTTTGGATAATCCTTTATTATAATTAATTGCTTTAGCTTCTTTAACAGACTGTAAAGCATAGTCAATTCCTTGTTGAAAGTCATTATAACTAATGTTCCAAGCTATAACATTAAGCGTATTTACTTTTTCTTGTTTATCTGTAATTGATGGTAAACTATTAATTAAACTGTCAATTTGTTGCTGAGGAATTTGAGCGGATAACGAACTACTGAAAATAAAAGAAATAATTATATAGTATAGATATTTAAGGTTCATTTTATGGGTTTTGAGGATATATACTAAGTAATGACTTTTTGATTTTCTTAAAATAAACTTTACATCATATTCTAACACCAATTACACATACATCATCCACCTGTTCTAGGTTGCCTTTCCAATCTTCAAAGTACTGTTCTAACATTGCTTTTTGCTCGTTCATAGTTTTGTCTTGAATAGAAAGCAGTAGATTTTTAAAAGGTTTGTACATTAGTTTTTTACCTTTTTTACCACCAAATTGATCAGCAAAACCATCAGTAAACATATATATAGTATCACCTTTTTGTAGTTTAATGGTATGTTGAGTAAATGGTTCCGGATTGTCGACCTTACCGATAGGTTGTTTGTTAGGTTTAATTTCTACTAGTTTTTCTTTATCATTTGTTTTCACCATATACAGAGCGTTATTAGCTCCGGCATATTGTAATGTAGCTACCGTTTCCGATTCATTTAACTCGGAACTTGGAATTTGAAACGTTAAACTACAAAGTGCAATGTCCATTCCATCATTCACCTCTTCTTCACTTTTTTCAAACGTTTCAATTACTAATAACCTCACTTTATCTAAAATTTCAGCGGGATTGGTTAGTTTAAATTCTCTTACAGCTCTGTTTAATGCATTGTTACAGACTACGCTTACCATGGCTCCGGGAACTCCATGTCCGGTACAATCGGCAGCAGCTAAGAAAACAGCCTTTTCTAATGCTTCATTTGTATTTATATTAGAACTTTCCATCCAATAGAAGTCTCCACTTACCACATCTTTTGGTTTATAAAGAATAAATCCATTTTCCAAGTTTTTACTTAAAACTTCTTTGGGTGGTAATATGGCTTGTTGTATTCTTCGAGCATAAATAATACTATCCGTTATCTCCTTGTTTTTATTATCTACAATAATTTTTTGCTGCTCTACTTCAAATTTTTGTTGCTCTATCAATTGTTTTTGTTTGTTGGAGTTTTTTAGCGACTTATAAATAATGAATGAAATGATTATTACTGCTAAAAGTACAACTGCCAAAAACACTAAAAATAATTGTTGTCTTTTTTGTTCTGAAGCTGCTACAGCGAGCTCTTTTTCATGCTCTGCTTGTTCTATAGCTTGTTTTTTTTCAAATTCAAAATTTACTTCTTGGCGAAGAATTTCTTTTTTATTTTCTTCATTAAAAATACTGTCTTTATATGCCATGGCTAAGCGTAAGCTTTTTAAAGCTTCTTTATCTTTTCCCATATGTTCATACAAAGTAGTTTGTTTAGAATATGCAGAGTACAAACCATTTAACGAACCTAACTGTTTAGATAAATCTAATGCTCGTTGAATATATTTTTCAGCTTTTGCATACTTACCTAAAAGAATGTATAAATTTCCTATATTCTGTGATTTTATTAGAATACCTTCTAAATCGTTTTGTTGTTCACTTATTTCTAACGCTTTAAAATAATAAGTAATGGCTTCTTCATAATTTTCTAAATTTTTATGAATTACTCCTATATTTCCTAGATGCCTCGATTGTCCATCAATATTGTTATTTTTAGTGTCAATTTCCAACGCTTTTCCATAATATTCCAACGCTTTATCAAAATCTTGAAGATGTTTATATACTACACCAATATTGCCGTAGTGTAATGAGGTTCTTGCTGTGTCACCTCTTTTTAAATCAATTTCTAATGCTTTATTATGGAGTTCCAATGCTTTTTCAAGGTCATTGGTATTTTTATATAATACTCCCAATCCGGCATACATTACTGCAACTCCATCTAAGTTATTTAGTTCTTCATGAATGGCTAAAGCATTATAATAGTATTCAATTGCTCCGGGGTAATCCGATTGAATAGACTTACATGTGGCTAAAGTACCGTAAGCTAAAGCTTCTCCTTTTTTCCATTTAATTTTTTTACTAAGTTGTAGAGCTTGTTCAAAAATTTTGGTTGCAGAATCTACTTGCCCATTTCTCAGTTTTTTACCTAGTTTTATTAAAGCTTCAACTTTAGTTGTGTCTTCAGAAGCAGAACTTATATAATTTGATAAAGAATCAAGATTGGACGCCTTAGATTGAAAAGAAAAACACGCAACTAAAAGTAGTATATACAGTATGTTACGTGTTTTCATCTGTGTGTTTTTCAATTTTTTGTTATTAGTCAGATGTAACTCCCAAGTAATCGTTTTTTTATAAGAACTATTTTTTCATGGTCGTTTCATAAAGTAAAAATACATTTTTTATTATTTCTGCCTAATAAATAGCGGGGTATTTTTGTGGATTAGCCTCATTCATAACAGTATATGCTGCATCAAAAATATCTTCTATACTTGGTTTAGAGAAATAATCTCCGTCTGTTCCATAAGCCGGACGATGTGCTTTTGCAGTAAGTGTTGTTGGTTCAGCATCTAAATGATAGTAGCCTTTTTGTTCTTCCATAATTTGTTGCAAAATAAAAGCACTTGCACCACCAGGAACATCTTCATCTACAATTAATAAACGATTTGTTTTTTTCAACGACTCTACAATAGAGTGGTTGATATCAAATGGCAATAATGTTCTTACATCTATTAATTCTGCTGAAATTTCAACTTCAGCCAATTGCTGTACTGCTTGTAATGCTAAATTGCAAGTAGAACCATAGCTTACAATAGTAATATCAGTACCTTCAGTTAAGGTTTCAGGAATTCCTAAAGGTGTTGTAAATTCTCCTAAATTAGATGGAATATGTTCTTTAGTTCGGTAACCGTTTAATGGTTCAATAACAATTGCAGGATCATCTCCTTGAATAAGTGTATTGTAGAAACCTGCTGCTTGCGTTAAATTTCTTGGTACACAAACATGCATTCCTCTTAGAGAATTAATAATCATACCCATTGGCGAACCTGAATGCCAAATTCCTTCTAATCTATGTCCACGAGTTCTGATGATTAACGGAGCCTTTTGTCCGCCTTTAGTTCTATATTGTAAGGTGGCTAAATCATCGCTTAACACCTGAAGAGCATACAATAAATAATCTAAATATTGAATTTCTGCAATAGGACGTAAGCCTCTCATTGCCATTCCAATTCCTTGTCCGATAATGGTGTTTTCTCTAATTCCGGTATCGCTAACACGAATTTCTCCGTATTTTTCTTGCAAACCTTCTAATCCTTGGTTTACGCCTCCAATTTTTCCTGAGTCTTCACCAAAAATTAATATTTCGGGATAAGTAGCTAATAATTTATCGAAGTTCTCTCTCAATACGACTCTACCATCTTCTTTTTGGTCGGTTAGTTCTGCTTTTACCTCAGTAACTCGCATTGGTGAGCTAGGAAATTCCGAAAGCAAAGTAGAACTGTATCGGTCGTAATTCGCTTTTGCAGCATTATCTAACCAAGAAATTAAAGCATTTTTTGAAGTTATATTTTCTAACCTCACCATTCTCAACACTTTTTTTACTGTTGAAACAATATCTTTTCTAATTGGTTCGGTATTACTTTTTAAAGCGGTTATCATAGGAGAGATAAATGCTTTATTAGCACTTTCATCCGCTAAGCTTGTAAGCATGGCAACTACTTCATCTCTTTCTTTTTTTATTGGATTTAAGTAAGCTTCCCAAGCGGCTCTTTTTTGAGTACTTACTTCTTTCTTACCCTCTTTTTCTAGAGTATCCAACTCTTCTTTTGTAGCAATATTGTTGGATTCTATCCACTCTCTGAATTTTCTTACACAACAGTATTCTGTTTCCCAAGCCAAACGCTCTTCTGATTTATATCTTTCGTGAGAACCAGATGTTGAATGTCCTTGAGGTTGAGTTACCTCTATCACATGCACCAACACCGGACAATGTTCTTCTCGAGCTATTTTAACTGCTTTTTCGTAAGTTTCTATCAATGCAGGATAGTCCCAAGCTTTTACTTTAAAAATTTCATAACCGTTGTTTTTGCCTTTATCGCGTTGAAATCCTTTTAAGATTTCAGAAATATTTTCTTTAGTGGTTTGGTATTTTTGTGGAACAGAAATTCCGTGTCCATCATCCCAAACCGACATTACCACAGGAATTTGTAATACACCAATAGCATTAATAGCTTCCCAAAAGGGACCTTCAGAAGTACTGGCATCACCAATGGTTCCAAAGGCTACTTCGTTTCCTTTGTTAGAAAAATTGGTAAAAGAAGCTAATTCTTTATTGTTTCTATACACTTTAGAAGCTTGTGCTAATCCAACCAAACGTGACATCTGACCTGCTGTTGGGGAAATATCTGCAGAAGAATTTTTTATTTTAGTTAAGTCTTTCCATGTTCCGTCAGGATTTAAACTTCTTGTTCCAAAATGTCCATTCATAGAACGACCTGCTGAGCAAGGCTCTGCCTTTACATCAGTATGAGCATATAGTTGAGCAAAAAATTCTTGTATAGTTAGCTGACCAATAGCCATCATTAAAGTTTGGTCTCTATAATAACCCGAGCGAAAATCTCCATCTTTAAATTGCTTAGCCAATGCTATTTGTGGTAATTCTTTTCCATCACCAAAAATACCGAACTTGGCTTTTCCGGTAAGCACTTCTTTCCTTCCCAAGTAAGAAGTTTCGCGGCTCATGTACGCTAATTTATAATCATTTAAAACGGTAGCTTTAAATTCTTCTTTTGAGATTTTTGCAGCCGTTGATGTTGCGGTTTCGTTACTCATACCCTTCTTTATTAGTTATGTTTTTAATAAACTGTTGTAAGATTTGCTTAGTATCTTTTTCTTTTCAGAATTCTAAGCCGTGCGAAGTTAATAATTTATCTTTAAAAAATTATGACAAATATTAGTACCTTTATCATGAAAAATATATTCTGATGTTTTTGGAAAGATGTTTTATATTAGTAATTACGTTGTTGTGCTTTTTACCACTAAAAAGTCAAGGGACTTATGAATCAATAATTACATTGTATTTTGAAGATAATGCAGGCAGAAAAGACACCATAACTTTTGGAATGAGCGACAGTGCAACGGTAGATATTGATACTGCTTTTAATGAAGTAGATATTTATGGTACACCTTATGACAGTCTTGATATTAGAATTATTCAACGAGATACCAATAATTATGAGTGTATTGGAAATTACCTTTATTCTACCCAAAATGACCCGCAGTTTTTTACCACCAATAGAGATTTAAAAACGGATATTCGTGACATTAATACTTTTTATTATGGCTCAATAAGCGGCACATTTGAAATAGCTTTTCGCAATGTAATTTTTCCAATTACTATTAAAGCAGATGAGCAGAACTATGCTAATTCAATGTTTGCTGGATGGAGTGTTTTTTATGCTCTTGATTCTAATTGCTCAGGTAATATGCATTATGATTTAAGTAATCTTGTTCTTTCACACTCTAATGATTCATTAATCATGTATGATTCAACTATCACAAATCTTATATTTAAATTTGACCACGAAGTAGGTATCAACGAATTCAGAAAAACAACGCCAACATGGAAAATTCAACCTAATCCTGCTCAAAGTAACATTACACTTAGTGGAATAAGTATTTTTGACGGAAAAATTGAAATATTAAACCTTTTAGGAGAAATTGTTTTAAGCAAAAACGTTTTTGAAAGTAACAACCCTTCTGTTGCTGTTGAATATTTAAAAAATGGCATTTATTTTATTCGTTATTATAATAACGAAACCAAGACTTACTCTACTAATAAATTGATAAAGAATTAACTTACCTCACAAAAGGCATTTCTAGTAAACCAATATTTCCTACATCATCTGTTACTTCTAATTTTAGTGAGTGTTCGCCACTGGGTAACTTATCAAAATCGTGATAGACCACACCTTTCTTTGGTTCAAATTCCATTAACGCCCACTTTCCGTCTATATATAAATTATAAGTTTTTATACCGCTTAAATTATCCGAAATAGAAAAAATAACACTGGAATTATTACTCATGTTTTTATTAGGATAAATATTTACCGGTTTTATAATAGGTGGAACCGTATCTAACATTACCGCAAAACCACCAAATGTTTTTGAAGTGGCTTCTAAATAATTATTCCTCCAAACTCCACCTTTGGAATACAGCCTGTTGTTAGCATCTATATTTACAACAACTGCTTTTTTGCGGTGTTCATCAGAGATTCTACCTACTTTAATTCCAACAGTTATGGGTAAGTGTAATGGTGTATAATCGTTATGAATTTGATACGTTGGAGTTAAAGCACTGTGTAATTGTTTTCCTTCACCAAACTGAAACGGTAAATTTTCATATAAGGCATTTTTAGGAATGGCTACCCGAACCATTTTGTTTTCGTAATAATTACTGTCGGAGTAGCTAAAAAGAGTGTCTACAGTACCTTTAATTACCGGATTAGAAGATGTTGCTGCTTTATTTCCACTAATTGCAAATTCCAACGTAGATTTATTTTTGTAGGTGTCGGTAATTTCATACTTAATAAGGTAATTTTTTCCGTCTTCAATTAATATATTTCCATTATTTGTTCTTCTTCTGTAAATAGACAACTGATTATTGGGATCAACAAAACTTTTTTGAAAACGATTTTTTGTTTTTAAATAATATTCATAATCGATTAAAGAGTTTAACGCCCTGCTTTCATCAAAACTAAACTTATTCATTTCCGAATAGTAAATTAAGCTATCATTCACAAAAAGCTTCACTTCATACACTCCGTTTTTGTTAGAGACACCATTTAACTGATCTATTACATCTACACCTATTCCGATAGTACCAATAGCCGAAATTGGAGTGGTTGATGCTAATCTGTAATTTCCTCCACTGCCAACAACAGATAAAATTTCTTTGGTGTTTTTTTGGTTGACAAAACTGATATTGTTTAACGGATAAACAGCCATTTTTCTGATGAGTGGAGCAATATTATCTTTTACGTCAAAACCTAGCAACAAAGGATTAATTGGATGCTCCGACTCGGTTTCTCTAATCTCGAAATGCAAGTGAGGTCCTCCGGAACTACCGGAATTTCCCGAAAGAGCAATTACTTGTCCTTTCTTAACTTTTAACAAAGTATCGGGCGGATAATAGTCCATTTCCCAAGTTTGATTGGCGTATTGGTATTTTTTAATTTCTGTAGCAATTTTACCGCTATATTTTTGCAAGTGAGCATAAACTGATGTGTATCCGTTGGGATGATCGATGTAAATAGCATTACCATAACCGTAAGGAGAAACCTTTATTCGAGAAACATAGCCATCTGCCACAGCAATAATTTTATGTCCTTCTACTCCTTGTGTTTTAATATCTATTCCAGAATGAAAATGGTTAGAACGTAATTCTCCGAAGCTTCCTGATAAATAAAGCGGAATATCTAAAGGCGAGCGAAAATAATTAACAGGTAAGGTATCTTGTCCAAAAAAAGAGAGTGTATTTGCTAAAAGAATAATGAATACTATATTTTTTTTCATCTGTTTTTTTTATTTTTTGACTCACCCCCAAGTTATCTTGCGATAACTTTTCCCCCTCTCTTAAAAAAGAGGGGGTGCAGGGAAAGAGTTATTTAATTAATTTCATGTGTATTTTGAGTTTTGTTATAGCTCGTTAAAAAAGATTTAAAATTTTGAATTTGAATAAGAAATATCAATAACAATGCAAAAGTAGGTTTGATAAGACTACAAATGATGAAAAAATAGTTCGTTTATCCACAATATTTGGTGTAAAAAAATTACATTTGTCGAGAATTAATTTTTTCTCATTGAGATTAAAATGAAGAAAGATGGGAGATATAAACACTCTGGTTAATAATCTAAGGAAGAAAACCGAACGATTGGTTGAGAAACATCAACACATCCAAAGTGAAAACGAACAACTTTCTGCTAAAGTTTTAGCCTTAAAAGAAGAATTAGTTCAAAAAAGTCAGCAAATTGAAGCTCTTGAAAATAATTTAAAATTATTGAAATTAGCCAAAAGTGTTGACAAAGAAAGTACCAAAGATGTGAAGTTGAAAATTAACGAAATGGTACGGGAAATAGATAAATGTATTGCTAAAATTAGTCAATAATTAAACATAACTCATGGAAGAGTTGTCCATAAAAATAAAAATTGCCAACAGGGTTTATCCGCTGACAATAGAGCCGAAAGAGGAAGAGGGAATAAGAAAAGCAGCAGATAAAATAAACGAGTCGATTAGTGAATACAAAAAAATGTATGCTACTAAAGATTTACAAGATTTGTTAGCAATGGTGTTGTTAGAAATAGCAACGGACAACTTAGAAATAAAAAACAAAGGTATGCTTATTAATACCTCAGTAGAAGATGATTTAATTAAGATTGATGAACTCATCAGTCAGCAACTATAACGTTCTTTAAATATAGAGCAATATATTATATTTATCGAGAATTTGAAATATAAAAATTCCCGTGCAAATTTATTTCGTTTGATAAACTAACGTTTTACTTAATTAAAACTAGCTCAAAAGCAGATAAAAACAGGCCCCTTGTAACTCCTTTATGGATATTCGTTTAGCGGACACGGGAAGTTTGATAACTACTTGGCAGTTTTATTTATATATTTTTTTGGGGTTTATCCAAGCCAAATTTGTGCGGGTTTTTTTATGCCTTAAAAATTAGTAAAACAGCTTATCTTCAATATCACCCAGCGGTACATAATTAACATTATTAACTAAATAAATTATGGACGTAATTAGTATTATTATTGGTATTGTAGTCGGTGCAGGAGTTGGCATCGGACTTACCATAGCCTTTCTTAAAAAAGGCATCGAATCGAAAAGCAAACAAATAATTGACGAAGCCAAAGCGGAAGCGGAAGTGCAACGTAAAGAAAAATTGATTCAAGCAAAAGAAAAGTTCTTACAACTAAAAGAAGAACACGAAAAAATCATAAACGAAAGAACTCGTAAGGTTACTAACCTTGAAAACAGTGCCAAACAAAAAAGTGATGCTGCTTCTAAGCAATTAGAAGAAGTAAAAAGAAAAGAAGCAGAAATCACTAAGATTAAAGCTAATTTATCGCATCAATTAGAAATTGTTACTGCTAAAGAGGAAGAGTTAGAAAAAAATCATCGCAAGCAAGTAGAAAGTTTGGAGAAAATTGCAGGCATTACTGCAGATGAAGCTAAATCTCAGCTGGTAGAAGCCCTTAAAGAAGAAGCAAAAACAAATGCTTTAGCACACATTAAAGACATTGTAGAAGAAGCTAAAATTAACGCCAACAAAGAAGCTCGTAAAATTGTGGTACAAACCATACAACGAGTTGCTACAGAGCAAGCTATTGAAAACTCAGTTTCTGTATTTAATATTGATGGTGATGAAGTGAAAGGTAGAATTATTGGTAGAGAAGGAAGAAACATTAGAGCTTTAGAAGCTGCTACAGGTGTTGAAATTATTGTTGATGATACGCCTGAAGCTATTATTCTTTCTTGTTTTGATCCGGTTAGAAGAGAAATTGCTCGACTTTCATTACACCAATTGGTAACAGATGGACGTATTCACCCGGCAAGAATTGAAGAGGTAGTAAAGAAAACCCAGAAACAAATTGAAGACGAAATTATAGAAATTGGTAAAAGAACCACTATAGATTTAGGTATTCATGGCTTACATCCTGAATTAATCAGAATGGTGGGAAGAATGAAATATCGTTCTTCTTACGGACAAAATTTATTACAACACTCGCGAGAAGTGGCTAACCTTTGTGCTACTATGGCATCTGAGTTAGGATTGAATCCGAAATTAGCCAAACGTGCAGGATTACTACATGATATAGGTAAAGTGCCAGATGAGGATCCAGAATTACCACATGCTATCTTGGGTATGAAAATAGCTGAGAAGTACAATGAAAAACCAGACATCTGTAACGCTATTGGAGCTCACCATGATGAGATTGAAATGACTACCTTAATTTCTCCAATTGTTCAGGTTTGTGATGCTATTTCAGGAGCAAGACCGGGAGCAAGAAGAGAAGTAATGGAATCTTATATTAAACGTATTAAAGAGTTGGAAAACATTGGCATGACTTATCCTGGTGTGGAACAAGCTTATGCGATACAAGCTGGTAGAGAGTTAAGGGTAATTGTAGAGAGTGGAAAAGTAACCGATACACAAGCTGATACCATTTCTTTTGAATTAGCTCAAAAAATTCAAACAGAAATGACCTATCCCGGACAAGTTAAGGTTACTGTGATTCGTGAAAAACGAGCCGTAAACTATGCTAAATAGAGGCTGTCTGTAAAGTCCAACTTCTTCGTTATTCTTGTTTTAAAAATCAGTCATTTACCACAAGTAAACTCCTGATTTTCAAAACTTCGAAAGCCTCGAATTTAAACTTTACAGTTCATCCTCTCGAATTTATGGACGGGCACTAAATAAATTATACAAGAAAGGCTAAACCATTTGGTTTAGCCTTTTTGTTTGGATATATTACTTATTCCATTTCATTTTCCTATTGCCTTTAAAACTCTATCTTCCTGAATTAAAACATCTCTCATTAATAAATTATGAGGAAATACTTTCATTTTTGATTCTTTAAATACATGTAGAACTTTAATCAATGTAGATGCAGTAATTAATGAAAGATTTAATTCATATTCTAGTCCACAATCTTTAATAAATTCATCAGAAAAATCAGGAGCGATTAACAAAGATTTAATAACTCTATAACCTTTACTATTTCCTAAGTTAGAATAAGCTTTTAATTGTCTTGAAACCGAACTAAACTTATTGTATCCACTTTCTTTTACTGTTTTACATTCAACAAGAATTAAATCATTGTTTCCTATGTTTAATAAAATGTCAATTTTATCTTTACTTGTATTAATTGACTTTCTTAACTGTTCATCAACATTAAAACCTAAGCCAATAAAAATATTTTTGGTTAACTCTTCAAATTTAATTCCTAAATCAGCTTCTTTTATGATAATTCCATTCTCTTTTAGCTTCAAAAGGTTTCTAAATCCAATATTTTCATAATTTTCAAGATATAAATTTTCCGAATCTTTATAGGCATCTAAAATATTAAGAATAATATCACCCCTAGTTTTTATTTCTTTTGCTTTACAAAAATCTTCAAGTTGTTTTTCTGTTACTAATTCAAGTATATCTCTTGGCTTTATATTATAATCTAAAAGATAATTGCTTTTTAATACATTTTCTTCTTGCAGTTCAAACTCATTCCTTAATATATTATTGAGTTTGGGTAAAAACTCCCCTATTTCAACTAAAAGTTTTTCATATCCATCAACAGAAATTCCTACTTTATCATCTTTTTCAATATCCTCAAAGTAAGTAATTAAATTTTGCACCTTTTCTTCTATAAGCGTTCCTTTAAGTGCAGGCGTTATTTTTAATCCTTTATCACATAGAGTATTTATAGTTTTCTTTTTCTCAGTTAAATTCGTTCCTGGTTTGTATATATCTTCCATTAAAACGCCAGAAAATAAAATTCCACCAGAAATTATTTGATGTATTTTTTCGTCTAAATCTAATTTCCAATCTAAATTATGATTTCTACATATAAGATTGATTTGAGGCTCTCTTAATAACCTTAAAACTCTTCTGAAAAATTTATCAGCAACTTCTTTTCCTCTAAGTTTTCTAAGCAACCTAACCATTTCATCAGCAACATATATTGTACTCGTTTTTTTAGAATAAAATATTACTCCAATAGTTTTTAGTTCATTGATAACTGTGTCAATATCTAATTTTTTTAGAGGAACGATTGTATAGTTAATTAACTTGAGTTCTTCTTGTGATAATGTTAATTGCTGAGATAACGTTAACAAGATACCTTGTTCATCAGTAGTTATTTTTCTTTCTTGATTATTGTTATCATCATTTGTATATGCTTTATTTAAACAAGCTCTATATATTTTATAATCACGTATTCTTTGGTCACTTAGTTCTGATTTTTCATCTTCTAGTGAAGATTTGAATACTTTGATTTTCTTATTAAGATTTGATAGCTCCTTTTCATAAAGTCTAGCAAACCAATCTTGTTTCATTATTGAGTTTCCATCTCTTGAGATAATATCAATTAAAATATCAAGTTGCGAAGTAGTTTTAACAAATTCTTCTTTAACACATTCTGAAAACTCATCCTTAAGCAAATTAAAAACTTTTGCGACATTTATATTGTCAATATTTTTTAAGTCTCTACTTGTGTCATTTAAGATAGTATCAACTGCCTTTATATTTTTTGGATTTTCGGATAATATATTATCAATTATTTTGAGGAATGAATTTTTTTCAAAAGAATTTAAATTGTCTAATATCTTTTCTAATTTCATAATTGATAATAATTATTTAATAAGGTGAATAATTGAATTTTCGTCAACAAATATAGAACTATTCTTTATTTTTAGAAAGATACATGAAGTTTATTCAGAACTTATTGAGGATTTAACAATGAAAACCCCTACCCCTCCATTTCAAAGAATTTATTCACTAATAAAATATGGTCGGGGTCGCCTAAAAGGTAGAGGACATCATCTTGTAAAATCATGTTGTCGCTATCAATATCGGTAATATAATCTTTTCCTCGTTTTATAGCTAAAAGGGTAACCCCATAGTCGCTTCTTAAGGCAGAAGAATTAAGCGATTTACCTACAATTTTATTTTTTCCTTGGGTAACATGTACGGTAGCAATCTCCATTTCGTCATTATGCAATTTCATCAAATCTTTTCCCGTTGAAATATCAACTGCACTAATGTCTCTCAGCATTTCATAATTTCTAGATCTTATATAATTTACAAATTGCTTAATCTCATCATTAGGGACTAAATACTTACGCATTACTCGGGTAAAAATTTCAATAGAGGTTTCAAATTCTTCTGGAATAACTTGGTCGGCACCAGCTTTAATGTTTTCTTCAATTTCGCTAATGTAGCGTGTTCGCACAATTATATAAGCGGTACGGGTATAATTTCTAATGTTTCGTACAATTTTTTTGGTAGTTTCTGGAGAAGAAATAGCTACCACTACTACTCTTGCCTCATGTGCATGAAGATGTTTTAAAATAACATCGTTACAAGCATCACCAAAAATAATAGGCTCATTATTATCTTTTCCTTTTTTGATGGCATGAGGGTCTAAATCTACAATTAAATAAGGAATATTAGCTCTTTTGGCGGCTTTAGCAACATTTTCGCCATTCACACCATAACCAATAATAATAAGGTGATCGTGATAATTTTCTTCTTCAATTTTACTATTGTGAGCATTGTTTTTGGTAATGTTTTTTAACCTTCTTCTTACATTTTTGGGCAATGGAGTTTTAAATAAAAAGTCAGCAATTTTATCTGAAAAATCAATAACAAAAGGTGTTGCCCCCATACTCATTATGGATATTGCTAAAAAATGTTGATAAATAGTATTGCTCATTAACTCATACTGCATACCTGTTGCCGAAAGTAAAAAAGCAAATTCTCCTACCTGGAAAAGGCTAAGAGCGGTGAGTATAACTGTTCTAGGAGGATATTTTAGCACTAAAACGGTTATTACCAAAATAATAATTTTTAGGGCTACAACACCAAAAGCAATTAAGTGAATAGAAACGATGTTGCTAAAGAAAAATTCTAAATCCAATAACATCCCAATAGAAACAAAGAAAAAGCTAATAAAAATTTCTCTGAAGGGAAGGATGTTAGCTGTTGCTTGGTGGCTATATTCCGATTCGGATATAATTAATCCGGCAAAAAAAGCTCCTAATGCCAAAGATAAACCCACTGCTGAAGTTAGCCAAGCGGTAGCAAAACAAAGCACTACAGTTGTTAAAATAAATAACTCTCTACTTTTAGCTTTTACCACGGATTTGAATAATAATGGAACAACATATTTTCCTAATAAAAATAAGACTATCAGTACTCCTGCAAGTTTTACCACCAACATTAGTAAGTCATGCACAGGGTCTTCTGATTGTCCTGCTAAAAGTGGCGTAACCAACATCATCAGCACCACAATAATATCTTGAAAAATTAATATCCCCACAGCTACTCTACCATGCGGAGCGGTTATTTCACCTTTTTCTTGAAGCATTTTTAGTACAATGGCGGTACTGCTTAATGAAAATAAGAACCCAATAAAAATGGAGGTCTGTAGAGGTAAGCCCATCCATGTGGCACAAAGTGTTGTAAGTCCTATTGTCCCTCCAACCTGCATCATACCACCCCAGAGTACCGTATTTTTAATGGAAACTAGTCCTTTTAAGGAGAACTCTATACCAATTACAAACAACAGGAAGATAATACCTATTTCTGATAATAACTCTACTTCATGTCCGGCACTCACTAAGTTTAGTCCGTGTGGACCACTAATAATTCCGGTAATTAAAAATCCTAAAATGGGTGGGATTTTTAATCTGTTAAAAAGTAAAATGATGAGTACAGAAAGTCCTAAAATGATGACAATGTCTTTTAAAATAGGAATTTCCATATAGTTTTTTGAGTTAGGTTTTTTACAAGTCCCACACCGATTTTCTTTTTCTGAACTTAAAATAATCTTTATGTTCTAGAATAAAAGCCATGATAAGGTAAATAATCAGTGGAGACCCCAAAGTTAAGAAAGAGATGTAAATAAAAAACATTCTTATTTTGGAAGTTTTTAGTTGAAGTTTCTCACCCCACCAAGCACATACTCCAAACGCTTTTTCCTCAAAATAGGCTTTAATTTTTTTTATCATAACAATAAGCTTATTCTATGCGAAGATAATGATTTTTGGGGAGATATTTGTTTTAATTCTTAAATGGAATTTAGTAGTTTATTTCCCACATAACAACTCAAACATTTTTTTGGTGTACAGTAGTTATTTTTAAGTTCTATTAGTGCTTGTGTTTTGGCGGCATTGTTGGACTTAATTCCTAAAGCTTTCCAGTTGGTAATGATGGAGTTGGCTTCAGCAGGTGTTTGTTTCAACAATTGTAAGGCTAAATGGATGTGTTTTTCTTGTTGATGTTGTTTTCCATAAACAAACAAAAATGGTGCTACCACATTAATTATCAAATTATTCAACAGGGTTTTGCCTACTTTTTTAGGATTGGATTTAGCTTCAACACCAAATTGATAGTGAGTTAACCAATATGCTGATGCCTCGGTTTTAAATAATTGTTGAATAGATTTTACCTCTTTTAACTCTAGGATTTTTGAGAATAATCTGGGATGGCTTTTCAACAACATTGCCAACTGACTAATACGAATAGTTGGGAAATTAGATGGTCGTAATTTGGAAAATTTCCATGTAACTTTATCGATGGCTTGCAGTTGAAACTTAGCTTGTAGAAAAGCATATTCTTTTTTCAATCGCTGAAAATATTCATCTGTAATATTTTCGTTTAGAAACCCTGCTTGTCCATATAATAAGGCTTCAACACTTATTTGTTGCGGATGTTTTTCAATAATTTTTAATGGGGTATTTTGAGCCAACTGCTCAAAGGGTATCGCATTAACATTTAATCCGAAATATTTAAAAATGAAATGATAAAAGGTTTCGTCTAAATTGTTTTTATTCTGTTTTAAGTGATTAGTTATAAGAATTGTTTTTCTTTCTAAACGTTCTAAAAGCAACCTCTCCAACCAATTATTAAATTCAAATGTTGTAATTTTATTTAGTTGATTTCCACAAGGAATTTTATTTTTAGAATAAATAAGTTGATGGTAATGATGCAGCAAGTCTAAATCGATATTTTCTTTTAACTCTAATGTGGGAATAAGGTTGTTATTGGTGTTTTTTATTTCAACATTGTCTTCATAGACTACGTGCAAAATTACATTGTTGTAGGCTTTATCTTTTTGATGCTGGTGGGTATTCCAGTCGGAAGATTTTAAGTGAATTTCTACATTCCCTGCCCAAGTGGTATTCCCAATTTTAAGTTGAGCATTAAAAAAATCCGGTCCGGAATCTTGATTGTGAACACCAACCTTTACTATTTGGATAGTTTCCCCATTAGTGGTAACTAAATGATGTGTTTTAAAGCGTTTAAACTTCCATATATAATGTAGAAAATCTTCTTTAAACATAACTTAGTAAATAAAGTTAGCAGCTAATACAATAGTAATTAGCTATCTAAAAATTAAAATTACTTTTATTTTTTATTTTGGCTCCCCAACTCCATACCAATAACAATACTGAAAGAGCTGCCAACACTCTTCCTATCCAATCTCCCGAACGGACATAAAAAGTTTCTGCAGTATTTAAGTTAATATCTCCTTTAATAACACCTTTTTGCCACCAACCAATTGGTTGTAGTACATCGCCACGCTGATTAATAAAACATGAAATTCCTGTATTAGCACTTCTAGCAATACTTCTACGAGTTTCTATGGCTCTTAATCTACCATAAGCCAAGTGTTGTTTATAGCCTGGGCTATCATCCCACCAACCATCATTAGTAATAATGAAAGCAGCATGTGCACCTTTTTGTACGTAAGTGCCAAAATATTCTCCGTAAATAGATTCATAACAGATTACCGGAGCGATGTTTATTTTATCATTTATTAGATTAAAAGCTTCTTTTTCGGAACCTAAACTGCCTAACGTTCCTCCTAAATTAATAGCAAATTTTTCTAAGGGACTAAATACTTTAGGGTAAGGTAATTTTTCTACGCCTAAAACAAGTTTAGACTTATGATAAATCTGCATTGGAGCTTCGTTTTTCATTTGTAAAGCAGTATTATAAGCATCATACCAACCACCTGTTTGTCTGTCGGGACGGGCAGTTGGTGTTGGTTTTTTCGGGGAAGCTTTATACTCTCTGTAAGTTGATGCTCCAATAATTAAAGTGATGTGAGGATTGTTTTTTAGCCAATTTTGCAACATTCGGTAAGCATTGCTTTCTTCAGGCTTGGTTTCTACGAAACCTCTTGGTATAGCCGTTTCTGGAGCTACAATATAAGTTGTGTTTTGAGTAATTTTTGATTGAGCCAATTGTAAAATATTAGCAATTTGTTCATCTTCAGTCATTCTACCAAATTTGTCTTTATAAGGATCTATATTTGGCTGAACCACCACTACTTCAATAGGGTTTTCGGTTTCTATATAATTACTGTAAGTGTTATAAGAATAAATCATTGGAGCCAATAACAACACTAACATTACTATGACCATTTTTATATTGTTCAAAAAACTTTCTTTTCTTATCACATAAGCCTGATAAAAATGATAAACAACAATATTCATTAATAGAATCCATAGCGAACCACCCATCACACCAGTATATTCATACCATTGTATCCATTTGGGATTGTTGGCAAAAACATTGCCCAAGGTATTCCAAGGGTGAGAAAACTCCCAATTGTAATGTACCCATTCAAAACCTATCCAAAAAGCTACTAAAGCAATATAACCTCTTTTGTTTCCCAAGTGTTTTTTAGCGGAATGAAACCACATAAAAATAATAGTCATAAATAGAGAATAAAGTACTTCGGCCATTACCATCCCTGCTTCTGAAGAATACCAAATCCACCAAGTGGTGTAGGTATTAAAGATTAAAAATGTAAGGTAGGTATATAGAAATAGATGCCACCTAGAATATTTTTCGGGTTGAGATGCAATAATTTCTTCCAACAATAAAAGCGGAACAAAAGCAATAAAAATTAAAATGGATAGACTTCCTGTTTCAGGCCAAGCTATACCCATTAATAAACCACTTAATACAGCAAGTCCTAAAAGTTTAAATTTATGCATCATCAAAATAATTTTATGATGTAAAAATACATAACTATACATTTAAAGAAGATTTTTATCCGTGTTTCCATTAATTTTTTTGGAATTATTAAAAATTTACTACTTTGCAAATTTGTAATATATGTAGCTTGTGCTTTTATTTTGTAGAATAGGTAATTAGGATTAAATGCTTCTAATTAATAATGATAATATAGCTTTAATGTTATAAACAAAATTGCTTATGTTTATAAAAAAATTATAATGATGAAACATTTTCTATTAAAAATAGCTTTTTTATTTATGTTGTTTCAGTACAGTAATGTGCTTCTAGCCCAACATAATCATGATCACTCTCATGCATACGAACATGAAGAAGACCTATCAAATAAAGTAGAGCATTTGTCTTTTAAAGATACTTTTTTAGGTAGTGAAGAAAACTATCAAGTATGTTATCCAAAAGATCATAGAAATTTTTTTTACATGATTTTTCTATTAATTTTATTAGTAGCTATTTTGGCTATTTTTACTTTTATAAACGTTAGAAAAAATAACAAACTATTAGCTATACAAAATAAAATTATCGAAGAAAAAAACAAGGACTTAGTGGATAGTATAAAATATTCCTTACAAATACAAAGATCGATACTTCCAAAAGCAACTACGGTAAATAATTCCTTTGAAAATATTTTTATTTTTTATTGTCCAAAAGATATAGTTAGTGGAGATTTTTATTGGGTTTTTTCTGATGAGCGTTATGCTTATGTTGCTGTTGTTGATTGTACCGGACATGGTGTGCCGGGTGCATTTTTATCTTTAATTGGAAATAATGCCATAAATAAAGCGATAAAAGAAGATGGAGAAACAGACCCGGGAGCCATTTTAGATAGAATGAATTATTATGTAAAAGAAACATTGAATCAACAAAGTGAAGGCGAGTTAAAAGATGGAATGGAGGTGTCTTTATGTAAATTTGATAAAATAGATAACACACTGTATTTTGCAGGAGCTAATTTAAGTATGGTTTATTTTAAAGAAGGAGAGTTAAACATAGTAAAAGGAAGTAAATGTACAGTTGGTTCAGTACAACCCCATGTTAAAGGAGCACCAACAACTCATACAATACAACTCAGTAAAGGCGATAGTTTTTATCTTTATACAGATGGAATTATTGACCAATTTGGTGGGGAAAGTTCCAAAAAATTCAAAATTACCGGATTGAAAAATTTATTAACTTCTATACATCGAAAAGATATTGCTAGTCAGCAAAAAGAAGTTATTCATGCATTTGAAACTTGGAAAAAAAATCAAGAACAGTTAGATGATGTTTGCATCATAGGCGTTAAAATATGATGTGAAGTTTATTTCACACTTGTTGAGGTTAATTAGAGTTCGTGCATATAACGAATGAAAATATACGCTATTTGACGTATCGTTTTTCAGAATAATCTTATCTAATTTGGTTGAAAATTTAAATAATTAAATTATGCACTTACCAAGATACTTTTTACTGATAGGTTTTTTGTTTTTCAATATAGTTTTATTAAAAGCTCAAACAACAGAAGAGCTATATAAAGAATTGGAAGAGGTTTTAGCTATTAAAAGTGAACAAGAAAAACTTACTTCATTAGAAAATTTTACAAAATCTATTCTTTTCAAAAATGTGGAAGTTGGTTATAAAGCAGCTAAAAACCTTGTAATCTTAGCTAAAAATCAAAACGATAATAAAGTATTAATGAATGCTTATAATTGGACAGGCCTTGGTTATTATTATTTAGGAGAATTAGATACGGCATTTCTTTATTATGATTCATTACTTACACTTGCTGAAAAACAAAATGACCATCTTATGGCATTAAAAGCACGTGGAAATAGAGGAATGGTTTATGAAAAGAAAGGTGATTTTGTTAAAGCTTTTGAAGAATATGTCTATGCTAATAAACAAGCAGAACTATTAAACGACACTTCATTTATTGCAAGTTCAAATGGTAATTTAGGAAATGTTTCTATCAGGCTTGGTAAATATAAAGAAGCTTTAGAATATTTAAATAATGCACTAAAATATTTTAAATATAATGGAAATAAAATAGGAGAAGCGAATCAATATAACTCTTTATCAATGGTGTATGAGTCAATTAATGATTCAGTTAATCATGAAAAATACTTATTATTAGCTGCTGAAATTTATAATCAAATAGGAGCTAAAGTTCAATATTCAACAGTTTTAATAAACCTTTCTGCATTAGAAGAAAAAAGAGGAAATAATAAAAAAGCGTTAGTGCTGGCAGAGAAATCATTAGAAATAAAGCGTGAATATAATGATCAAATAGGAATTCTTCCATTATTGATTAATATGTCTATACTTTATAATAAAGAAAAAAATTACGATGCTTCTTTTCGTGCTTTAGATGAGGTATTGTCTATTGCCAAAAAAGAAGGTGACTTATTTCATCAGGCAGAAGCCATGATAAAAAAAGCAGGATTATATAGACGAACTGGAAAAGTTGAACAAGCCTATGATTTGTTATTAGATTATATAGACTTGAGAGAGGAAATTTTAGGAGAAAAAACTCAAAAAGCTGTGGCTGAATTCCAAGAAAAATATGAGGCTGAAAAAAAACAATTAGAAATTGATAAACTTATAAAAGAGAAACAAGTTAGTACACTAATTATTGAAAAACAAGAGACCAATAAAAAGATCTTAATAGGAATAATTTTAGGTGGTTTATTGGTGTTATTTATTTTAGTTTATGCATTTATTCAAAAAAGAAAAAACAATATTGAACTTGAAGCAAGAAACAAAGAAATAAATCTCCAAAAACATATTGTTGAAGAAAAAAATAAAGAAATAACGGATAGTATTATTTATGCTAAAAGAATACAGGCAGCAATATTACCTCCTCAAAAAATAGTAAAACAATATTTACAAGAAAGTTTTATTCTATATAAACCTAAAGATATAGTTGCCGGAGATTTTTATTGGATGGAAAATACAGGAGATAGGGTATTGTTTGCGGCTGCCGACTGTACCGGACATGGAGTTCCGGGAGCTATGGTAAGTGTGGTTTGTAATAATGGATTAAATCGTTCGGTAAGAGAACATGGATTAACAGACCCGGGAAAGATTTTAGACAAAACCAGAGAAATAGTTATTCAAGAATTTGAAAAAAGTGATGAAGATGTGAAAGATGGAATGGATATCGCTTTATGTAGTTTAAAGTTCAATGTTCCAAGTTCCGAGTTAAGCCAACCTGAAACAAAAAATATTAAATCTCAAACAGTAGCAACGTTACAGTATGCAGGAGCTAATAATCCGTTGTGGATTGTAAGAAATGAGGAAATAATTGAGATTAAAGCCAACAAACAACCAATAGGTAAGTATGATAACTTAGAGCCTTATATTACACACACTCTAGAATTACAAAAAGATGATACTATTTACATTTTTTCTGATGGTTTTGTAGATCAATTTGGAGGAGAAAATGGTAAGAAATTAAAAGCTGCTAACTTTAAAAAATTATTACTTTCTATACAAGATGAAAACATGACCAAACAAAAAGAGCTGTTAGATGATGCTTTTGAGCAATGGAAAGGAGAGTTAGAACAACTGGATGATGTTTGTGTAATTGGTGTTAGGGTATGATATTGTTTGTCCCACATTTTATTGAAGATGGTATTATTTTGTTGTTAATGAAAGTAATAGATTTTATGTGAGTTATTGCGAAAAAAATTATAAATAAATTTGAATTATTGTTTGTTTTAATAATTATTATTTACATATATTTGCATCCGCTTTTAAAAAGCAGTTGGGGAGATTAGCTCAGTTGGTTCAGAGCATCTCGTTTACACCGAGAGGGTCGGGGGTTCGAATCCCTCATCTCCCACAACCAAAAAAGCCGAACACTTAGTGTTCGGCTTTTTTATTTTAATACATTGAGGCTTTGTATGTAATTTATTTAATGAATTAGTTTGGTAAGTAATAAATAGCCGAGCATTAATGCCATAATAGCAATTAGTACCCAATAAGTCCCTTTAAATAAAGTTTTATTCCTTTTTCTATCTTTTAAAAACTGAAAGGTTAGTATCACTAAAAATGAGACGATAAAAATTAGTGCGAATATTTTTTGGCCTTGAGAAAACATATTTTTTATTAAAATTTAAAATGGACAAATATTCTTCCGAAGTTTTTAGCATCTTTCTCTAATCGGTGGTACTGATTTTTTATGGAAGGTAGTTGTAAAAATCGGATGACTTTTTTCTTCAATTGTCCTGAACCTTTTCCCGGAATAATTTCTACTAACTTAATTTTTTTGTCAACAGCTTCTTTTATTATTTCTTCAAGAGCGTTGTCAATTTGTTGTCCTTTGTTGTATATATCGTGTAAATCAAGTTTGAGTTTACTCATTTATTAAAGTACTTATTCGGCAGATGAAGATGTTACCACCCAATCTTTGTCTTTTTTCTGCATAGTAACTTCAATTTTTAGAGGGTTTGTCTTTCTAAAGGATGCTTTAATTAGTACGCTATCTCCTTCAAAATGCATTACTTCAAAGGTAAAATAACTATCTAAACTTCCTTTATAAATGTTTTTAAAAGTTTCAATTTCTTCAAAAGTCATTACTTTAACTCTTTTATTAAATTTAAAAACAATAAGGTTGTTAGGGATTTTTTCATCATTAATGATAAGGATTGGGGTTTGTCCAGACATCTCATCACCATTATAATGTTTTTTTAAAACTTCTAAATCAAGTGTCTTTTGAATTACCAAATTGATGTCTCTTGCACTTTGGGCAAACATGATTGCCGGAAGTAAGAATAATATGAGGAGTAGCTTTTTCATTATTATATTGGTGCTAAAATATTGTTAGTTATTAAATTCCAATGAATTTTTAATAATCGAACAAATATAATAAGTTTAGTCAAATAGTTACGAAAAAAATGAAACTTTTGTTTTCATATATTTCTAACATGTTGTTTTAACTCAGGATAAAATTGTTCAAAATCTGTTTTTAATTCACTTTTGAATTCTAATAACAAATGATGTGCCACTTGCATATCGTTTTCAAAAGTTGTTCTTCGCGATAAACCCGTTAAAGTCCTTTGTATTCCTTCTATTGAGGCGTAATTGTAAAGCCAATCGTTCTTGCTCATATGATGAAATATAAAATTGGTTTTTGGGGTTAATAAGTCAATATTTTTATTTAAAATGGAATAAGTTTTTAAGCTAAATTCTTTCAATTCAAAAGGTGAATAATAATTAAAATTGCTTGCTAAAAAATAATCGTAAAAAACATCTATAACAACAGGCGTATATTTTCTCTGAAATTTTCTGATTAAATTTTTACTATTTTCTACTATGGGATGATTGTCGGTAAACGTATCAATTTCCCTATGCATTAAAATACCTTGTTGAATAGCTTCAGGATATTTTTTATATTGATTTCCTTTCACATCATCAGCAATAAAATTTCCAACAATTAATGCTTCATTTTGCTTTGAAAGTAGAAAATGTGCCAAATAATTCATTGATTTTTTCCTTTAATCTATAAAAATTACCATTAGTGTAATTTATCTTCGTTATTAACTCCATACTCTCTATTTTTGTTTCATTATTTAACTTATAAACTAAAAAAACATGAAATTTTTAATACCTATAGCGTTATTTTCAATATTTATAAGCAGTGTATTTGGTCAAGATAAATATTCGTTTTATATGGATTTGAACAAAATTAGTAACGATTTAATAGAAATTACTCTGGAAACTCCGTCAATTAAAGAGAGCAAAATAATTTATAACATGCCTAAAATTGTTCCAGGTACGTATCAAATTTATGATTTCGGACAATATGTGATGGATTTTCAGGCTTTTGATGCAAATGGAAAAAGTCTTTATGTAAATAGGTTGGATGATAACAGATGGGAAATTCATGATGCTGATAGGATGAAAAAAATAGCTTATTGGGTGGAAGATACTTGGGATGCAGATGTAGATGAATTGGTTTTTGAACCCGGAGGAACTAACATTGAAGAAAAAGAAAATGTGGTATTGAATAACCATGGCTTTTTTGGTTATTTCGATAACATGAAAAACTTAATTTATGAGTTAAACATTACCAGACCTACTGATTTTTTCGGATCTACAGGGTTAACTAATATAACTACTACAGGCAATACAGATAAGTTTACTATCGATAATTATATGGATTTGGTGGATTCACCAATTATGTATAATCAGCCGGATACAGTAACCTTTAAAATTGCAGAAACATCTATTTTAGTTTCTGTTTATTCTAAAAATAAGGTGGCTCCGGCAGAAGTTTTAGCCAAAGATATTAAAGGAATTTTAGAGGCTCAAAAAGAATATTTAGGTGGAAAATTACCTGTAGATAAATATGCTTTCATTATTTATCTTTATGAAGGAGTAAGTGGCTCTGGAGGAAGTGGAGCCTTGGAGCATTCTTATTCTTCATTTTATTATTTGCCAGAAATGGATCCTACAAGATTATCAGGTTTTTTGGTAGATGTAGCCGCGCATGAATTTTTTCATATAGTTACTCCTCTAAATATTCACTCAGAAGAAATTGGCAATTTTGATTACATTAACCCTAAAATGTCAAAACATTTATGGTTGTACGAAGGAGTTACAGAATATTTTGCTAATCATGTTCAGGTTTATCAAAACATGATAACTCCCGAAGCTTATTTTGATGTGTTAATGGATAAAATGGCTACGGCAGAAAGTTTTAAAGATGATTTACCGTTTACAAAAATGAGCTTAGGTGCATTAGATGCACATCAAGACCAATACATGAATGTGTATAACAAAGGAGCATTAATAGGTTTGTGTTTAGATGTTTTAATAAGAGAACAAACCAGTGGGAAAAAGGGCTTGAAAGATTTAATGTTAATGCTTTCGGAGGAATACGGAAAAGAAGTTTCATTTAAAGATGATGAGCTTTTTGATAAAATTGCGCAATTAATCTCTCCCGAATTACGTGCTTTCTTTGCTAATTATGTAGAAGGTTCCAAACCATTACCTTTTGAAGAAGTGTTGGCTAAAGTAGGTGTTGATTTTAAAACAGATGTTACTATTAAAGAAGTTGGTTTTGGTGGTGCAACTATTGGGTTTAATATGGAGACACAACGACTTTTTGTTATGGACGTTGCAGATTTAAATAAGTTTGGTAAAAAATTAAAGATTAAAATTAATGATGAAATTTTAGCTATTAATGGTAAAGAACTTACCTTAGATAATTTGGAAGATGTAATTATTGACTACCAAACGAATACTGAAGATGGTGAAAAAGTAGAAATTTTAGTAGAAAGAAAAGTGAAGGATAAAATAATTCCGGTTTTACTAAAAGCTAAAGCAATACAAACTGAAGCAACACAAGATTATTATATAGCTATTAATCCAAATGCTACCCAACAACAAGTACAGTTGAGAAAAACTTGGTTAGGACAATAAAAAACGATGAGTAAGTGAAATAATTTAGCTATTTCGCTTACTTTTATTGTCTAAATTAAAATTAAGTTGAGTTATTCCAGAACTAAAATATATTGGCTACTCCAGCTTTTTGGATGGGCTACCTATGTGAGTGTTGTTGGGTATTTCAATTTTCTTTCTAATAATGATTTGTCTGCTTCTTTTTGGTTGAGTTTAGGTTCTATTTTCCTGATTACACTCTTAATATCGCATTTGTTTAGGTGCATCATTATTATTAGAAATTTAATGGGTTTACCCGTAACGCAGCTCATTATACCTATTTTTTTTGGATCTTTACTACAAGCACTTGTTACTTACTTTTTAAAGCTGATTGTTATAGAAAAATTAATTGAAGGTAGAGCATTTTCTCTATCTTTAAATAGTTTAATAACAGGAGTTTTAAGTTGGTTTTTCATTTATTTGTTATGGTCGCTTGTTTATTTTCTGTTTCACTATGTAACCAATTATAAAAAGGAAGAAATTAAAAATTTAAAATGGCAAGCAGCTAAAAATGAAATTGAGCTGAACAGATTAATTTCTCAGTTAAATCCACATTTTGTTTTTAATTCGATGAATAGTATCAGAGCTTTAATTGATGAAAATCCTCTATTAGCAAAAAAAGCGGTAACAGAATTATCAAATGTGCTTAGAAACTCTTTGTTGATGGGAAAAAAGACCCTAGTTCCATTTTCTGAAGAGCTTAAAATGGTAGAAGATTATTTGAGTTTGGAAAAAATGCGTTTTGAAGAAAAGCTGACTATTAAATTAGCAATAAATGAAAACACCAAAAACTTTTTGGTGCCACCATTAATGATACAAACCTTAGTTGAGAATGCTATAAAACACGGTACTTCTAAACTTCCAAAAGGTGGGACGGTAGAAATAACAGCTTCAGTAGAAGCTGATAAGCTAAAAGTAATTATTTACAATAGTGGGCATTATGATGAGCAGGCTAGTTCAGAAACAGGTTTTGGATTAGCAAATACCAAACAACGCTTAGATTTACTTTATGGAAAAGAGGCTCTCTTTTCTATAAAAAATGAAGAAGAAAGAGTAAAAACGATGGTTCTTATTCCGAGTAAGTAGAAACCTTTAATGGTGTTAAACTAATTAATTCTCCAAAATCTTAAATTCCGAACGCCTGTTTTGCTGATGAGCAGCTTCTTTTTCTTGCTCAGTAGCCATTTTGTTTATTACCTCTTCTTTTACTAATGGTTGAGATTCTCCATAACCTTTAGCAATTAACCGAGAGCGGTCAATTCCTTTAGAGGTTAAATAATCTACGCACGATTGAGCTCTTTCTTGAGATAATTTTAGATTATATGCATCACCACCCCTCGAATCAGTATGGGCAGCCAATTCTACTTTCATCTTAGCATTTTTGTTAAGCAACTCAACTACTTTGTCTAATTCGTTATATGATGAAGACCTTAAACTAGCTTTGTTATAGTCATAAAAAATATTCATTAAGACTACTTTTTTACCTTTTTCAATTTTATCCAAACCAATGTTCTTTTCAATCTCTTGAAAAGCAGCAGTATCAGGAATATTGATGTTTTCAGAATAGAACAAGTATCCTTCTTTTTTTACACTAATTCCGTAATCATGTCCGGCAGGAAGAGAAACCATGTATTTCCCCGTTGCACTGTTTGATTCGTAAGAAGATACCATTTCATTTTTATCATTATCAAAAATTTCTATTAAAGCACTTAATGGTTTTTTTGTTTTGTTGTCAAAAACAATTCCTTTTAACAAAGTAAGTTTGGGGCGACTATTATTTTTAATTTCATCAAGAAAAACTATTTTATAAATGTCTCTTTTACCTTCACCACCTGTTTTTCCAGAAGTATAATACCCATGTTCGCCATTTGCGGTTAGTACAAAAGCAACATCATCACCGGCTGAATTTATAGGGTGTCCTAAATTTTGAGGGGTAGTCCATTTTTCTTTTTCTAAGGTACTTTTAAAAATATCATATCCGCCCATAGAATTGTTTCCATTAGAGCTGAAATAAAGCGTTCTTCCATCAGGATGAAGAAAAATAGCATCTTCATCAAATTCGGTATTTATTGGGCTGCCTAAGTTTATAGCATCACCCCAGTTACCTTCCTTGTCTTGTGAGCATCTGTAAATGTCTTTTCCACCTTTTCCTCCGGGTCTATCGCTAACAAAGAAAATAGTTTTTCCTGTATAATCGTAACTTGCTGATGTTTCTTGGTATTTAGATGTGATAGGTTTTGGCAGTTCAGTAGGCTCAGTCCATTTAGTACCTTTTTTCTCCGTAACATAAATATTCCCTATACCTTTTTGATTGTCTCTGTAAATAAAAAGTTTCTGTCCATCGATAGATAGCCCAACAGTAGCGTCATGGAATTCACTATTTACGGGTTTACCTAAATTAGTTGCTGTTTGCCAATTTCCATCATCACTTTTAGAGCTATAGTAAATATCTTCATAAAAATCATCAATCTGATTGTCTCGTCCGCCACCTTCTGTATCATTTCTTCTTGAAGTAAAAAATATTTCAGATTCATCAGCAGTAATAACCGGAACATATTCTTGATTTGATGAATTAATAGATTTTCCAACATTTATAATTTCTACATTTATAGGTGTTTTGATGAGTTTTTTGGCGTAAGTACATTCTTTAATTTTTTTATCGACATTGCTTAAAGCATCAGGTTTGGTATTAGATCCTTTTGTTTTTGCACTACGATAGAGTTTTATAGCTTCATCAAATTCATTTTCGCTATGTTTTATTTGAGCATTTAAATAAATAAAATAGCCATCTGGTTGAGCATCTAATTTAAAAACACTTTCTAATAGTTGTTTGGCTTTATGAATATTGTCCGTTTGAAAATAACAATCAGCAATTTTTCCATTTAATTCAGCATTATTTGGATTGAAATTTTGGGCTTTTTTAAAAGGTTCGATGGCTTTTGAAAACACACCATTAAAATAAGCCATATTGCCTTCGTTTAAGTCTGTTAAAGCTTGTTTGAAGCCATCTTTGTTATTGCTGAAATTCTTTTTGTCGAAATCAACATTTTGAGCCAATACTGACAAAAAAGTAATCATTGATAATAAGGTAGTTAAGAGTGTCTTTTTCATTTTGTAACTTAGTTTGTATAATAATTGGCTAAAATATAAAAAAATAGAGCAAAGTGAAATATAAAAATATTTTTATTTTAGTAGTCTATTTTTATAGTTGATGATTAAAAAACATTATTAAATGGGTGTTTAAGTTGGTTTGAGAGGTGTTTTATATTAACACTCTAACATTAATAGTAAGTAGTTGAAGAAAAAGTTTTAAGTTTGTAGTTGCTACTCCTGTTTCTTTTAATTTACAGATAGTTACGGAGTAGTAAGTAGTAATTTAATCACCTAATAAATATGCTTTTTTATTTATAAAGGATGTTTGTTACCTTTACACTTTTAAATATAAACAGATGAAAAAATTAGTGTATTCTCCAATAATAGTGTTGTTATTGTTTGTTGTGTCGTGTCAGTCGAATAAAAAATCGGATAGTTATTACGAGCAGATGAATAAAAAAGCTACAGCAGAGGAGTTGTTGCAACGAATTAATTTACCTATTGATAAAGTTGCTAAAAAAGAAAAGAAAAAGAATTTAATAGAGCAAGATGAAGATTTGTTGGTTTATAAATACGAATTAAGTGAATCAGACTTTTATGAATTGACTTATGTGTTTGACGAATTGGGTTGTTTTGAAGTAGGGTTAGATTTCCAAGTGAATAACAAGGAACAGTTTGGTATATTAAAAGAGGCATACACTAAACAGTTTAATGAGTCGAAAGATTTTAGGCTGGAAAATGATATTAATGGGTTAGCCAGATGGTTAAAAAATGATGAAAGTATTACCGTAGAATTAGATTATGCACTGCAAGAAGATGGCATTTTAGCATTAACCATTTTTGCAAATGAATAAATTTTCTTTAAGCATTTGAAAATAAAGAAAATTTGTTTACTTTTGCCGTCCTTTTTTTAAGAGGAATAACAATTATTTATAAACAAAAAACATTAAAAAAATGACTAAACGTTATGAAACTGTTTTCATTTTAACTCCCGTTTTATCTGTAGATCAGGTAAAGGAAACAGTAATAAACTTTAAAAAGTTTTTAAAAGATTCAGGTGCTAAGTTGATGCACGAAGAAGACTGGGGATTAAGAAAATTAGCTTACCCAATTCAAAAAAAATCAACAGGTTTTTACCATTTGTTTGAGTATGAAATAGAAGGAGAGGCTATTGCAAATATTGAAGTAGCTTTGAAGAGAGACGAAAAAGTAATGCGTTTTCTAACAGTAGCTTTAGATAAGCACGCTATTGCTTTCGTGGAATCAAGAAAAAACAGAAGTAAAAAAGCTGAACCAACAACAGCTGAATAATTAACTTTTAAAACAAAACATCATGTCAGAAAATTCATCAGAAATTAGATATTTAACTCCTCCAAACATTGAGTTAACCAAAGAAAAATATTGTAGATTTAAAAAACATAAAATCAAATACATTGACTATAAAGACGAAAAGTTTTTATTGCAATTTGTAAATGAGCAGGGAAAATTGCTTCCTAGAAGAATTACTGGAACTTCTTTAAAATATCAAAGAAAAGTTTCTCAAGCAGTAAAAAGAGCGAGACATTTAGCGTTAATGCCTTATGTAGCTGATATGCTTAAATAATTCAAACTAAGTTTAAACCTACAAACACTTTAGAAAAATGAAAATCATATTAAACGAAAATATAGAAAACTTAGGATTTAAGAATGATGTTGTTACTGTGAAAAACGGTTATGGCAGAAACTTCCTTATCCCTCAAGGAATGGCTAAAATAGCTACTCCATCTGCTTTAAAAGTTTTAGCAGAAAACCTGAAACAACAAGCAGTTAAAAACCAAAAAATTAAAGAAGAAGCAGAGAAAGCAGCAGACAAATTATCAAAAACTGTTTTGAAAATTGGTGCTAAAGCTGGAGAAAACGGAAAGATTTTTGGTTCTATCAATACGATACAAATTGCTGAAGCAGCAGAGAAAGCAGGCATTGTATTAGATAAAAAATTAATTAAATTGAAAGGCGATGCAATTAAAAACTTAGGAGCTTACGAAGCGGAAGTTAAATTGCATAAAGAAGTAGATGCAATAATTAAATTTGAAGTAGTTGAAGAATAAAAATTAATTACTATATTTGTAGCGAAATAAATAAGAATTGATAAAGAGGGGACAGGCGTCCCCTCTTTTATTTATCTAAAAATGATAACAGAAGAACAAATATTATCCTTGGTTACGCCAACACTTGAAGAAAAAAATGCCTTTATAGTAATGTTGGATATTAGACCCGGAAATAATATTTTATTGGAGGTAGATAGTTTAGAGGGTGTTAAAATTAGTGATTGTGTTGATATTAGTAGAGCAATAGAGCACAATTTAGATAGAGAAACAGAAGATTTCGAATTGCAAGTTTCTTCGCCGGGGTTAGACAAGCCTCTTAGAGTGAAACAGCAATATGATAAAAATATTGGAAGAGAACTGAAAATTACTACTAATGATGATGAGCAGCTAAAAGGTAAGCTTATAGAAGTAACAGATGAGTACATTACTATTGAAAAAGAAGTAAAAGAAAAAGTAGGGAAGAAAAAGAAAATTTCAATACAAAAAGAGCAAATAAATTTTAATAATATAAAAGAAACTAAAATAATAATTTCATTTAAATAAAAACAACCAACCATGGAAAGCGTAAACCTAATTGATTCATTTGAAGAGTTTAAAGAGTTTAAAGACATTGATAGAGTAACTCTAATGAATATACTAGAAAATGTTTTTAGAAGCACTATTAAAAAGAAATATGGTGATGACGATAACTTTGACTTTATTGTGAATGTTGATAAAGGAGATTTGGAAATTTGGAGAAACAGAGAGATTGTTCACGATGGTGAAGTAGAAGACGAAAATAAAGAAATTGCATACTCTGACGCTATTAAGATTGAACCTGATTTTGAAATTGGTGAAGAAGTTTCTGAAGAAGTTAAAATTGAAGACTTTGGAAGAAGGTTGGTATTATCGCTTAGACAAAATTTAATGTCTAAGTTAATGGAATTAGAAAAAGATAACATATACAAACAATATAAAGATAGAGTAGGAGAACTAATTACAGGTGAGGTTTACCAAATTTGGAAAAGAGAAATTTTAATTTTAGATGATCAAGACAATGAACTTATTTTGCCAAAGTCTGAGCAAATTCCTAGCGATAGATTTAAAAAAGGAGATAGCGTGAGAGCAGTTGTAGTTCGTGTAGATATGAAAAACAACAAACCTGCAATTATTCTCTCAAGAACTTCTCCATTATTTTTAGAAAGGCTATTTGAATTAGAAGTTCCTGAAATTTTTGACGGATTAATTACCATTAAAAATATAGTTAGAGAACCGGGAGAAAGAGCAAAAGTAGCCGTAGAATCTTATGATGATAGAATTGATCCAGTAGGAGCTTGTGTAGGGATGAAAGGAGCAAGAATTCATGGAATTGTTAGAGAATTAAGAAATGAAAATATTGATGTAATTAATTATACTAATAACATTGAATTATACATTCAAAGAGCATTAAGTCCGGCAAAAACAACTTCTATTAAACTAGATAGAGAAACTAAAAAAGCTGAAGTGTTTTTAAAACCAGATCAAATATCTTTAGCTATTGGTAAAGGAGGTCATAACATTAAATTAGCCGGAAAATTAGTAGGTTTTGAAATAGATGTTTATAGAGATATTGATGATGATTCTGATGATGTTGCATTAGATGAATTTGCTGATGAAATAGAAGGATGGGTGTTGGAAGAACTTAAATCTATTGGATGCGATACTGCAAGAAGCGTATTAGATTTATCAGTTGAAGAATTAGTTAAAAGAACAGATTTAGAAATAGAAACTGTAGAAGACGTTATGAGTATATTGAAAGAAGAGTTTGAAGATTAATTTTTTAAATTCCTCAGTATTTCATATATTAGTAGCACATTAAAATTATCGATTAAAATATAATCAATAATATTGTAAAAAAAGGATAAAAGTATGTCTAACGGATCACAAGTAAAACGATTAAGTAAAGTAGCAAAAGAATTTAACATTGGTATTCATACCATTGTTGAATTTTTAGAATCTAAAAATATTAAGATTGAAAGCAATCCTAATACAAAATTAGATGAAGGCGTTTATGCTGTTTTACTTGATGAATTTCAGCAAGATAAGAACACTAAAGAAGAATCCAAAAAGATAACAATAGGATCTGAAAAAGAAACAATTTCTATAAAACCAATTGAAAAAAAGGTTGAAGCAGAAGAAAAGGTTGAGGAAAAATCAGAAGAACCTGTTGTTAAAGAAGAATCTGCTCAGGAAGAAGAAACAAAAGGACCTAAAATTATATCTAAAATAGATTTAGATAGTATTAACTCTAAAACCAGACCTGATAAAAAAGCAAAAACTGCTGAAAAACAGGAAGAAAAGAAGGAGGAGCCTAAAAAAGAAGAAACTCCAAAAGCAGAAACTAAGGAGGAAAAGAAGAAAGAAGAACAACCTAAAAAAGAAGGTCCTCAAAGTATCGAAACGGTTTATGAAAAACTAAATGATATTAAGGTTCTGAGAACTATAGACCTTCCCGTTGAGAAAAAGTTTGAAAAAAGAAAACCGATAGCATCATCTAATAAAGAAAAAAATGTTGTTGATGATGATAAGTCAGGAAATAAATCTAAAAGAAAGAGACTTAGTAAAAAAGTTGATTTATCAGACGCTCCAAAAAAATTCGCTAAAAAAGGACAACAAAAAGGTGAAAGAGTAGAGAAAAAACAAGAATTAACAGAAAAACAAATTCAAGATCAGGTAAAAGAAACACTAGCTCGTTTAACAGGAGGGGGAAAAAGTAAATCTGTAAAACACAGAAAAGACAAAAGATTAGCGGCAAGTGAAGAAGCTCAGAAAAATGTTGAAAGAGAAGAAAAAGAAAAATCAATAATAAAAATCACTGAGTTTGTTACAGCAAATGAGCTGTCAAAATTAATGAATGTAAATGTTAATGAAGTAATTGGAGCATGTATGAGCTTAGGCTTGTTTGTTTCTATTAATCAACGTTTAGATGCAGAAACCATTTCTATTATTGCAGAAGAGTTTGGTTATTCTGTTCAATTTATTTCTGCTTCAGAAAACTTAGATTTTGAACAAGAAGAGGAAGATGATCCTAAAGATTTATTAGATAGAGCACCAATAGTTACAGTGATGGGGCACGTAGATCATGGTAAAACATCTTTATTGGATTATGTTAGAAAAGCGAATGTAATTGCCGGTGAAGCCGGAGGAATTACGCAACATATTGGAGCTTATTCGGTAACATTAGACAATGGTAAAAGAATAGCATTTTTAGATACTCCTGGTCACGAGGCATTTACCGCTATGCGTGCTCGTGGAGCTCAGGTAACAGATATTGCTATAATTGTAATTGCTGCAGATGATAATATAATGCCGCAAACAAAAGAGGCAATTAATCATGCTCAAGCTGCCGGAGTGCCTATTGTTTTTGCTTTCAATAAAATTGATAAAGAAGGAGCAAATGTTGATAGATTAAGAGAAGAACTTTCTGCTATGAATATTTTAGTAGAAGAATGGGGAGGAAAATATCAAACACAAGAGATATCAGCAAAATTTGGTACCAATGTAGAAGAATTATTGGAAAAAGTATTGCTAGAAGCAGAAATGTTAGAATTAAAAGCAAATCCGAATAAAAAAGGTAGAGGAACAGTTATAGAATCTGAATTGGATAAAGGGAAAGGTTATGTTTCTACTTTGCTAGTTCAATCTGGGACAATGAAAGTTGGAGATGTGTTATTAGCTGGGTGTTATAGTGGAAAAGTTAAGGCCATGTTTAATGAGCGTGGTACAAAAATTACAGAAGCAGGCCCATCAACTCCTGTATCCTTATTAGGATTAAACGGAGCTCCAAGTGCGGGTGATAAGTTTTATGTAATGGAAGATGAGAGAGAGGCTAGAAATATTGCTGAAAGAAGACTTCAGTTAGTAAGAGAGCAAGGAGCTAGAACCAATAAACACATTACTTTAGATGAGATAGGAAGAAGGTTGGCTATTGGAGACTTTAAAGAGCTTAATGTAATTATTAAAGGTGATGTGGATGGTTCTATTGAAGCATTATCTGATTCATTACAAAAATTATCTACCGACCAAATTGAAGTAAATATTATACATAAATCTGTAGGACAAATTTCTGAGTCGGATGTAATGTTGGCAGCGGCTTCTGATGCAATTATTATTGGTTTCCAAGTAAGACCGTCTGTAAATGCTAGAAAACTTGCTGAACAAGAACAAATAGATGTTAGGTTGTATTCGATTATTTATGATGCTATTGAAGAAATTAAAGATGCAATGGAAGGTATGTTAGCTCCTAAATTTGAGGAGAAAATTACAGGAACAGTTGAAATTAGAGAAATATTTAAAATCTCTAAAGTGGGAACAATTGCAGGGTGTATGGTTCAAGAAGGAAAAATTTATAGAACAAGCGATATTAGAGTTATTAGAGATGGAATTGTAGTTTATACAGGAAAATTAGGATCGCTTAAACGATTTAAAGATGATGTTAAAGAAGTTGCCAAAGGGTATGAATGTGGATTGAACATTGATAAGTTTAATGATATAAAAGAAGGGGACATTGTTGAAGCTTATGAACAAGTTGAGGTAAAACAAAAAATATAGTTCCTCAAAAAGAAAAATATAATCCTGACTGGTTTTTTACTAGTCAGGATTTTTTTATCCCTATTTTTACAACTTTACTGATTAAAGTCAAATGAAAATACAACAATACCAAGGAAAAAAATTTTGTAAAAATGAAGCCATAATGGTTGGAGATAATTTGACAATTGAGGAAGGCTTACAGATTTATATCAATAAGAAAACTTTTTCTATTACTATGCGAACTCCTGGAGACGATGAAGATTTGGTTAGAGGGTTGTTATATGCCGAAGATATTTATAGAGGAAAACAAGTGCTTCCAGTCATTCTTGAAAAAGATGAAAAAAATGCTGTTTCTAAAGCTTTTGTTGAGATAGATGAAAATCAATTGGGCAATGGTTATAAAAATAGTAGGAATTTATTATCGGTAAGTTCCTGTGGAATTTGTGGGCGACAAGAACTACTAGAACTTTCCAGTGGTGAAAAAATTGAAAAACAAGAGCAAATTATTGCTATAAGAGATCTTTATACCATGTTTGACATTATGAAAAAAGGTCAACCTACATTTCATCAATCGGGAGGTTCTCATGCAGCAGCAGCATTTGCTAAAGATAGTACTTTACTCTCGTTAAAAGAAGACGTTGGCAGACACAATGCGGTAGATAAAGTTATTGGAAACCTTGTAGCCACGAATCAACTAAGACAGTCAAAATGTATGGTGGTAAGTGGAAGAATTTCTTATGAAATTGTTGCCAAAGCTTATGCAGCTAAAATTCCGGTACTGGGAGCAGTTTCGGCTCCATCAAGTTTAGCAGTTGATTTTGCTAAAGAATTAGGAATAACGCTTCTTGGCTTTTGCAGAGAAAATAAAGCAACATGTTACGCTCATCCACAAAGAATAAAAGAATAGAATTGTTTTTCTCTTCGTATTTTTGCTCAAAATATCTTTGACATTGACCAAGCCAATATCATATAAATTTTCCAAAAAAGAAAAACTGAAAAGCCAAAAAGAAATAGAATTGCTTTTTAAACAAGGAAAATCTATTAATCAGTTTCCTATAAGGTTAATTTATAAGGTCAAAACCGGAAAAAATAATGTTCCTATTAATTTTGGGGTTAGCGTTCCTAAGAAAAAAATTAAGCTAGCGGTTAATCGTAATTTAATTAAAAGAAGGGTTAGAGAAGCTTACAGATTAAATAATCATGATTTAAAAATTAAGCTGCTTGAAAATCAGAAAGAAATTAATATGATGATAATTTATAGTTCGGAACAAATTTTGTCATACAAAGAGATAGAAGAAAAAATAAAAGTAATTTTATCACGTTTAAGAGATGCCTTGTGAAGTGGATGTTAAGTAAAATAGTTGTTTTGCTAATAAGAGTTTACCAACTAAGTATTTCTCCATTTTTAGGAGCAAACTGTAGGTACTCACCCACTTGTTCGCAATACAGTCTCGAGGCAATTGAAAAGTATGGTCCTTTTAAGGGAACTTGGTTGGCAATAAAAAGAATTTCATCTTGCCACCCTTGGGGAGGACATGGACACGATCCTGTACCTTAAATAAATAAAGATTAAAGAAACAAATATGACACAAAAATTTAAAAAATACATTTTAATAGTAAGCATAACATTAGCAAGTGTCTTCTCGGTTGGTTTTGTAGATAGCTATTTTGAAGTTTCTAAAAATCTCGACATTTTTGCAACACTTTTTCGTGAATTAAATATTTACTATGTTGATGATACCGATCCGGGAGAGTTGATGAAAACCGGAATTGATGCTATGTTAGAATCGTTAGATCCTTACACTAACTATATTCCTGAATCTAATATTGAAGATTACAAGTTAATGACTACAGGGCAGTATGGTGGAATAGGAGCATTAATTCAACAGCATGGTGAGCATGTAGTTATTTCTGAACCTTATGAAGGATTTGGAGCTCATAAAGCGGGTTTGTGGGCAGGAGATAGATTGTTAAAAATTGACGGAAAAGATGTTACTGATAAATCAACTTCAGAAATTAGAGATTTACTTTTAGGACAACCGGGAACTACCTTAAATATTACAGTTGAAAGACCAGGAACGGAAGATCCAATTGAGAAAAAAGTGGTTAGAGAAGAAGTTAAAATTGACGATGTGCCCTATTACAAAATGTATTCAAATGATATAGGCTACATTAAGCTAAACGGATTTACTGAGTCTGCCGGTGCTGAAGTAAAAGCAGCTTTTACAAAATTAAAAGAGCAAAGTGCTAAGTCTTTAATTTTAGATTTAAGAGGAAATGGTGGAGGATTAATGAAAGAAGCCATAGATATTGTAAATTATTTTGTTCCTAAAGGTTCTGAAGTAGTTAGCACTAAAGGAAAAATTAGCGATTGGGATAAAGTATATAAAGCTACAGCAATGCCTATTGACACAGAAATTCCTATTGTAGTGTTGATAGATGAAATGTCCGCATCTGCTTCAGAAATTGTATCGGGAGCATTGCAAGACCATGATAGAGCTGTTATTATTGGAAATCGTTCGTTCGGAAAAGGATTGGTGCAACAAGTAAGACCATTGAGTTATAACTCAAAATTAAAAGTTACCGTTGCTAAATATTATACACCAAGTGGAAGATGTATTCAAAAATTAGATTATTCGCATAAAGATGAGGATGGAAAAGTAAATGCAATTCCGGATTCTTTAATAAGAGAGTTTAAAACTTTAAAAACGTATAGACCTGTTTTTGACGGAATGGGAATTGAACCCGATATTAAAGTAGAGAAAAAAGAAATTAGCGATATTGCTACTAGTTTGTATCTAAAAAATCATTTGTTTGATTATGCAACAGATTTTAGGTTAAAAAACAATGCAATTCCTGCTGTAGATGCGTTTACTATTTCTGATGAGGAGTATGAAAAGTTTGTTAAGTTTCTTGATGGTAAGGACTACGACTATACTACAGATAGTGAAGCTTTACTAGAGAAACTAGAAAAAGCTGCTAAAGCAGATAAATATTTTAAAAGTTTAGAAAGTGAATACAATGCTTTACTAAATAAATTAAAACATAATAAAGAAGAAGATTTGTATACTTTTAAGGAAGAAATAAAATATATTTTGGAAACAGAAATTGCTACAAGATATTACTATCAGAAAGGAAAAATGGAAGCATCTTTAAAAACAGATCCTGTTATGGAAAAAGCTATTGAAGTACTTTCTGATAAACAAAAATATGAAGCTGTTTTTGCAGGCAATACCAAGCAAGATTAACTTTTGTTTAATTTAAATTCTTTGCTAAAATGAGTTTTGTTTCCACTTATTCAAGAAACATGTATTTGTTTTTTTTGATGTTTATTGCAGTGGGACTCTCATTGTCTAAACCTCTTATAACTTTAGGAGAGCTTTGTATAGGGTTTTTATGGTTATTAGAAGGAAATCACCTAGAAAAAATAAAGCGCTTTTTTAAAAATAGAACGGCACTTATATTAAGTTCTGTGTATCTGCTTACTCTTTTAGGACTTTTAAATACTACTAATTTTGATTTTGCGGTTGATGATATCAGAAGAAAGTTCCCGCTTTTTGTGTTACCTTTTTTAATAGTTAGCTTTAAACCATTAACCAATAAAGAATTTCGTTTAATTTTTTCGGTGTATGTTGGAGGTGTAATAACAGCGTCTCTATGGAGCGTTTTTGTAATGTTAGGAGGACTTAATGAAGCAATTATTGATAAGAGAGATTTATCAAGGTTTACCTCGCATATAAGATTTGGTTTGGAAGTATCGTTAGCCATTTTTGGAGCATTTTATTATACAATAAAAACAACAGATAAAAAGCAAAAAATCAGATGGATATTAAGTTTTGGTTGGTTGGTAGCTTTTCTGTTTTTACTTAACTTAATAACAGGTATTGCTGTTACAGCTATTACTATTATTTTATTGGTTTTTTATTACGGAATAAGATATAATAAAATCATTGTAAAATTATCGGCAGTAACAGTAGTTATTGTAATTTCAGTTTCATTAGTACTTTATATAAAAAGTTGTTATCAAGAATATTTGTCTTTTAATGATGTTGAAGTGCTGCCTATTCAAGAATATTCACCTAAGGGTGAAAAACTTTTTCATGACACTATAAGTTCTAATAGTTTTCGAATGGAAAATGGAAATTATATTTATAGAAATATTGCCAACCAAGAAATAGAACAAGCTTGGAACCAAAGAAGTAAAATAAATTTTAATGGGTTTGATAATAAAGGACAACAAATTAGATTTACCATATTAAGGTTTATTACTTCTCAGGGTAAATTAAAAACCGAAGAAGCTATTAATGAATTAACACCTGAAGAAATAAAAGCCATAGAAAACGGAGTTTCAAATTTTAGGTATCTTGATATGAATGGGATAGAGCTGAGGTTGCATAAAATATTTTGGGAAATAGAAATGTACAATAAGTATAATGTTGCCGATGGTCATTCTGTAATGCTCAGGTGGGTGTATTGGCATACTGCTATCAACATTGTTAAAGATAATATGTTTGTTGGTGTTGGAACAGGAGATGTTCAGGATGCTTTCAATAAAAAACATGAAGAAAGAGATATTATTTCTGAAAAATATTGGAGAAGAGCACATAATCAGTACTTAACTTATTTTGTGAGTTTTGGTATTTTAGGAGGAATTTATTTTTTAATCTTTTTATTTTATCCCATCGTTGTTTTAAAACAATATAGAGATTATCTTTATCTCTGTTTTATTTCCATTTCAATGCTTTCCATGCTTACCGAAGATACCTTAGAAACGCAAGTAGGAATTACTTTTTTTGCATATTTTAACACACTTTTAATTTTCAAAAAAAGAAAAAGTAGCTTTTAATATGTAATTTCGTCAACGTGAAAGGTGGTCATAAAATAATAGCTGTATTCTTTTTGCTAGTTTTAGTAAGTACCTTTTCATTTTCATATTTTTCTGTACCTACTTATCAATTTGTTGAAATTGCTGAAGAAGAAAATAGACATAGCGGTGGTTCTACTGTAACCTTTACTATGCAAGAATATATTACAGAAGATTCAGATTTCAGATGTTTTTTCCAATCAACAAAGTTAGAACACCAAGTGGAATTTTCTTTGCTATTTCCTCCATATAAGGAAATTGTTGCTCCCCCACCCGAATTAGTATAAATTATTGAATTAACGCTATAGTAATTTATAGTGTTCCTTTTATTATCGTTGAAAAAATAGTTTTTCAAGATTAATTTTATCAATAATTCAAACTTAATTAATTGATTGTTAATTAATTGTTTGTTCAATAATTTATATTATGACACCAAAAAAATTAAATATGTTTGCTAATCTTAAGTCAGATTTTCCTGCCGGGTTAGTAGTTTTTCTTGTAGCCCTTCCTTTATGTTTGGGTATTGCCTTAGCTTCAACGGGTCGCTCCGATTTATTGTTTTCCGGGATCATTGCCGGAGTAGTGGGAGGTATTGTAGTAGGAGCTTTAAGCAACTCTCAATTAGGAGTTTCCGGACCTGCAGCTGGTTTAGTAGTAATTGTATTAGGAGCAATTGATACCTTAGGTACTTTTGAAGCTTTTTTATTAGCAGTAGTACTTTCAGGTGTGTTGCAACTTTTAGCAGGTTTTATGAAGGCCGGTATCATTGGTTATTTCTTTCCATCATCTGTAATAAAGGGAATGTTAACGGCTATAGGGATAATTCTTATTCTTAAAGAAATTCCTCATGCTTTAGGTTATGATGAAGATTTTATGGGTGATTTTGATTTTGCTCAAAAAGATGGTCATAATACTGTTACTGAAATTTATTATGCCTTTAAGTATAGCAGTATGGGAGCAATAATCATTAGTATTATTTCTTTGGGAATGCTAATTCTTTTTGAAACTAACTTTATGAAAAAAATTGGGTTATTTAAATTTTTGCCGGGAGCATTATTTGTAGTGTTAACAGGTATTTTACTTAATGCACTATTTTTAAATCTGGCTCCAGAGTTAGTTTTAAGTGGAAAACACTTGGTTGAATTACCAGTAGCCTCTTCTCCACAAGAGTTCTTGAGTTTTTTTAAGTTTCCAGATTTTTCTGCATTTAGTAATCCGCATGTCTATGTTGTTGCTGTAACTTTAGCCATAGTAGCAAGTTTAGAAACACTACTTTGTTTGGAAGCTACAGATAAATTAGATCCATACAAAAGAAGAACATCAACCAACCAAGAATTAAGAGCTCAAGGAATAGGAAATATGGTTTCCGGTATGATTGGCGGGTTGCCAATTACACAAGTAATTGTTAGAAGTACAGCAAATATTACATCTGGTGGGAAAACTAAAATGTCAGCCATATTTCATGGTGTAATTTTATTGTCATCGGCAATTATTATCCCTGTTTTTTTAAATCTAATTCCATTAGCATCTTTAGCAGCAATATTATTATTGGTAGGGTATAAACTTGCTAAACCATCAATATTCAGAGATATGTTTAAATTAGGACATGAACAGTTTATTCCTTTTGTAGTAACTGTCATAGCTATTGTAGGAACAGATTTGTTAAAAGGTATTGGAATAGGAATGGTGGTAGCCGTATTTTATATTTTAAGAAAGAATTATAAAAATGCCTTAAATTGTAAAAAAGAAGTAGTTGATGGTAAAACTAGATACACTTTAACACTTTCAGAAGAAGTAACATTTTTAAATAAAGCAAGTGTCGCAAAAGAATTAGCTAAAATACCTGAAGATTCAACTTTAGTAATTGATGCATCAAAATCTTATACAGTTGCTTATGATGTTTTAGAGAATATACAAGAGTTTGTAAATCATACTTCTAAATTAAAAAATATTCAGGTAGAAACAAAAGGTATAGATGGCGTTGCTTTTAAATAAAACTAATTAATTTTATAACGATTAAAAAAAATATACAAAATGGAAAATAAATTTTATAAACAACTTTTAGATAACAATAAAGAGTGGGTTCAATCAAAATTGGATTTAGATCCGGATTTTTTTAATAAATTAGCTAACGGGCAACAACCACCAGTATTGTGGATAGGTTGTGCAGACAGTAGAGTTCCTGCAAACGAAATTATTGGAGCTCAACCGGGAGAAGTTTTCGTGCATAGAAACATTGCCAACATGGTTATTCATTCAGATATGAATATGTTAAGTGTACTTGATTATGCGGTTAATGCACTAAAAGTAAGGCATGTAATTGTTTGTGGACATTATGGTTGTGGTGGAGTTGCTGCTGCAATGGGAAATCAGCATATTGGTCTAATTGATAATTGGATTAGACATATCAAAGATGTTTATCGTTTTCATGCTGAAGAGTTGGATGCTATCACTGATGAAAAACAACGTTTTGACAGATATGTTGAATTAAATGTTGTAGAACAAGTGTTCGACTTAGCAAAAACTTCTATAGTTCAAAATGCTTGGAATAATAAACAAACTTTACACATACATGGTTGGGTTTATGGAATTGACAACGGATTAATAAAAGATTTAGGAGTTAATTTCACTAACAATGATGAGTTAGACAATGTTTATCAGCTAAAGTTTTAAAAAAAACTAGTTGTAAAGTTTGGGTATAGACTTATTTATGAACACTAATTAAAAATTAAATTTTTAATTTTTGAAGGTTGTATTTTTTTATTTTATATTTGTTCTTTATTAGACTTTTATATATGAAAAATACAACCTTTATATTTTTAGCCATATTTTCAACTTTCTTGTTTGTTGCGTGTGGTGATGACAATAATGCAACAGATGAAACTCAAGAAGTAGTTCAATTAAAAGGTCATGAAGAATTGGATTTAAATCAGTGGGGTTTCCCAATGGCAATTATGGTTCCGGATGCTGAAAATCATGGTGAACCGCAAGTAGTTTTAACCAATAGAGGCGCGTTAGAAATAGTAGTTGGCAATTCATTCGGAATAGAAATTATGTACGGAGAAGGAGATATTGCATTGCTAAAGATGGATTTAGAAGAAGATTTAGTCTTTGTTTCAGAAATTATTTCCGAAGAAGAAAACTTATTGATTTATAAGCAAGATATTCCTGAATCAGGGGTTAAAACGCAACATCATTTTTTCTATAAAGCAACTATTAATAATGATATTTATGAAATTAGAGATTTGCAAAGTGAGCAATTCGGAGAAAAAATGATTCAGGACATGATTAAAGCTGTAAAAACACTAAGATACGTACCTGCCGCTTCAACAGCAAAAGATGTTTAATAAATTCATTTTTATACTTTCCATTTTATTATTTTTATCATGTAGTTCTTCTCAAAATGAACTACCGGAGGGAATTCTTACCCACGAAGAATTAGTACCTGTCCTTACAGATATTGAAATTGCTCAAGGCTATCTTAAAATTAAATCTTCAATAGATGATTCTTTGTTTAGAAGTAAAGCATTTCAAGAAAATCATTACATATATATTTTTAAAAAACATAACATTACTGAAGAGCAATTTAATAACAACATTGCTTATTATTCTATGTATCCCGAAGAAATGGAAAAAATCTATAATGATGTAATCATTGCTATTTCTCAAGAACAAGCTAATCATCATTAATCTAAGTTTTTTACAATCTAACAGCAATACAATAATTTATTGATAAAAGCGTAATTTAGCCATCCATTGCTAATATTAATCGGTTGATGAAATTTTTTATTACACTCATTTTTATTATCCTTACTTTTTGTGAGTCAATAGCACAAGTAGGAGGAGAGAGTGCTTTTAGCTTTCTTAATATTCCTGTATCTGCCAGAACGGGAGCATTGGGAGGGAATGCTATCGCTATAAAAGATGAGGATCCCAATTTTGCTTTAGATAATCCTTCATTACTTTCGGCAGAAATGAGTAGTGCTCTTTCATTTACGTATTTAAATTACTTTGCGGATGTTAATTTAGGGCATTTTTCTTATACCCATGATTTTAAAAAGTACGGAACATTTTCCGGAGGTGTGAAATATATCAATTACGGAAATTTTTTAGAAACAGACGAAGGAGGAAATGAGTTGGGTTCTTTTTCAGCTTCAGATTATGCTTTTATTTTAGGTTGGGGGAAAAACATAGACACATCTTTTTCTGTTGGAGCAAACCTAAAACCAATTTATTCCAAATTTTATCAATATAGCTCTTTTGCTATGGCAATGGATTTATCTGCAACGTATCATAATGCAAAAAAACAATTAACTACAGCTTTATTAATTAAAAACATTGGACGACAATTTTCTACTTATATTGAAGAAAGAGAAATAGAACCCTTGCCTTTTGAAGTACAATTGGGAATTTCTAAAAAATTGGCTCATACGCCTATTCGTTTTAATGTTGATTTTATTCATTTAAATAATTGGAATTTAGCTTATAATGATTCTTCTTCGGTAACTAATAGAGATAATACGTTAGATGATGAAGCCAGAAAAGAATTAAATAAAACAGGAATGGTAAGTGAATTTTTCAGGCATGTTGTTGTTGGGACAGAGTTTGTGCTTTCCCCAAGTTTTATGTTGAGATTTGGCTATAATTTTCAACGAAGAGCTGAATTGGCTTTTGATAACAAAGGCGGATTAATTGGATTTAGTTGGGGATTAGGATTTAGAATCAAAAAAATTCATGTAAGTTACGGAGGAGCAAGCTATCACTTAGCAGGAACTTCTAACCATTTTACCATTACCACTACCATTTCGGATTATTATAAAAAGAGTCAGGTGGTGATTCCAGAAGAAAAAGCTTCAAAAAAATCCCGAAAAAGAAAAAAAGACAAACAAAACGAAGAATGAAACGACCATGAGTAAAAAATTCTCACACAAAAGTATGATTATAAAGGGAAACGCAAGTTCGTGAATACAATTTTAAAAAAATAATAAGGAATGAACAATTCCATGTGTCCGATAAAAAATAAATAAATATAAACACATGAAACGACCATGATAAAAAAAATCTCGCACAAGAAAATGATTATATGGGAGTTACATCTGACCGATTTAATAAAATAAAAATATCAACAGATGAAAAAAATTATTATAGCCATTGATGGTTACTCTTCCTGTGGAAAAAGTACATTGGCAAAACAATTGGCTAAAGCACTAAACTATATTTATATTGATACGGGAGCAATGTATAGAGCCGTTGCTTTATATGCTCTTCGAAAAGGATATATTGGAGAAGGTTTTTTTGACGAACAAAAATTAATTGATGATTTGGACAACATTGATGTTTCTTTTTCATTTAATGCAGAAAAAAACAGCTCAGAAACTTGTCTTAATAATGAAAATGTAGAAAAACAAATTAGAGGCATTGAAGTCTCTAGTTTAGTAAGCAGAATAGCCAAAGTAAAACAGGTACGAACTAAAATGGTAGAATTGCAAAGAAAAATGGGACAGAATAAAGGTTTGGTAATGGATGGTAGAGATATTGGTTCTGTAGTTTTTCCTGATGCAGAACTGAAAATTTTTATGACAGCCGATTTTGAAGTTAGAGCTCAAAGAAGGTATGACGAGTTAAAAGCCAAAGGAGATGATATCTCTTATGATGAGGTGCTGAAAAATATTGTTTCTCGTGATGGCGATGATACCAGCAGAACAGAAAACCCACTTATTCAAGCTGAAAATGCTGTTGTGTTAGACAATACACATATCAATCAAGAAGAGCAATTTCAGAATGCGTTGAAATTGGCTCAGCAAAAAATTTCAGCATAAAAAAATAATTATTTTTCTTTATAATGTATAGAGAAACAATTCTTTAGTACAAGAACTAAAGAACCAAATAAAAATCATGATTCAATACAATAAAAAATAGTAAATTTATGCCTACAAAAAAAAAGGATTTTTTAAATGATGGATGCAGTAAGTAATATTAAGATAGAGAAAACCAAAACATCTAAGATTCATTCGGTTGATTTCAATAATATACAATTTGGAAAACAATTTTCTGACCACATGTTTGTGGCAGAATATAAAAATGGCGAGTGGCAAGACTTAAGAATTGAGCCTTATGCTCCAATTTCATTAAGCCCTGCTTGTGCAGCAATTCATTATGGTCAGGCAGTTTTTGAAGGGATGAAAGCCTATAAAAATGACCATGGAAAAGTATTGTTATTTAGACCAAAAGAAAATGCAAAAAGAATAAATGTTTCTGCCAAAAGACTTTGTATGCCTGAAGTTCCTGAAGAACTTTTTATGGATGCTATCCATCAATTAGTGCAGTTAGATTCAGACTGGGTTCCTCAAAATGAAGGTTGCTCTTTATACATAAGACCTTTTATTTTTGCTAGCGAAGAACTGTTAGGAGTAAGACCGGCAGAAGAATATAAATTTATGATTATTACATCTCCGGTAAGTTCATATTACACAGGCCCGGTAGATGTTAAAATTGAATCGAATTTTTCTAGAGCAGCCGAAGGTGGTGTTGGGTTTGCTAAAGCTGCAGGAAATTATGCCGCAGCACTTTATCCGGCTAAATTAGGTCAGGAAAAAGGCTATAAGCAATTGATTTGGACAGATGCAAAAACGCATGAATATATAGAAGAATCAGGAACAATGAATGTAATGTTTTTGATTGATAATAAATTAATTACACCTTCTATAGCATTAAATACTACTTTGTCAGGAATTACTCGTGATAGTGTAATAAAATTAGCTAAAGAGTTAGGATTAGAAGTAGAAGAAAGAAGAGTAACTGTAAAAGAAGTTGTTGAGGCAGCAAGAAATAACAAACTGCAAGACGCTTTTGGGACAGGAACTGCTGCTACAATTGCACAAATTGCTTCTATAACTTTTGAAGACGAACGTTTTGAGTTGCCTCCAATTGAAAACAGAACGGTTTCTAATAAAATTGCAAGATCAATTGAAGATATTAAAAGAGGTAGAGTAGCAGATCAATTTGATTGGATTTATAATATCTAAACCAAGAATTAATGCTGAGAAATTAAATTGTTTAATGTAGTAACCATGGTTACTACAGCTGATGATGGTCCGGTTATTTCACCTTTAAATTCTATAGCATTATTGTGGACGCTGCTTAAGTTTACAAAATAAGCATGAGCATGTTTCTCTTTAGTTTTAGTTTGTTTTATTTTCCCAATCATTTTGTTGTTGTAATACACAATAAGTTCTTGTTTTCCAGATTCAAAAGGAATGGTGTTGACTTTTTTACCTCTTTCAAAAATAGCTAATTCCTTGCAATCAGCATCTTGGTTTTCGCATGTCCATTTTATGTACAATTTTTCTTTATCAATGGAATCATCAAATTTTAATTTGAATGTATTACCATAAGCATGGTAATGAACAAAAGACAAAGGATTCTTTTCGTTGTTTAAACTGGGGTGAAGCAAAAGTACCACAAAAGAGAAAAAATAAAGTAATATGTTTTTTAATTGTTCCATAAGTTGCTTGTAGAACGTTTATGTACTAAAAATGGTTGGTAGAAGAAGTTAATGTTTTTTTAAGAAAATATATTTTATACCTAAATTAAATTCTAGAGTAGAATTATAGGCAAAAGAAAAATGATTTTCAGTATTAGCAATATTTTTAGCTCCTTGGTAATATCTAATTCCCGGAGTAATAATTAATTCTTTGGTTAAGTATCTGTCTTGTTCTAAGCCTAATAAAATACCATAGTCAAGGTTGGTATAAGCTTCGTTTTTGTAAGTTACTCCGTTAATTACTGAAGTAGCACTAGAAAGATATCCTAAATACAATCCACCAATAATATTTGTGGAATATTTTTTATCGTCAAAAGTAGATTTGTTATACATTCTTTTAGCTAATATACTAACGTTAGTATAGGCTAAGCTTAGATTTTCTGTATAGCTACTTTCGTCTGATGCATATTGTTTTCTATAGCCATTGCTAGAGTAAAAATTTACATTGGTTTCTAAGTTCATTTTGTCTGAAAGAATAATACCAGCAGTAGCTCCAAAACTACTTCCATGGTCTAATAAGGTATTTTGAGAAAGACTATTAAATTCACTATTATTTTTCAGTTGTGCAATCATACTTTGTTTCTTAAACCCAACATTTAAACCCATATAAATTCGTTTAGCATAAATTCCAAAAGCAAAATGAGACGAAAATCTTTTATTGTTGAAGATGATTTTGTTGTTCTCTTTTTTAATTAAAAATTCTTTTGGTTGGAGAATGTGTTCTTTAAGTTCATGATTAGATTTTTTTAATTGAATTTCTTTATCATTATTAAGCTGTTGATTAACTTCTTTTGAGGCAATATATGCCTGTTTTTTAGCTGTTGATGTAACAGTTTTTTCGGTAGCAATAAGTTTGTTAATTTGTTTTGAAGGATTAGAAACAATGTGCTGATTTACTTCTTCTTTTTCAGTTGTTGATGAGTTTAATACATTTTTTGAAGCTAAAACACTTGCTGTAGGAGTTTGTGTTGTTACTTGCTCAACAGTAGTTGCAACAGTAGTTGGAGTACTTACTTTTTCATTGTTTTGATGAGTATCTTGATTAAAATATTCATTAATACTTAATCCAACTCCCATAAAAAATAAAGCTAGAGCAGTAGATTTAAAAGCAAAATTTCTCCACCAAATAAATCGTTCGTAACGGGTTAAGGTAGTTGATAAACGTTCCCAAACAGTTGTAGTATCTAATTTTTCTGAAAGTTTTTCCCAAACTGCTTTGTCTGGATTTGTCTTTATATGTTCCACTTCATCCCTCACGAAATCATCAAAAGCTTCATCAGATAATTCACTCGGGTTATCCATTGAAGAAGAAAGTTTATCCCACGAGCCTTTTTCCGGCTCAACGCTAAAGTTTTCCAGTTCGTTTTTATACCAATCTTCTATGTTTTTTTTGTTTTTCAAGGGATATATTAAAAAAGTTAACGTTCGTAATATTTAGTCACCAATTCTCTTAAAACATTTTTTGCTTTAGATAATTGAGATTTTGAAGTTCCTTCGCTTATAGAAAGCATTTTAGCTATCTCATTGTGTTTATATCCTTCTATTGTATATAAATTAAAAATGGTTCTGGCACCTGTAGGTAACATATTAATCAGCATAGATAAATCTGCCGTTTTTGAGATTTCTGCGGCATTGTTGTAGCTTCCTACAAGGTAAACTGCCTCCTGAAAATCCATTGGGGAAATGCGGTTAGTTTTTCTAAAATGATCTATGGCTGTATTTACAATAATTCTTCTTATCCAACCTTGTAGACTCCAAGAAGTATCGTATTGGTGAAATTTTTTAAATACTTTAAAAAAGCCATCATGCAAAATATCTTGAGCCAAATCTCTGTCTTTGGTATAGGTTAAACAAACGCCCAGCATTTTAGCAGCATATAAATTATATAATGCTTCTTGATGCTTTCTGCTGTTTTCGTAACAACCTTCTATTATTTCATTTAGTTCCAAAGTAAATTATTGCTTGGTATTATAACAATTAATCAGACGATTAACTATAGCAAATGGTTGTTTTAAGTTTTACAGATTTTATCCTGCCCAACCCTCTCTATCTAAACTTCTGTATTGAATTGCCTCTGCAAGGTGTTCACTTTTTATGTTTTCAGATGCCTCTAAGTCGGCAATGGTTCGGGCAACTTTTAAAATTCTATCGTATGCTCGGGCGGATAGCCCTAATTTATCCATTGCATTTTTAAGCAAATCTTTGCCAATGTTATCAATTTCGCAAATTTGTTTAATGGTTTTGCTGGATATTTGGGCATTAGCATAAACGCTTTCTTTGTCTTTATAGCGTTCAGACTGGATTTCCCTTGCTTTAATTACTCTATTTCTGATAACTTCACTCGATTCACCAATGGCAGTAGTGCTAAGTTCACTAAAACTTACCGGTGTAACTTCCACATGCAAATCAATTCTGTCTAATAAGGGACCGGAAATTTTGCTGAGGTATTTTTGAACCACACCAGGAGAGCAAACACAATCTTTTTCAGGATGGTTGTAATAACCACAAGGGCAAGGATTCATTGAGGCTACTAACATAAAACTTGCAGGATAATCTACTGTGAATTTAGCTCTAGAAATAGATACTTTTCTGTCTTCAATTGGCTGACGAAGCACTTCTAAAACCGTTCGTTTAAATTCGGGTAATTCATCTAAAAATAATACGCCATTGTGAGCCAAAGAAATTTCTCCCGGCTGAGGGAAACCACCGCCACCAACTAAAGCTACATCAGAAATAGTATGGTGTGGAGAACGAAATGGTCTTACGCTTATTAAAGAAGTTTCTTTAGATAATTTTCCTCCAACGGAATGGATTTTAGTGGTTTCTAATGCTTCCATTAAAGAAAGTGGAGGAAGTATGGTTGGTAAACGTTTTGCCAACATGGTTTTTCCTGCTCCGGGTGGACCAATTAAAATAACATTATGCCCTCCCGCAGCAGCAATTTCTAAAGCTCGTTTAATATTTTCTTGCCCCTTTACATCTTCAAAATCGAAATCTACCTTGGTAAGGTTCTGATAAAATTCTTTTCGGGTGTCCACTATAGTTGGTTCCAGTTGTGTCTCTCCATTAAAAAAATTGATTACTTCACTAATGTTACTTACTCCAAAAACATCAATATCATCAACAATAGCTGCTTCTCGAGCATTTTCGTTGGGTAAAATAAAGCCTTTAAAACCTTCTTTTCGTGCCTGAATAGCAATAGGCAACGCGCCTTTTATAGGTTGCAAACTTCCGTCAAGCGAAAGCTCTCCCATTATTACATAATTACTTACTTCTTCATTGGCTATTTGTCCGGATGCAGCCAAAATTCCCATAGCAATGGTTAAATCGTAAGCAGAACCTTCCTTACGAATATCGGCAGGAGCCATGTTAACTACTATTTTTTTTCCGGGCATTCTGTAGCCAACATTTTTTAATGCGGCTTCAATACGTTGTTGACTTTCTTTTACGGCATTATCGGGTAAGCCTACCATGAAAAATTTCATGCCTCTATCAACATTTACTTCTACCGTAATAGTAAGAGCATCAACACCAACAACTGCACTTCCGTAAGTTTTTACCAACATTTTTAAATTATTTTTTCTTCAATATAATGGATTAATGAATGAATGATTTTAATGTGTATTTCTTGAATCCTATCGGCATAACCATTGTGAGGAACTCTTATTTCTACATCACATAAATTAGCTAATTTACCGCCATCTTTTCCTGTAAGTCCGATAACAAAAACACCTTTACTTTTAGCAACTTCTGCTGCTCTTAAAATATTTTTAGAGTTTCCACTAGTACTAATGGCTAATAAAACATCACCTTTTTTAGCAACTCCTGAGATAAAACGTGCAAAAATTTCATCATAACCGTAATCGTTTCCTACACAACTTAAATACCCCGAATCGGAAATAGCGATGGCAGGTAAAGCCATTCTTTCTTCTCTGAACTTACCTGTTAATTCTTCAGCAAAATGGATGGCATCGCACATGGAGCCACCATTTCCACATGAAAAAGCAGTGCCTCCGTTTTTAAAAACTTGCACCAACAAATCGCCTGCTTGAGCAATTTTTTCTAAATTTTTCTCCTCATTTATAAAATGGTCTAAAAGTTGTTTTGCCTCTATAAAATTATTTTTGATTAGTTTTATGCTCATTTTGTTCGATTTGTCAAATTTGTTACAAAAATATAACTTTTAAATTTAGATAATAAATAAAGTATTTTTACTTTTATACCGATAAAAAATTTATATTATGAAAAAAATTTTACTCAGTTTATCCTTACTATTTATAACAGGAGCTTTTTATGCTCAAGATACAGAAGAAGACCAAGTAACTTGTTACCAAAAATATGCCACAGTTTTTGAGACGAGAGGCGCTTATGAAGTTGAAGATGGCGTTTATGATGATGTTATCATTAGTTTTAGAAAAGGAAGTATGGCAGAATGCTATTACGGAAAAGTGCTGGTTAAAAACCAACTAATAAATGTAAATGAAATGTATTTAAAGTTTGAAGACAATACTTTCGAGAAAATTAGTAGAAAATTCAGGTATCCCGATCAGGAAATTAATATTACCAATGGCATGAGCAGAACCATGATTACGGTTGATGATGAATTGATAACCATTTTGTTTGTAAAGAAAATTAAACCTAAGAAAAAATCGTATGTGAAGGCTCCGGACCCTGACTTCGATTTTTAAGAAAATATAAAATCCCCAACTTGGGGATTTTTTTATGGGTTTTATTTGCTTATTAAAGTTGTAACTGTTTCTCCTTATCTTTCTCCGCATCTATTTCAAGCATTTGCTTGGAATAATACCTTAAATTTTGAATTAATGATTTAGGTTAAGCTGTTCCAAGCAAATGCTTGAAACAGAGCATTAGTCATGCTCGGAGGAGAAGGGGGGCAATATGACAGATTGTTGGGTGTTGTTTTTGTTACGTAATTTCTTCAACACCAACAAGCTTTTTAGATTTTTCAAGATAGTTAAAGATTACATTTTTAACATCTCCATTTGGGTAAGTAAAATTTACATAAAGGCTTATCATATTTGTGTTTAGAGAATTTTCGTTGTCAATGTAATAGCCGTAATTTATATAATCAGTATTGTTTATACATAAATCACTATTTATTAAAGCATCAACGATTAATTCTTTGTCTTTTGAACTGACAACTGAATTGTCGATCTTCTGTTCAACTAATTTTCTGTCTTTATTACAAATGAATTGCAGAAGTTCTTGATTAGTCTTATAAATGTCTACTATTTTAAATAATTCAGTATAGGGAAAACGAAAGGTATGTTTTATTGAGTCTGACGAAAGAAAGTTTACAATACAAGTGCCGTCATGAAATAAGATCTTTTTTGATTTATTTGTTATGTTAAATACTGTTACTGCTACCGAACTAGAGTATAATTGACAAACTTCAAAATCTTTAAGGTTACTTTCTGAAATATCTATAACTAAATCTTTTCCTTCATCATAAACCTCAATGTCTTTTGAATTTGTAAATTCCAGAAGTTCAGAAATTTCTTCTTTTTCTAAATAATTATTACAGGCAACTAATGTTACGAAACTGAGAAAAATAATAATTACATAGTTGTTTTTTGATTTCACTTAATATGTTTTTTAATTATACCCAACGTTCCGGCTAAAAAGCGTTGCTGACCCATAGGGTAGCTATTATTTTTTAGCCATTGTTGTGTGTAGTATTTTTAATATTTCTAATTCCTTAATTTCATTTTCATCTAACTTCTCATTATGCTCCATAAAATAGGACTCACCATATAATTCAATAAAGGAGATAAAGGATTCATCATAAGTTTGATTAAATGCGTTTTTGCTTGATTCAAAATTCTTGAAATCCTCACTACTCCATGACCAATTATCTCTAGTTGATTTTGTGCTAGAGAAATACATATGTAAGCCACCAATGCAGTAAATCTTTGAAACCTTTTTTGAAAATCCACAAAGTACTACAGCTACTAAATCATGTTGGGAAAGCAGATGTTTTTGTTTTAAAATATTGTCAATATGCTCTTTATCAATGAATTGATTTTTTACAACATCAGAGGTGTATGATTCTTTCGCTTCTTCCTGAATTAGAGAATTATAATGATTGAGATACATCTCAGTTTTTTTATAACATTCGATATGTTCTGTCCCTATATACTGCTCAATGAAATCGTCATTGTACCCTTTTGTCATGGTGTCTTCAGTCCTTGAATACATATCCTCATCCATTAGTAAAATAGGGAAGGGATCAATTGTTAACCTGAAAACGGCAACCGCTCCGATACATTTTTTCATGAAGCTTTCAAACTCTGCTATAAAATTGCTTTGGTCTTTTTTTCTGTTTAGAGGATGATTCTTTGATATGTAGAATGTATTAAACCCTTGCTTATGAACGTACTTATTTAGCTTCTTTTTTACGGTATTTAAATCCTCAAAGTATTCAGACATTTGTTCCTTTATATCCGAGAATACAGTCTGATTAGCATCAAGGAACTTTATCATCTGACCATACATTGGAAAATGACCTTGATCTTTCCATTTTCTTAATTCTTTGCTTCTCGTTTCCTCATCATTGTCAATCAAATATGTCATTGTAGTTGATACTTCAAGAGACTGCCTTAAGGAATAGTATGCACAATCAAAGTATCCCTGTTCAAATAGAGTTATAGCATTTATCAGAAGTTGATTTGATTCTAATATGAAAGTATTCGCTAATTGAGCATCTAATCGTCCTGTCCAACTATGTTCAATATTTAAAAGGTCTAGGTAGTACCTTTCCTTATTCTCAATTTTGAGAGGAATTAGATTATTTGATTCTTTATGTTCAATGAAGTCAAAGCTCATTACTTATTATATACAACAACTGGATAAACGTACCGGTACGTTTATCCGCACTGTATCTTTATCCCAAATGTAGTAATTCAATCGGACTTTTTATAGTTCTCATATTATTAATTGCTGCTTGTAGATGTTTTCTTCCCAAACTTCTTCTTGTTCGTGCTAGTTTATTGTAGCATAACTCACTTCGTTTAATATAAATTGCTAAATCAAGAGTTAAAAACTCGCGATAGCTGAAGGGCTATTAATATTACAATAAAGAGTGTATTATTGTATTAGCTATTTATTACTTTTGCAGTCAATTATAAAATTCAGAAAAATTAGTTCATGCAATATTACAATAACATACTAGAAACCATAGGAAACACGCCATTGGTTAAATTAAATAAAATTTGTAAAGATGTTGATGCGTTGGTATTGGCAAAAGTAGAAACTACCAATCCGGGAAACTCTGTAAAAGACAGAATGGCTTTGCAAATGATTGAAGATGCTGAAGCTGATGGCAGACTAAAACCGGGAGGAACTATTATTGAAGGAACATCCGGAAATACAGGAATGGGCTTGGCGTTGGTTGCCATTATAAAAGGATATAAGTTAATTTGTGTGTTGAGCGACAAACAAAGTAAAGAAAAGATGGATATTTTAAGAGCTGTTGGAGCAGAAGTACATGTTTGTCCAACCAATGTGTCTCCTGAGGATCCTCGTTCGTATTATTCTGTTTCTAAACGATTAGCTACTGAAATTCCTAACTCTTGGTATGTAAATCAGTATGATAATCCATCGAATACTAAAGCACATTACTTAACTACGGGACCGGAAATTTGGGAACAAACAGAAGGAAAAATCACTCATTTTGTGGTAGGAGTAGGTACAGGAGGAACAGTTTCGGGAGTTGGTAAATATTTAAAAGAGAAAAATCCTAACATTAAAATTTGGGGAATAGATACTTACGGCTCTGTTTTTAAGAAATACCACGAAACAGGAATTTTTGATGAAAATGAGATTTATCCTTACATCACCGAAGGAATTGGGGAAGATATTTTACCTAAAAATGTTGATTTTAGCGTAATTGATAAATTTGAAAAAGTAACCGATAAAGATGCAGCAGTTTATCAACGAAAATTAGCTAAAGAAGAAGGAATTTTTGTTGGAAATTCAGCAGGAAGTGCTATTAAAGGGGTGTTGCAACTAAAAGATGAATTGAAAAAAGATGACGTGGTAGTAGTTTTATTTCATGATCATGGAAGTCGTTATGTTGGTAAAATGTTTAATGATGATTGGATGAGAGACAGAGGCTTTTTGGAGGAAGAAAAATCTAATGCGTTAGATTTAATTTCAGACCATAAAGGCAAACATTTAGTAACCGTAACTACTGACACACCTGTTTCTCAAGTAATTATTTTAATGAACCAATATGCTATTTCTCAAGTTCCAGTTGTTGAAGATGGTAAGTTTGTAGGTTCATTAACCGATAACCAGTTGTTTGCAAAATTATTAGACAATCCGGAATTGAAACAATTGCCAGTAAAAAATATTATGGGAGAGCCATTTCCGATGGTGGATGAAAATACTGATGTAATAAGTGTCTCAAAACATTTTCAGCAGGGAGCAAAAGCGGTTATTGTGAGTTATGATAAGGATAAATACCATATTATTACTCAACAAGATATGATAAAAGCTATTGATTCTTGTAGTAAATAGTTGTTTAGGTGTGCAGAGATATTAAGGCATAAGGTTAGAAATATTTCTAACCTCAGACTTTAAATCTTGACTTCTTTTTTAATAACTCAATACCGACCCCAACCAACGTTCAGCAATATCGAAGTCTAATTGATTTGCTTTAGCATAAGCCTCTACTTGGTCTTTGTCTATTTTTCCTACACCAAAATATTTACTTTCCGGATGGGAAAAATACATTCCGCTTACTGCTGCAGTTGGGTACATGGCTAAACTTTCGGTTAACTCAATTCCTGTTTTATTGGTAGCATCTAACAATTGGAATAAATCTGTTTTTAAAGTATGATTCGGACAAGCAGGATAGCCCGGTGCCGGACGAATACCCACATATTTTTCTTTAATTAATGCATTGTTATCTAATACTTCATTAGCGGCATAGCCCCAATATTCTTTACGTACTTTTAAGTGCATTAATTCTGCAAAAGCTTCTGCCAATCTATCTGCTAATGCTTTTAACATGATAGCGTGATAATCATCATGATCGGCTTCAAAACGAGTAATGTGTTTTTCTATACCAATACCTGCAGTTACAGCAAACCCTCCAATATAATCTTTTATTCCGCTTTCTTTTGGAGCAATAAAATCTGCTAAACTCATGTTAGGAACGCCAGTCGCTTTTTTAGATTGTTGTCTTAACTGATATAACTGCCCAATTGGGTTATTTTCTTCATACACTTTAATAATATCATCATTTTCTGTGTTGGCTTCCCAAATACCAATCACCGCTTTTGCTTCCAACCATTTTTCAGCTATAATTTGTTCTAGCATTTGTTGAGCATCGGTAAAAAGTTTTTTTGCTTCATTTCCAACAATTTCATCTTCTAAAATTTGAGGATACTTTCCTGCTAATTCCCATGTTCGGAAAAAAGGTGTCCAGTCGATGTATTCGGAAATTTCTTTTAAATCGTATTCTGAAAAAGTCTTTGTGCCAATAAAATTGGGCTTTTGTGGGGGATGAGCTTCCCAATCAATTTGGTATTTATTTTTTCGGGCTTCGGCCAAACTAATCGTTTCTTTAGTTTGCTGACGTTTACTGTAAGTTTCTCTTAATCGTTCATATTCTTCCTTCACATTTTGAATAAAAGCATTTTTCTTTTCTCCCAATAAATTTTCTACCACAGTTACCGAACGAGAAGCATCTAATACATAAACTGCTTGTCCGCTAGTGTAATGTTGATCTATTTTTACCGCAGTATGTACTTTAGAAGTAGTAGCTCCACCAATTAATAACGGAATGCTCATACCTTCTTTTTCCATTTCTTTGGCTACATACACCATTTCGTCTAAAGATGGCGTTATCAGCCCAGAAAGTCCAATAATATCTACTTTTTCGTCTTTGGCTATTTGGATAATTTTTTCTAAGGGAGTCATTACACCTAAATCAATTACCTCATAATTATTACACGCCAAAACTACTCCAACAATGTTTTTTCCAATATCATGTACATCACCTTTTACAGTTGCAAGTAATATCTTTCCTACTGCATTACTATCAGATAGACTTGGATTCAATAGTTTTTCTTCTTCAATAAATGGGAGGAGGTAAGCTACCGCTTTTTTCATTACTCTGGCAGACTTTACCACTTGAGGTAAAAACATTTTTCCTGAGCCAAACAGATCTCCTACTACATTCATACCGTTCATTAAATGTTGTTCAATTACATTTATTGGTTTATCCACTATTTGACGAGCTTTTTCCACATCTTGCTCAATAAAATCGGCATTTCCTTTTACCAAAGCATGTGTAATTCTTTCTTGTAATGGTTGACTTCTCCATTCGTCATCTTTTTTCTTTTCTTTGGTGGAACCCACTACAGATTCAGCGAAATCTAATAATCGTTCAGTAGCATCGTCTCTTCTATCGAGCAATACATCTTCTACACGTTCTAATAAATCTTTAGGGATATCATCATAAACACCAAGCATAGATGGGTTTACAATTCCCATATCCATTCCTTCGTTTATGGCATGATATAAAAATGCTGAGTGCATGGCTTCTCTAACGGGATTATTTCCTCTAAATGAAAATGAAACATTGCTAACACCTCCACTAACATGAGCTCCTGGAAGATTTTCTCTAATCCAACGGGTAGCTCTAAAAAAATCCAACGCATTTTTTCTATGTTCTTCCATCCCTGTTGCTACAGGAAAGATATTTGGATCGAAAATAATATCTTGAGGAGGAAAACCTACTTTATCCACCAAAATACGATATGATTTTTCGCAAATTTCGATTCTTCTTTCATAAGAATCTGCTTGACCAACTTCATCAAAAGCCATTACAATTACTGCTGCACCATAGTTTAAAATTTTGGTAGCTTGTTCAATAAATTGTTGTTCGCCTTCTTTTAAACTGATTGAGTTTACCACACTTTTCCCTTGAACATTTTGTAATCCAGCTTCAATAATTTCCCATTTGGAAGAATCTATCATAATAGGGACTCTAGAGATATCAGGCTCAGCAGCAATTAATTTTAAGAATTTCACCATTGCTTCTTTTCCATCTATTAACCCATCATCCATGTTGATGTCGATAATTTGAGCTCCATTTTCTACTTGTTCACGAGCAACAGAGAGGGCTTCGTCAAATTTGTTTTCATTAATTAAACGCAAAAACATTTTCGATCCTGCCACATTGGTCCGCTCGCCAATATTTACAAAATTGGTTTCAGGTGTTACAATCAAAGGTTCTAATCCGCTCAATGTTAAATGAGGAAGATGTTCCCATTTATGTTTGTATTTTCCTTTATAATCAGGGTGTAAACTCATGGTTTAGTACAATTTTTTAGTTTTTTGGATATTTCTTCACTAGTTCAGCAATAGCTTTTATATGTTCTGGAGTTGTTCCGCAACAACCACCAACAATATCCACTAAGCCTTCATCTAAGAAAACTTTAATTTGAGCAGCCATTTGTTCGGGACTTTCATCATATTCGCCCATTTCGTTAGGTAAACCTGCATTAGGGTGTGCTGAAACATAAAAATTAGATTTATTACGTAACACTTGCAAATAGGGGCGAAGGGCTGCTGCTCCTAAGGCACAGTTTAACCCTATGCTTAACGGTTTGGAGTGTTGAACAGAAATTAAAAAGGCTTCAGTAGTTTGTCCTGAAAGTGTACGTCCACTGGCATCGGTTATGGTACCGGAAATCATTACAGGTAAATTGGTGTTTAGTTCTTGTTGAATTTCGTTGATTGCCAATAATGCTGCTTTAGCATTTAATGTGTCAGTAATGGTTTCAACCAATAATAAGTCAGCGCCCCCTTCAATTAATCCTTTAGCTTGTTCTTTAAAAGCAATTCGTAACTCGTCAAAAGAAATGTTTCTAAAACCGGGATCGTTTACGTCAGGAGACATAGAAGCCAATTTAGTAGTTGGGCCAATAGAACCTGCTACAAAACGAGGTTTTTCAGGTGTTTTTTTTGTGAATTCCTCAGCAACTTCTTTGGCAATTTTGGCACAAGCGTAATTAATATCATAAACTGCACCTTGCAACTGGTAGTCTTCTTGGGCGATAGAAGTGCTTCCGAAAGAGTTGGTTTCTATAATGTCGGCTCCTGCTGCTAAGTATTTACTATGAATAGCTTTAATTACCTCAGGTTTGGTAATAGAAAGGATATCATTATTTCCTTTTAGCGGACAAGAGTGATTTTTAAATCGTTCGCCTCTAAAATCTTCTTCGGTAAGTTTGTATTGCTGAATCATAGTGCCCATTGCACCATCCAATACTAATATTCTTTTTTTGAGTTCGTCTCTAATATTTGCCATATTTAATAAAAACAAAAAACCCTTCTGTTTGGATAAGCAGAAGGGTTTCTTTTATATTTTTCTACTTATCTTTTCCCGATTTATCGGGATAGGATTTAGCACCGATTTTCCAATCTCGCTTATGCAAGACTTATAGTTGGTTGCCAAGGTTTCACAGGGCCTATTCCCTCCACCTTTCTTGATAAACACGGAATCCGTGCAGACAATTTTATTTCTAAAGAACGTAAGTACAAAAATAAGTAAGATTTTAATGCCTTACAATTTTTTGTTAAAAATCAGTTGCTTATTTCGCTTTATCCACTACAATACCTACTTCCATTGCGAAATGTAATGGATCTTTAGGCATATTATGTTCGATAATATAGGTGTAAGTCCCACTTTCTTCAAACTTTTTTGATGGCTCAACTAAGTGTTCACTATCCCAAATATCGTAACCCGCTTCTCCAATATATTCGCCATTTTCATTTCTAATAGTTAATTCATAGTTATTGGTGGTTTCCTTTCCACTTGGTGAAATTTCTTTTATAACAATATTGGCTGTTTTATATTGATAGCCGTTAGCATATCTAAAGGAGATTTTAAAATCGTAATTGATGGAATTATCTTCAATCAATACTTTAAATTCTCGGCTGTCTTTTTTTAGCCATTCTAAGTCTGGTGAAAGTTCTTTATGTTCAACAAAAACTCTACCTTCAGGCTGGCAACTAGTTATAAATAAAAAAACAATTAAGGTAACAGAAAGTAAATATTTCATAGGAATAAAGTTTTAGAAGTGATTAATTTAATTGAGCTAAAAACCAGTTGTTTAACAGGTTTTCTTTATTGTATTTCATTTTTTCTTGGGTAGTTTGATCTATTACAATACCTCCTGCGGCATTAATAATAGCGTTTCCTGCAGCGGTGTCCCATTCCATGGTTGGAGCAAATCTTGGATAACAATCGGCAGCATTTTCGGCTACCATACACAATTTTAGTGAACTACCTTTTGATAGTAAACTGATACTATTGTGTTCAGTTTCTTTTTCTTCAATAAAGGTTTTGGTTTCATCACTCATGTGTGAGCGACTGGCTACTACTACAAAATCAGTTCTTTCTGTTTTAAGCGGTAATTCGTTAGCAGTAGTTATCAAATCTGCAAGTGTGTTAGCAGCAGTAGTAATGTTATTTATTTTATATGCTTTTTCATCAGAAAAATACAGTTCTCTAGTTACCGGAACATAAATCACACCCATAGTAGAAAGTTGATTTTCAATTAATGCAATGTTTACGGTAAATTCTCCATTTTTATTAATAAACTCTTTGGTACCATCTAAAGGATCTACCATCCAAAATTGATTCCAGGCTTTTCTTTCTTCGTAAGGGATGGATTTACCTTCCTCACTAAGAATAGGTAAATTGGTACTTTCTAATTTGTTTACAATTGCAGCATGTGCTCTTTTGTCTGCTTCGGTAAGTGGTGATTTATCTGCTTTGTTTTCCACTTGAAAGTCGGTAGAATAAACCGTTAAAATTTCTTTTCCTGCATCAATAGCAGCATTTATTGCTGTTAAAAGTAATTCATTTCTATTCATAATCTTTATTAATAACCACTACCTGAAGCTCCAATTATTTCAATAGGATGCCAAGTGGTTTTCATTTCTAAAAAGTCTTCAATTAAATAAGGTGTTTGGTGCGATTTGTTGTACAAATCGTTTTCTTCTCTTATGGTTATCCTTTTAAGGTTGTTTACTGCATTTTTTTGAATGGAGCTTATTTCTTTTTTGTCATTTCCATAATACAACAACCCTTTTATATCCATGTGTGTAGCAAGATGTTCTGATAATTCACTTCTTTTCCCCGTAAGGATATTTACTACACCACTGGGAACATCAGATGTATTTAGTACTTCGGCAAATGTAATGGCACATAGCGGCAAACTTTCTGAAGCTAAAACCACCACGGTATTTCCTCCAACTATAACCGGAATAATTGCAGAAACTAATCCTAGTAACCCTGACTTTTCAGGAGCTAAAATGGCAACTGTACCAACAGCTTCGGGAACGGTAAAGTTAAAGTGTTGTGTGGCAACAGGATTTACCGAACTGAAAACAGGTGTAAATTTATCGCACCATCCGGCATAATAAATAATTCTATCTATAGCAGTTACAACTTCTTTTTCGGCTTCTTTCGCTTTGTATCCTTGTTTCGTTAATTCATCAATAAACTGAGCTTTTCTGCCTTCTAAAATTTCTGCTATGCGGTAAATAACTTGGCTTTTGTTAAAAGCTGTAGCACTTTGCCATTTGGAAGTAGCATTACCAGCTGCAACAACTGCATTTCTAACATCTTTTCTGGAAGATAAACAGATGTTTCCGCATTTATTTTCGGGCACGTAATACCTTCCTGATTCTGTTCTTGGGAATTTCCCGTCTATAAATATTTTATAGGTTTTTAGCACTTCTATTCTTGTCATTTTTATAAAAATTCAATTGACTTTAATAGCGGTAAAGGTATTAAAAACATAAGAATTAAAAAATGAAAGCATAAAAAAAGTGCTATGAAGAAAATCAAAGCACTTTTTAGGTTTTTTATAGGAGGGGATCTAATTATTCAGCCACTTCAACAATTAAAGCATCATTGGTTTTGGTAACTTTAGTTAAGCCAAATTTACTGAGTGATTTAATTCCTTTATCCCATTGTTTATTAGATAATCCCACAGCATCTTTCAAGTCGTTCATGTTCATTTTTCCATTTTTAGAAAGTATGTCAAAAATGGCTTTTTCATTTTCGTTTAGTTCCAATGCTTTTTTTGTAGATACAATTTCCGGTTTCATTTGTGGAAAAAACAACACTTCTTGAATAGATTGGTTATTGGTTAAGAACATGATTAATCTATCCATACCAATACCTAAACCACTTGTGGGAGGCATGCCATATTCTAACGCTCTTATGAAATCATTGTCTATAAACATGGCTTCATCATCGCCTTTTTCAGAGAGTTTTAGCTGCTCTTCAAAACGTTCACGTTGATCTATTGGGTCGTTTAGCTCAGAGTAAGCATTGGCTACCTCTTTACCGCAAATCATTAACTCAAAACGTTCGGTTAATTCCGGATTGTCTCTGTGTTGTTTACACAATGGTGACATTTCTTTTGGATAATCAATAATAAATGTGGGCTGAATGTAGTTGCCTTCACATTTTTCACCGAACATTTCATCAATTAACTTGCCTTTGCCCATGGAGTCATTAACTTCAATACCCATGTCTAAGCAAGCTTTTCGTAATTCTTCTTCAGATTTGCCATTAATATCAAAGCCGGTATGGTCGATAATCGCCTGACGCATAGTTACTCTTTTATACGAAGCTTTAAAATCAATTTCGTGATTACCAAATTTAGCTTTGGTAGTACCGTTTACTTGTGTAGCACAAAACTCCAATAAGTTTTCGGTAAACTCCATCATCCAATGGTAATCTTTATAGGAAACATAAATTTCCATAGCGGTAAATTCAGGGTTATGGGTTCTGTCCATTCCTTCGTTACGGAAGTTTTTAGAGAACTCATAAACACCATCAAAGCCACCAACTATTAGTCTTTTTAAATAAAGCTCGTTGGCAATTCGCATATAAAGCGGAATATCTAGCGCATTGTGATGAGTAATAAATGGTTTGGCAGCAGCACCACCGGGGATAGCTTGTAAAATAGGAGTTTCTACTTCTAAATAACCTTTGTCGTTAAAAAACTGACGCATGGCATTAAAAAGTTTGGTACGTTTTACAAAAATATCTTTCACATGGTCGTTTACTACCAAGTCAACATAACGCTGGCGATAACGCAATTCAGGATCTGAAAAAGCATCATGTACTTTTCCTTCATCATCTGTTTTCACTATAGGTAATGGTTTTAGAGCTTTGCTTAAAACCGAAATTTCTTTAATTTTTACGGATTGTTCACCAACTTGAGTGGTAAATAAAACTCCTTTCACGCCAATAAAATCACCAATATCAAGTAATTTTTTGAATACTTCATTGTAAAGTGTTTTATCTTCATCAGGACAAATTTCATCTCTGTTAATATAAATTTGAATTCTTCCGGAACTGTCTTTTAACTCGGCAAAAGAAGCTTTCCCCATAATTCTTCTACTCATAATTCTTCCCGCAAGAATTACTTCTTTACCTTCTTCAAAATTATTTTTTATGTCTTTTGTTAATGTATCAACAGGAAATTTAGCTGCCGGATATGGCTCTATTCCTAATTCTCTGAGTTTAGTCAGAGAGGCTCTTCTAATTTGTTCTTGTTCCGATAATTGTATGCTCATTTTGTTCTAAAATTTAAGGCTGCAAAAGTAATAAAACTTTGGTGGAATAAATGTGGAGGTTTTAAATTTCGGTTTTTATTCCAATTAGCAAAGTAAAACAGTACCGTTTTTTGTAACATCAATTATAATTGTATTTTTACGGCAGATTTTCCTTTTTTATCCATGTTGAGTAAACAATTAGGTGTTATATGGCTTTTGCTTTTATTGTGTTCAAGTACGCTTGCTCAATTTACTTTTAAAGGTAAAGTGTTGGATGATAAGTCAAAGCAACCACTAGCTTTTGTTAATATTCTTACGGATAGAAATTATGGAGCAACTACCGATATTGACGGTAATTTTGTTTTTAATACCAAGTCACCCATTCAATCAATTAAATTGAGTTATGTTGGTTATGAATCTAAAGAAATACAGCTTAGTGGAAAAGATTTTTTAATTATTTACATGTCGGCAACTACTTTTCAGTTGGAAGAGGTAAAAATCCTTCCGGGAGAAAATCCTGCCCATAGAATTATTAAAAAAGTGGTGGATAATCGTACGCAGCTTAATCCGGAAAAAAGCATGGATTTTACTTACGATTCGTATAGTAAATTATATGTGACTGCTGAAATGGATAGTGCGCTGCTTAACAACCCCGAAAAATTAGCTAAAGCAGATTCTATTACTCAGCGAACAGATAGTATTTTAAAAACACAGCATATTTTCATGATGGAATCCATCACTCAACGTAAATATAAAGTACCTAGTAAAAATTATGAAAAAGTTATTGCTTCAAGGGTTTCGGGGTTGCAAAATCCCACTTTTGCGCTATTAGGAACACAGTTGCAATCGTTCTCTTTTTACAACACCAATATTTATGTGATGGATAAAGCGTATTTGAACCCTATCTCTACCAATAGTCACAACAAATATTTGTTTATAATTGAAGATACCATTATTAGTGGAGTAGATTCCGTGTACATTATATCTTTTACACCACTTAAGGGTAAAAATTTTGATGCCTTACAAGGGTTACTTTATATTAATACAGATGGATATGCCTTGCAAAATGTGATTGCAGAACCTTATGAGCAAGAAGCTTCGTTAACCATTAAAATTCGTCAACAGTATGAAAAAATAGAAGGTAAGTGGTTCCCTAAACAGTTGAGCTCTAAATTTATTATGAACAATGCAACTATTAATTCATTTAAAATGGTTGGGATTAGTAATACATATATAAAAGACGTGGTAGTTAATCCTGAATTAAAAAACAAAGAATTTAGCCATATAGATACTGAAATTGATTTAAAAGCCAATAAGAGAGATGAGGATTTTTGGAATGAATACCGTGGTGATACCTTAACCGCTCAAGAGGAAAAAACCTATCAGGTAATTGATAGCATTGGTAAAGCAGAAAATTTTGATAAAAAATTAGGTGGATTGGAAGCCATTTTAACCGGAAAATTAAAGTGGGGAGTGGTAGATTTAGATTTGAACCGTTTTGTAAACTATAACAATTACGAAGGGTTTAGACTAGGTGCCGGATTTCATACCAATCAGCATTTCTCTAAATGGTTTTCTATTGGTGGTTATGGAGCTTACGGATTTAAAGATAAAGAAGAAAAATATGGTGGAGATGCCACTTTCTTGCTTGAAAAAAACAACAATATAGCGATCAATTTTTCTTACGATAAAGATGTTGCTGAGCCGGGGGTAGTTGGTTTTAGAGATTATAAAGTGCCTTTTATTTCTTCGGGAGGAACTCGAGTGCTGTATTTAGACAGAATGAATAATTACGAAAAAATGCAAGCTCGATTAAGCTTCCGAACGTTGAGGTATTTAAAAACTTACGCTTTTGTAAATCAACAAAAAGTAGAAGTTACTGATAATTATTATTTTGTAAAACAAATAGATAATTCCACTTTTATCAGGGATAGAAACTACTTGTTTAATGAAGTAGGCGTGGAGCTGAGATATGCTTACAAAGAAAAGATATTAAAAACACTTTCTAACAGTTACCGTACAGCGACCAAATATCCGATTTTGTATGCCAAAATTGAAAGAGGCATTAATCAATATGAAGGAGAATATGCCTATACACGTTATACGTTTAGAACGGAGAAAAAATTTAATACCAGAAATTTTGGTCAGCCTTATTTTAGAGTTGAAGTGGGTTATACAGATGGTAAAGTACCACAACACTTACTCAACCATCCTATTGGGGTTAATAGAACCGATGATTTTTTATTGCTTTCTACCGAAAATGCTTTTGAAACCATGTTGCCTTACGAGTTTTTGTCAAATCAATATGTACATTTTCATTTCCGACATAGTTTTAAGGGCTTATTGCTGAAAATTAAAAAATTCCAACCGGAGTTTGTCATTACTACCAGTGCGGGAGTTGGTAGCTTAGACCATGCCGAATTACACCAAGGAGTGGTTTTTAATACTATGGAAAAAGGTTTTTACGAATCAGGATTAATCATCAACAATATTTTCAAATTAAACAGTACTACTTTTGGAGTAGGAGGTTTCTACCGCTACGGACCTTATGCTTTTGATAAAACTTCCGACAATTTTGCTGTAAAAATGAGCTTTGGTGTGATTTTTTAATATAATTTCTTGTTATAAATTCTAAACAAGTTTTAAAAAAATAATCCTCAAAAATTCCTCACAGCTTTTTAAAAAGCCTTACTTTTATTGTCAGTTTTAAAATGGTGCTTATGTTAGAAAAAATTCGACTAGAAAAAATTCTTTTTTTAGATATAGAAACAGTAGCTCAGCAACCCAATTTTAATTCGGTGGATGAGCGACTACAAAAATTTTGGGAACAAAAAGCCAAGTATATAGCTGCAGATGAAACACCTGAAGAAGCTTATTCTAGAGCCGGTATTTATGCCGAATTCGGAAAAATTGTTTGTATTTCTGTTGGGTTTATTACTTACGAAGGCAGCGAAAAAAATCTCAGACTAAAATCTTTTTATGGTGATGATGAAAAAATGTTGTTAGAAGAATTTTTTGACCTGCTCAACAATTATTTCAACCAAGCCGACCATTTGCTTTGTGCTCATAATGGTAAAGAATTCGATTTTCCATACATTGCCCGAAGAGCTTTGGTAAACGGGTTAAATATCCCATCTATTTTAGATTTGGCAGGCAAAAAACCTTGGGAAGTTGCTCATTTAGATACCTTGCAACTATGGAAATTTGGCGATTACAAAAATTATACTTCGCTCGGGTTGCTAACGGCAATATTCAATATTCCAACACCAAAAGACGATATTGATGGGAGTATGGTAAATCAAGTGTATTGGGAAGAAAAAGATGTAGAACGCATAAAAATTTATTGTGAAAAAGACGTAGTGGCACTTACACAATTGTTTTTACGTTACAGAAACGAAGATTTGGTGAAAGAAGAGAATATCGTTTTTAACTAAAAAGCCGGAAGAATTACCAATAACGATTAACAAACAACTTTTTTGCGTCTTCGCGTCTTTGCGAGAAATTAATGGATAACTTAAATAATATGAAAAAAACAGCAATAATTATTATGGTTTTAGCGGTTATTTCTGCCTGTACTACTAAGCGTAGCGATTTCTTTAAAGCCATAAATAAAACTGAAAAAGAACACATTAGAGGTGTTGAAATTGGAGCTGATTTAAAAACTGTAAAAGCTGTTGAAGATAATGCTTTTTTGATAGATGATCAGCCGCAGTATTTGCATTACGACTACGATATCAGCATGGGAAACAGCTATACTGTTACTTACGATTTTTATGAAAAAGAACTTTACGAAATTGAAATTGCGGCCTATTTTGATTTGGCAGAAGATGCTAAAAAAGTAGCTCAGGAATTTACCGAATATTACAACGATAATTACGGGAAAAATAAGTTAGAACAAGATGGATTCACCACTTGGAGAACAACATCATCTATCACCAAAAAACCTGTTGAGGTAGCATTAAAAGAGGATAGTGAAAAACATGGTTACGGTTATTTCGTTATTAAGATTTATGATTTAAGTGAGTGAGTTTGTGGATGAAGTAATATGGAAAAGTTTTAAAGTTGTCCATTGGGAATATTTAACAACAAACTGTTACAGATAGTGTTATCCTAATTTTTGTCGTTTAAAATCAGGAGGTCGTCTAAAAATGAGTGTATATTTTTTATAAATCTTGTGCAACTTGCATTAAAAATGTATTTTTATTGCCTTTAATAAAAATGAATATTATTCTACAATAAGATTTAAAGGGAATATGGAAAATAGAACGCTTTTAGAAATCAAAAATTTAGTTACAGAATTTCGTTCGGACGGAGAAGTTACCAAAGCAGTTAATAACGTTTCATTTACGTTAAACAAAGGAGAAACCATAGGAATAGTTGGTGAATCAGGTTCAGGAAAATCGGTTACATCACTATCAGCCATGCGTTTAATTCCTAATCCTCCGGGAGAAATTACTGGTGGAGAAATTTTATTTCATGGTAAAGATGGCATAATTGATTTAGTAAAAGCTACTGAAAAACAAATGCGAAGTTTAAGAGGGAATGAAATTGCCATGATTTTCCAAGAGCCTATGACTTCTTTAAATCCTGTTTATACTTGTGGAGATCAAGTGGCAGAAGCCATTATGTTGCATCAAAAAGTAAATAAAAAAGAAGCTAAAAAGATAACTATAGAGTTATTTAAAAAAGTAGAACTACCTCGTCCTGATGTGATGTTTGATACATATCCTCACCAAATTTCAGGTGGTCAGAAACAAAGGGTAATGATAGCCATGGCAATGTCTTGCAATCCTTCTATATTGATTGCTGATGAACCTACAACAGCATTAGATGTTACCGTACAAAAAACCATTTTGGAATTGATGATGCAGTTACAACAAGAACAAGATATGGGGATTATGTTTATTACTCATGATTTAGGTGTTATTGCTGAATTGGCCGATAAAGTAGTGGTAATGTACAAAGGTAAAATTGTGGAGCAAGGAACAGTAATGGATATTTTTACTAATCCGCAACATCCTTATACTAAAGGTTTGTTAGCTTGTCGTCCACCATTAAATAGAAGGTTACACTGGTTACCTACCGTTGCAGATTTTATGAGTGTGGATGAAAACGGTGAAATGAAAGAAAAAAATAAATCAGTAGAGGAAGTTACAGAAAACTTGGTAATTAGTCCGGAAGAGACAGCTAAAAAGCACGAGAAAATATATGCTCAAGAGCCCATTTTAGAAATTAAAAACCTGAAAACTTATTTTCCGATAAGCAAAGGAGTTTTTGGTAGAGCAAAAGAATATGTAAAAGCAGTTAATGATGTTTCTTTTAAGGTTTATCCCGGAGAAACATTAGGATTGGTTGGAGAGTCGGGTTGTGGAAAAACAACTTTAGGAAGAACCATTTTAAAATTGGTGGAACCAACAGCCGGAAATATTATTTTTGAAGGGAAAGATATTACAAATCTTGGCGTAAAAGAAATGCGTGAGTACAGAAAAGAAATGCAAATTATTTTCCAAGACCCTTACTCATCTTTAAATCCCAGAATTACTATTGGCGAAGCGATTATGGAGCCTATGCGTGTACATAATGTGTTTAATAGTGATGCGGAGAGAAAAGAAAGAGTAATGGAATTATTGAAACGTGTTGATTTACCGGAGCATCATTTTTACAGATATCCGCATGAGTTTTCGGGAGGACAAAGACAACGTATTTGTATTGCCCGTTCATTAGCATTAAATCCTAAATTCATTATTTGTGATGAGTCTGTTTCTGCATTAGATGTATCTGTTCAGGCACAGGTACTGAACTTGCTGAATGAACTAAAAGAAGAATTTAAGTTTACATATATCTTTATTTCACATGATTTATCGGTTGTTAAATTTATGAGTGATAAAATGATAGTGATGCAAGAAGGAGTTGTTAAAGAAATGGGTTATGCAGATGAGATTTATAATAATCCAAAAACTGATTATACCAAATCATTGATTAATGCTATTCCCAAAGGAGAGATAGACGACATTCAAAAATCTTTAAATAAAAAAATAGCAAGACGCTCAACTACAGTTTAATATAAGTGACACGCTATGGCAAAAACAAAAGTAAAAACAGCCTTTTTCTGCCAAAGTTGTGGAGCTCAATATCCTAAATGGGTAGGTAAATGTTCTTCGTGTAACGAGTGGAACACCATAGTTGAAGAAGTTATTAGTAAGCCTCATCCCAACGAGGTGAAAGGTTCTTTTAATATAAAAAAGAATAACAAACCACTTCCTGTAGATACTATTGAGTTAGCAGAAATTCCTAGAATTAAACTTCCGGGAACAGAGTTGAACAGAGTGTTAGGTGGTGGTTTAGTACCGGGTTCATTAATTCTTTTTGGAGGAGATCCGGGTATTGGAAAGTCGACACTAATGTTGCAAATGTCTTTAAGATTAAAAGGACATAAAATTCTATATGTTTCCGGTGAAGAAAGTGGTCAGCAACTTAAAATGCGTGCCGATAGAATAGGAAATAAAAATCCCGATTGTTATGTGTTGACAGAAACTTCCACCCAAAATATTTTTCATCATATAAATGAAATTGTTCCTGATATTTTGGTGATAGATTCCATTCAAACCTTACATACTGCTACTATTGATTCATCTCCGGGAAGTATTTCTCAAGTAAGAGAATGTACTGCTGAATTGATGCGATATGCTAAAGAAAGCAATACGCCTGTTTTTTTGGTGGGACATATCACCAAAGATGGTACAATTGCCGGACCAAAAATTTTGGAACACATGGTAGATGTTGTATTGCAATTTGAAGGAGATAGAAATCATATTTACAGACTGTTGCGTTCGGTAAAAAATAGGTTTGGTTCCACCAATGAATTAGGGATTTATGAAATGCATGGAGCAGGATTAAGAGAAGTTGATAACCCTTCAGAAATACTATTAAGCAACAGTAATGAAAATTTTAGTGGAGCGGCTGTTGCTGCAACTATGGAAGGGAACAGGCCTTTGTTAGTAGAAATTCAAGCTTTAGTAAGCTCTGCTGCTTATGGAACGCCACAACGTTCGTCAACAGGTTTTGATACTAAGCGATTAAACATGTTGTTGGCAGTATTGGAAAAGCGTTGTGGGTTTAAATTAGGTGCTAAAGATGTATTTATAAATGTTGCCGGAGGATTAAAAATAGATGATCCGGCTGTAGATTTAGCGGTGGTAAGTGCAGTACTTTCTTCAGGAGAAAACATTGCTATTCCTTCATTGTATTGTTTTGCTGCTGAAGTAGGGTTGTCGGGAGAAATTAGACCGATAAGTAGAGTAGAACAACGTATTACAGAAGCTGAAAAATTAGGTTTTGAAAAAATTTTCGTTTCTAAATATAACCAAAAAGGGTTGGATGTTAGTCAGCACAAAATAGAAATCGTATTTGTAAATAAAATTGAATCTATTTTTTCAAAATTGTTTGGATAACAAACTAAAAAACAAAAAAATCCGTTGTTTCTATACAATTAACTAAAACTTATTCTATGACAAGAATTCTTTTAATCGTTTCTTTTTTATTCCCGATGATGCTTTTCGCACAAGAAGATATGCGTCCTTCAGGTGCTAAAAAAGCTTCAGGAATGTTTGAGTTGGGCGTTAGAAATACATTTAGCACTTTTGGAGCGACTGAAAACTTAGGTGTTGGCTTTGGAGGTCAGTTTAGAATACGAGTTAGTAATAGAATTAATACGGAGTGGTTTGCCGATTTTATTAATGAAGATATTGATGGGCTAGCCACTCGAAACGATTACCATATTGGTTGGTCAGTAATGATTTACCCATTTAAAGACAAAGCAAAGTTGGTTCCTTATGTGTTGGCAGGACATTGTTTTGATTATACAAAAGTAAGAACTATCTATACTATTTATGCTTCATATCCATTACAAACAGTTTCTAGGTTAAGTTCGGCAACACAAGTCGGTATAGGTACGCACATTAACCTTTCCGAAATAGTTGATATTTCATTATCAAGCCAGTACATGATACACTTAGGAAGCGATGTTCATGCAGAAACGCACGAACATAATGGTGTTAAGGAAGTTCATATAGCAAAAGAAGGTCATAGTGGTTTTTCGTTGGAAGGGCATTTGTTATTTACCCTAAGTGTTAATTTTAAAATTGCTCAATTATGGTAAAAAAAGCGTTAGTTATTGTGCTTGTTTTTTGTGGGATGAATTTATTTTCTCAAACCAGCGATTTAGTTGTAAAAGAAGGATTGTTACGTTTTCAAGGAACAATAGGCATGGGAAAATCTACCGATAGAAATGAAAACAACATTTTTTTGCATGGAAATTTGGAATATTTTATACACTCCTTTTTAACCACACGTGGAGATACTTATTTCTTTCTAAAAAATGAAGAAAATAGTTTGGATGTCAACCATCAATTGTTTGCGGGAATAGCATATCATTTTAGTAAAAAATCCAATTTTGTGCCTTATATAGGTGTTCAGCCAGGATTAGCTGCTACACGGTATGATGGAACTTCCAAAACGGAAGTAACACCTTTGGTTTCAGTTATAGGAGGGTTTAATTATTTTGCAGCTAAGTGGTTTCATTTGTTTATAGATGCTCGTTTCGTATCGGGTGAGCATTTGTCTAATCTTCCTCCTTATCCTATAAATGAAATTCGTTTATCATTCGGACTGGGATTTAATATCGCAACTAAAAAAAATAAGTAGTTTTGGGCGGTAATTATCCCAAAAATGATTAGTCGAAAAATTCAAATAGTAGTTCCATTTTTTCTGTTTTTTATACTCTTTACGACTTATGTTTCCAATAATTTCTTTTTTTGGGACACCATTAACTTAGTTGCTGCTCCGGCAACTTTTTTTTATGAAAATAATTTTCGTTCTTTTATTCTTCCTAATCAGATTGATACGGGTCATGTACCATTATTGGCAATGTACATAGCTAAAGTATGGCAGTTTTTTGGTAAATCGTTAGCAATAGCTCATTTTGCTATGTTGCCATTTTTGTTGGGAATTGTTTATCAGGTTTATATATTAGCCAAACGATTTATGGGAACTTCTTATGTGTTGGTATTAACGATGTTAATGATGCTGGTTGATCCCACTTTTTTAAGTCAAGCAGCAATGATTTCTCCTGATATTGTATTACTTTTTTGTTTTTTATTGGCACTTAATGCTGTTTTCGAAAATAGAAAAATGCTTTTAATGTTTGCTCTTATTGGCTTGTTTTTAATTAGTATGAGAGGAATAGTAGCAGCATTTACCATTTTTTTAATCGATTTTATTTTTTCATTAAGAAGACAACATTTTAGAGGTTTCCCATTACATCTTTTATTAATGAAATCATTGTTTTATACTTTTCCATTTCTACTTTTTATAGGGTATCATTTTTATCACTATAAGGCAACAGGGTGGTTTTGGTCGCATCCCAATTCTGCTTGGGAAGAAGGTAGAATTGCTAATGATTTTAACGGAGCGCTATATAACATAGGAATATTTGCTTGGCGAATACTAGATTTTGGAAGAGTGTTGGTAGTATTTGCTCTTTTAATTATGGCAATAATGTATAGAAAAAAGTTGTTGAGAGAATCAACATCATTACAATTATTAATATTGATAATAGTTAGTGTCTTCATTTTCATTATTCCATTTTTGTATTATCAGCAACTTACCGGACATAGGTATTTATTGCCTTTATATTTGTTGATTTTGTTAGCAGCAGGCTATTATGCAAATAAAGTGATTACCTCTTCGGTAGTTAAAAAAAGTATTTTTGGAGTGTTAACTGTTTCACTTTTAGCAGGCAATTTTTGGGTGTATCCTAATAAAATTGCCCAAGGTTGGGATGCTAGTTTGGCTCACTTGCCTTTTTATAGTTTGCAGTTAGAGATGAATGACTATCTAGATGCTAATGAAATTCCATATCATGAAGTAGGAGCTGCTTTTCCAGTTTTAGGAAACCATGCTATCATTTTTATGGAAGAAGATATTCATTCATTCAAACCAAAAAATATAGGTAAAGACAATTATATACTCTATTCCAATGTGTTTAATGGATTTAGTGATGCAGAATTAGATGCTTTATATTCAGGTTATAAACCTATTTATGAGCTGAATTCTTCTACCGTTTTTTTACAATTGTTTGAGCGTAAATAATTACGTTTTTAATAAGTTTTAAGATATTCCGGACAATAAAAGCTAACAGTTCGCTGTTTACAAATTACATTTTTTGTTCTTACTATCATCATCAATCAACCGTATTTTAGCACTATAAAAATCTATAAATTATGATTCAATCTTTGTTATTACAAGTAAATGTGGCTGCTGATACAACATCAACAGTAGTTCAAGAAGCAGTTTCTGAAGAAAAAACACTTTCTATATGGGAATTGGTAAGCTCCGGTGGAATAGGTGGAGCAATTATTATGATAACGCTGTTGATATTATCTATACTAGCAGTTTATATTATAATAGAAAGATACTTGGCTATTAAAAATGCCAGTAAAGAAGATGCCAATTTTATGAATCAAATTAAAGATTTTATACATGAAGGTAAGATGGATGCAGCAAAATCACTTTGTAAATCTAACGCTTCTCCCGTGGCAAAAATGATAGAAAAAGGTATTTCCAGAATTGGAAAGCCACTAAGTGATATTGGAACAGCCGTAGAAAATACTGGAAAATTAGAATTAAACAAACTAGAAAAAAACTTATCTACCTTGGCAACTATCTCTGGTGCGGCACCAATGATTGGTTTCTTAGGAACAGTTATCGGGATGATTTTGGTTTTTCATGAAATGTCTAAAGGTGGTGGAGGTGTTGATTTGAATACACTTTCGGAAGGAATTTTTACAGCAATGACAACTACTGTTGCCGGGCTTATAGTTGGTATTGTTGCCTATATTGGGTATAATACCTTGGTAGCAAAAGTGGAGAAAATCGTATTTATAATGGAAGCAAGAACCACCGAGTTTTTAGATATTTTACATGAACCGGCTAATTGATTTGAAACTAGATGTTAGAAGTTAGAATAGAGAAAATAGACAAACAGATAACCTCTTCAAACATCGAACCTCAAACTTTAACCTTTTAACTAATAAAAATGGCTATACGTTCAAAAAATAAAGTAAACACTAATTTCAATATGTCGAGTATGACAGATATTGTGTTTTTGTTGTTGGTGTTTTTCATCATCGCATCTACCTTAATAAGTCCTAATGCGTTGGATGTTGTTTTGCCTAAAGCAAGTCATTCAGCTCCTCGTCCGCAAACGGTGAATGTTAGTATTACTGAAGATTTAAAGTATTATGTAAATAAAGATGAAGTAGCTGTTGAGGAATTAGAAACCTTATTATTATCGGAAACGGCTAATGAAGAAAATCCGGGAATTATATTGCGAGCAGAAAAAAGTGTGCCGATAGAAAATGTGGTGGTAATTATGGATATTGCGAATAGAAACAAATTGAAATTGGTTTTAGCAACTTCACCAAAATAAATTATGGAATAAATAAAATTAATGCATCAAGCAACATAAATGGAAATCTTACAAGAAAAAAATAGTAGAACTGGAGTAATTGGAACCATCTTGTTTCACTTGCTGTTGTTGTTGCTGTTTATTCAATTTGGGATGACTTACCAAGATCCACCTGAGGAAAATGCAGGGGGAATGGTGATTAATTTTGGAACTTCAGATGAAGGTATGGGCGATGTTCAACCCTCTTCTTCAGAAACTACTACTACTTCAGAAAATACTACAACAAGCGAAACTACTACGCTAAGTTCAGCTCAAGAAAATGCTTTAACAACTACGGAAGAATCTGTAGAAATGAATGCTTCACAAAATGCTACCACCACTACCAATCAAAATACAACAACGCAACAAACAGAGCAAACAGTAGATGAAAATTTATCTAATGCTTTAAATGCTTTGAATAACCCTAATAACAATTCTACTGGAGATGGGAATACAGGTACTCCTGGAGATCAGGGTGATGAAAGTGGCGATCCTAGTAGTAGTAATTATACTGGTGGAGGAACAGGTAATGGTGTTGACTTTTCTTTGGCTGGAAGATCGATGGTGAAAGTGAAAAAACCAAACAATCCAACTCAAGAAGATGGAAAAGTGGTAGTAGAAATTGTGGTGGATAAAAACGGAAAAGTGATTAGAGCAACACCCGGAGCAAGAGGTTCTAGTACTACCAACCCAACCTTGTATAAAATTTCTAAAGAAGCAGCATTAGAAGCTCGTTTCAATGTAAAGGCAGATGCTCCTGCCGAGCAAAAAGGTACCATGACTTTTGTTTACATTCTTAATTAATGAATTACCCCGAAACACTCGATTATCTTTTTGGTCAGTTGCCCATGTATCAACGTATTGGAAATGCAGCTTATAAAGCCAATTTAGACAATACCTATCGTTTGAGTGAAATATTAAATCATCCTGAAAAACAATTTAAATCAGTACATATAGCAGGAACGAACGGAAAAGGCTCAACTTCGCATATGTTGGCATCTGTTTTACAAGAAGCGGGTTATAAAGTGGGACTTTATACATCTCCTCATTTAAAGGACTTTAGAGAACGTATAAAAATTAACGGAGCTATGATTTCAGAAAATGAAGTCATTGACTTTGTTAAGGAATACAAAAATCAATTTGAGAAAATACAGCTTTCTTTTTTTGAGTGGACAGTGGGGTTGGCGTTTCATTATTTTGCCAACCAAAAAGTGGATATAGCAATTATAGAAACTGGTTTGGGGGGCAGACTCGATTCTACCAATATAGTTACTCCTGAAGTGGCTGTAATTACTAATATTAGTATGGATCATACGCAGTTTTTGGGAGATACTTTAGCTAAAATTGCAGCTGAAAAAGCAGGGATAATAAAATCAACTATTCCGGTAATAATTGGTGAAACACAACCCGAAATAAAACACGTTTTTATTGAAAAAGCCGCCCAATTGAACGCTACTATCCAATTTGCCGACAAATTATCACTTAAAGAATATGAAAGTGATTTAAAAGGAGTATATCAGCAACAAAATAAAAAAACAGTACTAGCAACTATTCAGGTGCTTCAGAAATTGGGATGGAACATTGCTGAAAGCCACATCATAAATGGGTTACAAAATGTAGTAAACAATACCGGCTTAATGGGTAGATGGCAAATGTTAAATAAGCAACCACTAACGATTTGTGATACCGGACACAATGAAGCCGGAATAAAATTAATTTTAGCTCAAATCAATCAACAATCGTTTGAAAAATTACACTTTGTGTTGGGAGTAGTAAACGATAAAGACATTACCAATATTCTTCAATTACTGCCTAAAAATGCTACTTATTATTTTTGTCAAGCTAAAATACCAAGAGCGTTAGATGTAAACATTTTAGCCGAAAAAGCAACAGCAGTTGGTTTGTCAGGTACAACTTTTCCATCTGTTGCAGCAGCTTACAAAGCGGCTCAAAAAAATGCTACTGCCCAAGATTTGATTTTTATCGGAGGAAGTACCTTTGTGGTTGCTGAGGCACTTTAGGACAAATTATCTAATTACATTTACATGTCCAATTTTGGAATGTTTTTTACCATTTATATCTTGAAATTCTAGTTTCCAAACATAAACACCATTTTGTACGAATTTGCCTTTGTAAGTACCATCCCAAGGTTCAAAAAGCGTATGCGATTCATAAATAATTTCGCCCCATCTGTCAAAAATAAAGAAAGAGTAATTTACTTCACTAATACCAAACCCTTTCGGACCAAAACTTTCATTTAAGAAATCAAAATCAGGAGTAAAGGCGTTAGGGATGTAAATACCAAACTCACCCTCTACTTCTAATATTTTTGTAATAGTTCCAATACATCCATTATCATCAATAACGGTAAGTGTTATGGGGTAATGCCCGGTATCTACAGGGAATTCATACGTTGGGTTTTGTATATAGCTTGAATCTAAACCACCAATATCCCAAGCCCAACCTATAATATTAAAATAAGATTGATCATAAAAATTTACTATTGGATTTAACATATTTGCAGGATTATCTTTCATGTAAAAATCGGCAGTAGGGTTTTGATGTATGGTAATGTAATTTGGATAAGTTACGCTATTGGTACATCCTCCTGCGGCAGCAGATGAAGTAATGGTAAGTGTTACGTCATAAGTTCCAGCATTATTATAAGCATGCGTAACCGTATCTCCAACGGAAGAATTGCCATCACCAAAATCCCAAATAGAAAAGCCCACCATTCCGCCAGTAGTATCTGTAGTATTGTAGAAAGTAAAAGTTTCTACAGGAGTTTCACAAGCTTCAAATTTGTCGGAAGTAAAGCTTACTTGTGGTAAAGGCATAATATTAATAGTTACTGTTCCAGTAGTTGGAGGAGAACAACCATCGTTTAACGTTACAGTGTAAATAGTTGTTGTTGCAGGAGAAACTACTTGACTAGAATCTGTTGAGCCATTACTCCATTGATAAGTATAAGGGCCGCCATTCCCAAAGAAAGGAGTAGCATATATTATTACAGATTCTCCAGGACAAATACTCGTGTCTGAAGGACTAGCTACAACCGATAATGGAGGAGTAACTGTTACGGTAACATTTATTGTAGGTGAAGTACAACCATTTCCATCGATAGCAAAAACAGGGTAATTTGTTGTTGCCGGAGGAGAAACGGTATAACTTGAAGTTGTTGAAGCTCCGTTATTCCAATTGTAAGTGTAACCACTTCCTGAACCACCACTTGCAGTAGCTGTAAGCGTAGCAGATTGTCCTGTGCAAATAGTTACATCTGGTGCACTTATGGTTACGGAATCTGGGTCAGTTAACGTCAAAGATACAGTATCTGTACACGAGTTTGCATCTGAAATAGTAACCGTATAAGTTCCTGCACATAAATTATTAAATATTCCTGATGCTTGGAAATTAATACCATCAATGCTGTATTGTTCACCACCTGCAGGAGAAGTTCCAGTTACGGTAACTGTTCCATCACAATCTCCGTTACATGTTGGGTCAGTAAAATTAGATGAATTGATAGTTGGGCCAGTTATACTATTTACTGTATAAGAAGCTGTAACCTGACAACCAACAGCATCTTCCACAACAATGTTATACGTATTTGCAGTTAAGTTAGAGAAAGTATTACCAGCTTGGAATGTAGCACCTCCATCAATACTATATTGATAAGGAGAAACACCATCAATGGCAGTTATAGTTATAGTTCCATCATTTGCAGAGCAAGTTGAAGGAGTAGTAACAGTACTTTCAGAAAGGTTTGAAAAGGTAATAGTAACTACATCACTTGTAACACAAGCAGCAGTATTGGTTTCTGTCCACGTAAAGTTATAAGTTCCTGCTGATGGAACAGTTACCGTTGCAGTTGGAGAGTTAACAGGGTTAAACACAACACCTGCAGGTCCTGACCAACTGCCAGTTCCTATACTTGGAATGGCATTTAAAGTATAAGTTAATACACAAGATGTATCATCAACTCCAGCATTAGCATTTGGCAATCCAACAAACGGACCACCTGAGATAGTTATCGGACAGCCGTTATCGTCAACCACATCAAAACTATACATGTCGCCATTTAACAAGCCATTAATTTGTATACTGCCACCATTTGGTGTTGTTGTATTTACAAAACTTGCATTTGCGGGAGATAAGTTAGAGGCAGTAAAATTAGAACTATTGATAGCAGGCAACCCACCAGTAATGGTTATAGTGAAAGAACTATCCAAACAATCTTCAGTAGGATTTGAACTTACTATTTCAGGCAAATATTGAACAGCAATAGGGTTTCCCATGTCATAACACGGCATATTGGTATTAACATAACTATATGTTCCACTTATGGTGTCATAAAATGTTATAGGAACATAATAAAGTGTGTTATTTGTCCAAGTTCCTACATAAGGAGGTTGTCCCAGAGTGTTGATACTACTAAAAGAGCCACCAAAACCAGCTACACCAACATAGCAGGGGTCATTGGTTATATCATCATTAGGGGCTACATTACTAGGAACAACTCCAATTGTAGGAGGGCAACTGTAAACTAAATAACCTATTCCAGGGTTGTAAGCTGGTCCTGGAGGATTGTTAGCTATGTCTGGTGGGTTATAACCTATGTTTGATGTAATATCTATTTGATCGCCAAAACATAAAACATAGTTGGTAGTACTATTACCTGTCATGTTAATATTAAAATTACCAATTTGAGCCACACAACCACAAGAAGCAGGAGCTGTAGAGTTAAGCGAGGCTGTACAAGAAGGGTCTGCAGCAAATGTTGCTGTAATAGTAATGTTATTTCCATTTGAGTTCATTCCTGATATACTCCAATTCATAGGAGAAACATAAGGAGGGTATATAATAGTATCATAAGTATTAACTCCGTCATTTATTGTGATAACAAGAGAGTCTGTTGTTATTCCTGTAGTAAAGTCAATAGTTCCATTTACAGTATAGGTGTTATTTGGCTGACAAGCACCAATATTTGCAGTAAAGTTGTTGATGTTACAAGAAACAGTACAACTGGCAGGAGCTGTATAGTTTTGAGTAAACGTACATGTTGGGTCAGCAGAAAAAGTAGCTGTTATCGAACAATTAGCACCATTTGCGGTAACTCCGGGAATGGTGTAATTAATACTTGAAGCAAAAGGGGGATTAATGACCGTACTTCCTCCACAAGAATTAGTGATAGTTAGTGTGCCTGTTGCTGGCGGATTAGTAACATTAATTGTTCCAGTAACATCATATTGATTATTTGCTGGGTTACAAGCTCCAGGAATAGCAGTTAAGCCTGTTATATTACAAGTAACGGTACAGTTAGCGGGAGCTGTATAGTTTTGAGTGAGCGTACAAGTTGGGTCGGCAGAAAAAGTAGCCGTTATTGTACAGTTAGCACCATTTGCGGTAACTCCTGAAATGTTATAATTTATACTTGTAGCAAAAGGCGGATTGACAACTGTACTCCCTCCACAAGAATTAGTAATAGTAAGTGTGCCTGTAGTTGGCGGATTAGTGACATTAATTGTTCCTGATACATCATATTGATTGTTAGCTGGATTACAAGCTCCTGGAACAGCAGTTAAACCTGTCATATTACACAATATAGCACAGTTAGTTGCTCCAGAACCACCAGTTTGTGTGGCAGTAATGTTAGTTGGTTGTCCGGAAAAGTTGGTGATAAGTAACATGTACCACTCTCCAGGTTGTGTATTAGGCAAAGAAACAATTTCATTGGCAGCAGTTGAAAAACTACAGTCAATTGGACTGCCACTTGTACCACCACAAACAGCCGCTTGCATTGCGGCTTGAGATGCAAATGGACCCCATGCAGCAAAATCAATATCAACATTAGCACTATTAGATAGTGTTATATCTATATTTCCACCAGTTGAAATATTTAAATAATACCAAGCCGGATTAGGTTGAGATCCTAAACATCCATAGTCTGGTCCAACAGGAGCTGTTGTGTTAGTTGATGCCGGAAAATTTACACCAGTAGAAGTACAAAATGGTGCAGAGTTGTTACAAGTTGATTGAGCGTAACTTTCTATAAATGTAAATAAAAGAGCTAAAACCAGTATAAACCTAAACATCATGTTTTTTTTAGTGACAAAATTTAATTTGGTATATGTTTAGAAACAAATACATTAAATAATATTTTTTCGTTTCCAATAATTATATAATCAGCTTTAATAGAAAATGAAAAAAGCATTTTAGCATTGCTCCTGTTAATTTCATTTTGTAACACTAAAACTACATCCCAGCCTTCATTTTTAGCTAATTTACTTATTTTAATATCTTTTACATTTTCATCAGACTTTACTTGTTTTTTCCAAGCTTTTAGCTCTTTATCGGTGAAATCGGCAATAAGTAAAAATGAAAGTTCTTTTTTGATTTTAAGTACTTCCTCTAAACTTGTTTTGAAGTCTATAGTAACTTCTTTTTCAGAAAAAGAAAATAATGGGATTGATGAAAATACTTTACTATTTGTTGAAAGTAGAACTGAAAGAATTAAAAGAAGTATGGTTCTTTGCATTTGTTTTTTGTTTATCATCAACACAAAGACGAATTATCTAATTATCAGTTGCCTTGTGTTGAAAATGATATTTCAGAAATCAAATGTAAACTACACTGTAGGATAAAAAAAAACTATTTAGCAAGTATTATTGTATTCTTAAAAGTGTTTTAAAAGAATATTATATGCTTCTTTTAAATCTTTTCCAAATGAAATTATGCCATCTTCATGTCCTGCCATAATTATAATATTGTCTGTTTTGTTGAAGTTATAGTCGTTAAAAAGACGTTTTATTTCTTCAGCCATTTCAGGAGTTCCATAGGCGGTTTTTGCGTTGGTAGTTGGAAATTTATGTATTAATTTTTTCCACATGACTGTATTATGAATATGAATAATTGCTTTTATGGTATCATCAACTTCGTAAAGAGCAGCGTGTGTCATGGTTTCAGATGATGCTTTAACAGGTCCTTCGCAAACCACATTATTCTTGGCTATTTCATAGTTGGTTACAAGAGTAAAAGATTCTTTATTTATAGGGAAAATGTTGCCTGTTTGTGTGCCAGAAACGATTATGCCATCATCCGTTTTTATACTGATGTTACCATAGCCAATGTTTAAGTCTTCAAAATGACCTATGAGTTTTAGTTCATGAAGTTTGTCTCTGTAAAAAAGTAAATCTTCAGGGATAGTTATTTGAAGTGGTTTAAAAGTCCAGTCGCAATTAAATTTAATATAGCCTTCGTCAATTTTCTTTGTCATAACTAATATTTTTCAGGGAATAATTTTTTTAAGTCTTCTTTAGAAGCAGTACATACACCTCTTTCAGTTATTAATCCAGTAATTAATCTTGCCGGAGTAACATCAAAACCATAATTTAATGCAGGTGTTGTTTCAGGACAAATTAATACTGATTTAATTTCGTTATCTAATAATCCTTGTATGTATTTTACTTCGTTTTCATCTCGTGTTTCAATAGGTATGTTTTTTACACCATCAGCAATAGTAAAATCTATGGATGATGAAGGAGTTGCAACATAAAATGGAATATGATTATCATAGGCAGCAAGTGCTTTTAAATAAGTGCCTATTTTGTTGGCGACATCGCCATTTTTAGTGGTTCTATCAGTACCGACAATTACTAAATCTACTAAACCGTGTTGCATTAAATGACCTCCGGTATTGTCTGCAATTAAGGTGTGTTTTACACCTTGCTGATTTAATTCAAAAGCGGTAAGACTTGCTCCTTGATTTCTTGGCCGGGTTTCATCTACCCAAACGTGCACATCAATTCCTGTTAAAAATGCCTTGTAAATTGGAGCTGTTGCTGTTCCCCAGTCTATAGTAGCTAGCCAACCCGCATTGCAATGGGTTAAAATATTTACTGTTTTACCCTTCTTTTTTCCAGCAATTTCTTTTATAATTTCCAATCCGAATTCTCCCATTTTAATGGAGGTTTGGACGTCTTCATTTTTAATAGCGTTTGCTTTTTCTAAAGCTATCACAATTTTTTCTTCAATAGTATTTACATTCTCAAGGGTAACTAGCATTTCATTTATTGCCCAATCTAAATTTACCGCTGTTGGTCTGGCACTTTTTAATTTTTTGCAAGTATTAACAATGTATTCATTTGGATTTTTTTTGTTTTGAGCTTCCAAACAAATGATGTAAACACCGTAAGCAGCAGTAACACCAATAAGAGGTGCTCCTCTTACAACCATTTCTTTAATGGCGAAATACACATCATCAGAAGAGGTTAAATCCATCACTTTTATTTCGTGAGGAAAGTAGCGTTGATCAAATACTTGAACAATTTTATTGTCATTTTCGTTTAGCCAAATGGTTTGGCAGTTTTTATTGTTTATTTTCATTAAAAAAATGGGTTAAAGTTTCGTCAACTAAATGTTTTGTGTTTATACCTAATTGTTTGGCAGATTGAATGTGTTCTATACTATCATCAACAAATAAAGTTTCTGATGGATTTAAATTGTTTTCGTTTAAAACGAATTCAAAAATTTCTGGATTTGGTTTCCTAAAGCCAATCTCGTGAGAAAAATATGCTTTTTTAAATAATGAGTTGATAGTGGTTATGCCATAAGTGTCAAAAAGATACTTATTGATGTGAGTAAGGTGAATTTCATTGGTGTTACTTAGTAAGAACACATTGTATTTTAAAGCTAATTTTCTAATAAGCACAATTCTTTCTTTAGGAATATCTAGCAACATGCTGTTCCAAATATCAACAACTTTTTCAGGTGTTAAATTTGAGTGACGATTAAGAAAAAACAAAATAAATTCTTCGGCAGTAACTTTTCCCACCTCAAAATTGTTGAATAAATTTAATGTTGTGAAAGTAGTCTCTATTTCAGAATAGTTATCTGCAAATAATTTTTTAAAAGCATTAAAAGGTTGTTGAGTATCAAGATTGATAATCACTCCACCCAAGTCTAAAATAATGTTTTTGATGTTTGTTGGCAGCATATTCACTTCAAAACTACAAATAAAAATAATTAAATTAAATATTGGTAATTCAATAACATTTCCGTAAAATTGCAGCCCGTTTCTAAAGAACTTAGAACTGGGCCTATAACTCAGCTGGTTAGAGTATCTGACTCATAATCAGAAAGTCCCTGGTTCGAGCCCAGGTGGGCCCACATACAAAACCCTCTGAATTTCAGAGGGTTTTTTGTTTTTATAGTTGGGTGGTAAAACTAATAATATAATAAAGCGTAGTAAATATTACCCTTAAGTGGGGTTTAAATCTAATTGTTTAATAATTTAAATAAAGTGAAAAGCATTGCCATCATATCATTTTTTCTGCTTGTTGGAAGCTATGGATTTGAGCAATCTGATACTTCAAGAACATTTATTGGAAGAAAGATTATTGGCGAAGGTTACTCCCAAGATGGAACAAAATATAATAGATATCTCCAAAAGAATTTAATTCTTAAAAACAATGGAACATTCAAGTTGAATTATAGTTACCCTATGTACCATAATGCTGTAAGTAATTATGGAGATTATAATGCAGAAGGAACATGGTTTGTGAATAATGATACGGTTATTTTGAATACTAAATTCAAAAGAGAAGATGTACTAAAAATCGAGGAACAAGAACTTCAGTCAGATTCTATTCAATTTTGTTACAAATTGAAATGGAATACTCATCACCCTCTTCAGCTTATAATTAATAAATCAAAAATCATAACACTTCATGGTAATGATACTGTATCTATAAAGAAAGATGGCATTAACGATTTTCTAATAAGCTTTTTAGATTTAGAAACCACTTTTAACTACAGTATAAAAAGTGATAAGACAACTTTCATAACTTTTTCTCATCCCAATGATAATGGAGCTATTTACAATAATGGAATCTTTGAAGATTGTAAACTCATACAGAAAGAAGATACATTAATTCCTATAACTAAAACCCATGCTATTAATGTTGACGAAAATTATGTCAAACAAATAACAAAATGATAAACCTCCTAACATATCTAATTTTATTAATCGTTACTGCTACAGCTACTGGTTGTGGCAATAATAATGAAACTGATTACTATTTTGAGACAAAAGAATCAATCATAAGAAAATCAAAGGATTATATAAATGCTAAGTCTGATTTCGAATCTGGAAGGTGTAGTAAATACTACGCTTAGGTGGGGTTAGTATATTATTCTATATTTTGAATTTTCCATGTTGCAAATTCTCCAAATCCAGAAATATCGTTATAAATAGTTGCATGGTTCACACCAATTCGATTTAAATCAATTAATAACCTTTCTTTTTTCCTTTTTGGAATCTTCCATTCAACCATATGATTCATTTGACCTGATTGGGGCTTTTTTGACGATGATTTTGGAATAAGTTGATCTTGCAATTTTGTTGTTAGTTTTTGAGTTGGGAAACAACAAAATACGCTATTTTGAGTCAGTATTCTTGTATCAAACTGGGAAGGAACAATGAAAAGAGGCCTATCTAAATCATAAGGACTGAATCCATCTTCTCCTGAAGATATTAAATCAAAAGAAGCTATATTATAATCCTTAGCTTTCGGTTTAAAATCTTCTTTACTTTCAACAATTTGTGGTTTAATACAAACAGCATGCAATGCTCCGTCCTTCTGTGGATTAGAGATGCATGCAAAAAACAAACCTACTAAAGGATTTCTTGAGAAATCAAGGAGTGGAGTCGGTACTCCATAATGTTGAGCGATAAATAACTCTTTCCAAAGGCGCAATTTACGATCTGAATCCGAAAACTCAAATCCGTAAGCAGGCAATCTAATCGTCAAATATTCCCTCATTCGCTCTTTTCTGAGACTTGCTATTTCTTCTGTAACTACTTTTGAGTTCTTCTTACTATTTAATTTTGTTCTTACAATTTTCGGTACCAAAAAATGTTTAATATCAGATACACCTCGGTATAAGTATGTCCATTTTTCTTCGGTCAATGAATCATTCCATTTTAAGATTTCATCTATAGAGCTTATTTCTTTCATTTTATAAATATGCTACAACTTTTATATATGGATACCAAAAGTATCCATGTATAACATAAATTTGTCGTATATGTGTCCATTTTTAGTGTGCTTATTTTATTTTCAAATGTATAAAAATATTTTAAACTAATATCAAATGCATTTCAAACTCCAATGGATCATTACTTTCACAACGTTGAGTATAGTCCTATGCGAATTTATCATCCGTGTAAATCCACTAAATCCGTAATATCTGTGTTCTATCAAAAAAATGACGACCCATTCATCACCTCATCATCCACCAAATTCGGCAAGGTTACTTTTAATCCAGGAGTTCTTTCCATTTCTCTTTTAATGGCAAAAATAGCTTCTGAATTTCTTGCCCAACTTCTTCGGGCAATGCCATTATTCACATCCCAAAAAAGCATAGATTTTAATCTTCTGTCGGCATCAGCAGAGCCATCTAAGGTTAATCCGAAACCACCATTAATTACTTCTCCCCAGCCAACACCACCACCATTGTGTATAGAAACCCAAGTGGCTCCCCTAAAACTATCTCCAATAACATTATGAATTGCCATGTCAGCAGTAAATGCGGAACCATCATAAATATTAGAAGTTTCTCTATAAGGAGAATCTGTTCCTGAAACATCATGATGATCTCGTCCTAAATTAATAGGAGCAGAAAGTTTACCACTAGCAACTGCTTTGTTAAAAGCTTCGGCAATTTTTATTCTTCCTTCGGCATCGGCATATAAAATTCTGGCTTGAGAACCAACCACTAACTTGTTTTCTTGAGCTCCCTTAATCCAAGTAATGTTATCTTGCATTTGTTGTTTTATTTCGTTAGGAGAAGTTTTAATCATTTCTTCCAACACTTCACATGCAATATCATCTGTAATTTTTAAATCTTCGGGTTTTCCTGAGGTGCATACCCAACGGAAAGGTCCAAATCCATAATCGAAACACATAGGGCCCATAATATCCTGAACGTAAGAAGGGTATTTAAAATTAATACCATTTTCGGCCATAATATCAGCACCTGCTCGACTTGCTTCTAGTAAAAAAGCATTTCCGTAATCAAAAAAATAAGTACCTTTATTAGTATGCCTATTAATGGCATTGGTTTGACGAATAAGACTTTCTTGCACTTTTTGTTTAAACAACTCAGGATTATTCGCCATCATTTTATTGCTTTCCTCATAGCTTAACCCAACGGGATAGTAACCTCCCGCCCAAGGGTTGTGTAAAGAAGTTTGGTCGGAACCTAAATCTATGTAAATTCCTGCTTCATCAAATTTTTCCCAAACATCTACTACATTACCATCATAGGCAATAGAAACCACTTCTTTATTGGCTTTGGCTTGTTGTACTCTTTCGCAAAGTTTATCTAAATCACTAATTACTTCGTCCACCCAACCTTGTTCGTGTCGTTTAAAAGTAGCAGCAGGATTAACTTCAGCAGTTACTGAAATAACTCCGGCAATATTTCCTGCTTTAGGTTGAGCACCACTCATTCCTCCAAGCCCTGCTGTTACAAATAATTTCCCTGCTGTTCCTTTATCATCTATTTTTCTACACCCATTCAAAACCGTAATAGTTGTTCCGTGTACAATTCCTTGTGGGCCAATGTACATGTATGAACCCGCTGTCATTTGTCCGTATTGTGTTACACCTAGTGCATTAAATTTTTCCCAATCATCAGGTTTGGAGTAGTTTGGTATCATCATTCCGTTAGTAACCACCACTCTTGGAGCTTCTTTGTGAGATGGAAACAATCCCATAGGATGACCGGAATACATTACTAAAGTTTGTTCGTCTGTCATTTCAGACAAATATTGCATGGTTAATAAATATTGAGCCCAGTTTTGGAAAACAGCACCGTTGCCTCCATAAGTAATTAATTCGTGTGGATGTTGAGCCACAGCAGGGTCTAGATTGTTTTGTATCATCAACATAATAGACTTTGCTTGGATGGATTTTCCGGGATATTCGTCAATTGGTCGGGCATACATTTTATAATCAGGACGAAAACGGTACATATAAATTCTACCGTATTTTTCTAATTCTTCAGCAAATTCTTTAGCTAAAATAGGATGGTGTTTTGCTTCAAAATAACGTAAGGCATTTTTTAAGGCAAGCTTTTTTTCTTCAGCAGTTAAAATCTCCTTGCGTTTAGGAGCATGGCTTATAGTTTTGTCAACTTCTTTTTTTGATGGCAATTCATTCGGAATTCCTTGTTGTATTTGTGTTTTAAAATCTAACATTGATGTTGTTTTCATTTTTTTATCTTGAGTAATTCTACCTTCATTTTTTTTGAAACCATAAGGGCAATGTTTGCATCCATTCTGACAGCAATAACCTCGTTTTAATAAATATTTTTCGGTAAAGACGATATATCCTTCTTCACTGTAATAATATTCATCATCATCTAATTGATTTATTTTTGAAAATCCATCCATTTTTATTCAGAGCTTTCTTTTTCTAATTCATCCAAATGGGTTACTCCTCCTGAGACAATAAATTTCATAAAATCAGTAGAGTTGACATTTTTTACCGGAGTAACTTGAGAAGCTGCAACAACAAAGAAATTACCGGAAAAATTGTAAGAATGTGGTAAATAGACGCCAATTCTTTCATCCGTTATTCCTAATTTAGTTAAATCAGTAGCAGTTATAAAACCTAATTTTTCGAGATTGGAGTCTTTACTAAGTTTAACTAAGACAGGTTTATTAAAACTTTTTTTAGAACCAACAAACGCAGATAACAAATCTTTTACCGAAGAATAAATGGTTTTTAATAAAGGTAGTTTATCTAAAATGTGATTAAATTGCGATTTAAGAGGTTCTAAAATAATACTAGAACCTACCACCCCTAATAAGGTAATAGCAACAATAAGTACTAGAAAACCCATGCCCGGAACATTAATTCCTACGGGTATTAATCCATCAAAGAACTTAAAAAGTTCTACAATAATGTAAATGGTTATGGTAACAGGAGCAGCATAAAGTAACCCCCTAAAAAAGTATTTTAAAAATATTTTAAAAATTGATTTGGGTTGCATAGCATATGTTTTTTAAAAGATGGACAAAGATACTATACTAAGCGAAAACGTTTAATAATTAAAACTTTATTTTTTTCTGTTGTAATGTTTTTTACATTTGCAATCTATAAAATTTAATATAACAAACATTTAAAAATAAAACAACATGAAAAAAATCTTATTATCTTCTTTAGTTTTAATGATGGGGACAATAGTTTTTGGTCAAGCGACAAATAGAGGCGACCTTAAACCTGCTCCACAAAATGTGCTTTTAACTAAAAGCCATGAATCTTCTCTTAAAAACATGAATGCTCAAAAAACCTTGGCTTGTGTTGACACTATTAGGTATCCTCAAATAAAAGAGCAACTTTTAGGGGCTTCCAATTTTTACACATTTGAATTATGGGCAAGTGATAATGAAGGTATATCTCAAACCTTTTTATTAAGTGGAACTACAATTGGAGTTACTGGTGTTGAGTTTTTTGGAAGAAATAGTCCAAATGGCGTAGCGAGCGTTACAGTAAGAGCTTCTGTATTTAGTGTGGATGGAAATAATAATCCTATAACAGAGCTAGCTTTTACAACTATAACGATTTCTGATACTAATTTCACTTATAGACAAGCAAACTTTTCTAGCCCTATAAATGTATCAGGTAACTATGCTGTTGTTATTCAGCCTTCAAATACAAATGGAATATTAGGGCTCTATGTAAATGATGCCGCACAAGGACAATCTTATGATGAAAACTTATCAAGGGCGAAATCAGATTTTCATACGTCATCAAACGGGAGTTGGGTGAGCTTACCTACTTATACAGTTCCTAATTTTCCTGGTGCCCCTTATGATTTCGAACCCTTAGTAGCACCAAAAATTACTTACACTATAACAACAGATTTTACGGCTTCTCCTAATCCTTCTTGTTTAGGAACACCTGTAACCTTTGCCAATAATACTACACCAACAAGTGTGTTAAGTAGTAGGTTTTACAATTACCAAATGTTTAAAAATTATTTCAATGGTGTACCCGATTCTACTTATGTTTATGCATTAGGAGGTACTCCATTGGTTTGGAATGGAAATACAACTCATACTTACACTACAGCAGCTAATCATACACCTAAACTTTATACCTTGGGTGGTTTTTGGAGCAGCTGTTTAGATAGTGCTACTAAAACAGTAACGGTAAATCCATTACCAACTGTTACAGCAAATGCTTCATCAATGTCAGTTTGTACTGGAAGTCAAGTTACTTTAACAGGTGGAGGAGCTACATCATACACTTGGGATAATGGCGTTACTGATGGTGTTGCTTTTACACCAACAGCAACAACTACTTATACTGTTACAGGAACTAACGCTAATAACTGCCAAAATACTGCTCAGGTAACTGTTACTGTAAATCCATTACCAACTGTAACCGCGAACGCATCTGCAACTACTGTTTGTGCTGGTGGTCAGGTTACTTTAACAGGTGGAGGAGCTTCTTCTTACACTTGGGATAATGGTGTAACAAATGGTGTTGCTTTTACACCAACTGCTACAACAACTTATACAGTTACAGGTACAGATGTTAATAGCTGCCAAAATACTGCTCAGGTGACAGTAACTGTTGCTTCTGGTATTACTGTTACTGCAAATGCAACTTCTACTTCAATTTGTGCAGGCGACCAAGTTACACTTACAGGAAGTGGAGCTACTTCTTACGCTTGGGATAATGGCGTTACTGACGGTGTAGCTTTTACACCAACTGCGACTACAACTTATAGTGTAACAGGAACATCAGGTTCTTGTACGGATGTTGACCAAATTACTATTACAGTAAATCCATTGCCAACAGTAACTGCAAATGCATCTGTTTCTTCTATTTGTAATGGAGATCCTGTTACTTTAACAGGTGGAGGGGCTACATCATACACTTGGGATAATGGTGTTACTGACGGTGTAGCTTTTAATCCTACAGTAACTACAACCTATACCGTTACAGGTACAGATGGAAATAACTGTCAAAATACAGCCACGACTACCATTACTGTTACAACAGTTGATGCTACAACTACAACAACAGGAACTACCATTACTGCAAATAACAGTAACGCAACTTATCAATGGGTAGATTGCGATAACAGTAATCAGCCAATTTCTGGTGCTATTAGCCAAAACTTTACACCAACAGTTACAGGGAACTATGCTGTTATTGTAACAGAAAATGGTTGTAGTGAAACTTCTGTTTGTGAAAACATTGTTATTACTGGATTAAATGAAATGAATGCCAACAACAATATTTCTGTTTATCCAAATCCTGTTAATGATATTTTTACCATATCATCTTCAGATGATTTAAGTGGAGCAGTTGTGAAAATTATTGTTATTACTGGTCAGACTTTAGTAGAAAAAACAATAATTTCAGGGAATACAGCTACTTTTGATATGAGTGTTTATGCTACCGGATTATATTTCGTAGAGATTAATCAAAATGGTAATTTAAATACCTTAAAAGTGATTAAGAAATAAATAATAAATTAATTTTTATAGAAAACCCTTTTAGCAATTTTGCTAAAAGGGTTTTTTTATTTTGTTCTGTACTTTTGTCCCATGCAATACCAACAACTTCCGCTAATTCCACTTCAGCAAGTTAAACTTGATTTTTTAGAAGAAAAGAACATACAATTACATGTATTGCGTGAAGATTTAATTCATCCTACCATTTCCGGAAACAAGTGGCGAAAATTGTTTTACAACCTACAAGAAGCCAGCAATCAAGGAAAAAATCAATTATTAACTTTTGGAGGGGCATTTTCTAACCATATTGCCGCAACGGCTGCTGCGGGTAACCAATTTGGATTTAAAATTGTTGGGATAATTAGAGGGGAAGAGCATTTGCCTTTAAACTCAACCTTACAACTTGCAGTAGATAATGGGATGCAGTTAAGATATATTTCAAGAAGTTTATATAAAGATGAAAAATATAACCCTGTTTTTATTGAAAAACTGAAAAATGAAGTGGGAGATTTTTATCTAATTCCTGAAGGTGGTTCTAATGCTTTTGCAGTAAAAGGTTGTACCGAAATTATTAAAAATATTGATATAGATTACGATATTATTTGTTGTGCTTGTGGAACAGGAGGAACCATTGCAGGAATTATTGCTGCTACAGATGAAACAAAAGAAATAATCGGTTTTCCGGCTTTAAAAGGTGGAGAATTTCTAAAAAATGATATACAACAACTATTGGCAGACTATCAACAACAATTTTTGGTGGAAATAAATCATCAAAATTGGAGATTAAATACTGATTATCATTTTGGTGGATACGCAAAAACAAGTAGTGAATTGATTGACTTTGTTAATGATTTTTATCAAAACCAAACCATTCCGCTAGACTTAATTTATACAGGAAAAATGTTATTTGGAATTTTACATCTTGCCAAAACGACAGCTTTTTTTAATGGCAAAAAAATTGTTGCTATACATACGGGTGGATTGCAAGGAAATAAAGGATTTGATAAAATTAAATTAATATTTTAAAGTTTGGGTTTAATAGTTTTAGTAATCAATAATCAACTGTTAATATTTTTAGAAGAATAGCATTAGAGTGGTTGATATTGCTGTTAACTTTGCAATTAATGAATTACCGTATTTCCATATTAATAGTAGCATTGCTGCTGACAATAAGTTCAGTAGCACAACCTGCCGAACGCAGAATTACACGTTCGGAATATATAGAGACCTATAAAGATGATGCAATTAGAGAAATGCATCGTTCGGGAGTTCCTGCCAGTATTACATTAGCTCAGGGAATTCTAGAGTCGGGAGATGGAAACAGTCCCTTAGCCATGTACGCCAATAATCATTTTGGAATAAAATGCCATTCGGGATGGAAAGGAAAAACCATGCATATTGATGATGATGCCAAGAATGAATGTTTTAGAAAATACAAATCAGTTTATGAATCTTTTGAGGATCATTCTGATTTCTTAACATCACGTTCTCGTTATGCCTTTCTGTTTGAATTAAAAGTTACCGACTATAAAGGATGGGCTAAAGGGTTAAAAAAAGCAGGTTATGCTACTAATCCAAAATATGCCGATTTGCTGATAGATTTAATTGAAAAACATCAACTTTATGAGTACGATAGGTATGCAAAAGTTCCTTCTAAAACACCAAAAAAAGGCAAAACATCTGCAACTTTAGCAAGTTCTGCTTCAAAAAAATATACTGTTAAAATGCATAACAACATAAAACACATTGTTGTAAAAAAAGGAGATACCTTTTACAGCATTGCTAAAGCTTTTGAAATGAATGAATGGCAATTATATCGTTATAATGATTTAAACAAAAGTGATGTATTGGAAGAAGGACAAATATTATATCTTCAGCCAAAAAGAAATAAGGCTCAAGAAGATTTTCATATCGTAAAATCTGGAGATACCATGAGAAGTATTTCTCAGCAATATGGTGTAAAGCTTAATAAACTTTATAAGAAAAATAATATGATTATGGGAACTCAGCCTATTGAGGGTCAGAAAATTTTACTTAGAAAGAAAGTTAAAAATTAATCCAACAATATCAAAGCCTTTTTTTATTAGGGAAATGGCAATTCTTGATTAAATTTGCCCTTTTAAAAAAAATAAATCGATTTGCTAAAGAAAAATATTTTTGGTCAGTACCTATTTCTTAAAAAATTAGTGATAAGAACCTTTGCTTTTATTACTTATATAAGGTTTAAGAGAGTAAATTATCCTAAAATAGAAGGTGCTGAATTGTTTAGAGATTTACCCAAACAGAATGTGCTTTTTGTTTCCAACCATCAAACATATTTTGCAGATGTGGCTTTTATGGTTCACGCCATGGAAACAGCTATTTATGGCTATCCGAATGAAATTAAATTGAGAGGAATTTTAGCATGTCCTTTTGTTGATTTTTATTTTGTTGCTGCTGAAGAAACCATGAAATCAGGATTATTGCCTAAAATTTTAGCTTATGCCGGAGCAATCACCATTAAAAGAACTTGGCGAGAAGCAGGGAAATCTATTAAAAGACCCGTTGATCAAGCTGATACGGAAAAAATAAAAATTGCGTTGGCAAATGGCTGGGTGGTAAATTTTCCACAAGGAACTACTAAGGCTTTTGCTGAAGGTAGAAAAGGAACAGCTCACATCATTAAAAATTATAAACCTATTGTTGTGCCTATTACCATAGATGGTTTTAGAAGAGCTTTTGATAAAAAAGGACTTTTTATCAAGAAAAAAAATACGGCTTTACAAATGCAAGTACATCAACCATTAAAAATAGATTATGAAGATAGTGTTGAAAATATCTTAAAGCAAGTAATGGTAGCTATTAATCAACAAGAAGGATACGAAAAATATAAAAGTCAATAAATCATTTTCAAATAGTTAATTTTGCTGCTTTTAAAAGAAATGGAAGAGAGTTACAATAAAAATAAACAATTACGCTACGATTTGGCTTATTTAAAAATGGCCAAAGAATGGTCTAAATTATCGCATTGTATAAGAAAACAAGTTGGAGCATTGGTGGTTAAAGACAGAATGATAATTTCTGATGGCTATAATGGTTCGCCAACAGGCTATGATAATTGCTGTGAAGATGAAGATGGAAAAACATTGTGGTACGTGCTTCATGCCGAAGCAAATGCGTTAATGAAAATTGCAAAATCTACTAATAATGCCAATGGAGCAACCCTATATATAACGCTTTCGCCATGCAAAGAATGCAGCAAGTTAATTTTGCAAGCAGGTATAAAAAGAGTAGTTTATTGTAATGATTATAAAGACAAAGATGGTCTTAATTTTTTAGAAGAATCTGGCATAGATGTTACTTTTATTAGATTAGAAGATTATCCCTAAACATACAATATGAACAAATATAACATTAAAATATTTCTACCATTATTGCTAACACTTAGTGTTGTAGTTGGTATTTACTTAGGTTCTTATTTATCGTCAACAACAGGCAATAAATCTATTATTTTTTCAAAATCAAATTCAAAATCTTCTACAGGTAAGCTTAATGAGATACTTAATTTTATTGAAGAAGCTTATGTAGATTCGGTAGATAGTAAAGAGTTGTTAGAAAACTCTATCAATTCTATGTTATCGAATTTAGACCCTCATTCTTATTATATATCTCCTAAAGATTTTAATGATATGAATGACCCAATTGAAGGCTCTTTTGAAGGAATTGGTGTTGAGTTTAGAATTAAGGATGATACTGTAATGGTGGTAGCAGCAATAGCAAATGGTCCTTCAGAAAAACTTGGCATTCAGGCAGGAGATAGAATTATTAAAGTAGATACATTAAATATTGCAGGAAAAAACATCACAAATAATGATGTAATTAAGCTGTTAAAAGGTCCAAGAGGAACAAAAGTGAATGTTTATGTTAAAAGAAGAGGGACAAAAAAATTGCTAAAGTTTGCTATTGTAAGAGATGAAATTCCTATTTATAGTGTTGATGCTCCTTACATGATAGATGATAATATTGGATATGTTAAAATATCAAGATTTGCAAGAACAACGTACGCTGAATTTTTGACCGCTGTGGCTGAACTTAAGGAAAAAGATATGGAAAGTTTGATTATTGATTTAAGAGGGAATGGAGGTGGAGTGCTTTCTTCTGCTATAAGTATTGCTGATGAAATGTTAGATAAAAATCAAATGATTGTTTATACAAAAGGAAGAGCAAGAAAAAAAACAGAATATTATTCTACGTCAAAAGGGATATTAAAAGGAGTTAAGATAGCTATTTTAATTAATGAAAATTCAGCTTCGGCAAGTGAAATACTAGCAGGGGCAATTCAGGATAATGATAGAGGAATTATTTTAGGAAGACGTTCGTTTGGAAAAGGATTGGTTCAAGAACAAATACCTTGGCCTGATGGGTCGGCAATAAGACTTACTGTTGCCAGATATTATACACCGTCTGGAAGATCAATTCAAAAACCTTATGAAAATGGTTTAGATGATTATAATTTAGAAGCTTACAAACGTTACGAAAATGGTGAATTATTAGAAGCTGATAGTATCCATTTTCCTGATTCGTTGAAATATTTTACCAAAAAAGGTAAGGTTGTTTATGGTGGTGGTGGAATTATGCCCGATATTTTTATTCCGTTAGATACTGTAGGAGGAACAGATTATTTGTATCAATTAAGGTATAACGGTATTATTCAAGAATTTTCGTTAAACTATATCGATAGTAGAAGAAAAAAAATGTTAGAAACGTATCACGATGCCGTTCAATTTAAAAGACAATTTAAAGTAAGTAATCAATTGTTTAATAATCTGATAAAATTTGCTACTGAGTCAGGAATAGAAAGAAATTTAGAACAAATAAAAAAATCTAAATCTTTAATTGAGCAAGGGTTAAAAGCAGATATGAGCAGACATCTTTATGGTAATTTCGGTTTTTACGTGATTGTTAATGAAAATGACAAAACCATAAGTAGAGCTATTGAAGAAATTAAAGAGTAATAAAAAATGATAAAAGATATTCCTCAGGAAAAAGTTACCAATGTAGCCATCGCTGTTGTTCAAGAAGATGAAGATTGGAATGTTTACTTGATTAATTTAAAAGATACCGCTTTAGAAAACGTATTAGTATCTTCAAAAGGTTACATTACTCATGAGAATGGTTCCCAAACCAAAACTTCTGAATTACGACATGCATTGGGTAATGTTCCTCCAAAAAGTTATGCTAAAATTGAGCCTATTATCGAAAATGTTTTTGGGTTACATAATCAATATTGGGTAACTTATTTTTCAGATAATCAGTTGTTAGATAAAAAATACATTTTTTTAGCCGAAACAATTAAAGAAGAAAATTTTGTAAAAATTCCTATTCTTAATAAGAAAGGAGTAATGATATTATAACATAAACAAGTCTCATATTGTGAGACTTGTTTATGTTATAATATAGAAATTTTATCTAATAAGTGACAGTGTACCTTTTTCGAAGAACTGTTGACCATCAATACCTTCAGCCTTAATGATAAAGAAATAAGTACCATCAGGCGCGTCAGCACCGGCAAGGGTTTTACCATCCCAATACCCATTAACATTCCCCCAAGCAAACATTTTTTGCCCCCAACGGTTGTAAATTTCCCCTTCAAC